>NZ_FOBJ01000028.1:0-49205 GCF_900109805.1 Variovorax sp. YR750
CGAACAACGTGACTGACGATTGGGCAGAAGCCAGGCCGCAGACGGCCAGGGCAGCGAATGCCGTGAGGGTTTTCTTCATTCAGGGTTCTCCAGTTGCAGCGGCTCTCCATCGAGCAGCCGACACGCATGGTCCCGTTCAAATTCGGAGGAATCTTGTGGTTGACCATTGCTTTGCGAGAACTGTTGTTTGCACGCAAACCGTCGCCATCGACCGAAGGAAACACCTCGTTCAAGAAGTCTCCCAAAAGCGGCGCGATGCTCCTGCGATCGAAGGAGCTCTCCATGACCATCGCCTTGCCGCCAAGCACTACCGCCACCTCGCTGGGTGTGCAGCAGCTCGCCAACGCGTTCAGCCCCACCTTTTCGTACCTGCGCATTCTTCGCAACCTCATCATCCCGATGCCCGAGGGCCACACGGTGCCCACCGCGCGCATCGACGCGGTGCTGGTGTGCGAGACCGGCGTCTACCTCTTCGAGATCAAGGCCTGGCGCAACGCCTTCGTCTACCGCAAGAAGTCGGACCAGTCCCCGCCGCGCTGGTTCCTGCGGCTGCACGGGGGCAAGAGCGCGCGCGAGGTGAAAGACCCCGCATGGCAGGGCGGACGCAAGACCTCGCAGCTGCGCGCCCTGCTTTCCGACGAGCTGCGGCTGCAGTACTTCGTGCTGCTGCCCTGCGAGGGCATCGAGCTCGAGGGCGTGATGCCTGCAGCCGTGATCACGCAGCAGGACCTGCCCTACATCGCGCGCCTGGTGCGCAACAACGGCCGCCTCGCGCGCAACTACCCGCTGCTGGACGACAGGGCCGTCGACCGCACCGTGGAGCGCCTGCTCGAGATACAGGGCGACCTGACGATCGACGACCACCTGCGCAACTGCCGCGAAAGAAGCGGCCAGGTGCCGGAAGCCGTCGCGATGCCGGCATGGTCCGCGCCGAACGCAATGGGGTTGCAGTAAGGCAAAGCCGAGGTAAAGACCCCGAGCACTCCGGGGCGGGCGGGGAAAAGTCCCAAATTTCTCCGACATTGGCGGGAACCATGCGGCGATGCAGTTTCCCAAGTCACTCGCAGCTGCAGCCGTGCTGCTTGCCTCCATCGCCGCTTCTCCCGCCTGGGCATTCGATCCGTTCACCATCAGGGACATCCGGCTCGAAGGCCTTCAGCGCGTCGAAGCCGGCACCGTCTTCGCCACCATGGGCCTGCGAGCCGGCGACACCTACAGCGACGAACGCGGCAGCGCCGCCATCCGCGAGCTGTTCAAGCTCGGCCTCTTCAAGGACGTGCGCATCGACGTGAACGGCAACGTGCTGGTGGTGGTGGTGGAAGAGCGCCCCACCATCGCCGACGTCGACTTCGTGGGAACCAAGGAATTCGACAAGGCCGCGCTGCAGAAGGCGCTGCGCGAGATCGGGCTGGCCGACGGGCAGGCCTACGACAAGGCGCTTGCCGACCGTGCCGAGCAGGAGCTCAAGCGGCAGTACATCAGCCGCAGCCTCTACAACGCGCAGGTCATCACCACCGTCACGCCGCTGGAGAAGAACCGCGTGAACCTGACCTTCACGGTGACCGAGGGCGAGCCCGCGCGCATCAAGGAAGTGCACGTGATCGGCAACAAGGCCTTCAGCGAGAGCACGCTGCTCGACCTGTTCGACCAGGACACGGGCGGCTGGCTCGACTGGTACACCAAGTCCAACCAGTACTCGCGCACCAAGTTCAACGGCGACCTGGAGACGCTGCGCTCTTACTACATCACGCGCGGCTACCTGGAGTTCCGCATCGACTCGACGCAGGTCGCCATCTCACCCGACCGCCAGACCCTGACCCTCACGATCAACATCACGGAAGGCGAGAAGTTCGTGGTGGCCGGCGTGAAGCTCGCGGGCGACTACATGGGCCACGAGGACGAGTTCAAGACGCTGGTGACCATCCGCCCCGGGCGCCCCTACAACGGCGAGGACGTGGCCGCCACCACCAAGGCCTTCACCGACTACTTCGGCACCTTCGGCTACGCCTTCGCGCGCGTGAAGGCCGACCCGGAGATAGACCGCGCGAACAATCGCGTGACGCTGGTTCTGAAGGCCGAGGCTTCGCGCCGCGCCTACGTGCGGCGCATCAACATCGGCGGCAACTCCAGGACGCGCGACGAAGTGATCCGCCGCGAGTTCCGCCAGTACGAGGGCGCCTGGTACGACGGCAACAAGATCCGCGCCTCGCGCGACCGCGTCGACCGCCTGGGCTTCTTCACCGACGTGAACGTCGATACCGTCGACGTGCCCGGCTCGCCCGACCAGGTCGACCTGGCCGTGAACGTGACCGAGAAGCCCACCGGCTCGCTGCAGCTGGGCGCGGGCTACTCCTCCACCGACAAGGTCTCTCTGACCTTCGGCATCACGCAGGAGAACGTGTTCGGCAGCGGCAACTACCTCGGCCTGAGCGTGAACACCAGTTCGTACAACCGCACCATCTCGCTCACGGCGACCGACCCGTACTTCACCAAGGACGGCATCTCGCGCACGCTGAACGTGTTCCACACCACCACGCGGCCCTACTACGAGGCCGACGGCAACTACAAGCTCGCGAGCGACGGCGGCTCCGTGCGCTTCGGCTTCCCGGTGGGCGAGCAGGACACGGTGTTCCTGGGCATCGGGCTGGAGCGCTGGTCGTTCACGCCCGGCACCAACGGCACCTACACGCTGGTCGACGGCTCGTACGTGTACACCGCCACGCCGCAGGCGTACCTCGACTACTTCAAGTGCACGGGCACCGCCCCGAGCGTGAGCTGCGCCAAGTCGAGCATGATCGCCATCCCCGCCACGCTGGGCTGGTCGCGCGACGACCGCGACAGCGCGCTGGTGCCCACGCGCGGCCGCCTGCAGAGCGCCAACCTCGAGATGGGCGTGGGCAGCGAGCTGCGCTACCTGAAGACCAACTACCAGTACCAGCAGTACTTCCCGCTGTCGAAGCAGTACACGCTGGCCATCAACGGCCAGCTCGGCTATGCGCGCGCGCTGGGCGACAGCACCTATCCGATCTTCAAGAACTTCTACGCCGGCGGCCTGGGCTCGATCCGCGGCTTCGAGCAGAACTCGCTGGGCCCGAAGGACTCGGTCACCGAAGGCGCGCTCGGCGGCACGCGCAAGGCGATCTTCAACATGGAGTTCAGCACGCCCTTCCCGGGCGCGGGCAACGACAAGACGCTGCGGCTGTACACCTTCTTCGACGCGGGCAACGTGTTCGCCGATCGCACGGCCGGCATGACGGATGCTCAATGGAAGGCGCAGAACCGCATCCGTGCCTCCACCGGCATCGGCATCAGCTGGATCTCGCCGCTGGGGCCGCTGCGGCTGGCCTACGCGGTGCCGCTGATCTACCAGAAGGAAGACACGGCCAACAACATCGCGGCCGACCGCACGCAGCGCTTCCAGTTCCAGATCGGAACCTCGTTCTGAGCGCAAGGAGTCCTGGCCATGGGTCGAATCCTGCTGGTGGAGGACGAACGCCACGACAGCGCCTCGCTGCTGCTGGGCCACCTGCTCGGCGCGGGCCATGAGATCGAGCGCATCGGCGACGGCGAGGCCGCGCTGGAGCGCATCCTGGGCGAGCCCCCGGCGCTCACCCTGCTGGACGTGGTGCCGCCGCGCATCGACGGCATCCGGGTGCTGGAGAAGGTGCGATCGCACTGCAACCACCCGATCATCATGCTGACGGGGCGCAGCCACGAGGCCGACCGCCTGCTGGCGCTGGACATGGGTGCCGACGACTATGTCTGCAAGCCCTTCTCGCCGCGCGAGGTGGTGGCGCGCATCCAGACGGTGCTGCGCCGGCACTCGCAGTGGCGCGACAGCGTCGCCAGGCCCTCGACGGCGGTGCGCTTCGACGATCCGCGCGGCAATGCCTGCCTGGAAGGGCAGGCGCTGACGCTGACGCGCCGCGAACTGCTGCTGCTGCGGGCGCTGTCGCGCGACCCGGGCCGGGTGTTCACGCGCTCCAAGCTGCTCGAGGCGGCGTTTCCGGAAGCCTTCGACGTCAATGAGCGCGCCGTGGACGGCCACATCAAGAACCTGCGCAAGAAGCTGGCGGCCGCCGTGCCTTCGCACGAGTGGATCCGCTCGGTCTACGGCGTGGGCTTCAGCTTCGCGGAGCGGCCGGCCTGAAAGAGGCCAGGCACTCAGCCTTCGGCGCGCGGCGGCACGATCGCGCGTATGCGCGCCGCGCCCTCCGGCGAGCGCGGACGCGGCATGCGCAGGCCGTCGGGCGGCATGCCTCCGGGAGGCATCCCCGCGTGCGGCGGACCGCCGGGACGCGGCGGCCGGTCGATCGCCGGGCTCGCCGCCGGGTCGACCACCAGCGCGAGCGTGGCGACATAACGCTGGCGCTCCTCGCGCACCGAGCCGAGCACCGTGGCTCCGGCCTTCAGTGCGATGCCGTCGGCGCTGTTCAGCGTGTCGCGCAGCCGCGAGCGCTGATAGGGCGAGACCTGCGTGTAGAGGAACTCGCTGAGCGCATCGGGCAGAAAGAACTGCGAGGTGAGCACCGCACGGGCGCCGTTGATCACCTTGAAATGGATGTGCGTGGTGCGCCCCGCGTACCAGCCCGGATACACGCTGCGGAAGAAGACCGCGCCCTCGCGGTCGGTGCGCTGGCTGCCGCGCAGGAAGGTCTTGCCCTCGAAGGAGAGCGCGCGGTCGTCGCCCTGCTCGCCGAAGCCCGAGTAGCGGCCCTGCGCGTCGCAGTGCCAGAGGTCCACGCGCAGCTTCGGCAGCGGACGGCCCGCCGCGTCGCGCACGGTGAAGCGCACCTCCAGCGGCACGCCGTCGAGTCCTTCGGTGATGTCCGAACGCTCCAGGGCAAGGTCGAGGTAGTAGGGCCCTTCGGTGGTCTGCGCGGTAAGCGGCAGCTGGCGCGCGGCAGCGGGTGCCGGGCTCGCGGCGGCCGAGAGGCCGGCCGCGCCGAGAGCGGCCAGCAGGCCGCGGCGCCCGATGGGCGCCTGGGATTCGGGAAGAGTCGTCATGGATTGCGTTTTTCTTCTTCCGCCGCATCGGGCGGGGAGGGCCGCGTGGCCCGGCTCTCCGCCCAGAAGACGATCAGTGTCCAGGCCTGGGCGAGCAGCCAGAAAAACACCGTGATCGCCAGCAGCAGCGACAGCGGCAGGTCCATGTGCGGAGTCATGGGACGCATCGTGCAGCCCGATCGGGGAGAAATGATGGAGAACATTTCTCCCAGATTCCTCCACATTCGGCCGCGATGATCGGCTGTCGACCCACCCTGCCTCCCCTCGCCCGTCCGCCATGCATGCCGCAGAATGCGGCAATGCCTCCCCCGAGCCCATGCCTCACCTGACCCTTTCCAGAAAGATCTTCCTGGCGCTGGCCGCGCTGTTGATCGTGCTGCTGATCAGTTTCGCGGGCCTGTCGATCATCGCGCTGCAACGCGGCCTGGGCTCCTACGTGGCCGAGATCGAGATCCGGCGCATGGACTGGCTCGCGCAGCAGCTGCAGAAGTACTACGCCACCAACGGCGACTGGAAGGGCCTGCACAACAACGACGACGCCTGGCGCCGCCTGCAGATGGGCCGGATGGCCGCCGCGCTCGACACCGCCGGCAGCAACGGCAATGGCGACGAACGGCGGCTGCCGCCCTGGTACGAGTACCGCACCATGCGCGGGAATCCTCCCCCTGATGGAGGTGGTGGTGGCGAAGGCGCCGACGGCGGCAGGCCGCCGCCCCCGCCGCCTTCGGATTCGGGTCTGTCGTCGCCCCAGCTCGAGCTGACGCCGCGCCGGCTGCCGACCGTGCCGCCGCCGTGGTTCTTCCGCGATCCGCGCGACATGCCGGACTCCATCTTCCAGCGGCTGGCCCTGCTCGACGCGCACGGCTCGCGCGTGGTGGGCGCCGAGGTCGACCTCGCGAACGCCGCGCGCACGCCGATCCGCCGCGACCGCACCGTCATCGGCTACCTGGCGCTGACGCCGCTGCAGGGCCTCGAGAGCGAAGCCGACCGGGCCTTCGTCGCGCGGCAGTCCGGCGTGATCGTGCTCACCGGCCTGTGCGGCCTCGGCTTCGCGCTGGTGCTCTCGTGGCTGCTGGCGCGCCGCTGGTTCAGGCCCATCGACGAGCTCACCCAGGCCGCGCAGGACGTGGCGCGCGGCCGGCTTTCCACCCGCGTCGCGGTGCAGGGCTCGGACGAGCTGGCGCTGCTGGGCCGCACCTTCAACGACATGGCGCAACGGCTCGACACCATGGAAGCCTCGCGCCGCGCCTGGCTGGCCGACGCGGCCCACGAGCTGCGCACGCCGCTGGCCGCCATGCGCGCGGAAATCGAGGCGCTGCAGGACGGCGTGCGCACCTTCGACGAACGCACCGCCCTGCGGCTGCACCGGCAGGTGATCCGCCTGGGCCAGCTGGTCGACGACCTGCGAAGCAGCATGCGCGAGCCGCAGAACGACCTGCTCACGGCCACAGTGTTTCCGCTGTCGCTGCTGAAGGAGGCGCTCGACCACACCCGCGACCGCTTCGCCGCGCGCGGCATCACGGTGGACCGCCGCGCCATCGACCGCATCGGGGCATCGGCGCAACCCGCCGTCGAGGGCGACGCGCACCGGCTGCACCAGGTCTTCATGAACCTGCTGGAGAACACGCTGGCCTACACCGACCAGGGCGGCGAGTTGCACATCGATGTCCTGGTCGATGGCGCGTGGACCGGCAACCGCATCACGCTGGTGTTCGACGACAGCGCGCCGGGCGTGCCCGAGGCCGAGCTGCCTCGCCTCTTCGACCGGCTGTTCCGCGGCGAGACCTCGCGCAGCCGCGAACTCGGCGGCTCGGGGCTGGGCCTTTCCATCTGCCGCGCGACCATCGAGGCGCACGGCGGCACCATCGACGCGTCGGCCTCGCCCCTGGGCGGCCTGCGCCTGACCCTCACCCTTCCACTGGCAGCAACGTCATGACACGCATCGTCATCGTCGAAGACGAAACCGACATCGCCTCGGTGGTGCAGGACTACCTGCGCCACGCGGGCTACGAAACCGAGCACTTCATCGACGGGCAGAGCGCGCTCGAAAGCATCGTCGCGACGCCGCCCGACCTCACTCTGCTGGACATCATGCTGCCGCGGCTCGACGGCATCGAGGTGCTGCGCCGCGCGCGCGAGCACACGACGCACCCGATCATCATGCTGACCGCGCGCATCGAGGAGGTCGACCGGCTGCTGGGCCTGGAACTCGGCGCCGACGACTACGTGTGCAAGCCCTTCTCGCCGCGCGAGCTGGTGGCGCGCGTTCGCGCGGTGCTGCGCCGCACAGCGCCGGGCCTGGCGCAGGGCTCGGGCTCGCAGAACGACGCACCGGGGCTGGTGCTGGACGACGTGCACTGGCGCGCATCGCTCGAAGGCACGCCGCTGAACCTCACGCGGCGCGAGTTCGGGCTGCTGCAGGTGCTCTCGCGGCACCCGGGCCGCATCTTCTCGCGCGCCCGACTGCTCGAGCTGGCCTACGACGACACGGTCGACGTGACGGAACGCGCCATCGACAGCCATGTGAAGAACCTGCGCCGCAAGCTCGGCGCCGTAACGCCGGAGCATGACTGGATACGGTCCGTGTATGGCGTGGGCTTCGCGTGGGAGGCGCCGGCGGGCTAGGGCCTGTTCACACTATTTCCGGGGTCGCGAAGGGCAGCCAGGGCGGGCCAATCAAGGCGCGCGACGACGCGTGTGCATGCGCACACGCCAGGAGCGCCAACACAACCCTGGAAATAGTGTGAACAGGCCCTAGTCGCCGCTGCCGGCGAGACCCGAGGCGCGGATCTGCGTGGCGGTCTTCGCCCAGGTCTTCTCCAGCATCCGGGACAGGTACGAGCCCGACTCCCAGCCCACCTGCAGCGCGATGGAAAGCACCGAATCGCACGTGTTCCTGAGCAGATACTCCGCGCGCTCCAGCCTCCTGCGCTGCAGGTAGGCCAGCGGCGACACGCCGTGCTTCGCGCGGAAGACGCGCTCCACCTGCCGGCGCGAAAGACGGTGCTGCTGCGCGAAGGCCTCCAGCGACAGCGGCTGTGAAAGATCGGCTTCGATGGCCTCCGCGAGCAGTTCGGCCACCAGCAGTGCCGAGGTGGGATCACCGTCCGACAGCGGATTGCCGCCAAGCCGCGCCGCCTCCATGACGAGCGCGCCGCACAGCGCGTAGTTCTCCGCGGTGCCGGCCTTCGCCGACTCGAACATCCGCTGCGACAGCGCACGCAGCGCCGTGCTGCCCGCGCGCATGCCCTGCAATGGAGCCGAAACGCCCTGCGCCTGCAGCGCGGTCGCCCACAGCCCGGGGTCCACATAGACCGCGACGTGCGTCTGCCCCGCCGTGAGCGTGGTGGTCGAATGCGCGCTGCCGGCGGCGAACCAGAGGAAGTGCCCCGGGCCCAGGGTCTGCGCGCCGCCCTGCGCATCGCTGACGCTGAAGCGTCCCGCCAGCGGCACGAAGAGCATGTCGCAGTCGTGCACGTGGGTGTCGGTGGCATAGCGCTCGCGCGCGTTCGCGACCATGGTGGCGTGGTGCGACAGGCGCTCGACGAACAGCGACTGGCGCGGCGCCGGTATGCGGGTGTTCGTCAGGTGCATGGCCACTCCTTGTCGCAATTGAACTCGTGCATGTCGCAATCGGCCGCGCGCGTTCGCGCACGCTCAACAGAATCGGGAAACACCACTCCCGCAAGCAAGAAACATGAAACCCCAAGCACTGCGCCGCCGCGCGCTCATCGGGCTGGCAGCCGCCGGCATCCTGTACGGCCCCGCCGCCTCGTGGTCGGCGCCGGAAACGGCCTATCCGGCCAAGCCGGTGACGATCATCGTACCCTTCCCCGCCGGCGGCGGCACGGACGTGATCTTCCGCTCGGTGCAGCAGCGGCTGCAGACCGCCCTCGGCGTGTCGGTGATCATCGACAACCGCTCCGGCGCCGGCGGCACCGTGGGCACCGGCTTCGGCGCGAAGGCGAACCCCGACGGCTACACGCTGGTGGCCGCCACCACCTCGACCATCGCCTCCGCCGACGCGGTGTACCCCAAGCTGCCCTACGACCCGGTCAAGGACCTCGTGCCCATAGGCACCATCGGCACCACGCCCTTCGTGCTGGTGGTGACGCCCTCGCTGGCGGCGCGCGACGTGAAGGGCTTGGTCGACTACGCCAAGGCCCATCCGCAGGCGCTCAACTACGGCAGCATCGGCAACGGCAGCCTGAGCCATCTGGCGGGCGAGCTCTTCAAGCAGCGCACCGGCATCGAGATGACCCATGTGCCCTACCGCGGCGCGGCCCCCGCGCAGGCCGACCTGATGGCGGGCCAGATCCAGGCGCTGTTCGACAACCCGCCTTCGCTGCTCGCGCAGGTGCGCGGCGGCCGCATGCGGGCGCTGGCAATCAGCGAGCCCTTGGCCGGCTTCGAGGGCCTGCCTACCTTCGAGCAGGCCGGCATCAAGGGCTTCAGGCCGCAGCTCTGGTATGGCCTGATGGCGCCGGCGGCCACACCGCAGCCGGTGGTGCAGCGACTGCGCGCGGCGCTCGACGCGGCCATGCGCGATGCGGCCCTTCGCGCCGACATGCAGTCCAAGGGCGTGACGCCGTGGACCGTGCCGCCCGATGCGTTCCAGGCACAGATACGCAGCGACATCCAGCTCTGGGGCGGCATCGCACGCTCGGTGAATGCAAAGGCCGAATGAAGATGACGACGACCCACCTTCCGCACGCCCACAACATCCGCGTCTTCGTGGGGGCCGACCCCGGGACCGGCGGCAATCCCGCGCCGGTATGGCTCGATGCCGACGCGCTCTCGACCGCGCAGATGCAGGAATACACGCGGCGCAGCGGGCATGAATCGGTCTTCGTGCTCAAGCCCGAAACGCCCGCGCATGCCCTGCGCATGCGCTACTTCGTGCCCAACCACGAAATGGAGATGTGCGGCCACGCCACCGTCGGTGCGCTCTGGCTGCTGCACCGGCGCGGCGAATGGGACGGCTCGCCGATCGCCATCCAGACGCTGAGCGGCACCGTGACGGGCCAGCGCGTCGACGGCACGGTACGGATCAGCCAGCCGCGCGCGGTGGTCGAGGAAGTGACGCAGCAGGCCCTGGTCGACGAAATCGCACAGTGCCTGGGCATCGATGCGGCGCGCATCGTGGGGCCCGTGCTCAACGCCGCGACCAGCCGCGTGAAGACGCTGGTGCGACTGGCGGACGCGCAGCAGCTGCACGGCCTGCGCGTGGACTTCGCGCGTGTCGAGTCGCTGTGCGAGCGGCTGGGCTCGACCGGCCTGTATCCGTACGCGATGTCGCAGGGCGAGGGCTGCGCGGTCAGCGCACGGCAGTTTCCGAAATCCTCCGGCTATCCCGAAGATGCGGCCACGGGCATCGCCGCGGCGGCACTCGCATGGGGCTTGCGCCGCCTGGGCCTGGTCGGCGGGGACGCACTCACGGTGACGGTGCGACAGGGCGAAGCCATGGGTTCGCCTTCCGCCATTCATGTAGGCTTGCCGTCGGAAGCGATGGCGCAGGAAGGCTGCCGGGTCGGCGGTGAATGCTGCGAGGAGCCACCGGAGGATCTGCGCCTGGAAGTGCTCTGCCCGCCGGAAGCTGCGCGTGCCAGTCCTTCCGGAACCTACGCCACCTTCTCGAAGGCCGGCAACCTGTGGCATTCGAGCGGCGTTGTCGGGCGCGAGAACGGCGAAGTCATTGCCGGGCCGCTGCGGGGGCCGGACGACGTGGCGCACGGCCAGCGCGCGGCGGTGGCCGCCGTTGCCGCTCTGCTGCGCGCCGCGCGGGAGGAACTGGGCAGCCTCTCGCGCGTCGCCCGCGTCGTCACGCTGAACGGGTATCTCCGGACCGGCGGCGATTTCGCGGAGCACGCGAAGGTGATGGACGCGGCCTCGGCCCTGCTGCGGCAGGTATTTGCCGAGGCACCGCTGCCGGCCCGAACGACCGTCGGCGTCGCGTCGCTGCCGCGCGGAGGCGCGGCCGAGGTGTCGTTGACGCTGGAAGTGCGCGACTGACCGGCGCGGCGCTCGCCTTCTTCCTTCTTTCCTTCCTACTGGTACGCCGCCAGCTCCTGCTTGGCGATCGCGTTGCGGTGCACCTCGTCGGGACCGTCGGCCACGCGCAGGTGCCGCTCGTAGGCGTAGAAGTGCGTGAGCAGCGTGTCCTGGCTCAGGCCCATCGCGCCGAAGGCCTGCATGGCCCAGTCGACCACCTTCACGCAGTTGTTGGGCGTGAGCACCTTGATCATCGCGATCTCCTTCGCGGCGACCTTGTTGCCCACGGTGTCCATGCGGTAGGCGGCGTTGAGCACCATCCAGCGCGACTGCTCGATGAGCATGCGCGACTCGGCGATGCGCTCGCGCCACACGCCCTGCTCCGACAGCGGCTTGTGGAAGGCGGTGCGCGACACCAGGCGCTGGCACATCATCTCCAGCGCGGCCTCTGCCATGCCGATGGCGCGCATGCAGTGGTGGATGCGGCCCGGCCCGAGGCGGCCCTGCGCGATCTCGAAGCCGCGGCCTTCGCCGAGCAGGATGTTCTCGACCGGCACGCGCACGTTCTCGAACACGATCTCGGGATGGCCGAAGGGCGGGTCGTACACGCCGAGCAGCGCCATGTCGCGCACGATGGTCACGCCGGGCGTGTTCTTGGGCACGAGGATCATCGACTGCTGCTTGTGGCGGTCTGCGTTGTCGGGGTCGGTCTTGCCCATCAGCACGAAGATCTCGCAACGCTCGTTCATCGCGCCGGTGATGTACCACTTGCGGCCGTTGATGACGTACTCGTCGCCCTCGCGGCGGATGCTGCAGCGGATGTTGGTGGCGTCGCTCGATGCCACCTCGGGCTCGGTCATTGCGAAGGAGGAGCGGATCTCGCCGGCCAGCAGCGGCTTCAGCCAGCGCTCCTGCTGCGCCTTGGTGCCGTAGCGCGCCAGCACTTCCATGTTGCCGGTGTCGGGCGCGGAGCAGTTGAAGATCTCGGAGCTCCAGTAGCGCCGCCCCATGATCTCGCACAGCGGCGCGTACTCGACGTTGCTCAGGCCGGGTCCGTGCTCCGACTCGGGCAGGAACAGGTTCCACAGCCCGCGCTCGCGCGCCTTGGCCTTCAGGCCAGCCATCATCGGCAGCTCGGCGTAGGGGCGGCCGGCGCGGGCGTTGGCGGCCAGCTCCTCCTCGTGGCGCTTCTCGTTCGGATAGACGTACTCGTCCATGAACCGGAGCAGTTCCTCGCGCAGCGCGATCACCCGGGGCGTGAATTCAAAATGCATGGTGCGTCCTTCAGCAAGAGTCGATGTGTATGTGTGCCTTGACGGTAAGTCGCGCGCCGCGTTTCGCACGGTCTTCCGCGCGACAGCGGGGCCCTTGCGCTGTCACCTTGGCAGCAGCGGCCGGCGCGACAATGCGGGCATGACCGCCAGATCACCGGATGCCTCGTCCCTGCCCGCTTCGCCGCGCCCCGTGCGGATGGCGGCCACCCTCATCGTCCTGCGCGACGGAAGCGACGGCCTCGAGGTGCTGATGCTGCGGCGGGCCGAGAAGGCCGACGACCAGAACAGCGGCGCCAGCGTGTTTCCGGGCGGAGTGATCGACGCGCACGACCGGGGCCTGCACGAAAGCTGCAGCGGCCTCGACGACGGTGCCGCAAGCGCGCGCCTGGGCCTGTCCGAGGGCGGCCTCGACTACTACGCGGCCGCGATCCGCGAATGCTTCGAGGAAGCCGGCGTGCTGTTCGCGACCGACGCCGCCGGCCAGATCGTGGCTCTGGACGATCTGCCGCCCGCGCAGCTCGCGGCCATGCGCCAGGCGGCGGAGCAAGGCACCGATGCCCTGCTCTCGCTGTGCAGGCGGAACGGCTGGAAGCTCGCGACCGACCGGCTCGCGTACTTCTCGCACTGGCTCACGCCGCCGGGCATGCCGCGGCGCTTCGACACGCGCTTCTTTCTCGCGACGATGCCCGAGGTGCAGAGCGTGCGTCCGGACGGCCGCGAGACGGTCGAGCACATGTGGCTGCGCCCCTCCGAGGCCGTGGCGCCGGCGCGCGGACTCAAGCTGATGAACGTGACGCGGCGCATCCTCGAGGGCCTTGCGCAGTTCGACAGCGTGGCCGGGCTCATTACGCACGCGCGCGACCTCAAGCACATTCCGCGCGTCATGCCCCGGCTGGCGGACGGCCCCAAAGGACGGCGGCCGGTGAACATGGAGGAACCCGCATACGAGGAAGTCGGCCATGTCGACCCCGACGGCCAGGGCGGCGGGCGCTACGCGCACGAGGCCGGGCTGGCGATGCGGCTCTCGGCCCGGGTGCTGCGGGTCACGGGTGAAGCGGGCGATGCCTCGGGCGCGCTGGTGCACAGCTACTTCGTGGGCACGTCGGGCGGCGACTGGGCGTTGATCGACGCGTTACCCGCGAGCCCCGCGCACATCGAGGCGCTCGTCGCGGCGGCGCCGGGGCGTGTGCGATGGCTGCTGTCGACGCATGGCCACGCGGAAGAAGCCCTGCGCGACATCTGGGCCGATGCCTCCGCCGTGCTCCCCGCGCCGGGCGAGCGGATCGAACTCGGTGAGGCCACGCTGCGCGTGCTGCCGGGCGACGGCGATGCGCAATCGCGCCGGTTCCTGCTGGTCGAGGACGGGATGCTGTTCGCGGGCTTGTCCGCGGACCACGCGGCCGGCGAAGACGAAGTCCGCTGGATCGCGGCACGCCACGGCTTCCTTCGCAGCCCGCGCAGATGAGCAGGTAGAGAGACAGAAAGAAGAGACGAATCTTCGAGCCGGTGCCGCGCGGCCGTGGCATGCATCGTGCAAGATCGGCCCATCATGCTTCCCCTGTCTCCGGACGCGTTGCGCCAGCAGCTGCGGTCATTCGCTTCTCGCGCGCAGCCCGTGCGCATCCTCCTCACGCTCGGCAGTCTCATGGCGACTTGCGCCTGGACCGGCCATCCCGACGCGGTGATTCCCCTGTTCCTCGGCGCCATCGCCAGCGCGCTCGCCGAAACCGACGACAGCTGGCGCGGGCGGCTGCGCGCGCAGCTGGTCACGCTGGGCTGCTTCGCTGCCATCGCCTTCGCGGTGGAGGCGGCCTTCGGCATGCCGCTGCTGTTCATCGCCGGCCTGGCGCTCTCGGCCTTCTGCCTCACGATGCTCGGCGCGGTGGAGGCGCGGTACAAGGCGATCGCCTATGCGACGCTGATCCTCGCGATGTACGCCACGCTCGGCATCGAGAACATGGGCGCGCATGGCGTGGCGCATCGCGGACGGGAGCCGCTGCTGCTGGTGGCCGGCGCGGCCTGGTACGGCGTTTTCTCGGTGCTGTGGTGCGCGGCCTTTCCGGCGCAGCCGGTGCAGGCGCGGCTGGTGACGCTATTCACGGTGCTGGGCAACTACGTGCGCTTCAAGGCGTCGCTCTTCGAGCCGCTGCGCGGCATCGACATCGAGCGCAAGCGGCTCGCGCTCGCGCAGCTCAACGCGGAAGTGGTGACCGAACTCAACGCAGCCAAGGAAAGCATCTTCCGTCGCATCGGCGCGCGGGCGCCGACCGGGCGCATCTCGCGCTACCGGGGGCTGTACCTGATCGCGCAGGACGTGCACGAGCGCGCCAGCTCCTCGCACGACGACTACAACGCGCTGGCCGACGCCTTCTTCCACAGCGACCTGCTCTACCGCTGTCAGCGCGTGCTGGGCCTGCAGGGGCTGGCCTGCCAGCGGCTGGCCGAGTCGGTCGCGCGGCGCGAACCCTTCGAGGTGGGCCCGGAAACCGTGCAGGCGCTGGCCGACCTGCGCAGCGCCATCGAGCACGAGCGCGCTCGGGCCGATACCCCTGCGCGGCTCGCCCTGCTGGCTTCCGTGGAAGCGCTGGCGCGCAACCTCGCGCTGCTCGACGGCCAGCTCGCGGGCGCCAGCCAGCCTTCGGCACGCGCGGGCCGCACGGAGATGGGCCTGTTCGACCGTTCGCCGCGCTCGTGGCGCGACGCGGTCGAGCGCGTGCGGCGCCAGCTCACCGTGCGCTCGCCGCTCTTCCGTCATGCGCTGCGGCTGTCGATCGCGCTGGTGGCGGGCTATGGCGTGATGCAGGCCATCCATCCGGCGCAAGGCTACTGGATCCTGCTGACCACGCTCTTCGTCTGCCAGCAGAGCTATGGCGACACCATCGCGCGCATGGGGCAGCGCATTGCCGGCACAGCGCTGGGCGTGGTGGCGGGCTGGGCGCTGCTGCAACTCTTTCCGCAGCCGCTGGTGCAGTCGGTGCTCGCGGTGGTGGCCGGGGTGCTGTTCTTCGCGACCCGCACCACGCGCTACCTGCTGGCCACCGCGTCGATGACGCTGCTGGTGCTGATGTGCTTCAACCAGGTCGGCGACAGCGGCGTGCTGCTGGTGCCGAGGCTGGTCGACACCGCCATCGGCAGCGCCATCGCCGGGCTGGCCGTGCTGCTCGTGCTGCCGCACTGGCAGGCGCGGCGCATCAACGAGCTGGCCGCCGCCGCGATGCGCGGCCATGCAGGCTACCTGCGGCAGATCGTCGTGCAGTACCGCACCGGCGCCCGCGACCACCTCGACTACCGGCTGGCGCGGCGCAACGACCACAACGCGGACGCTGCACTGTCGACCGCCGTGTCGGACATGTTCCGCGAGCCGGGCTACGTGCGGCCGCGCGCGGGGGTGGCGCTGCGCTTCCTGATCCGCTCGCACACGCTGCTGAGTTATCTGTCGGCGCTGGGTGCCCACCGCGCGGCGCTGCCCGATTCGGCGCAGATGGCGGTGCTGCATGCGTCGGCCGAAGGGGCGATCGCGGCACTCGAGGCGCTGGCGGCCGGGCTGGAAAAGGGCGCGGTGGATGTAACGGACGGTGCGGAGGCGGAGTCGGCTGCACGCGCCGCGCTGGCGCAGGCCGCTGCCGACGGAGGTGAAAGCGGGAGCGCCGGCGACCCGCAGGCGCGAACTTTCCATACCGAACTCGGTCTGATATGGCTGCAGATAGACGCCCTGCGCACCCACGCACGGGAATGGCTGCAGTCCGAAGGCAGCGAAACCACGACCGCGCCGGCCTGAGGAACGGAACATCCGTGCGATCAGGTCGGTTGAAAACGCCGCCGCGAACTTCGTCATGCGCGGCGGCTAAAATACCCCTACATGTCCCGCTGGTTTGCCGCTACCGTCCTCGCAATCATGTTGTCCTGCTACGGCTTCGCCGTGCTTGCCCACAACATGATGGGTGCCGGCCATTCCGCCCATTCGCACGCTGACCCGCAGGCCGCTCAAGCCACCCAGATGCTGGTCGTCAGCGTCGCCTTCACCGCCTCCTCCGACGCCGCGGCGTTGGCGGGCGATGCCGACAAGGCATCGGATGACACCCTCTCCATCGACGAAGCCGGCTCCGAACACGCCGAACTGGTCGACGCCCGCAACGGTGCGCCCGCGCTGCTGCGCTTCACGGAACAGCCGCCGAAACTCGGCCTGACCACCATCGTCTCGCCGTTCCTGGCGCGACCCAAGCGGCCACCCCGCGCCGCTTCCTTCGTCGCCTAGGCCCGAAAAGCCTGCGCGACCGGGAGCCGCCACGGCTCCCCATGTGCGATCCGGGCCGTCCGCCACCTGCGGCGCCCGTCTCGCAACCGCTACCCCGCATCTCATTCACGGCCCTGTGCCATTTCGCGTGCGCGATTTCGCGCCACGCAGCCGGCACAGGTCCAGCTCAAGGAACCAACACAAAATGAACAACAGCCCTACCGCCTATCACGACAGCATCGATCTCCCGATCGCCTCGCCGCAGGAGCGCAACCGCGTCCTGCGCAACACCTACTGGCTGCTCGCGCTGTCGATGGTGCCCACCGTGCTCGGCGCCTGGATCGGCGTCTCCACCGGCTTCTCGCGCGCCATGTCGCCGGGCATCGGCCTGATGGTCTTCCTCGGCGGCGCCTTCGGCTTCATGTACGCCATCGAGAAGACCAAGGAGTCGGCAGCCGGCGTGCCGGTGCTGCTGGCCTTCACCTTCTTCATGGGCCTGATGCTGTCTCGCCTGGTCGGCACCGTGCTCGGCCTGGCCAACGGCGCCAGCCTGGTGATGACGGCGTTCGCCGGCACCGGCGCGATCTTCTTCGGCATGGCGACGCTGTCGTCGGTCATCAAGCGCGACCTGTCGGGCATGGGCAAGTGGCTCTTCATCGGCGCCATCCTGCTGCTGGTGGCCGGCATCGCCAACTTCTTCCTGAAGTCGAGCGCGCTGATGATGACGCTGTCGGTCCTGGCCATCGGCATCTTCTCGGCCTTCATCCTGCACGACCTCAAGCGCGTGAAGGACGGCCTGGAGACCAACTACATCTCCGCCACGCTGGGTGTGTATCTCAGCATCTACAACGTCTTCCAGTCGCTGCTGGCCCTGCTGGGCATCGCCGGCGGCCGGGACGAGTAATTCCCCACGAAGGAAGGAAAACATCCCATGCGTCTCACCACCAAGGGCCGCTTCGCGGTCACCGCGATGATCGACATCGCCCTGCACGGCCGTTCGGGCCCCGTCACCCTGGCTTCGATCAGCCTGCGCCAGCGCGTGTCGCTGTCGTACCTGGAACTGCTGTTCGGCAAGTTGCGGCGCGCCAGCCTGGTCGAATCGACCCGGGGCCCCGGCGGCGGATATTCCCTGAGCCGCAAGGCTGCCGAGATTTCCGTGGCCGACATCGTCCTCTCGATCGAGGAACACGATGCCGAAACCACCCACCGGCGCGATGCCGACGCGCCGGGCGAAACGGGCCGCTGCGAAATCGACGAGCTCTGGGCCACCGTGAACCTGCGGGCGGTCGAGTTCCTCAAGTCGATCTCGCTGCAAAGCCTTGTCGACGAACAGAAGGCAAAGGGCGTACAGGCCGCGGTGCGGACCGAGACCCGGCGTACGCCGGCCGGCCAGCCAGCCACGCGCAAGCCTTTCGTCGTCGATGCGCCGAACTCGGTGTTCGCACTGGGACGGCGCCAGCAAAGCGCCAGCTAGCTCCGAGCCAGCCAGCCGACCGGCCCACGCGGCAGGGCCCGCCGTCACGGATCGACGTGGCGGCGGGCGCCTGCCTGCGTGGGCTTTTTCGTTGGTTCTTATCCCTCGGAAGCCTCAGGAATCCTTCATGTTGCAACGCAGCACGGCAGGCACAATGCACCATAACAGTGCAAAACATCAAGCATGCGCGACCCGGGCGACTCCGGCTCGCGCCGCATCGCGTTCCCGGACAGCCATGACTTTCAAGCTCCTGTTCCCTCTTTCCCTGCTCGCCCTCGCCGCTTGCGGCGCCAGGCAGACCTCCGACACCGAAGCGGCACCGCCCGAAGTCGGCGTGATGGCGCTGCACGCGGGCGACGTGCCCGTGCGCACCGAGCTCTCGGGCCGCACGGCCGCCTTCCGCGTGTCCGAGGTCCGGCCGCAGGTCAACGGCATCGTGCGCAAGCGACTGTTCGAGGAAGGCAGCATGGTCCGCGCGGGCCAGGTGCTGTACGAGATCGAGCCCGGCCCCTTCGAGGCGGCGCACGAGCAGGCGCAGGCCGCGCTCGCCACGGCCCAGGCCAGCATCGCGAGCCTGCGCGGCAAGTCGGAGCGCTTCGGCGAACTGGTGAAGGCCAACGCGGTGAGCAGGCAGGAGCACGAGGAGGCCCAGGCCGCGCTCGTGCAGGCCGAGGCCGGCGTGAAGGCCGCGAAGGCGGCGCTGAAGGCCGCGCGCATCAACCTCGAGTTCACGCGCATCGAGGCGCCCATCTCGGGCCGCATCGGCCGCTCCAGCGTGACCGAGGGCGCGCTGGTGGCGCCGGGCCAGGCCACGGCGCTCGCGACCATCCAGCGCATCGACCCGATCTACGTCGACGTCGTGCAGTCCAGCCTCGAGCTCACGCGGCTCAAGCGCCGCTTCATCTCGGGCGACATGGCGCCCGCCAGCACGCGCGTGAGCCTGCGCATGGAAGACGGCCTGCCCTACCCGCACGCCGGCACGCTGAAGTTCACCGAGGTGGCCGTCGACGCCGCCACCGGCTCGGTCACGCTGCGTGCGGAATTCCCCAACCCGCAAGGGCTGCTGCTGCCCGGCATGTACGTGCGCGCGCAGGTGGAGTCCGGCGTGGAGCGGCAGGCCGTGCTCGCGCCGCAGCGCGGCGTGTCGCGCAACGAGAAGGGCGAACCCACCGCGCTGGTGGTCGGCGCGGGCGACAAGGTCGAGCTGCGCGCGCTCGAAGTGCGCAGCGCGGCGGGCGACCAGTGGGTCGTGACGAACGGGCTGCGCGAAGGCGACCGGCTCGTGGTCGACGGCCTGCAGCGCGCCCACCCCGGCGACAAGGTGAAGCCGGTGCCGGTGTCGACCGCGGCGGCACCTTCCTCGGCAGATTGAGACAACTCCAGTGATCGCCAATTTCTTCATACAGCGACCCGTCTTCGCATGGGTCATCGCCATCCTGATCATGCTGGCCGGCGGCGTGGCCATCCGCACGCTGCCGGTGTCGCAGTACCCGGACATCGCGCCGCCCACCGTCGTCGTCTCCGCCAACTACCCCGGCGCCTCGGCGCAGGCGGTGGAAAGCAGCGTCACGCAGGTCATCGAGCAGCAGCTCAAGGGCATCGACGGCCTGCTGTACTTCAAGTCGAC
This sequence comes from Variovorax sp. YR750, assembly GCF_900109805.1. NCBI lineage: Bacteria > Pseudomonadati > Pseudomonadota > Betaproteobacteria > Burkholderiales > Comamonadaceae > Variovorax > Variovorax sp. YR750. The sequence continues at coordinate 19,608 of NZ_FOBJ01000028.1, forward strand.
CAGCAGCTCGGCCGGCTGGGCAGAGATCAGCGTCACCTTCCGCCAGGGCATCAACCCCGACACGGCGCAGGTGCAGGTGCAGAACAAGGTCAGCCAGGCCACCAGCCGCCTGCCGCAGGCGGTGCAGCAGCAGGGCGTGACGGTCGCGAAGTCGCAGAACAACTTCCTGATGATCGTCGCGCTCTACGACGAGACCGGGCGCCGCACCGACACCGACGTGGCCGACTGGATGGCCAGTAACATGCGCGACCCCATCAGCCGCGTCGACGGCGTGGGCTCGGTGCAGGCCTTCGGCGCAGCGTACGCGATGCGCATCTGGCTCGACCCGCACCGGCTCGCGAGCTACCAGCTGATGCCCTCGGACGTGACCGCCGCCATCGCCGCGCAGAACACGCAGGTGTCGGTCGGCGAGATCGGCGCGCGGCCATCGCCCGCGAAGCAACAGCTCAACGCCACCGTGACGGCGCTGTCGCGGCTGCAAACGCCCGCGCAGTTCCGCGACATCGTGCTGAAGACGCAGTCCGACGGCGCCGTGGTGCGCCTGGGCGACGTGGCGCGCGTGGAAATGGGCAGCGAGTCGTACGCCGAGACCACGCGCCTGAACGGACACCCCGCCGCCGGCGCGGCCATCATGCTGGCGCCGGGCTCGAACGCGCTGACCACCGCCAGCGCGGTGAAGGCCCGCATCGCCGAGATGGAGCCCTCGCTGCCGGCCGGCCTGCGCGTGGCCTACGCGGAAGACACCACGCGCTTCGTGAAGATCTCGATCAAGTCGGTCATCAAGACGCTGCTGGAGGCCATCGCGCTGGTGGTGGTCGTGATGTACCTGTTCCTGCAGAACTGGCGCGCCACGGTCATTCCGGCCATCACCGTGCCGGTGGTGCTGCTGGGCACCTTCGGCGTGCTCGCGGCATTCGGCTACTCGATCAACGTGCTCACGCTCTTCGGCATGGTGCTGGCCATCGGCCTGCTGGTGGACGACGCCATCGTGGTGGTGGAGAACGTCGAGCGCGTGATGCACGAGGAAGGACTCGACCCCAAGGCGGCCACCATCAAGTCGATGAAGGAAATCACCGGCGCGCTGGTCGGCATCGCGGTGGTGGTGTCGGCGGTGTTCCTGCCGATGGCCTTCTTCGGCGGCTCGGTGGGCGTGATCTACCGGCAGTTCTCGGTGACGATCATCGCGTCGATGGTGCTGTCGGTGGTGGTGGCCATCGTGCTGATCCCGGCGCTGTGCGCGCGCTTCCTGAAGGCCGGCGACACGCCGCGCACGCGCGGCTTTCTCGGCGCCTTCAATCGTCGCTTCGACGCGGCACAGGGCCGCTATGTGGGCCTGCTGGGCCGCATCCTGCGCAAGCCGCTGCGCTTCACGGCCGTGTACGCGGCCATCGTGGCCGGCATGGGCGCGCTGTACCTGAGCCTGCCCGGAGGCTTCCTGCCCGAGGAAGACCAGGGCAGCGTGATGGTGCAGCTCACGCTGCCGGCCGGCTCGACGAGCAGCCGCACCGACGCCGTGAACCGCATGGTCGAGAAGCACTTCCTGGAAACCGAGAAGGACACGACAGACACCATCTTCACGCTCTCGGGCTGGAGCTACGGCGGCTCGGGGCAGAACATGGGCATGGCCTTCGTCTCGCTCAAGGACTGGTCGGAGCGCAGGCACGCGGACAAGCGCGCGCAGGCCATCGTCGAGCGCGCGGGCACAGTGCTTTCGAAGCAGCAGCGCGACGCCGAGGTCTACGGCATGGTGCCGCCGCCGATCGAGGGGCTGGGTGAATCCAACGGCTTCGAGTTCTGGCTGCAGGACACCTCGGGCATGGGCGCCGAGCGGCTGGTGCAGGCGCGCGAGTCGCTCGTGCGCGACGCGAAGAAAGACCAGCGCCTGCAGTCCGTGCGCGCCAACGGCGTGGCCGGCACGCCGCAGCTGCAGGTGGACATCGACCAGCTCAAGGCCTCGGCGCTGCGGCTGTCGCTGGACGACGTGAATACCACGCTGGGCATCGCCTGGGGCGGCAGCTACGTCAACGACTTCATCGACCGCGGCCGCGTCAAGCGCGTGTACGTGCAGGCCGACGCGCCCTACCGCTCCGACCCGGACGACATCCGCCAGTGGTTCGTGCGCGGCGCCACCGGCGCGATGACGCCGTTCTCGGCCTTCGCCACCACGCGCTGGTCGCAGGGCGCGCCCCAGCTGGAGCGCTACAACGGCCTGCCGGCCGTGCAGATCCAGGGCGCGGCCTCGCATGGCACGAGCTCGGGCACGGCGATGGCGGCGGTGGAAAGCATCGCGAAGAAGCAGCGCGGCACTGGCCACGCATGGAGCGGCCTCTCGTACCAGGAGCGGCTCTCGGGCGGGCAGGCACCGCTGCTGTTCGCACTGTCGATCCTCGTCGTGTTCCTGTGCCTGGCCGCACTGTACGAGAGCTGGTCTGTGCCGTTCTCGGTGATGCTGGTGATCCCGCTGGGCGTGCTCGGCGCGGTGATCGCCGCGTCGCTGCGCGGGTTGTCGAACGACATCTACTTCCAGGTCGGTCTGCTGGCGACCATCGGGCTGTCGGCGAAGAACGCGATCCTCATCATCGAGTTCGCTGAAGCTGCGCTGCGCCGTGGCGTGCCGTTGCTCGATGCGGTGGCCGAAGGCGCGCGCCTTCGGCTGCGACCGATCCTGATGACCTCGCTGGCCTTCCTGGCCGGCGTGGTGCCGCTGGCGCTGGCCACCGGCGCGGGTTCGGCGAGCCAGGTGGCCATCGGCACTGGCGTCTTCGGCGGAGTGCTGGCCGCGACTGCGCTGGGGATCTTCTTCGTGCCGCTGTTCTACCTGCTGGTGAAGCGGACCGCGACAGCGCTTTTCAGGCGCGACGACGTCGCCGCGGCGGCACCCTGAGCCGCGGGCACTGTCGTCAGCTCTTTCCGGCGGCGGGCGATTGCTGCCTCGGCAGGCCCGGCAGGGTCCAGCCGAAGGTCATGCCCGCCGCCGAGATCAGGATGGCGGCCGCGCCCGCCAGCTGCAGCGTGCCCAGCCGCTGGCCGAAGGCGACGTAGTCGACGCCGATGGCCACCAGCGGATAGATGAACGACAGTGCGCCCGCCACGGGTGTCGACAGCTTCTGCAGCGCGCCGTACAGCAGCACGAACACCAGCCCCGTGTAGATCACGCCCATCGCGAGATGCACGCCCCAGGTGGCCGCATCGGTGGGCAGCGTCTTCAGGTTCGCGAAGGGCGCGAGCATCACGATGCCCACGCAGACCTGGATCAGCGCGATGAGATGCGGCGCGATGCCATCGAGCTTCTTTGCCACGAGGGCCGCCACCGCGTAGCAGAAGGCCGCGCCAAGCGCCATCAGCACGCCGACGAAGTAGGACGAGCCTCCGGCGCCGCCACCGGACTTGGCCTGCGCCACCAGCACCACGCCGGCGAAGGCGATGCACAGCCAGATCGCCTTCATCGCAGTCAGCCGCTCCGACATGAGAAGCGCGCCGAGCGCCACCAGCATGAATGGCTGCGTGTTGTAGACCGCGGTGGCGATGGCGATCGACGCGTGCGAGAAGGACGCGAAGATCAACACCCAGTTGATGACCAGCGCCACGCCGCCGAATGCAGCCAGCGCGAAGTTGCGCAGCGTGAGGCCGCGTCGCAGCAGGCCGAGCACGAAGCACACGACCAGCAGCGTCGCCGCGCCGAACACGCAGCGCCAGAACAGCAAGTCGGGCAGCGGCTGGTTGAAGCGCACGACGACCCATCCGATGGTTCCGGAAATCACCATGGCCGCGCTCATCTCGAGCGCACCGCGAAGCTGTGTCTGCATGTCTCTCCGTTCCGAACGGCAGGAAGCAAGGCTGCAAGCGTGCCACGGTCCGCGCGAATTGGATATGCTTTTAATAAGGCAATCGCCAGCAATGGCCGTTGAAATCAAGGCACTTCAACCAGTTCACCGGAGATGGTCTTCATGCTCGATCCGATCGACGAATCCATCGTGCAAGCCCTTGCCGGCAACGCGCGCATGTCCCTGAAGGAACTGGCCCACCACGTGGGTCTCTCGTCGCCCAGCGTCTCCGAACGGCTGCGCCGGCTCGAGGAGCGCGACGTGATCCGGGGCTACACGCTGGACGTGAATCCGAAGGCGCTGGGATACCAGTTCCAGGCCATCGTGCGCATCCGTCCGCTGCCGGGGCAGCTGCAGGCGGTGCAGAAGCTCATCGAAGGCACGCCCGAGTTCTGCGAATGCGACAAGGTCACGGGAGAAGACTGCTTCGTTGCGCGGCTGTTCCTGCAGTCGCTCGAACAGCTCGACGGCATCCTCGACCGCATCGCGAGCAAGGCCGAGACCAACACATCCATCGTGAAGGCGCAGACGATCCGCAGGCGGCTGCCGCCCTTTCCGGGGCAATGAACGAAGAGTGGATGAACGAGCGAACGGCTGAAGGCTAGGGCCAGAACTGCTTCAGTATCTCGGGCAGCATGTTCTCCACGAAGTCGTTCGTGCCCGCGCCGCCGGCGTGTCCGCCGAACTTCTCGTCCAGCGCGAGATGCGCGAAGCCGTGCACGGTGGACCATGCGCCCAGCACCGTCGCCTGCGTCGCGCGGTTCAGCGGCTTCTTTCGGCCCCAGCCGGTGTAGTCGCGCACCGCCATCTCCAACTCGGCGAATGCTGCGTCGCCGGCAGCCTCCAGCCGTGCGTCCGGCGTCAGGCGGTCCTTGCGGAACATGAGCTGGAAGCGCGCCGGATAGGCCAGCGCGAACCGCACATAGCCCATGCCCTGGCCGCGCAGGCGGCGCGCGGGATCTGTGCCGCCGGTCTCGGTGCCCTCGCGCAGGCAGCGCGTGAGTTCCTCGAAGCCGAGGATCGCCACCTCGGTCAGCAACCCGGCCGCGCTGCCGAAGTGATGCATGGGCGCCGCTGCCGACACGCCCGCGCGTCGCGCCGCCTCGCGCAGGGTGAAGCCCTCGATGCCGCGCTCGGCCAGCAGGACTTCGGTAGCCCCGATCAGCGCCGCGCGCAGATCGCCGTGGTGATAGGGCACGGGTGCTTCTTCGATTTTCTTTGCCGCCATGGCTGCCTGCTGTTCCCGGTCTTCAAAGGAGGAACTCTACCTCCTCGAAGAATCAGGTTGCGCTTTCATCTAAACACTGTAAAGATAACATCTTTCCGACCCTGGATTGCCTTCTTCGATCGCGAGGCGCACATGTTCGATTCACTTTTCAGCGCAGGCAGCACTGTCGCCCTTCCCGCCTGGGCAGCGCTCGGCGCGGCCCCATGGCTGGGCCGTGCCAAGCCGTTCATCTGGGCCACGACCGGCATCGTCATTCCCGTCGGCCTGGGGCTGGCGTACTGGTGGCTGATGGCAACCTACTGGTCGGCGGCCGGCGGCGGATACAGCTCGCTGTCGGCGGTGCATGCGCTGTTCCAGCATCCGGGCCTTCTCACGGCCGGGTGGTTCCACTACCTCGCCTTCGACCTGTTCGTAGGCACCTGGATCGCGCGCGAGGGAGAGCGCGCGGGCATCGCGCCAGTGCTGCTCATTCCCTGCTTCGCCCTCACCTTCCTGTTCGGCCCGGTCGGCCTGCTGGCTTTTCTGGCGCTGCGTGTCGCGCCCGCGTGCATGGCACTGGCATGGGAGCTGCACAGACGCCAGCCGCAGCTCGCTTGGTTCGGCGGTTTGCTGCTCGCGACGATGGTGCTTGCCCTCATGGCGGCGTGGCTCGATCCGCGCACGCTGAACGGCGTCGGCGTCTGGGTCAAGCCGCTGAAGTTCATGGCTTCGGTCAGTCTCTATGCGCTGACCACCGCATGGCTGATCGGCGACCTGCCGCACGAGCAGCGCGGTAGCCGCCTCGCACGCATCATCGTCGCGGTGGTGATCGCCACGGGCGTCTTCGAGATCGGCTACATCACGCTGCAAGGCGCGCTAGCGCAGGCTTCGCATTTCAACGAAGACTCGACCTTCCACATCGTCATGTACAGCCTGATGGGCGTGGGTGCGCTGCTGCTCAGCGCCACGGCACTGCCGCTCGCATGGCTGTTCGCACGCCACGGCGATGCGCTGGCGGCGCCCTACCGGCTGGCCGTGGTGCTGGGGCTGGTGCTGACCTTCGTGGCCGGTGCGGGCGCGGGCATCGCGATCAGCCAGCATGGTGGATCGACCATCGGTGCCGTCGCGGGCGGCGCCACGCTTCCGCTGTTCGGCTGGTCTGCAACCGGAGGCGACCTGCGCGTGCCGCACTTTCTCGGCGTGCACGCACAACAGCTGCTGCCGCTGGCGGGTGCGCTCATCAGCATGTCGCTCATGCCATGGGGCCGCGCCGCGGTGTGGCTCCTGACGGGCCTCTATGCAGCGCTGATTCTCTGGACGTTCAGCCTGGCCTACGCAGGCATGCCGCTGATTCCCCTCGGCATTCAACCGGCGGCATAGCGGTAGATCAGGAAGGCGCCCGAGCACAGCACGGCAAGCGCCACCACCTTGATGAACTGCTCGCGCGACAGGCGCAGCGTGATGCGCCTGCCCACCGCCGTGCCCACCAGCATGGCGGGAAACAGCAGCACCGCCAGCCACAGGATCGACGTCTGCGCATACACGCCGGCCAGCAGGAAGAGCATCGCCCGCGTCAGCGTGCTGAGCCCGATCAGCGTGGACTGCGTGACGCGGATGCGTTCCTTCGCCTCGATGCGCCCCGACAGGTAGATCGCGTAGATGAAGCCTCCGCTGCCGAACATCGCCGAGAAGATGCCGCCCACGAAGCCGAAGGGCATCGCCGCGCGCTGCGACAGCCGGGAGGCGGGCTTGATGCCGCTGAGCGAATACAGCGCATAGGCCACCGCGAAGATGCCCAGCGCCAGCAGCATCAGCTGCGGCCGCCCGAGCAGCAGCAACGCCGCACCCACGAGGCTGCCCAGCGCCATCACCGGCACAAGCCGCCGCAGCTCGCCGACGTCGGCCGATCGCGCATCGCGGCTCACGTTGGCCACGGCCGCGAAGAAGTCGAGCAGCGCCAGCAGCGGCACGACGCTGGCGACCGGAATGAAGTTGGCCAGCACCGGCCCGGCGACCAGCGCGGTGCCGAAGCCGGCGATGCCGAAGATGACGTAGGCGACGACAACGCCCGTGCAGACGACGGCGAACTGGGAAGGCGTGACAGGCAAGGCACCGAAGAAGAAATCCATGCCCGCGAATCTATGGACTTCGCTCCTTCCGCGCCAATGCCGAATTCGGCGCCCATCGATCTCGAAATCAGCTAGACGGCACGCAACGACGCGACCAGATCCTGCGCGAGCCGCGAGGCATCTTCCGCGCGCCACAGCACCAGCACCGTGGTGGATACATCGTCGCCATCCAGCGCGAGCGGCTTCACGCCTTCCGGCGCCATGCGCCCCATCGACTCGGGCACGATCGCGATGCCGAAGCCGGCCTGCACCAGCGCCAGCTGCGACCACTTTCGCGAGCGGACCTGCGCGCTCCTGGGGTGATAGCCCTGCGCACGGCAGAGCTCCGCCACGCGATGGCTCAGCCCGCCGCGTTCGAGATGCGGCGTCGCGACGAACGGCTCGTCGCGCAGTTCGGCGATGGCCACGCGCTCGCGGCCGGCCAGCGCATGCGTAGCGGGCACGGCCACCACCAGTGATTCCGAGAAGAGCGGCGACTGCTGCACGCCCGGGTAGCGGCGCAGCACCGGCTCGCGCGCCAGGCCGATGTCGGCATTGCCCTGCTCGATGTCCATCGCCTGGTACTCCGACGCACGCTGCGACACTTCGATGGAGACGCCGGGGTGGCGCTGTGCATGCTTCTTCAGGCATTCGAGCAGGCCGTGCGTCAGCGGCACCGAACTCGAATGCAGCAGCTGCACCGTGCCTTCGATGCCGCGCTGCGCATGACGCGCCCCGATGGCCGCGCTCTCCAGCGCCGCGAGAATGCGCCGCGCATCGCCGTACAGCGAGCGGCCTGCGGGCGTCATCTCCAGATGCCTCGCGTCGCGCTCCAGCAGCGGCACCTGCAGATGCCGCTCCATTTCCTTGATCTGCCGGCTCAGGGCCGACTGCGCGATGAACAGGCGCTCCGCCGCAAGGCTGAAGCTGCCCGCGTCGACGATGTCGACGAAATAGCGGAGCTGTTTGTGGGTGAGCATGCGGGCGTCCTGCCGGGCCGGTACGTGGCCCCGTGCGCCGATTCTGCAGTGGTGGGTTCTGTCCTGTTTTTGCGTAGATGCGTGCGATTGCGCGCCACCCCGCCGTCCCAGAATGAAGCCGCCGTGCGAGGTACGGCAAGCGCATTTCCACACAAGACCAAGGAGACCTTCATGATCACTTCCCGTCGCGGCCTGCTGGCCGGTTCCGCCGCCATGGCCACCGGCGCCATCGCCGGCTGCGCGCCGCCCGCCGGGGCCGCCCGCGCGCAGGCCACGCCGTTCGATGTCGTCTCTTCGACCATCCCGATCGTCGGCAGCGAGCAGGTCTATCCGGTGCGCCGCATCTACTGCATCGGCCGCAACTACGAGGCCCATGCGCGCGAGATGGGCTCGGATCCGAGCCGCGAGCCGCCCTTCTTCTTCCAGAAGCCGGCCGACGCGATCCAGGTCGTGACGCCCGGCACCGTGGCCGACCATCCCTACCCCACGCTCACGAAGAACTACCACTACGAGGTGGAGCTGGTGGTGGCGCTCGGAAAGGGCGGGCGCAACATCCCGACGAGCTCGGCGCTCGACCACGTCTACGGCTACTCGCTGGGCCTCGACATGACGCGGCGCGACCTGCAGCGCGAGATGGGCGACCAGAAGAAGCCCTGGGAGATCGGCAAGAGCTTCGACCACTCGGCGCCCGTGGGCCCGATCCATCCAGTGGCGAAGGTCGGCCATTTCACCGACGGCGCGATCTGGCTCAAGGTGAACGGGCAGACGAAGCAGAACGCCACGCTCAGGCACATGATCTGGTCGGTGGCCGAGCAGATCAGCCGGCTGTCGCAGGCCTTCGAGCTGAAGCCGGGCGACATCATCTACTCGGGCACGCCGGAGAACGTGGGGCCCGTGGTGCGTGGCGACCTGATCGAGATCCACATCGACCGGCTACCCGAGCTGTCGGTGCGGATCGTCTGAGCACGGGCGCTGCACAGGCGCGAAGGAAGCCCCGGGGGCGCGAGGGTGAGAGCGGCCACTCCTTTTTTCCTGCCAGATTGATGCCGATCATCGGCGGCTCCGCAATCACAGAGCCGCCATGTCCCAGCCTCCGCAAGCCATCTACATCGACGACCTGCACGCCCCGCAGGTGTTCGCGGACGAAGTCTCGGGCTACTGGGTCAACGCGGGCTGCGTCCACATCACCTTCGACGCCAGCCGCGTCGATCACAGCTCCGACAAGTGCCCGGTCCACCGGGCGGCGGTGCTGCGCGTGACGCTGCCCATTCCGATCGCGCAGGTGCTCGCGGTCAGCCTCTACGACTTCCTGAAGCAGCGCGGGCTAGCGCCGTCGCCGGGCAACGGCCACTGATCCGGAAGAGGCAGCCCGCACGGGCCGCAGGGCCAAGCTCCAATATTTCTACGAGATTCGCGTTGAAGATGAGAGTCATTCTTATCTACAACGCGAGTCAAAGTTGATCCCAGGACGCCAGAACACCGCCGTCGCCGTCACGGCCCTTTCGCCGATTTCCACGGCCTCCCCGCTCTCATTCAGGCGCAGCGCATTCGGCCCGCCCGCCCGCGCCACGCTGCTGGTGCTGTGGGCCGCGGCCCAGATCGGCCGCGCGCACGCGCAGGAGGCGCAAGGCAAGGACGCTGCCGCGGCAGCGCTGCCGACGGTGACGGTCACCGCCGAGTCGCAGGACGACACGCAGCAGCACCTCGGCGCCAAGGTGAGCAGCGGCGCGCTCGGCGCGCGCTCGCAGCTTGAAACGCCCTTCTCCACCACCGTCGTGCGCGGCGAGGACATGGCCGAGCGCCAGGTGTCGAAGCTGGGCGACGTGTTCGCGCTCGACGCATCGGTGTCGGACAACAGCGGCGCCTACAGCGCCTGGGCCAGCTACATCACGGTGCGCGGCCTGCCGCTGGACTGGCAGAACGGCTACCGCATCAACGGCCAGCCCTTCCTGAGCTACGCCATCACCCTGCCCTACGAGCACTTCGAGCAGATCGAGCTGCTCAAGGGTTCCTCGGGCTTCATGTACGGCTTCGGCTCGCCGGGCGGCATCGTCAACTACGTGACGAAGAAGCCGACCGACCAGCCGGTGCGCAGCATCGAGGTGGGCTACAAGACGGCCGGCATCTGGAGCGAGCACGTCGACCTGGGCGGGCGCTTCGGCACGGACGACCGCTTCGGCTACCGGCTCAACGCCACGCACGAGGAAGGCAAGACCTACAACGACGGCAACGTGCGCCGCAACTCGGTGTCGCTCGGACTGGACGCGAAGCTCACCGACAAGCTCACCTGGACCTTCGACTCGCTCTACCAGAAGCGCACCTCCACCGGCCAGACGCCGTCGATCTACCTGGGCAGCTATACGGGCACGCAGTTGCCCGCCACCATCAGCGCCGACAACCAGGGCCTGGTGGGCGCGGGCCAGCACCTGGCCACCGACTTCAACCTGTATTCGACCGGCCTGCAGTACAAGCTCTCGCCCGACTGGACGCTGAGCACCAGCTACAGCCACAGCAGCGCCACGCGCAGCCGCAACGAAGGCATCGCCTACCTGCTCGACTCCGGCGGCAGCTATGACGACTACCGCTCCGACAGCGCCGAGGGCCATCGCTTCAACCAGTGGCAGGCCATGGCCACGGGCAAGCTGCGCACCGGCGACTTCGAGCACCAGCTGACGCTGGGCGCGTCGTGGCAGAAGCAGGTCAACTACTACAGCAGCAACAGCGTCTACCAGCTGATCGGCAGCGGCAGCATCTTCGGACAGAACACGAACAGCTACGCCAGCTCCACCGATTTCACGCCCTACCGCAACAGCGACATCACGCAGCGCGCCGTCTTCGCGAGCGACACGCTGAAGCTGTCCGACAGGTGGTCTGTGCTGGGCGGCCTGCGCAGCACGACCTACGAGCAGATCGGCTACGACACCACCGGCGAGCGCAACTCGAGCTACCGCAAGAGCGGCGTGATCACGCCGACGCTGGCGCTGATGTTCAAGCCCGCGCCCGACACCACGCTCTACACCAGCTATGTCGAATCGCTGGAGCCAGGCAGCACCGTCGGCAGCCTCTACGCCAACGAAGGCCAGTTGCTCAACCCGCTGAAGAGCAAGCAGTACGAACTGGGCCTGAAGACCGAGCGCGACCGCTGGAGCGCCACCGCGGCGCTGTTCCGCATCGAGCGCGGCGCCGAGTACGCCAACAGCGCCAACGTGCTGGTGCAGGACGGCCAGTCGATCTACCAGGGCCTGGAACTCGGAGCCTCCACGCGCCTGGGCTCGCAGTGGCGGATCGGCGGCAACCTGATGCTGCTCGACAGCTCGTACGAACGCGGCAGCAGCTACATCGGCAACCGCGTGGCGGGCGCTCCGAAGCTGGTGGCGACCGCGCAGGTGTCCTACGACGTGGCGCAGGTGCCGGGGCTCAGGCTCTCGGCCGACATGAAGTACACGGGCAACACCATGCTCAACGCGGCGAACCAGCTGAGCGTGCCCGGCTACACCATCGCGAACATCGGCGCGAGCTACACGACGCGCATCGGCGGACGCAACACGACCTTCCGCGCGGCCATCAACAACGTGGCGAACAAGCGCTACTGGGAGTACCAGTACGACAACTACATCAAGCCCGGCGATCCGCGCACGTTCAGCGTGAGCGCCAAGCTCGATTTCTGATTCCGTTGCGCAGTCGCGGCCGTCCAGGGGGCGGCCGTCCAATTTTTCTCCCCCTTTGAAGTCCACGATACCGGTCATGAAGACTCTCCGGCATCGCAACCCGCACGACGCGTTCCGCGCGCTTCGCCTCGACGGCCTTCCAGCGCTCGCGCACGCGGACGGCCTTCCCCCGGAACTCGTCATGCGGGCCCGATGGAGCGGCAGGACATCGCCCGCTTCCTCCGCCATGCCGCGATCCGCGAAGTCCGTGTGGCTGCCGCGTCTTGCGGGCCTGCTGGCCTTCGGCGCGCTGGCGGCCGGCATCTTCCTGGCGGGCAGCGACACATGCACGGAGCGCGGGACGGCCGCAGCCGGCAACTACAGCCGGTCGACGCTCGCACCGATCACGACGAGCGGCACCGGTTCTCGCGACGGCAGCTGCAAGCGCACGCATGGCCGCTTGGAGCAGTCGAAGACGGCGCCCTGAAGCGGGCCGGATCCTGCAACTCACGCCTGAAGGCACTTCCTTGCGCGGCCTGCCCTTCCCTGCCGGAGCCTCGCGCCCAAGCCGGCCGCAACTCTTCTTCGGCGCCCTCGTCGTCGAAAGCGATCCCGTCGTCGCGAGCCGCATGAAGCGCATCCTGGGGCATCTCGCGCCGGAGCGGCGCGTGGTGCTTGCGCCCACATGCGAGGAGGCCGAGGCGATGCTCGCATCGCTGCCATTCGACCTGGTGTTCGTCGACATGCAGCTCTATCCGATAGGCCAGGGTGCTGCGCTGATCGGCGACGTACGCGCGAAGCTGCCGCGCGCACAGGTCATCGCCATGTCGGATACGGACGAGCGGGAACTGGTGCTGTCGGCCTTCGCCTCGGGAGCGACGGGCTATCTCCTGAGCGATGCGGAAGACGCCGACATCGCCTTCGCATTGCGTGCCTTGGCCACCGGCACCGTGCTCGATCCGCGAGCGGCCGGCCATCTGCTGGACCTGGTCGCCGAAACGCTTGCGACGCCGGAGCGCGCTGCGGCCAGCCTCCGGGAAGAGAGCGGCTTCGGTGCCTGCCGCAAGCTGGAACTCAGGCCTCGGAGCCAGGCGGCTGCCGACGAAATGCGCCGCAGTCTTCCGGACTGAAGCGACAGTGCCGCGCCTGCGGCGACTCGTGCGCCGCGACGCAGCGCCGTGCGAGGAACGCGATGCGCCGGGCGTCCCACGCCAGGAACATCGCAAGCAGCGCGGCGTCGCAGACAGCCAGCGCGATCAGGGTGCGCCAGTCCCACAGCCAGTCGAACGATGTCATGGATAGGTAGGGATAGTGATGAATGCGAGGCCCCGAGATTGCGGGCTTCGCATTTCCTGCGAATTTCAGCGTGTTGCGGGCACTCCCCCAGGGCTTCGCGCCCTTCGTGTCGCGCGCGCGCCCTCGCCGGGCGATACCTGCGGCCCGGCGAAGCCGGTTCCGCGGCATCCCGCGAACGAGGGGCCGGGACTGGGCGGAAGGAGCCTTCAGGCCTCGCGCGTGCGCGTGACGGCGGGCACGAACATGTAGCCCTCGTTGCGCACCGTGCGGATCAGGTCCGCACGTGTCTCGCCGGAAGCCAGCTTGCGGCGCAGGCGGCTGACCTGCACGTCGATCGCGCGGTCGTACGAATCGCTTTCGGCGCCCAGGGCGTACTGCACGAGCTGGTCGCGCGTCAGCACGCGGCGCGGGTGCTGCACCAGCGCCCGCAGCAGGCGGAATTCGCCGTCGGAGAGATCCACCAGCCGGTCCTGCGGGTCGTGCAGCTGTCGCGCCTCGAGATCCATGCGCCAGCCGGCGAAGTGCAGCACCAGCGACTGCTGCTGCCCCTCGGGCACTTCAGCACTCGCCTGTGGCGGCTGCGGCGCAGCTCGTGCAGGCTGCCCGGCAGCGGCAGCGCCATGCGCGGTCCGGCGCAGCACGGTGCGGATGCGTGCCAGCAGCTCGCGCGGGTTGCACGGCTTGGCAAGGTAGTCTTCCGCGCCGATCTCCAGGCCCACGATGCGGTCGATGTCCGTGCCCACGGCCGACAGCATGATGACGGGCGGCCCGCCGATGCGCTGCAGCTCGCGCAGCGCGCTCAGGCCATCCTCGCCGGGCATCATCACGTCGAGCACGATGAGTGCGTATTCCGCCTGCGCGAGGCGCTCGCGCATTTCTGCCGGATGGCCGGCGGCGTCGACCTGGAAGCCATGCTTCTCCAGGAAGGACGCCACCAGGCTGCGGATGCCGGCGTCGTCGTCGACGATGAGGATGCGGGTAGACAGGTTCACGTTACGGCGGATCGGGTAGCGCATCATAGGCCGCGCACTGCCCCCGCCCGAAGCCCCTGCAGGCGCTGCAATGTATTGCAATGCAGTGAAATCCGGCAGCAACATCCGCTGCACAGACTCGCGCGCTCGAACGCTTGCGCATGGCCCGGCCCCGCGCAAGCGCGCTGACTTGGGAGAAAAAGATGGGAATGCAAAGATCGAGCCACGCCGGCGTGACATCACCTGCCGTCCGTGCCAGCATCGCCCCATGAAAACCCAAGGTACCGCGCGCCGCTGGCTGGGTCCGCCGCTCGCGTGGCAGATCATGGGCCTGCTGCTGGGCGGGCTGGTGGTTGCGCAGGTCGTGACGCTGGCGCTGACCGTGCTGCTCCCGCCCCAGCCCCAACGCCAGTGGCAGCTCGGCGACATCGCGCGCGTGCTCTCGGGCCGCAGCGCCGAGGGCCGCAACGCCCACCTGCTGCAGCGCACGCTGCAGGCGAAGGCGCCCCAGCCCAAGGGCCAGGGCTGGCTGACGTCCGAACGCTCGCGCCGCGACCTGGCGCAACTGCTGACGCGGGACGAAGCCGAGGTGCGGCTCTACTTCTTCACTCCGCTGCCGTTCGCGGGCACCACGGGGCCTGTCGCCGCCACGGGCGACGGGCATGACGCGTCGCGCGGCATCGCCAGTGCGGCTTCCGCAGGCGGCTTCCTGAAGGTGCAGGCCCGGGGCGGACCTCCGGGCGGCGGTGGCGGTGGCGGCGGCCCGGGAGGCCCCGGGGGCATGGGATTTCCGGGCGGCTTCGGAGGGCCCAGCGGCGGCTTCGGCATGGATCGGGGACAGAGGGACAGCATGACGGGGGCTCCGCCGGCGCCTCCGCCTTCATCACAACAACAGCAGCAACAGCAGCCATCGCCGCCCACCGGCACGACAACCCAGTCGCCGCCAGGCAGTGCTCCGGCCGCAGATCCGGCGGGCGGCCCCTCCGCATCGCCCCGGTCATCCACGCCGGCCGCAACACCCGAGCCTGGCGCCACGCCACCGACCACGAGTTCTCCGGGCGGCACGACGACAGCACCACCGTCCGGCACCACGGGCGCGACAGGCACGCCGCCATCGCCTTCCCCCGCACCGGCGCCACCCGCGACGGCCATCGCGCCGAGAGCACCTGAGCCGGCCTCGCCATCACAGACGGCACCGCCGGGCATGGCTCGCGGCCAGCCCACGGCACCATCGATGCAACCCGGAGGCAACATGCGAGGCCTGCCGCCGGTCGTCGAGAGCCCGCCACCGCGCGAGGCCCCTTCCAGGGCGGAAGCTCCTCCGTCGACTCCCGCGCCGCTGCCACGCTCCGAATCCGTTGCACGCCCTTCCTCGCCCAACCCCGCCCCGGCGGCAAGCACGGCACCGCCAGCGGCAGTCACGGCCGAGCCGCCACGCGCGCCCGCCAACACCGAGGCCACGACCACCGAGACCTCCGACACCGCGCGCCCCGCCACGCGCGGCCTCTTCGGACTCGCGCCCGCTCCCTTCGTCGAGGGCGACTTCATCGCCGCCGTGTACACGCCCGAGGGCAGCTGGGTGGTGGTGCAGCCGGCGCCCGAGTCCTTTCCCAATGCCTGGCAGCGCCGCGTGCTGCTGTGGTTCCTGATCGCGGCGGCCATCGTCGCGCCTGCGGGCTGGCTGTTCTCGCGCCGGCTGGTGCGTCCCATCGCCGGCTTCGCGCGCGCGGCCGACCAGCTCGGCCGCGACCCGTCGGCACCGGTGATGGCACTCGAAGGCCCCGCCGAGATAGGCCGCGCCGCGCAGGCCTTCAACCGCATGCAGGCGCGGCTGCGCAGCTTCGTCGACGACCGCACGGTGATGATCGGCGCCATCAGCCACGACCTGCGCACGCCCCTCACGCGCCTGCGCTTCCGCATCGAGGATGTTCCCGACGACGTGCGCGCCGGCATGCTTGAGGACGTACAGGAGATGGAGCTCATGATCGGCTCCGTGCTCAGCTTCATCCGCGACGCCTCGGTGGTGACCGCGCGCGAGCGCATGGACCTCGCGAGCCTCGTCGAGGACGTGGTCGAGCAGGCCGCGTTCGTCGGCAAGGACGTGCAGCTGCGGCGCACGGAACACGCACCGGTGGAGGTCGACGTGATCGGCATGCGCCGCGTGCTCGACAACCTCATCGAGAACGCCGTCAAGTACGGCCGCCTGGCACGCGTGCGCCTGTTCACCGACGGCCCCGACGCCGTGGTCGAGATCGGCGACCGCGGACCGGGCCTGCCCGCCAGCGAACTCGAGCAGGTCTTCAAACCCTTCTACCGCACCGTGCAGGCCCGCTCTTCGAGCGCGGCCGGCAGCGGGCTAGGGCTTGCCGTGTGCCGTTCGATCGCGCGCGCGCACGGCGGGGACGTGGTGCTGAAGACGGGCTCGCACGGGCTGGTCGCGCAGGTGCGCGTGCCTCTGATGCTCGAAGCGCAGCGGCTTGCAGCCGCGCATTGAACGGCACACGCCAACGCGCATCGATACGACACGACGGATGACACCACCGGCGAGATGCCATGGCACGCACGGCCGCGCGTCATGACGAAGCGGCACGAATGTACACGCGCCTTTACGTCCTGAAACACCTGCTCGAACGCGCATGAACCACCCCTGGACGGGTGGCATGCGGACTGCAGAAAGAAGCACGTCCCGGAGATCTTTCCGGGCGCACTTTCTCAACTGCAGGAGTTTCACAATGAACTGTCGTTCCTTCGCACGCAACGTGCAAAAGGGTTTCACTCTTATCGAATTGATGATCGTCGTGGCGATCATCGGTATCCTGGCTGCTGTGGCGCTGCCAGCTTATCAGGACTACACGGTGCGCGCGCGCGTGACCGAAGGGCTCGGACTGGCACAGGGCGCGAAGAACATGGTCGCCACCGACGGTACGAGCACCACCGAACTGGCCAACGTGCTGACCACCTGGAATGCACAGAACACCAATACCGGCGCGAACTCCAAGTACGTCAACAGCGTGCAGATCGCCGACGGCGGCATCATCACGGTGACGTTCAACGCAACTGCGGTCGGCGTTGCAACTGGGGCCAACACGCTCATCCTCTCGCCCTATGTTCGCTCAGCCGGCGCGGGCACCGCGATCACGCTGGCTTCGGCGCTGTCGACGGGAGTGAGCGGCGCCATCGACTGGGCCTGCACCAGCGCCACGAACGTTTCCGCAACGAATGCCAACATGGCTGCCACCACGGGCACGCTGCTCGCCAAGTACGCACCGGCAACCTGCCGCTGATACGCGAACCGACTTCCCGTCAGCCGCCTTCGGGCGGTTTTTTTATTCCCGTTTCCAAGGTACTCGACTCCTGCGCCTTGGCCTTCCTGTAGGCCGCCTCCACGAGCGCCTCGCACTTTCCAGCGCCTGCGGTTTCGTAGCAGCTCTGCTGGAAGGTGCGGTACATGCCCAGCGCCACACGAGCAGCCATTCGTTCACCTGTTGGCGATGATGGCGCCTCGGCGCATTCATAGAGATCCGGCATACCCACCGCATCGCACTTCTGCTGCGCCGCTATCACGCCACGAGCCACGACGCTCGCACCGAAGTCGGCCTGCTCGTCGTCGGGCATGTGCGAGCCGCCGCACCCCGCCAGCACGACGACCACGAGAGGAGTGATTCGGCGCAATGAGCGCATGGCTAGGCGTCCCCGCGCCCGGCCCTCATGCCCTGGATCTGCTGGCAAGCCACCAAGTGGCCCAGCGAAGCCGCCTTGGCGATCCACATGATCGCGAGGCTCTCGTCCTTGGGGACTCCCAGGCCGGACGCATGGCAGTTCCCGAGCCACTGCATGGCGTCGGCGTTGCCTTGCGCGGCGGCAAGATCGAACCAGTAGACGGCCGCGCCGAAGCGGCCAGCGACAAAGAACATAGCGCCGGCATCGACCTGCGCATACGCGTCACCGCTGTCGGCCTTCACGATCACGTGCAGCTCCTCGCCGGTCAACGCGATGTCGATGAGGTCGAGGATCTGCGCAAGGGCAAGCATTGCTCTTCCACGCGAGTCTTCCTCGTGCTTGGCGATCGTTCCATCCGACACACGCCGCCACAACGTTCGCTTGCTGATGCCGGTCATTGCGATGGCGGCTTCGAGACTGATGGCATCGGGTCTCAGCGCCGGCTCGTCATTGGGCGCGAGGCCTCCGTGCTCACCAGTTGATTCGGCGTGCTTCATCACCCTTCGGCCGGTTCCCGCAGACGATCTCTGTCGATCTGCTTCGCTTCGCCGACTGCTGCGTGGCAGCGGTTTCTGCACCGTCATTTGCGAGGCGCAACGCCGGCAGGCGGTGGCGGCATGCGATCACCGCCCTGCGATGGTTTCGTGAAGCCCGCCTTGGTCATGCACGCCGTCATCGCGGTCTGATCGGGACCACCGTTCGAATCCTTTGCAACGCTTGCAGCGCAACTCTTCAACGCAGCTTCCACAGCCGTGCCGCCACCATCCGCTGTTGTCGATGCTGCGCATGCAACCGTCGCAAAGCCCGTCATGCACGCCAGGGCCAGGGACAGCCGGATCTTTTCTCTCATCAATCATTTCTCCTGAACATCGTTGAACTCGATGCAAGGCGAAATGCATGCCAGCAGAAGAGGCTTCGGCCTCTTTCTTTTCAGCAATCACTTCTCCTGAACATCGGCCAATCCGATACGACATGGATGCTCGGAGACAAAGTCGGAGGAACCTCGGATTCAGCGCTTCCAACGCGCACACAAACCCCAACGCATCAGCGAGATTCCTCCCAAATTGCGTGTTCGACTCGGCGTCCAGGAAGTTTCCCGTTGCTTCCGATACACGAGGAGAAGAATCACCATGACGCGGCTGCAGAAGACGCCCCAGGAGTTCCATGCGCGGGCGCGCGGCTTCACCTTGATCGAGGTGATGGTCACCGTGGCGATCGTGGCGATCCTCGCGGCGATCGCACTGCCTTCCTACACGGACTACGTCCGGCGCGGTCGCATCCCGGAGGCGACCTCCAACCTTTCGGCCAGCAACGCAAAGATGGAGCAGTGGTTCCAGGATGCCAAGAGCTACTACGCCACGGGTTCCACCAGCACATGCGGCGTGAGCATCTCCAACACCAACCTGAAGTACTTCACGCTCACCTGCACGCCGAGCTCGTCCACGAGCTACACCATCACTGCCACCGGCTCGTCCGCCATGGCCGGCTTCGTCTACACCATCGACCAGGACGGCACCCGTACGTCCACCATCACTGGCGTATCGGGATGGACCTCGTCCTCGTCGAGCTGCTGGATCACGAACAGGGGCGGGAGTTGCTGATGCGGGCACGGCCGCTTTCGATGCGGGGATTCGGCTTGATCGAGTTGATGGTGGGCATCACGATCCTGGCGATCCTGACCCTGCTGGCCGCCCCCTGGTTCGGTGACTGGACACGCAACACGCGCCTGCGCAGCGCGGCCGAGACACTGCGCTCCGATCTGCAGATGGCCAGGGCGGAAGCCATCCGGCGCAACACCGGCACGCGGCTTCAGTTCGTCACTTCGCTGGACGCCGGTTGCGCGCTGAGTACCAGCGTGGCGATCTGGGTAGTGAACGCCACTCTCTCCCAGACGCCGGCCGGCGCCTGCGGCAGCGCGCCGAGCGCCACCAGCGCGCCCTACCTGATAGGCAGGAGCCCGCTCGAAGTGAGCAAGAGCTCGGACCTGGTTCTCACCGCAACGCGCAGCACCGTGGGCTTCGATGCGCTGGGCCGCCAGGCGGCCACGACCAATCCGACCACCTCCATCGCCGCGCTGACGGTGCAGTTGACCAGCGCCAGCGGCACCTGCGTCGCGTCCGGCGGCTCGGTGCGCTGCCTCAACGTGATCGTCTCGCCCGGCGGTGACTCCCGCATCTGCGACCCGGCACGCAGCGGCACCACCGATCCCATGACTTGCTGACCATGACTCGCCACCACGCTCCCTCATCCGCCATCGGCGGCTTCACCCTGATCGAGGCGATGGCCGCACTGCTCATCTTCGCGATCGGCCTGCTGGGCATCACCGGCCTCTATGCCAGCACGGCGCGCACCGCGACGGGTGCCGAATTCCGTACGACCGCCGCCATGCTCGCCAGCGATCTGGTCGGCCGCATGTGGATGAGCGATCGAACGGCCGCCACCCTTCAGGCCAACTACGCAAGCACGACTGCCGGTACGGGCTACACGAGCTGGAAGGCGGCCGTCGACAAGTCGAGCCTGCCGGGCGTCAGCAGCCTGCCGCCGACGGTCACTTTCAGTACGGTCGCCGGCGGCGGCAGTTCGGCCATCAGCAGCAGCCTGGCCACCATCACCATCTACTGGAAGGGCCCTGGCGACAGCATTGCGCACCAGTACGTGGCCATGGCCCAGATGAAGCCGTGAGGAGCTTCATGCCCGCATCGCGCCTCGTCCGTGGCCAACGCGGCCAGCACGGCTTCAGCATCATCGAGCTCATGGTCGGCCTGCTGATCGGCATGTTCGCGGTGCTGGTCATCGTGCAGCTGCTGTACTCCACGAGCACGCAGCAGCGGCTGACCAGCACCAGCGGCGACGCCGAGATCAACGCCGCCACGGTCACCCATGTCCTTGCACGCGAACTGAACCAGGCCGGCCTGGGCATCAGTGCCTACACACTGCTGGGCTGCAGCCTCACGTACACCACGACCTCGGACAGCAAGAGCGTCACGCTGTCTTCGCTGGCCCCGGTCACGGTGAATCCCGGCACTTCGCTGGTGCCCTCGGGGGACGCCAACACCGACACGCTGCTCATCGTCAGCGGCAGTTCGGCCAGCCCCTCCGAAGGGGATGCCCTCGCCGGCACCAGCACCGCGACCAGCTACACGGTGTCCACCCCATCGTCCTTCGCCACGGGCGACTGGGTGACGGCCGCCTCGACCACGCGCGACAGCAGTTCTTCCTGCGCCCTGGTCCTCGGCAAGGTGACCGCCATCGCGAGCTATGTGCTGACCGTGTCCACCGGCACCGCCGGCCTGGCGTCGGCGGAAGCGGCCGTCTACAACCTGGGGGCGGCACCTGTCATCCATGCCTATGCGGTGCGCAACGGCAACCTCACCGTGTGCGACTACACGGCCTACAACTGCGGCGACACCAGCTATACGACCACGCTCGACAGCAGCGTCTGGGTTCCCATCGCCAGCCACATCGCCAGCCTGCGGGCCCAGTACGGCCGCGACACCAGCGACCTGGTCACGCCGAAGATGGATGGCGTGGTCGACAGCTACGACCAGACCACTCCCGGCGGCACGAGCGATACCTCGGGCCTGTCCGCCTACTGCGGCTGGCTGCGGGTGGTCGGCCTGCGGCTCGCGGTAGTGGCGCGCAGCCAGCAGTACGACAAGGACGCGGTCACCACCACCGCACCCACCTGGTCCGGAAGCACCGCAAACACCAGCACCTCCAGCACGCTGACCACCGTGACGCCCTCCGCCCTGGCGATCGACCTCAGCGGCAACTCGGAGTGGAAGCACTACCGATACAAGACCATCGAGACCACGGTGCCGCTGCGAGACATCATCTGGAACGGCAACCAGGTCACCTACCAGAGCGGAGACGTCGCATGCTGAGCCCATGGCGCCCGTGGCCCGGGCAGCGCGGGCAGCGCGGGCAGCGCGGCTTCGTCATGATCATCGCGCTGGTCGCACTCGCGATCATGAGCATCGCCGCGATCGGCCTGATGCGCACCACTTCCGCCTCGGCGAGCATCGGCGGCAACCTGGCCTTCGAGCAGGCGGCGGCCACCTCTGCCGACCAGGCGGTGGAGGCGGCGGTGACCTGGCTGGAGAACAACAGCGGGCAGACCAGCTCCAGCACCGCCACCACCTGCTCGACAGGGACCTCCGTGCTGGCCTGCGACCAGACGAGCCGCGGCTACGCCGCCACGCGCACCGACCCCAGCAGCACGCAGTCGTGGTCGCAGTTATGGACCCAGCTGGTCAGCGCCGGCTACACCGCCGTCTCGCAGAGCCAGGACAGCTCGGGCAACACCGCCTCCTACCTGATCCAGCGCATGTGCGCCAGCACGGGCGATGCGTCGTCCGCCAACGGTTGCGGCAGTTCACCCCTGGCCGTGAACACCGGCGGCAGCAAGAAGTCCGGCAGCACCCAGTCGTCCAGCAGCCAGGTCTATTACCGCATCACCGTCAAGGTGAGCGGTCCGCGCAACACCGTCTCCTTCACGCAAGCCATGGTGGCCCTATGAACATGTTTCCTCACGGCCGCTGGCGCCCCTGCATGGGCGCCCTGGCGCTGATCCTCGCGGCGCCCGCCTTCGGCGCCCTCACCGACCTCGCAACGGCTCCGCTGGAAACGTCCTCGGCCACGCTGGTGAAGCCCAACATCATGTTCATCCTGGACAACTCCGGCAGCATGAGCTCCGCCTACCTTCCGGACTGGGCGGACGACTACAGCGCCAGCAGCTATCCCTACCTCTACCGCAACAGCCGCTTCAACGGCATCTACTACGACCCTTCGGTCACCTACACGCCACCCGTCAACTACGCCGGCACCAGCTACACCAGCATGACCTCGGCCAATACCTCGGCATGGACCAAGGTGCCGACCGACGGCTTCGGCGTGATCTCCACGGGCACGACCGACCTGACGGGAACGAGCACTCCCGCCACGTACTACACCTTCATTGCGGGCGAGTACTGCTCCTCGGCCAACCTGCGCACATGCAACAAGCAGAGCGCGGCTACCACCGCCTATGCCTACCCGGCCTACCTGCGCTGGTGCACCACGTCCGCGTTGAGCACCTGCCAGGCCGTCTACGTCGACAGCACCTCCGCGCCGGCCACCTACAAGTACCCGCGGTATCCGGGCATGAGTTCCACCGCGACGATCGTCCTCGCCGGGTCGGGCAGCACGAGCATCAGCGGCATCACGGTCAACGGCGTGCAGATTCTCTCGGCCACGACCTCGGCCAGCACGTCGTCCACCACGGTGGCCACCAACATCGTCACGGCCATCAACAACTGCACCAGCAGTAAGACCGGCAACTGCGGCATTGCCGGCTACAGCGCCAGCCGCAGCGGCAGCACCGTGACCATCACCTCGCCCAAGGGCGCCGATGCCTACGGCTACTCGCCCGTGGTCACGCAATCCGGCAGCATGACGGCCACCGTCACGGCCTTCAGCGGAGGCACGCCGGGCAGCTGGGTGCAGACCACCATCAGCAGCAGCACGTCGACCTATGCCTACCCCGGCACGAGTGCCCGCTCCACGACCCGCACCGACTGCACCACCAACAGCACCACCTGCACCTATGCGGAGGAGATGACCAACTTCGCCAACTGGTGGGCCTACTATCACACCCGCATGCAGGCGATGAAGAGCGCCACGACCCTCGCCTTCAGCGGACTGACCTCCAGCTACCGCGTGGGCTACATGACCATCAACAAGGTCAGCAGCTCGACGGACTTCCTGAACATCGCCGACAACACCACCACCAGCGGAGGGCAGAAGTCGCTGTGGTACGGCAAGCTCCTGGCGGCCCAGGCCAGCGGCACCACGCCGCTTCGCACCGCGCTGTCGAATGCCGGGCGCTACTACGCCGCCAAGATCTCCTCCATCAATGGCGTGACGACCACCGATCCGATGCAGTACGCCTGCCAGCGCAACTACACGCTGCTGTCGACCGACGGCTACTGGAACGAGACCGCGACGCCCTACAAGGTCGACGGCACGACCGCCATCGGAGACCAGGACGGCAGCGAGTCGCGTCCCTATCTCGATGGCAATGCGGTGTCCAACACGCTGGCCGACACGGCGGAGTACTACTACGTCACCGACCTGCGATCGTCCTCCCTGAGCAACGCGACAAACTCGAGCGGCACGGACGTATCCAGCAACAGCTATTCCAACAAGCGCCAGAACATGGTGACCTCCACCATCGGCCTCGGTGCCTCGGGCTACATGCTGTTCGATGCCGACTACGCGAACGCCACGAGCGGCGACTACTACGACATCGCCAACGGCACCACCACCAGCAGCACGACGCAGGCTGCGGGGATATGCAACTGGCAGAGTTCGGGCAGCTGCAACTGGCCCACGCCTGTCAGCAACACCCAGACCGCCATCGACGACCTCTGGCACGCGGCCGTCAACGGCCGTGGCGGCTACTACAGCGCCTCGAATGCGTCAGACATCAAGACCAGCCTGACCAACTTCCTCAACACCGTGGACGCCACGACCAGCAGTTCCGCTGCCGTCACGCAAAGCGCCGCCGTGCTGACCTCCACCACCACCGGCTATACCTTCTCGACCACTTACTGCTCCGGCAAGTGGTTCGGTGAACTGGCGCGCTATGCGGTCAACTCGAGCACCGGCGTCACCTCCACCACCGCGGATTGGGCCGAGTCGGGTGCGGGCTCCGACTGCTCGAGCACTTCGGGCAGCCTCACCACCACGGCGCTGCTGGACAACGTCGGCTACGCCTCGCGCACCATCTTCACCTACAACCCCAGCACCGCGACGAAGCTGAGCTTCGCCTGGGATTCGCTCACGACGACGATGCAGGGCTACTTCAAGATCGCGTCGATCAGCTCCCTGTCGCAGCTGTGCAGCTCCGGCACCAGCTGCCTGGCGACGGCATCGCAGGTGGACAGTTCCACCGCCGGCACCACCACTGGCGCGGGTGGGGTGAACCTGGTGAACTACCTGCGCGGCGACCGCAGCAACGAGGGCTCCACCAACACCAAGTACTACCGATCGCGCACCCACGTGCTGGGCGACGTCGTCAACTCCACGCCGGTGTACATCAAGGCCCCTTCGCGCAGCTACAGCGACACGGGCTATGCCAGCTTCAAGACCTCCAACGCGTCTCGCCAGGGCATGGTCTATGTGGGTTCCAACGACGGCATGCTGCATGCCTTCAATGCCGACACGGGCGCCGAGACCTGGGCCTACATTCCCTCGGTCCTGCTGCCCAACCTGTACAAGCTGGCGGACAAGAACTACGCGTCCAACCACGTCTACTTCGTGGACGGCCAGATCACGCAGGCCGACGTCTACTACAACAGTGCCTGGCACACCATCATCGTGGGCGGCCTGGGCGACGGCGGCCGCGCCTACTTCGCGCTGGACGTCACGGACCCGAGCTCCCCGACCGTGCTTTGGGAGTTCAGCTCCAGCAGCACGCTCACGCCCAACCTGTACGACACGGACCTCGGCTACACCTACGGCGCCCCCGTGATCACCAAGCTGTCGGACGGAACCTGGGCGGTCGTCCTCAGCTCCGGGTACAACAACGTCTCCGACGGCGACGGCAAGGGCCACCTGTGGATCAGGAACGCCATGACCGGCGCGCTGATCAAGAAGATCGACAACGGCATGGGCAGCAACGCGAGCGGCAGCACAGTGACCGGCTGCTCCGTCGTGCCCTGCCCAAGCGGCCTGGCGAAGATCAGCGGCTGGACCAACAGCTCCACCGACAACACGACCACCCAGGTCTACGGCGGCGACCTGTACGGCAACCTCTGGCGCTTCGACATCAGCGCGCTGACCGCCAGCAGCGGCAGCGCCACGGTGCAGCTCCTGGCCACGCTGTCCGACAGCTCGGGCAACCGCCAACCCATCACAACGGCGCCGGAGCTGGGGCTGGTGAACAGCCAGCACGTGGTCTTCGTCGGCACCGGCGCCTATTTGGGCGTGACCGACATCACGACATCGCAGGTGCAGTCCATGTACGCCATCAAGGACACGCTGAGCGGAAGCTCCAGCACCACCGCCATCTACAGCAACCCGCGCAGCAACGCATGCAGCACGGGGACGACAACCAACTGCTTCGTCAAGCTGGCGCTCACCGATACCTCCGGGGTGCGCACGGTTTCCAGTTCGGTGAGCTACAGCACCAACTTCAGCAGCATGTACGGCTGGTTCGTGGACATGCCCGAGTCGGGCGAACGCGTCGACGAGGATCCGGTGCTCAGCTCCGGCACGCTGGTCTACGTCTCCAACACGCCAAGCACCTCGGGCGCCTGCAGCACCGGCGGTTCCAGCTACATCAACTACGTCAACTACGCCACCGGCCTGACTGTTTCGGGCGCCGACAATGCAGGCGTACTCCTGTCGAGCGCAGGTTTGTCGAGTTCGGCCGCACTCGCGGTGACGACCAGTGGGAAGACCGTCGCCACCACCAAGGACTCCACCGGTGCCGTGACGACGACGACCATTCCGGTCTCCTCGTCGGGCGGTACGCGCCGCATCTCCTGGCGACGGCTGACCGACGGTCGGTGAAGACGCGCATTGCCGGCGTCGCGGCCAGCGTGCCGCCGGGCCTGCGCCATCAACCTGGGCACCGGGCAACCGGCGCCGGAGAACAACGCCGCCTGCATCTCCGAGTCGCAGGCAGGCCGGCGGCGCGCCGCGTCAGACCGCCAGCGCCTGCCCGACGTCCTGCGTCTTGCGGCGCGCGAGCGCGAGGTTGGACTTCGACTTGTCGAGCACCAGGTAGACGAACAGGCCTTCGTGCTTCTGCAGCGGGCGGATGATGTGGTACTGGCGTCCGAGCGTGATCAGGATGTCCTCGATCACGTCGTTCAGGCCGAGCGCATTCATGGTCTTGTGCTTGGCGCGCACCACCTCGGTATTGCCCGCGGCGGCAACTTCCAGGTCCACGCCCGAGCCGATCTGCCCCAGGATCATGCCGCTGCCGGAATCGACCAGCGCAGCGCACAGCGCACCGTCGATCGTCATCAGTTCGTCCATGGATTGCTTGATATTTGCCATCGAAGTCTTTCGTAGTGCATCGCCCTGAGAATCGGCCGCCACCCGGGCGAGTGATGAGCGGCGGCCGCTTTTTGAAAGGCTGTAAGCGCGCTCGGGCTCAGGCGCGCTGAAGGGCAAGCGTCGCCTGCTTGGAGAAGTACAGGACCTGGCCGATCACCGCGTCCTTGCCCGTCACCACGCTCACGATGAGGTCGGCCTCGTCGTTGCGGGCCTGCAGCATCAGGATGTGGCCGAGCGCGGTCTCTATCGCGACGTTCTCGCACTGCCCCAGCCCGCTCTCCTCGCCGGCCACTGCCCCCAGCGCGGCCAGCGAACTCGCGATGGCGGACAGGCGCGCGACCTGCGCGTTGTTCTCGGTGCGCGCGGCCAGCTCCAGGCCGTCTTCCGTCGCGATCACCACGGCCTTCGCGCCCTTGATCTCGCGCATGAGCGTGTCCACGGCGGTCTCGGCGGCGTCCTTGATGCGGGGAGAGATGTTCATGTGGCTCGGGTCCGGCGAAGGAAGGAAAGAAGGGAGGAAGGGAAAGAAAAGAGGCGGTGCGGCGCTCAGGCTTCGAGCTGCAGCAGCAGCAACTCGAGCAGCTGCACCACCTGCTGCGGATCGGTCACGTTGGCCGGCAGCACGGGGTGCAGCACGCCCTTGTCCTGCATGCGCTGGGCGTAGGCGTCGAGGCCCGGCTCGGGATGGGTCTCGGTGCGGCCCACCGCCACCACGCAGGCGGTCCTGTCGATGAGCTCGGAGAAGCCGTCGAGGTAGACCTCGAGGTCGGCCAGCGGATCGGGGCGGCTGTTGTCGACCAGGATCACGAGGCCCAGCGCGCCGCGCGCGAGGATGCGCCACATGAAGTCGAAGCGCATCTGCCCGGGCGTGCCGTACAGGCGCAGCTTCTCTCCGTTGTCGAGCGTGAGTTCGCCGTAGTCCAGGCCGACGGTGGTCGTGGCCTTGGCAACCGAGGTGTCGCTGTTGCGCACCTCCGTGCGCACCGGCGCGATCTCGCTCACGGCCGCTATGGCGGTGGTCTTGCCCGCACCCATGGTGCCGGTGAAAAGTATCTTGTGCTCCACGCTCATTCAGGGTCGGTCGATGTCGTCGATGTCATGTGTCGCAGGCTCATCGCTTCAGGCCCTCGGTCCGGAGGCCAGCAGGCCGAGGCGGCTGCGGATGCGCGCGAGCAGGCCCGGCTGCACGGTCTCTCGCACCGCGACGGGCGCGAAGGGCGCCTCGGTGCCGCCCCGGACCTGCGAATCGGGCCAGATCGACTCGGGCGCGCGGCTGGCCGCGAAGCCGGTGCCGCCGCTGCTGCCGTTGCTGCTGCTGGCCGCGACGAACCCCGCGTTCTCGAGCGCCGCGATGAAGTCCGCGCACTCCTGGGCGCTGGCGCCCGATCTCTGCTGAAGCGCCTGCAGCGAAGCCGGGCGGCTCGCGAGCAGCGTGGCGAGCTTCATGCGCATGGTGGTGTCGAGCAGCGCGAGCGAAGGCCAGCGCAGCAGGCGGTACTCGTCGCCGCGCTCGGCGGCACGGTCGCGGGATGCGGCAAGACCGAGTTCGCGGGCGTGGATCACCATCGCGCCGAGGCGGTTGAGCATGGCCTCGAGCGCATCGGCATGCAGCGGCAGGCGCAGGAAGGGACCACGCGACGGCGGGTTCTCGCCGATCGTCAGAAGCGGCACCGAGCGGTCGTCTGCTTCGGCGGGCGGCGCCGGGAGCCGGTCGCCCACCACGCGCAGGTCGGCGTCCTCGACCTGCCAGGCCCAGTGCTGGTGGGTGCGGTGATCGAGCAACCGAACGAGGGACTTGAAGAGGAGTTCGTCGCGAGCAGGCAGGCCTTCGACGCTGAAGCTCAGCAACGGCCGGCGACTGCGCGGCAAGGTGACTGGCGAGTTCATCGGCGGCTCGGGCGTAGCCATGCGGTGACCAGCGCCGAGCGCACCAATTTGGGGCTTTCTTGCGATTTGACCTGCAATTCCGGAGCTCCCATCGGAAAGGCACCCTGCGGACAGCCTTGCGGCCCGCCTCCAATCGAATGCCTAAGTGTTAAATGATTGTTTCTGGGAAAATATAACACTCGTTGCAATTAAAAACACTAGATTACAAAACCCGACTAGGACCTACGGGAATCGGTAGCGAAGAGCCCCGGCCGCTGCCGCCGCGGGAGCCCGCGGGCCTCCCTCAAGATGCCTCCCACATTGCCGCGCAGACTCGCCGGCATGTCCAAGCCAGCCCTCAGCCCGTGGATCCGCCTGCGCTGGCGCCTGCCGGAGGCGGGCCTGTTCGGGCATGCGGTCGAAGGCCACTGGTTGTGGGAGCCCGACACGCCCGCGGTGCGCGCCGCATTCCAGGCCGCCGTGGAAGCGGGCAACAGGGCCCATGGCGCGGGGACGCACTGGGTGGAGCAGGAGGAGATCGGGAACGCTCCGGCACCCTGGTGACCTCGACGCCGTCGGAGCCCGTCACTTCCTTTCCTCCGTCGAGGCGCCGATGAATATCTGCCTCCGCAGGCTCCTCGCGCCTTGAGCACTTCTTCACGCATTGCCTCCACTACTTGCTGGATGTCATTTCAGGCGCATCCGACATTCATATAGTCCCCACCGACTAATCAAAGGCGGCCGCAATGCCCATGTTCCCGTGCAGAGCGGGCACGCCGGCATGCGCAAACCGGGGAGGACCAGAGATGGCGGTACAGGGAGAAGAAGAGGACACATGGCTGGACTTCAGCCTGGGTCTGGGCGGTTTCGCGGAAGTCACCGCCGTGACGACGCCGCTCGACGACAGGAGAAAGATCCGCGTGCGCGTGCC
>NZ_FOBJ01000009.1:0-318442 GCF_900109805.1 Variovorax sp. YR750
TTCCAGAAGAAGGTGTGGTTCCAGATCTGCGCGGCGTTGTTGTAGATGCCGCCGCTGGACTTCTTGACGATCTCCTCGAGCGTCATCGATTCGAACTCGGTGCCCTTCTGCAGGTTGTTGAGGTTCACCACGTAGGCGTTGTGGTGCTTGCCGTAGTGGTACTCGAGGGTTTCCTTCGAATACTCGGGTGCCAGCGCGTCCAGTGCGTACGGCAGGGGTGGGAGCACATGTTCCATGGTTTTTTCTCGTGGGTTGGTTGTGGGAATCAGGGATTCTAGGAAGTAATCATCGAGACGGCGTCGGACGCGTTCCCGTTGCGCCGCCCGGCGTGACAGTCAGGTCGACTTCGCCGTCGGAGAGTCGCGCCTTGACCGCGTCGCCTGGTGCAAGTTGCGCGACGCTGACGATCGCATGACCGTCTGTATCGGTCAGCCATGCATAGCCACGTTGCAAGACCAATGCCGGATCGAGCAATCGCATGCGCAGGGCCACGCGATCCAGCCGATCACGACGCTGCACCACCGCGCGTCCCAGCTTCAGGGGAAAGTCGGCTGCGATCTGGCGCGGCAGCTGCGTCAGACGCTCCCTTCTGGACATCACCGTGTAGCGAAGCCGCTGCGCATGATGCGCAAGACGCAACTGCTGGCGAGTCACGAGATTGGAAGGCCGGCCCAAACGTCCCGCGGCCTGGTCAAGACGCTGTCCGAGCACGTCGACGCGACCGCCCAGCGCGTCGGCGAGCCGCTCCTCGAGCAGATCGAGCGCACCGAGCCAAACGTCGCGAGGCGCGCTTACGAGTTCCGCCGCGGCCGTTGGCGTAGGCGCGCGCAGGTCGGCACAGAAGTCGGCGATGGTGAAGTCGGTTTCGTGCCCCACGCCGCTGACCAACGGCACCGGGCTCCGAACGATGGTGCGCGCCAGCGTCTCGTCGTTGAAGGCCCAGAGGTCTTCGATGGAACCGCCGCCGCGCACCAGCAGGATCACGTCGACGGCAGGCGCGAGCTCATAGAGCGACTGCAACGCACGCACCAGTTCGCCTGGCGCGTTGGCCCCCTGCACTGCTGCCGGGGCAAGTACGACCGGAATGTGTGGAACACGCCTTCGCAGCGCGGTGACCACGTCGTGCAAGGCAGCAGCGCCGAGCGAGGTGACGACGCCGATCGAACGCGGCATGGTCGGCAGCGCCCGCTTGCGCGCCGGATCGAAGAGGCCCTCGGCTTCCAGGCGCGCCTTGCGCTGCATGAACTGCTCGAACAGAGCGCCCTGCCCGGCACGCCGCAGGCTCTCGACCACCAGCTGCAGATCGCCGCGCGGCTCGTAGACCGCAAGTCGCCCGCGCACCTCGACCTGGTCACCGTCGCGGGGCGAAAAATCGAGCAGGCCGGCGGCGCGGCGGAACATCGCGCAGCGCAGCTGGCCGGACTCATCCTTGAGCGCGAAGTAACAATGTCCGCTCGAAGCCCGGGAAAAACCGGAAATCTCGCCGCGCACCGTCACCGGGTTGAAGCGGGCGTCGAGCGCGTCGGCGACCGCGCGGCACAAGGCGCCGACAGCCCAGACTCGCGGCCCGGGCGCGGAATTCGGTTCACGCAAGTTCACAAAACGCCCGCTCGGCCGGATGCCACTCTTCCACAACGGGCAGCATGCACCCCAGCTTCGACCCCCAGGGCGGGACAGGCGCACGGTTTCTCGTGCAAGCCATTGATTTCATTGAAAAAAGTGCTGCTCAAAATTCAGTCGTTCCAGCGAAAAGGCCACCCCATGCGGGTCGCGGCGAGTTGCGCAGCAGGTTAATCACAAAGTTATCCACAGAATCTGTGCGTCCTTGCCGACACAAAAACAAGGCGCGTGACGATGGTGGGCTCAGTGGATAATCGCCGCGCATTTGCAGTCTACGGGCCGGAGGATTTTCTTGTTTTCCATCATAGTTGCCGCGGGTTGGCCGATCTGGCCCTTGCTCGCATGTTCGGTCATTGCGCTCGCGCTGGTTATAGAACGTTTCACGAGTCTCAAGACCGTGAGGGTACTGCCGCCGAAGCTGCTCGACGAAACCATCACCGCGTCGCACGGAGCCATTCCCGGTCCGGACGTCGTGACCAAACTGGAACGCAACTCGATGCTCGGCCAGGTCCTGGCCGCCGGTCTGCGCGCGCTGAACGCCAATCCGCGCTGCACCGAAGACGATCTGCGCGCGGCCATGGAGGCCTCCGGACGCACCGTGGCGCACAAGCTCGAGCGCTACCTGCCGGCGCTTGCCACCATCGCCTCTGCTGCCCCGTTGCTGGGCCTGCTGGGCACGGTGATCGGCATGATCGAGATCTTCGGCTCGCAGTCGCCGGGCAGCGGCGCGGTGGGCTCGGGCAACCCGGCGCAACTGGCGCACGGCATCTCGATCGCGCTCTACAACACCGCCTTCGGCCTGATCGTCGCCATTCCGACGCTGATCTTCTGGCGCTACTTCCGCAGCCGGGTCGATGAGTACCTGCTGAACCTCGAGCTTTCCGGCGAGCGCTTCGCCCGCCACCTCAACGCCCTGCGCAAATGATGACCCCCACGCTTGCCACTGCGTGTGCTGCGCTGCCCCCCAAGGGAGCCGCCGCCTCCTTGGGGCGGCCCGGCGGAGGCTTGTCATGACCCGCGCCCGCATGCAGTTCCGCCACGGCGCGCGCGACGAGCCGGAGATCAACCTGATCCCGTTCATCGACGTGCTGCTGGTGATCCTGATCTTCCTGATGCTGTCGACCACGTACAGCAAGTTCACCGAGATGCAGCTTCGGCTGCCCACGGCGGACGTCGACGCGCAGCGCGACTACCCGAAGGAAGTGATCGTGGCGGTCTCGGCCGATGGCCGCTACTCGGTCAACAAGAACGCCGTGGCCGACCGCAGCGTGGAAACCGTGACGGCCGCTCTCGCTGCCGCGGCCACGGGCGGCAAGGACAGCGTGGTGATCATCAGTGCCGACGCGACCAGCCCGCACCAGGCCGTGGTGACGGTGATGGAAGCCGCGCGCCGTGCCGGCCTGATGCAGATCACCTTCGCGGCCCAGTCGACGGCGCAAGCCGGGCACTGAGTGCCTAACGGCGGCAGCGACAACGGCAACAAGGGTTCCTCGCGGCTGCAGGACGCCTGGCTGCGTCACGGCCCTCTGGCCTGCCTGCTGTGGCCGCTGTCGCTTGTCTACGCCGTGCTCTTCGCAGTGCGCGGCTGGCTCTATCGCGTGGGATGGCTACGGACCGAACGTGTGCGCGTGCCGGTGATCGTGGTCGGCAACGTGATTGCGGGCGGGGCCGGCAAGACGCCGGTCGTGATGGCCATCGTGCGCCATCTGCAGTCTCAGGGAGTGCAAGTCGGTGTCGTGTCGCGCGGCTATGGCCGTCGTACCGACGACTGCCGCGAAGTGCTCGGTGACAGCGATCCGCAGGATGTAGGCGACGAGCCTGCGCTGATCCATCACGCGACCAAGGCGCCGGTGTTCGTCGCGCGCCGGCGCATCGACGCGGCACGCGCGCTGCTCGAACGCCACCCGGCTACGCAGGTCATCGTCAGCGACGACGGCCTGCAGCATCTGGCGCTCGCGCGCGACATCGAGATCTGCGTGTTCGACGACCGGGGCATCGGCAACGGCTGGCGGCTGCCCGCCGGCCCGTTGCGCGAAGCCTGGCCACGTCGCTGCGACCTGGTGCTGCACAGCGGCGCGCGGCCCGCCTTCGCCGGAGGGTACACCGCCACCCGAAAGCTGGCCCACGATGCGCTGACCAGCGACGGAAGACGCGTCCCGCTGACTTCCCTTGCAGGCCAGCCGGTGACCGCGCTGGCGGCCATCGCACGGCCGGAAGCCTTCTTCGAGATGCTACGAGCGCAGGGCCTGACGCTCGCCGAGACCATCGCGCTTCCCGATCACTTCGATTTCGAGGGCTGGCAGCGTCCGGTAGGCGCCGCGCAAACCCTTGTCTGCACCGAGAAGGACGCGGTCAAGCTGTGGCGCAAGGCACCCGACGCGCTGGCCGTGCCGCTGGAGTTCGTGCCTTCCGCGGAATTCTTCGCGACCCTCGACGCAAAGCTATCATCGCTCGATGGATACCAAGCTGCTTGAACTGCTCGTCTGCCCCGTCACCAAGGGGCCGCTGACCTGGACCCCCGAGAAGCAGGAGCTGTGGTCTCGCAGCGCCCGCCTGGCGTACCCGGTGCGCGACGGTATTCCGGTGCTGCTCGAGAACGAGGCACGCACGCTCTCCGACGAAGAGCTCGGGCTGTGAGCTTCACTGTCCTGGTTCCGGCGCGGCTGGCGTCGACGCGGCTTCCCAACAAACCTCTCGCCGACATCGCCGGCGTGCCCATGGTGGTGCGCGTGGCGCAACGTGCGAGCGAATCCGGTGCGGCGCGCGTGGTGGTCGCAGGCGACGATCCCTCCATCATCGATGCGTGCAAGATGCATGGCGTCGAGGCCATCCTCACCAGCCAGAACCACCCGAGCGGCACCGACCGGCTGGCCGAAGCCTGCGAAAAGCTGGGACTGGACGGCGACGACATCGTCGTCAATGTTCAGGGCGACGAGCCGCTGATCGATCCCGCGCTGATCGATGCCGTGGCGAGCACGCTGGCCACGCACGCCGAAGCGGCGATGAGCACCGCCGCCCACGAGATCGATTCGGTAGTCGACTTCATGAATCCCAACGTGGTGAAGGTGGTGCTCGACGTGCAGGGCAACGCGATGTTCTTCAGTCGCGCGCCGATCCCGTGGTGGCGCGACGGCTCCGCCAACGGTGCCGCGCCTGCCCTGCTGCCTGCCGCCCCTGCCCCGCTGCGCCATATCGGGATCTATGGCTATCGCGCAGGCTTCGTGCGGCGCTTTCCGTCCCTGCCTCCCGCGCCCGTCGAGGCGACGGAAGCACTCGAACAGTTGCGCGCGCTGTGGCACGGCCATCGCATCGCGGTGCATGTGAGCCATGTCGCGCCGGGCCCCGGCATCGACACGCCCGAAGACCTGGCACGCGTGCGCGCAGTCTTCGCTGCCGCCGGCGCCTGAGTCCAGGCGTCTCGAGGGCTACGGCAGCGGGATTTCCCCAAGGGCACGCATGCTATCCTCGAAGCAACTCCGCCTAGCCCGGCCATGGGGCCGATGCTCGGCGCGACACAAAATCTAAGAACCGTCCGAGGACACCATGAGACTAATTTTGCTGGGCGCGCCCGGGGCGGGCAAAGGCACGCAAGCGGCCTTCATTTGCCAGAAATACAGCATCCCCCAGATTTCGACCGGTGACATGCTGCGCGCAGCCGTCAAGGCCGGCACCCCGCTCGGACTACAGGCCAAGGCCGTCATGGATGCCGGCGCGCTGGTCAGCGACGACCTGATCATCAACCTGGTGAAGGAACGCATCGCGCAGCCCGATTGCGCCGGCGGCTTCCTCTTCGACGGGTTCCCCCGCACCATTCCGCAGGCCGACGCCATGAAGGCGGCCGGCGTGAAGCTCGACTACGTGCTCGAGATCGACGTGCCCTTCGGCGACATCATCGAGCGCATGAGCGGCCGCCGCTCTCACCCGGCTTCGGGCCGCACCTACCACGTCAAGTTTAATCCGCCCAAGGTGGAAGGCAAGGACGACGTGACCGGCGAAGACCTGATCCAGCGCGAGGACGACAAGGAAGAAACCGTCCGCAAGCGGCTCGACGTGTATAGCCAGCAGACGCGTCCGCTGGTCGACTACTACTCCGCCTGGGCCAAGACCGATCCGGCCGCTGCACCGAAGTACCGCGCCATCAAGGGCGTGGGCACGGTCGACGAGATCACGCAGCGGGCACTTGCCGCGCTGAGCAGCTGACCTGACTCCCCTGAAACCGCCCCTTCGACAGGGGCGGTTTCGTTTTCACCCCAGCAGTTCCAGCATCAGGGCGATGCGCGCCTTGACCGGCGTCAGTGCGCCTGCATCGCGCAGCGGATCTCCGGTCTTCGGCAGGATGCGACCGCTGGAGCAACGCGTTGCCCTGATCACCGAGACACCAGCGTCCCGCGCCTTGAGTGCAGCCGCTTCCAGCGCATGGTGCAGGGTGCCGTTGCCAGTAGTGGCGAGCACCAGCCCACGCAGGGGCCCCGCGCCGCCATGCAGCAGGAGCGCATCGATCACCGCTCCGCTAACACCAGCGTGGCTCATGACGATCTCGACCTGGGGCCATTGCACCGCAGCCGCCCCCAGGATCTTCGCCGCCGGCACTGCCTGTCCTTGCGGCCAGGGACGGACGAGGTGCACTTCCCCTTCCTCGACATAGCCGACGGGCCCCGCATCGCCCGACGCGAAGGCGTCGAGCCGATAGGTGTGCACCTTCTGGATGTCTACCCCGCCATGGACGACACCGGCGCACACCACCGTCACGCCCTGAGCCCCCTGAGTCGTCGCGACGCCGATCGCATCGCGCACGTTCTGCGGTCCGTCGGGCGACAGGGCTGTGGCCGGACGCATCGCACAGGTGAGCACCACAGGTTTGGATGGCGCCAGCACCGAGTGAAGGAAGAACGCGGTCTCCTCGATGGTGTCGGTGCCATGGGTGATCACCACGCCGGCCACATCGGCCTGCGCCAGCCAGTGCACACAGCGTCGGGCCAGTTGCTGCCAGACGTCGAAGGACATGTCCTTGCTGTCGACCTGGGCCACCTGCTCGGCTTCGAGCGTCACGCCGTCGGGTGCCTCGATACCGCCCAGCAGGTCGGCCACACCCACCTGCGCGGCGGTGTAGCCGATGTTGTCGTCGCTGCTGGCGGCCCGCCCCGCGATGGTGCCGCCGGTGCCCAGAACCACCACGCGTCGGCGCAGTTCAGGCGAAGAGGAATTAACCATGGCTTGTCAACTTAAAAAAACTGGTTAAAAATACAGCCACTGGATATCCAGCCAGTACCGCAAGGAACCACATATGCAGTTCGCCGTGAAGCTTACAGCCCGCCAGCAGCAGATCCTGGACCTGATCCAGAGCGCCATCGCACGCACCGGTGCGCCGCCCACCCGCGCCGAGATCGCCAACGAACTCGGCTTCAAGTCAGCCAACGCCGCGGAAGAGCATCTGCAGGCGCTGGCTCGCAAGGGCGTCATCGAGCTCGTCAGCGGCACCTCGCGCGGCATCCGCCTCAAGGGCGACGCGCTGCGCTCGCTCAACGAAACGCGCCATCGCGAAGGCAACCAGTTCTCGCTCTCTCTGCCCGGCATGGCCCAGCTCGCACTGCCGCTCATCGGCCGCGTCGCAGCCGGTTCGCCCATCCTGGCGCAGGAGCACGTCGACCAGACCTACTACGTCGAGAACACGCTGTTCCAGCGGCAGCCCGACTACCTGCTCAAGGTGCGCGGCATGTCGATGCGCGACGCCGGCATCATGGACGGCGACCTGCTCGCGGTTCAGGCCACCAAGGAGGCGCGCAACGGCCAGATCGTGGTGGCGCGCCTGGGCGACGAAGTGACCGTCAAGCGCCTGAAGCGCAACAAGCAGGTCATCGAGCTGCACGCCGAGAACCCGGACTACCCGACCATCATCGTCCAGCCCGGAGAGCCGTTCGAAATCGAAGGCCTCGCAGTCGGCCTCATCCGGAACACCATGCTGATGTAGGCCCGGGCGGCCTGCCTTCCGCAGCACCACATCCCCATCCGGCCTCGACAGGTGGCGGGCGTATGGCGAAGAGTCGCCATCACCCTGTCGCGGCCGATTCAAGAAATCCTGCCTGTGTTCAACCTCATACTTTCTTGGAGTTCACATGGGAATCGCCCTCCTCGCCATCGCCGATATCTGGATGCCGCTGCAATCGCTGGCCAATCGCCTGATGCCGGCACGACGTGCTCATCGCCGGAATCACCTCGACGCCACCGAATCCGCGGCAGGATTGCGCTACGTGGCGGTGCGCCCCGCCTGCACCGCCCGCTCCGGCGGTGTCTCCTCCCCGGAAACGGCTGCCTCGCCGGCGCGCCCTCTGCGCGTGGTCCGGGTCGTTGACGGCAAGGGACAGCAGCGCAGTGCCAACCGCGTGGTGATCTCCGGCCGCATGGCCGACGTCTGCGCTGAGCTCGACCGCCTGGCCGCACTGGAAGCCGCAGAAACCATGGCCACGGCCCCGCGCTCCACACGCCTGCATTGAGCGCCTATTGGGTCCGGAACCGCCCTGCGAGCGGCTTCGGGGTGGGTATCCAAACGTTCGCAGGCGCGACATTCCAATGCTGCGAGGCACAATGGCACGCCATGAACATTGTGATCCTCGACGATTACCAGGACGCCGTGCGCAAGCTGCGCTGTGCCTCCAAGCTGGACGCATACGCGGCCAAGGTCTATACCAACACGGTGAAAGGCATTGGGCAGTTGTCGGTTCGCCTCAAGGACGCCGACGTGATCGTGCTGATCCGCGAGCGCACCCAGATCTCGCGCCAGCTGATCGAAAAGCTCCCGAAGCTCAAGCTCATTTCCCAGACCGGACGCGTTGCCGGGCACATCGACGTGGCGGCCTGCACCGAGCGCGGCGTGGCCGTGGCGGAGGGCTCCGGCTCTCCCCAGGCACCAGCCGAGCTCACATGGGCGCTCATCATGGCAGCCATGCGCCGGCTGCCGCAGTACATCAGCAATCTCAAGCACGGTGCCTGGCAGCAGTCGGGGCTCAAGTCGGCCTCGATGCCGCCCAACTTCGGCATCGGCTCCGTGCTCAAGGGCAAGACGCTTTGCATCTGGGGCTACGGCCGCATCGGCCAACTGGTCGCGCGCTACGGGCAGGCCTTCGGCATGCAGGTCGTGATCTGGGGCCGTGAAGCCAGTTGCGCCAAGGCGCGTTCCGATGGCTTCCAGGTTGCGCAGAACCGCCACGAGTTCTTCGCTGCGGCCGACGTGCTGTCGGTGCACCTGCGGCTCAACGAGGAAACCAACGGCCTCATCACGCTGGAAGACCTCTCGCGCATGAAGCCGACCGCCCTGTTCGTGAATACCTCGCGTGCCGAGTTGGTCGAAGCCGACGCCCTGCTCGCCGCCCTCAACCGTGGCCGCCCCGGGCTCGCCGCCGTCGACGTGTTCGAGAGCGAACCGCCGCTGCAAGGCCACGCGCTGCTGCGCCTCGAAAACTGCATCTGCACGCCGCACATCGGCTACGTCGAGCAGGAAAGCTACGAGAGCTATTTCGGCCAGGCCTTCGACAACGTCGTGAGCTACATCAACGGCAACCCCACGAACATCGTGAATCCCGGCGCGCTGCAGGTCCGTCGGTGAGCCAGCCGGCGTCCCGGGGTGCGCTCTGGGCGCTGCTCGTCGGCAACTTCGTGATCGGCACGGGCGTGATGGTCGTGCCCGGCACGCTCAACGAGATCAGCGCCTCGCTCTCGGTCACGGCCGCCACCGCAGGACAGCTCATCACAGCCGCCGCGGCGGTGATGTGCATAGGCGCCCCGCTGCTGGCCGCCGCTGTCGCGGGCTGGGACCGCCGGCAGCTCCTCGCCCTCTCCCTGCTCTGGTACGCCGCCGGGCACGTCCTCTGCGCACTGATGCCGAGCTTCGGCACCCTGCTGCCGGTTCGCATGCTCACGGTGATTGCGCCTGCCATCTTCACGCCCCAGGCCGCGGCCTGCGCCGGCCTGCTGGTGCCGCCCGAGCATCGCGGGCGCGCCGTCACCTTCGTTTTCCTTGGCTGGTCGATGGCCTCGGTGCTTGGCCTGCCCATCGGCGCGCTGATCGGCGGGCATCTGGGCTGGCGCATGGCTTTCGCCGCCATCGCGGCTCTCAGTGTCGCGAGCGCGACAGCGATCTGGCTCACCTTGCCGAACGGTATCCGCCCCGCTGCACTGACGGCCGCCGCATGGTCGCGCGTGCTGCGCAGCCCGGTGCTGATGGGCATCGTGTCGGTCACGGCGCTGCAGGGCGCCGGCCAGTTCGTGCTGTTCAGCTATTTCGGTCCGATCCTCAAGCAGAGCTTCGGTGCGGACGCCACCACGCTGAGCGTGATGTGGGCGCTGTTCGGCGTTTTCGGCCTGATCGGCAACATGGTTGTCAGCCGGTACATCGACCGCGTGGGCGCCGGCCGCATGGTGCTTGTCACGACGGTGCTGATCGCCGCGAGCCTGCTGCTGTGGCCATGGGCCTCCACGCTCGCCTGGCTGGCCGTGGTGCTCGTTCCCTGGGGCCTGGGTTGCTTCTCCACCAATTCGGCGCAGCAGGCCCGGCTGGTGGGCCTGGCGCCTGCGCTCGCGCCGGGCTCGGTAGCGCTCAACAGTTCCGGCATCTATACCGGCCAGGCGGTGGGTGCGGCGCTCGGCGGCTGGCTGCTCGCCAACGACGCCGCGGCCTGGATGAGCTGGGTCGGCCTGGCACTGGTGCTGATCGCCATTTCGCTGAGCGTGGCCATCGACCGCAGCCGCCGCGCGCCCTGAAAGCGCGCCCCCGCGTAAAACCCGTCACGCCTCACCCGCGCGGGACTGCAAAATCGGAGCCTTCGACCGCAACACCTGCATGCATGGCACCTGCGGCGACGCCTGCGTGGCAGGCCCGGATACCACCCAACCAGTGAAAATCTCCAGCAAATGACAGTGAACTACTCCCGAATCGGCGTCGTCGGCGCCGGCGCCATGGGGCGCGGCATCGCGCAGATCGCCGTGCAGGCAGGCAGCGAGGTGCTGCTGCTCGACAGCTTCGCGGGTGCCGCCGAGCGCGGCCGCGAAGCCCTCGCCGCCCAATGGAACAAGCTGAGCGAGAAGAACAAGATCGACGCCACCACGCGCGATGCGTACATCGCCCGCGTGAAGGCGGTCGATTCGATCCAGGCGCTGGCCGGCTGCGACCTGGTGATCGAGGCCATCGTCGAAGACCTGGAAGTCAAGCGGAAGCTGTTCCGCGAGCTCGAAGGCGTCGTGGCCGAGACCGCCACGCTGGTCACCAACACCTCTTCCCTCTCGGTGACGGCCATCGCCGCAGGGCTGAAGCACCCCGGGCGCATCGCCGGCTTCCACTTCTTCAACCCGGTGCCGCTGATGAAGGTGGTCGAAGTTGTCGCGGGCTTCAAGACCGCCCCCGAGGTCTGCAAGCAACTGGCAGGCTATGCCACGCAGATGGGCCACAGCGCCGTGCAGGCGCAGGACACGCCCGGCTTCATCGTCAACCACGCGGGCCGCGGCTACGGCACCGAGGCGCTGCGCATCGTCGGCGAAGGCGTTGCCGACTTCGCGACCGTCGACCGCATCCTCAAGGACCAGGCCGGCTTCCGCCTCGGCCCCTTCGAGCTGCTGGACCTGACGGCGCTCGACGTGTCGCACCCGGTGATGGAGTCGATCTACCACCAGTACTTCGAGGAGCCGCGCTTCCGCCCCAGCGTGATCACCGCGCAGCGCCTGGCCGCCGGCGCGCT
This sequence comes from Variovorax sp. YR750, assembly GCF_900109805.1. NCBI lineage: Bacteria > Pseudomonadati > Pseudomonadota > Betaproteobacteria > Burkholderiales > Comamonadaceae > Variovorax > Variovorax sp. YR750. The sequence continues at coordinate 11,346 of NZ_FOBJ01000009.1, forward strand.
GGGCCGCAAGACCAACGAAGGCTTCTACCGCTACAACGACGGCGTGATGCAGCAGGTGCCCGAGGCGCCCGCGCCGGTGGTCGAGGGCACGCCCTCGGTCTGGGTGTCGCCGCGTGCCGCGCGCCGCGCAGAGCTGCTGCGCCTCGTGAACACGCTGGGCGCGCAGATCGACAGCGGCGCCACGGCCGCGCCGCAATCGTTGATCCTGGTCGCGCCGCTGGGCTTCGATGTGACCACGGTGGCCGCCGTCGAGCGCCTGGACGCCACCCGCACCGTCGGCATCGACATGATGATCGACGACGCCGCCACCAAGCGCCGCGTGCTCGCCACCAACCCGGCCACGCGCCGCGACATCCGCGACGCGGCGCACGCCCTCTTCGCGCGCGACGGCAAGGCCGTGAGCGTGATCCGCGACAGCGGCGGCTTCGTCACGCAGCGCGTGATCGGCACCATCGTCAACATCGCCGCCGACATGTGCCAGCAGCGCGTGTGCACGCCGGCCGACCTCGAGACCGCCGTGCAGCTGGGCCTGGGCTATCCGCGCGGCCCGCTCGCCATGGGCAACCTCTACGGCCCGACCAACATGCTCGAGGTACTGTTCAACCTGCAGACGGTGTACGGCGACCCGCGCTATCGCCCGAGCCCGTGGCTGCGCCGCCGCGGCGCGCTGGGCCTGAGCCTGCTGCACGAAGAAGAATGAAGACCGAGTAAGAAAGCACGGAACCGAGCCATGAGCACCGCAGAACTCAAGAGTACGAGCGAGGGCAGCACCATGGTGCTGACGATCTCCAACCCCAGCCAGCGCAACGCGCTGGGCCCCGACATCTACGCCGCGGGCATCGAGGCGCTGAACAAGGCCGAGAACAGCGCGGAGATCCGCAGCGTGGTCATCGTGGGCGAAGGCTCATGGTTCTGCGCCGGCGGCTCGCTGCAGCGCCTCCTGGCCAACCGGCAGCTCGACCGCTCGGTGCAGGCTGAGAGCATCGAGGGCCTGCACAACTGGATCGATTCGATCCGCACCTTTCCCAAGCCGGTTATCGCGGCCGTCGAAGGCGCGGCGGCGGGCGCGGGCTTTTCGCTCGCGCTGGCCTGCGATTTCGTGGTGTCGGCGCGCGACGCAGTCTTCGCGGCCTCGTACAGCAACGTGGCGTTGTCGCCCGACGGCGGCCTGAGCTGGCACCTGGGGCGGCAACTGCCGCGCCAGCTGGCCAGCGAATGGCTGATGAACGGCGAGCGCATCGCCGCGCCGCGCCTGCACGCGCTGGGCCTCGTCAACGAGCTCACCGAAAGCGGCCAGGCGCTCGCAGGCGCGCTGGCATTAGCCACTCGTCTCAACTCGCGCGCGCCGAACTCGCTGGCCAGCATCAAGGAATTGCTGAGCGAGGCCCAGGGCGCCACGCTGGCCTCGCAGCTCTCGCAGGAGCGCGACCACTTCGTGCGCAACCTGCACCACGCGAACGCGGGCATCGGCATCGCCGCGTTCCTCGAGAAGAAGCCGCCGCAGTACGAATAGACAGCCCAGCAACCGAGCAAGCGGGTAGCGCCCGACGGCGTCGCTCCCGTGACACCCACCAGCTTTCCAGTCGCCGAGAGGACAGACCAATGGACGACCCCATTCTTACCATCGAAGAACGTGAAGCGATCAACAGTGGTCGCTGGTTTTCTTCCCTTTCTCCATCGCTGCGGCACGACATCCTCCGATGCGCCTTCGTCAAACGCTACAAGGACGGCGACCTGATCGCCGCCCGCGGCGATCCGCCCGAACACTGGATTGCCTGCGCCAAGGGCGCGGTGCGCGTGAGTTCGACGGCCGTCTCTGGCAAGCAGGTAACGCTGACCTACGTGGAACCGGGCATCTGGTTCGGCGACGTGGCGATGTTCGACGGGGACCGGCGCACGCACGACACCTACTCGCATGGCGACACCACCATCCTGTGCGTGGCGCGCGCCGATTTCCAGAAGATCCTGGCCTCGCACGTGGAGCTGTACGAGGCGCTGATGCGGCTGCAGGCGCGGCGCATCCGCACGCTCTTCGGGCTGGTGGAAGACCTCAACACCCTGCCCCTGCGGGCGCGGCTGGCCAAGCAGCTCATCCATCTGGTGCGCAGCTACGGCGTGCCGAACCTGGAAGACGGCAGCCAGATGCGCATCGGCCTGCAATTGGCGCAGGAAGAACTGGCGCAGCTGCTGGGGGCCTCGCGCCAGCGGGTCAACCAGGAGCTGAAGACCATGGAGCGCGAGGGCACCATCCGCATCGAACCGGGCGGCCTCGTGGTGCTCGACCGTTCGGCGCTGATGCGCGTCTCGGAAGCTGAAAGCTAGAACGACAACTACAACGACAACCCCAGGCAGACAAGACATACCGACATGAGCCAGGACTTCTCCTCCTTCATCGGCACCCGTGCCGTCTCGCAACAGCACGCCTTCGACGTCGACGCGCTCGCGGCCTGGCTCGGGAAGAACCTCGACGGCTTCAAGGGCCCGCTGACGGTCGAGATGTTCAAGGGCGGCCAGTCGAACCCGACCTACAAGCTGGTCACGCCCACGCAGAGCTACGTGATGCGCGCCAAGCCGGGCCCGGTCGCGAAGCTGCTGCCTTCCGCCCACGCGGTGGAGCGCGAGTTCAAGGTGATGAGCGGCCTGGCCGGCACCGACGTGCCGGTGCCGCGCATGTACTGCCTGTGCGAGGACGAAAGCGTCATCGGCCGCGCCTTCTATGTCATGGAGTTCATGCAGGGCCGCGTGCTGTGGGACCAGTCGCTGCCCGGCATGAGCAACGCCGAGCGCGACGCCCACTACGACGAGATGAACCGCGTGATCGCCGCGCTGCACACGGTCGACTTCGCCGCCCGCGGTCTGGCCGACTACGGCAAGCCCGGCAACTACTTCGAGCGCCAGATCGGCCGCTGGAGCAAGCAGTACAAGGCATCGGCCGACGGCGCGGGCGAGCTCTCGCAACCCATCGAGGCCATGGAGCGGCTGATCGACTGGCTGCCCGCGCACATGCCCGCTAGCGCGCGCGACGAGAGCAAGGTGTCGATCGTCCACGGCGACTATCGCCTCGACAACGTGATGTTCCATGCCACCGAGCCGCGCATCATCGCGGTGCTCGACTGGGAGCTTTCCACGCTGGGCCACCCGCTGGCCGACTTCAGCTACCACTGCATGTCCTGGCATATGCCGCCGAGCACTGGGCGCGGCATCGGCGGCGTCGATGTCGCCTCGCTGGGCATTCCCACCGAGAGCGAATACATCCGCCGCTACTGCGAGCGCACCCGCATCAGCACGCCCGAGGCGCTCGCGCCCGACTGGAACTTCTACCAGGCCTACAACCTGTTCCGCATGGCCGCGATCCTGCAAGGCATTGCCAAGCGGGTCGAGGCCGGAACCGCGTCGAGCGAGCAAGCCGTGGCTTCGGCCCGCGGCGCCCGCCCCATGGCCGACATGGCCTGGCAGTTTGCCCAAAAGGCATAAGCCGCCCCACCCCACCAGGAGACGAAGATGGATTTCGAATACTCGGCCAAGACCAAAGACCTGCAGAAACGCGTCCAGGCTTTCATGGACGACCACATCTACCCGGCCGAGGCCGAGTACGCGGCCGAGCTGGCCGCAAACACGGTCGCCGGCAAGCGCTGGACCGCGCTCAATACGGTCGAGAAGCTCAAGGAAAAGGCCAAGGCCCAGGGCCTGTGGAACCTGTTCCTGCCGGTCGACAGCGCCGCGGCATCGGGCTACGACGGCGCCGGCCTGACCAACCAGGAATACGCCCCGCTGGCCGAAATCATGGGCCGGGTGCCATGGGCTTCGGAAGCCTTCAACTGCTCGGCGCCCGACACCGGCAACATGGAGACCATCGCGCGCTACGGCTCGGAAGAGATCAAGGCACGCTGGCTCAAACCGCTGCTCGAAGGCCAGATCCGCTCGGCCTTCGCCATGACCGAGCCCGAAGTGGCTTCGAGCGACGCCACCAACATCTCCACGCGCATCGAGCGCCAGGGCGACGAGTACGTCATCAACGGCCACAAGTGGTGGATCTCCGGTGCGGCCGATCCGCGCTGCGCGGTCTTCATCACCATGGGCAAGAGCGACCCCGAGGCGCCGCGCCATTCGCAGCAGAGCATGATCGTGGTGCCGGCCGACGCCAAGGGCATCCGCATCGTGCGCCCGCTGAACGTGATGGGCTACGACGACGCGCCGCACGGCCACGTCGAGATGTATTTCGAGAACGTGCGCGTGCCCGCCAGCAACATGCTGCTGGGCGAAGGCCGCGGCTTCGAGATCGCCCAGGGCCGCCTCGGCCCCGGACGCATCCACCACTGCATGCGCCTGATCGGCCTGGCCGAGCGCGCGCTGGAGCTGATGTGCAAGCGCGCCTCCTCGCGCGTGGCCTTCGGCAAGACCGTGGCTTCGCAGACCGTGACGCAGGAGCGCATCGCCGAAGCTCGCTGCAAGATCGACATGGCCCGCCTGCTCACGCTGAAGGCTGCGTGGCTGATGGACGTGGCCGGCAACAAGGTCGCGAAGAACGAGATCGCCATGATCAAGGTCGTCGCGCCCTCGATGGCCTGCCAGGTGATCGACTGGGCCATGCAGGTCCACGGCGGTGGCGGCATGTGCGACGACTTCCCGCTGGCTGCAGCCTATGCCGGCGCACGCACGCTGCGCTTCGCGGACGGTCCGGACGAAGTGCACCGCAATGCGATCGCCAAGTGGGAGCTGGGCAAGTACGCGCCGGGCAAGGCCGATGCTGAAATGCCGGTGACGCGTTTCTGATCCACCCGTTTCGACGACTCCTCTTCAGGTTGAAGAGGGTCGACGAACAAAGGGCCGGCGGCGAACGATTCGCCCCGGCCCTTTTTCTTTGGTCCCTTGTCCTTAGAGCTTCTTCTGCAGGAAGACGGCTGTGCCGAATGCCGGGTCGAGCTGGTAGCCCGCGAAGCCCTCGCGCTCGTAGGCGCGCAGCGCGGGCGCGTTGCCCGACAACACCTCGAGCGTGAGCTTGCACGCCCCGCGCCTGTGGGCCTCTTTCTCGACCCGCGCGAACATCTGCTGCGCCACGCGTTGCCCCCGATGGCTGGGCAGCACCACCACGTCATGCACGTTCACCAGCGGCCTGGCTGCGAAGGTCGAGAAGCCCTCGATGCAGTTGATCAGCCCGACGGGCTGCTCGCCGTCATACGCCAGCACACTGAAGGCCTGGGGACGCGCGGCCAGTGCCGCCGGCAGGCTCTCGCGCACGGCGGCATCGAGCGGCTTGCCGCCGCCGGCCGGGTCGCTGGCATAGGCATCGAGCAGGCCGACCAGCGCGGCCGCATGTGCGGCGTTGCGGTAGTCGGCGATGAAGACCTCGATCTGCGCCGAGGCGGCCGTCATCGCGCGGGCTCCAACGTAGCCGCGAGGCGCTTTGCGCAGGATTCGGCCTGCTTCGCATCGCGCGCCTCGACCATCACGCGTACCAGCGGCTCGGTACCGCTCGCACGGATCAGCACACGGCCTGCATCGCCGAGCTCGGCTTCGATGCGAGCGGTTTCGCTGGCAAGCGCCTTGTTGGCCTTCCAGTCCTGGTCGGGCGAGATGCGCACGTTGATCAGGGTCTGCGGGAACAGCGTGACGCCTTCGAGCAGCTGCGCCACCGTCTTGCCGCTGCGCACGCAGGCCTGCAGCACCTGCAGCGCGCTCACGATGCCGTCGCCGGTGGTATGGCGGTCGAGCGCCAGCAGGTGGCCGGAGCCCTCGCCGCCGAGCAGCCAGCCGCGCTTGTCGAGCTCCTCGAGCACGTAGCGGTCGCCGACCTTGGCGCGCACGAACTCGATGCCCTGCTTGCGCAAGGCCATCTCGACGGCCTTGTTGGTCATGAGCGTGCCGACCACGCCCACCGGCTTGTCGCCGCGCGCGATGCGTTCGGACACCATGAGGTAGAGCAGTTCGTCGCCGTTGAAGAGGCGCCCGCTGGCGTCGACCAATTGCAGGCGGTCGGCGTCGCCGTCGAGGGCGATGCCGTAGTCGGCCTTCTGCGCCGTGACCGCGGCGATCAGCGCCTCGGGATGCGTGGCGCCGAACCCCTTGTTGATGTTCAGCCCGTCGGGCGAAACGCCGATGCTCGTCACTTCCGCGCCCAGCTCGTGGAACACGTTGGGCGCCACCTGGTAGGCCGCACCGTGTGCGGCGTCGACCACCAGCTTCATGTCGCGCAGCGTCAGGTCGTTGGCGAAGGTGCTCTTGCAGAACTCGATGTAGCGGCCGGGCGCGTCGTTGAGGCGGCGGGCCTTGCCCAGGTTGGCGGAATCGACCCACACCGGGTCTTCTTCCAGCGCTGCCTCTACGGCCAACTCCCAGGCATCGTCGAGCTTGGTGCCCTGCGCGCTGAAGAACTTGATGCCGTTGTCGGGGTAGGCGTTGTGGCTCGCGCTGATCACCACGCCGAGGCTCGCACGCTGGGCGCGCGTGAGGTAGGCCACGCCGGGAGTCGGCAGCGGGCCGAGCAGCACGACATCGACGCCAGCCGAGTTGAAGCCCGATTCGAGCGCGGATTCGAGCATGTAGCCCGAGATGCGCGTGTCCTTGCCGATGAGCACCGTCGGACGCGACTGCGTCTTCTTGAGCACGCGGCCCACGGCATGCGCGAGGCGCAGGACGAAGTCGGGCGTGATGGGCGCCTGGCCCACCGTGCCGCGGATGCCGTCGGTGCCGAAATACTTGCGGGTCATGTTGATCCTGTCTGCTCTTGTGTTTGTTGTTGTGACTCTTGCGCCTTCATGGCGCGCCATACCGCGAGTGCCGCGACGGTGTCGCGCACGTCGTGCACGCGCACCACGGCTGCTCCCCTGTCCACCGCCAGCACCGCCGCGGCGACGCTGGGCACGATGCGTTCACCCGCCACCTCGATGCCGGTGACCGCGCCGATCGACGACTTGCGCGACCAGCCCAGCAGCAGCGGATAGCCGCCGGCGAGCAGTTCGCGCTGCCGCGCGAGCAAGGCGAAATTCTGCGCCACCGTCTTGCCGAAGCCCACGCCGGGGTCGAGCGTGATGCGCGAGGGATCGACTCCCATCTCGCGCAGGAGTTGCACCTGAGCCGAGAGGAACGACAGCACTTCGGGAATCACGTCGCCGGCCATGGGCACGGCCTGCATGGTCTGCGGGTCGCGATGCATGTGCATCAGGCAGATGCCGCACGAAGGGTGCGCCGCGACGGCCTCGCGCGCGCCTGGCTGGCGCAGCGCCCAGATGTCGTTGACGATGTCCGCGCCCAGGTCGAGCACGGCACGCATGACCTCGGGCTTGTAGGTGTCGATGGAGATCGGCACGTTCAGCTTCACCGCCTCGCGCACCACCGGTACCACCCGCGCAAGCTCGGCCTCGAGCGGCACAGCGGGGCTGCCGGGGCGGGTCGATTCGCCGCCGATGTCGAGGATGTCGGCGCCCTCCTTCAGCAGCTGCTCGCAGTGGCGCAGTGCGGTTTCGGTGGAGGCGTGGGCGCCGCCGTCCGAGAAGGAATCGGGCGTGACGTTGACGATGCCCATCACGCGCGGCTGCGCGAGGTCGATGCGGAAGCGGGAGGTCTGCCAGAAGGCGGCACCGGCAGCCGCATGCCCGCCATCGAAAACGGGGCCAGAGGCCCCGTTGTGGTTTGACGCCTGGCTCGCGCTCACGCTGCGTTGGGCGCCGGGTCGGTCGACACGGCAGGCGTGCCGCCGCTGCCACCGCTGCCCGAAGGCGGAACGCGCGGCGTCCAGTCCTTGGGCGGACGGGGCGCGCGGCCGGCCATGATGTCGTCGAGCTGCTCGGTGTCGATGGTTTCCCATTCGAGCAGTGCCTTGGCCATGGCGTGCATCTTGTCGCTGTTCTCCTCGATCAGGCGGCGCGCCAGGGCGTACTGCTCGTCGATGATGCGGCGGACTTCGGAGTCGACCTTTTCCATGGTCTGCTCGCTCATGTTCGTGGTCTTGGTGACCGAGCGGCCCAGGAACACTTCGCCTTCGTTCTCGGCGTAGACCATCGGGCCGAGCGCATCGCTCATGCCGTACTTCATGACCATGTCGCGCGCCAGGTTGGTGGCTCGCTCGAAGTCGTTGCTGGCGCCAGTGGTCATCTGGTGCATGAACACTTCCTCGGCGATGCGGCCGCCGAACAGCATGCTGATCTGGTTCAGCATGTACTCGCGGTCGTAGCTGTAGCGGTCCTGAGCGGGCAGGCTCATGGTCACGCCGAGGGCACGGCCGCGAGGAATGATCGTGACCTTGTGGACCGGGTCGCACTTGGGCAGCAGCTTGCCGATGAGGGCGTGGCCGGACTCGTGGTAGGCCGTGTTGCGGCGCTCTTCCTCGGGCATGACCATGCTCTTGCGCTCGGGGCCCATGAAGATCTTGTCCTTGGCCTTCTCGAAGTCCTGCATCTCGACCACGCGCGCATTGCGGCGGGCGGCCATCAGGGCGGCTTCGTTGCAGAGGTTGGCCAGGTCGGCGCCGGACATGCCGGGCGTGCCGCGGGCGATCACGCTCGGGTTCACGTCCTGGCCCAGCGGGACCTTGCGCATGTGCACGCCGAGGATCTGCTCGCGGCCGCGGATGTCGGGCAGCGTCACGTAGACCTGGCGGTCGAAGCGGCCGGGGCGCAGCAGGGCCGCGTCCAGGATGTCGGGGCGGTTGGTGGCAGCCACCACGATCACGCCGAGGTTGGTCTCGAAGCCGTCCATCTCGACCAGCATCTGGTTGAGCGTCTGCTCGCGTTCATCGTTGCCGCCGCCGAGGCCGGCGCCGCGCTGACGGCCCACCGCGTCGATTTCGTCGATGAAGATGATGCAGGGAGCGTTCTTCTTGGCGTTCTCGAACATGTCGCGGACACGGGCAGCGCCCACGCCGACGAACATTTCGACGAAGTCGGAACCGGAGATCGAGAAGAAAGGCACCTTGGCTTCGCCGGCGATCGACTTGGCCAGCAGCGTCTTGCCGGTGCCGGGAGGGCCGACCAGCAGCAGGCCACGCGGAATACGGCCGCCGAGCTTCTGGAAGCGCTGCGGGTCCTTCAGGAAGTCGACGACTTCGCGGACTTCTTCCTTGGCCTCGTCGCAGCCCGCGACGTCGGCGAAGGTGACCGTGTTGTTGTTCTCGTCCATCATGCGGGCCTTGCTCTTGCCGAAGCTGAACGCCCCGCCCTTGCCGCCGCCCTGCATCTGTCGCATGAAGTAGATCCAGACGCCGATCAGCAGCAGCATCGGGCCCCAGCTGACCAGCAGGGTCATGAGCAGGGAGCTTTCTTCGCGCGGCTTGACGTCGAACTTGACGTTGTGGTCGATCAGGTCGCCCACGAGGCCGCGGTCGAGGACCGTGGCGGTCGTGCGGATCTTGCGATCGTCGTTGGTGACGGCGACGATCTCGCCGCCGGCGGCGCCTTCAGGAATGACGGCGCTCTTGATCTGGTTGTTCCGGACCTGGTCCAGAAACTCGGAGTAGCTGACTGTCCCCGAGCCGACGCCACCGCGGGTGTCGAACTGCTTGAACACAGTGAACAACACCATGGCAATGACGAGCCATACGGCAACTTTGGAAAACCACTGATTGTTCAAACGAAACTCCAGGCTAATGCGCGTGACAGGTGGATGAAAAAACGCGCTGTGGGTACGCAATTGCGCCCCATTTTAGGCTTTTCAAGCTACGAAAAGCGGGCATTTCCCTAATGCGGCCATAGCCTGGCATGGCTTTGTGCCACCGGCCGTGTTGCTTGGCACGGTTTCAAGGCGTATCCACGGCCTTCAGTCCTACACCGACCAGGAAAGTCTCGGCCGACTTGTCCCGCGACGCCTTGGGCTTGAAGGGCTTCGCGACGCGGAAATTGGCCTTGAAGAGCTTCACCAGCTCGTCGTAGCCGCTACCGTGGAAAACCTTGGCCACCAGTGCGCCCTCGGGCTTCAGATGGTGCTGGGAGAAATCGATTGCAAGCTCGATCAGGTGCGACACCCGGGCGGCATCGGCCGAATGGATGCCAGAGAGGTTCGGAGCCATGTCCGACACCACCAGGTCGGCCTTGCGGCCCGCCAGGACGCCCAGCAGCTGCTGGAGCAGCGCGTCCTCGCGGAAATCCCCCTGCAGGAAGGTCACGCCCTCGATGGGCTCCATCGGCAGGATGTCGAGCGAGATGATGGCTCCGTTCAGTTCGCCGGCCGCGGCGCCGCCGGGCGACATGCGCCGGCGCAGGTACTGGCTCCAGGCGCCCGGGGTGGAACCGAGGTCCACCACCAGCTGGCCCGGCTTGACGAGGCCGAGCGCCTCGTCGATTTCCTTGAGCTTGTACGCGGCGCGCGCCCTGTAGCCTTCCTTCGTGGCGAGCTTCACGTAGGGGTCGTTGATATGGTCGTGCAGCCACGCCTTGTTGACTTTCTTGCTTTTGGCTTTGGTGCTCATGGGGGTCTTCGTGTACGGGCCGATAATACGGGGATGCCCGCCATTCAACTTACCCCTGCCGAGCGCAAGGTGCATCGCGCCGAAGCTCACCACCTGGATCCGATCGTCATGGTCGGTGGAGACGGGCTCACCCCTGCCGTGAAGAAGGAAGCCGACGCGGCGCTCAAGGCCCACGGCCTGATCAAGATCCGCGTCTTCTCCGATGACCGCCTGGCCCGCGACGCCATGCTGCGCGAACTGGCCGAGGAACTCGACGCCGCCCCGATCCAGCACATCGGCAAGCTGCTGGTGCTGTGGCGCCCGAAGGCCGAGAAGGAACGCGTGGTCGACGAAGACCGCATGCCCGGCCCGCGCGACGTGAAGATCGTCAAGTACAGCAAGCGCGGCGGCCAACGCCCAGAGATCAAGACGCTGCGCGTGCTCGGCAACCAGCGCCTGACGCCCGGCGGCACCATCAAGCGCGCCAAGGCGAAGCGGCCGCTGTCGGTCAAGAAGCGCAACCAGGCGGATTGAGCCTGGTGGCAGCCGCCGAAGGCGCCCAGCGCCACATTCTCTGCATGAAGTGGGGCACGAAATACGGCCCCGAATACGTCAACCGCCTCTACGCGATGGTCCGCCGCCACCTGAGCGGCGACTTCAAGTTCGTCTGCCTGACCGACGACGGCAACGGCGTGCGCCCCGAGGTGACCTGCCTGCCGATTCCGCCGCTCAACCTGCACCTGGCCCCCGGCCAGCGCGACGGCGCCTGGAAGAAGCTCACCACCTTCGAGCAGGACCTGCACGGCCTGCGCGGCCCCGCCCTCTTCCTCGACCTCGACGTGGTCGTCGTGGGCAGCCTGGACGCCTTCTTCGAGCAGCCGGGTCAGTTCCTGATCATCCACGACTACGACCGCCCCTGGCGGCGCGGCCGGATCACGGGCAACTCCTCGGTCTACCGCTTCGAGCTCGGCGCCCATGCCGACGTGCTGGCGTATTTCCGGGCCAACATGGACAAGGTCCAGGCCGAATACCGAAACGAGCAGACCTACCTGTCGGACGTGCTCCACAAGCAGGGAAAGCTGGCCTACTGGCCCGACGGCTGGTGCCCGAGCTTCAAGTACCACGGCATCCCGACCTGGCCGACCAACTACTGGGAAGAGCCCTTCGTGCCCGAAGGCGCGCGAATCATGGTGTTCCATGGCGAGTGCAACCCGCCTGACGCCCTTGCGGGCCGCCGCAACCGAGCCTTCCGGTTCATCAAGCCGGCTCGCTGGGTCGCGGAATACTGGAAAGAGTAGGAAGCGACAGACTGAAAAAGCAAAGGCGGCACAGGCCGCCTTTTTTCTTGCCCTGCCATCGCTTCAGCCTGCCGTACGGGCCCCGATGCGCCACAGCACCACGCCGGCGCACAGCCACTGCACGAAGTACATCCCGGTGCCCATGGCATGCCACAGCTTGAGGTTCTCGCGAGCCACGATGCGCGGCGCCACCGCGTATTGCTGCAGCAGCGCCAGCAGCAGCGCGCCGAGGATGAAGAAGATGGTCGTCATCGCCGGCCCGCTCATGCGCTCGTCGGCCTTCGACCTGAAATGGATCAGCAGGATCACCCCGCAGGCGATGGCGATCCAGCTCTGCGCCTCGAACAGCTGCGCCGCGAAATTGCCCGCCACCGACGGGCTGCCCAGCTTCGCGAAGAGCATGGGCACGACGAGAAAGCCGATCGTCGTCAGGCTGCCCCACCAGAAGGCAGCCAGCATCAGCGCAATACGGTCCTTCAGGTCTTTCATGCCTGCGGCGATCAGAGGTAGCTGACCGCCACGATCTCGTAGCGCTTGAGGCCGCCAGGCGTCTGCACCTCGGCGGTGTCGCCCTCTTCCTTGCCGATGAGCGCGCGTGCGATCGGGCTGGACACGTTGATGAGGCCCTGCTTCAGGTCGGCCTCGTCCTCGCCCACGATCTGGTACTTGACGGCATCGCCGCTGTCTTCTTCCTCGAGCTCGACAGTCGAACCGAACACCACCTTGCCGCCGGCATCGAGCTCGGTCGGATCGATCACCTGCGCGGCAGACAGCTTGCCCTCGACCTCGAGGATGCGGCCCTCGATGAAGCCCTGGCGATCCTTGGCGGCCTCGTACTCGGCGTTTTCGCTGATGTCACCCTGGGCGCGCGCCTCGGCGATCGCATTGATGATCGCGGGCCGCTCGACCGACTTGAGCCGGCGCAGTTCTTCGCGCAGCTTCTCCGCGCCGCGCTTGGTGATGGGGATGGTCGCCATATCTAGTTCTCCATAAAGCGAAACCGCCGAACGCTGCCGTTCGGCGGTCGATGGGGGACGGCGCTCAGACGAGCGTCCGTCCAGTCAGCCGGCTCAGGATGGCGAGCGGGCTCGAAGCGGGATTGTATTGCTTGGAAGCGTCCAGGTGGAGGGTCTGTTCGAGCATGTACTGACCCGCCATCACGGCGTGCGAAGTCTGGTCGGAGAAGCACACCCAGACAGAACCCGGCGGAAACTTCGCGGTTTCCTGCGGCGAACTCTCCTGATAAGCCATGTCCGACTTCATGCCGTCGTGCAGTTGCAGCATGAGATGGTCGTATTCGCTGCGGAACGACTTGGTCACGTGCAGCGCCTGCAGCAGCTTGGCCTGCCAGCGCGAGTACGGCTTGGCACGCGGCAGGAAGCGCTTGGCGATGTCCTCGAAAGGCTCGCCCACGCGCCACACGCGCGGCGCGCCGTCGGGGTTCACGTTGGTGAAGACGCGCAGGATGCGCTCGCCGTAGTTCGGCCGCGACGGGAATGCATCCACGTGCAAGCGTCGGTCGTCGGCGCGCCACGACTGCACGCGCGTCTCGACCTGCGCCGGGCGGTAGCTGGTGGGCGCCAGCCGCAGGGCCGGTGCGTAGTGCGGCAGCAGCCCGTGGATGAGCTGCGTGGCCTGCGCCCTGAAGCGCCCCACCATCGCGGCCGCCGTGCGCTGCACCGTCTCGTCGCCCACGGCGCCCTTGAGCTTGCCGTTGGCATCGAGGCTGATGTTGCGCACGTCCGGCGACAGCAGGCTGGGCGTGAGCAGGCTGCGTTCTTCGGGCAGCAGCTCGAAACCCAGGCGCGGGAAGTACAGCACCTTGCCCGCCTCCAGCTCCGCGATCCACGCCTCGTTGGGCGTGGCCGCATTCCAGTCGGCCAGGCCGAGTTCGACGAGCTGCGTTTCCATGGCTGTGACGCTCAGGCCGTGGCCAGTTGCGCGTGCATTTCCTGCACCGAGATCACGCCGAGCTCGTCCATGAAGCCCATGCCTTCGACCGCGGCTTCGGCGCCGAAGATCGTGGTGAAGGTGGTCACGCGGGCCTGCAGAGCCGAGGTACGGATCTGGCGCGAATCGGTGATGGCGTTGCGGCGCTCTTCCACCGTGTTGATGACCAGTGCAATCTCGTTGTTCTTGATCATGTCCACGATGTGCGGGCGGCCTTCGGTCACCTTGTTCACTGTCGCGCACTCGATGCCCGCGGCGTTGATGGCGGCGGCCGTGCCCTTGGTCGCAATCAGCTCGAAGCCCAGCTTGGCCAGGCCGCGAGCCACTTCGACGGCGCGCGCCTTGTCGTTGTTCTTCACCGAGATGAAGACCTTGCCCGACTTCGGCAGGTGCGTGCCCGCGCCCAGCTGCGACTTCACGAAGGCTTCGCCGAAAGTCTTGCCCACGCCCATCACCTCGCCGGTCGACTTCATCTCGGGGCCGAGGATGGTGTCCACGCCCGGGAACTTGACGAACGGGAACACGGCTTCCTTCACGCTGAAGTACGGCGGCGTCACTTCCTTCGTGATGCCCTGCGACTTCAGCGACTGGCCCGCCATGCAGCGTGCCGCCACCTTGGCGAGCTGGATGCCGGTGGCCTTGCTCACGTAGGGTACGGTGCGCGATGCACGCGGGTTCACTTCGAGCACGTAGATGACGTCCTTGCCGTCCTTCTGCTGGATGGCGAACTGCACGTTCATCAGGCCGACCACGTTCAGCGCGGCCGCCATTGCGGCGCTTTGGCGCTTCAGCTCGGTCACCGTCTCGGCGCTCAGGCTGTAGGGCGGCAGCGAGCAGGCGGAGTCGCCCGAGTGCACGCCGGCCTGCTCGATGTGCTCCATCACGCCGCCGATGAGGGTCTGGCCCTCGGCGTCGCGCAGGCAGTCGACGTCGCACTCGACGGCGTCGTTCAGGAAGCGGTCGAGCAGCACCGGCGAATCGTTGCTGACCTTGACGGCTTCGCGCATGTAGCGCTCGAGGTCGCGCTGCTCGTGCACGATTTCCATCGCGCGGCCGCCCAGCACGTAGCTCGGACGCACCACCAGCGGGTAACCCAGCTCGGTAGCCTTCTCGAGGGCTTCGGCTTCGGTGCGCGCGGTGGCGTTCGGCGGCTGCAGCAGCTTGAGTTCGTGCAGCAGCTTCTGGAAGCGCTCGCGGTCTTCGGCCGCGTCGATCATGTCGGGCGAGGTCCCGATGATCGGCACGCCGTTGGCCTCGAGGTCGAGCGCGAGCTTCAGCGGCGTCTGGCCGCCGTACTGCACGATCACGCCGAGCGGCTTTTCGCGGTCGACGATCTCGAGCACGTCCTCGAGCGTCAGCGGCTCGAAGTACAGGCGGTCGGACGTGTCGTAGTCGGTCGACACGGTCTCGGGGTTGCAGTTGACCATGATGGTCTCGTAGCCGTCCTCGCGCATGGCGAGCGCGGCATGCACGCAGCAGTAGTCGAACTCGATGCCCTGGCCGATGCGGTTGGGACCGCCGCCGAGCACCATGATCTTCTTCTTGTCGCTCGGGTCGGCCTCGCACTCGTCCTCATAGGTCGAGTACATGTAGGCCGTGTTGGTGGCGAACTCGGCCGCGCAGGTGTCCACGCGCTTGTAGACCGGGCGCACGCCCAGGGCGCGGCGCTTCTCGCGGATGGCCGTGTCGGTGGTGCGCAGCTGCTTGGCCAGGCGGCGGTCGGAGAAGCCCTTCTGCTTCAGCAGGCGCAGCGTGGCGGCGTCGATGTCGTCGAGCGACTTGGTTTCGAGTTCGAGCTCGATCTTCACGATCTCCTCGATCTGCACCAGGAACCACGGGTCGATCTTCGTGAGCGAGAACACTTCCTCGACGCTCATGCCCTGGGCGAAGGCATCGCCCACGTACCAGATGCGCTCGGGGCCGGGTTCGCCCAGCTCCTTCTCGAGCACTTCGCGGTCCTGCGTCTTCTCGTTCATGCCGTCGACGCCGACTTCGAGGCCACGCAGCGCCTTCTGGAACGACTCCTGGAAGGTGCGGCCCATGGCCATCACCTCGCCCACCGACTTCATCTGCGTGGTGAGGCGCGAATCGGCCTGCGGGAATTTCTCGAAGGCGAAACGCGGGATCTTGGTGACCACGTAGTCGATCGAGGGTTCGAACGACGCGGGCGTGGCGCCACCGGTGATTTCGTTGCGCAGCTCGTCGAGCGTGTAGCCCACGGCCAGCTTGGCCGCGACCTTGGCGATCGGGAAGCCCGTGGCCTTGGAGGCCAGCGCCGACGAACGCGACACGCGCGGGTTCATCTCGATGACGACCATGCGGCCGTCCTTCGGGTTGATCGAGAACTGCACGTTCGAACCGCCGGTGTCGACGCCGATCTCGCGCAGCACGGCCAGCGAGGCGTTGCGCAGGATCTGGTATTCCTTGTCGGACAGCGTCTGCGCAGGAGCCACGGTGATCGAGTCGCCGGTGTGCACGCCCATGGGGTCGAGGTTCTCGATCGAGCAGACGATGATGCAGTTGTCGGCCTTGTCGCGCACGACTTCCATCTCGTACTCTTTCCAGCCGAGCAGCGATTCTTCGATCAGCAGCTCGTTGGTCGGCGAGGCCTCGATGCCGCGCTTGCAGATGGTCTCGAACTCTTCCGGGTTGTAGGCGATGCCGCCGCCGGTGCCGCCGAGCGTGAAGCTGGGACGGATCACGGTCGGGAAGCCGACGTGCTTCTGCACCGCCCAGGCCTCGTCCATCGTGTGCGCGATGCCGGAGCGGGCCGAGCCCAGTCCGATCTTGGTCATCGCGTCCTTGAACTTCAGGCGGTCTTCGGCCTTGTCGATGGCCTCGGGCGTGGCGCCGATCAGCTCGACGGGCTTGTTGGTGGCCGCGCCCGTGTACTTGTCGAGCACGCCGTTGCGCCAGAGGTCGAGCGCGCAGTTCAGCGCGGTCTGGCCGCCCATGGTCGGCAGGATCGCGTCGGGGCGTTCCTTGGCGATGATCTTCTCGACCGTCTGCCAGGTGATGGGCTCGATGTAGGTGACGTCGGCCGTGGCCGGGTCGGTCATGATCGTCGCGGGGTTGCTGTTGATCAGGATGACCTTGTAGCCCTCTTCGCGCAGGGCCTTGCAGGCCTGCACGCCGGAGTAGTCGAACTCGCAGGCCTGGCCGATGATGATCGGGCCGGCGCCGATGATGAGGATCGATTTGAGGTCTGTGCGCTTAGGCATTCTCTTTCTCCGTCTTTTCCGTCTTGTTCTTTTCCATGAGTGCCGTGAAGCGATCGAACAGGTAGCCGATGTCGTGCGGGCCCGGCGAGGCTTCGGGGTGGCCCTGGAAGCAGAACGCGGGCTTGTCGGTGCGCGCCAGGCCCTGCAGCGTGTTGTCGAACAGGCTGATGTGGGTGGGACGCAGGTTGGCCGGCAACGACTTCTCGTCGACCGCGAAGCCGTGGTTCTGGCTGGTGATGCTCACGCGGCCGTTGTCCAGGTCCTTCACCGGGTGGTTCGCGCCGTGGTGGCCGAACTTCATCTTGAAGGTCTTGGCGCCCGAGGCCAGCGCCATGATCTGGTGGCCCAGGCAGATGCCGAAGGTGGGAATGCCGGTCTCGATCAGCTCCTTGACGGCGCTGATGGCGTAGTCGCAGGGCTCCGGGTCGCCGGGGCCGTTGGCCAGGAAGATGCCGTCGGGTTTCAGCTTGAGCACGTCGGCCGCCGGCGTCTGCGCCGGCACAACGGTGATGCGCGCGCCGCGCTGGGCAATCATGCGCAGGATGTTCTTCTTGACGCCGTAGTCGAAGGCGACGACGTGGAAGCGCGGCGTGATCTGCACGCCGTAGCCCGAACCCAGCTTCCACTCGGTCTCGGTCCATTCGTAGGTCTGCTTGACCGACACGACCTTGGCCAGATCGAGGCCGGCCATGCTCGGCGCGGCCTTGGCGGAGGCGATGGCCTTGTCGATCAGCGCCTGCGTCACGGTCTCGCCTGCGGCCAAGCCCAGGATGCAGCCGTTCTGCGCGCCGTTGGTGCGCAGGTGGCGAGTGAGCTTGCGGGTGTCGATGTTCGCGATGGCCACGGTGTTGCCGGACACGAGGTACTCGGTCAGCGTGGCGGTCTTGCGGAAGTTGGAGGCGACGAGGGGCAGGTCCTTGATGATCAGGCCCGCGGCATGGATCTTGTCGGCTTCGATGTCCTCGCCGTTGACGCCGTAGTTGCCGATGTGCGGATACGTGAGCGTCACGATCTGCTGGCAGTAGCTCGGGTCGGTGAGGATTTCCTGGTAACCGGTCATGGCGGTGTTGAACACCACTTCACCGGTCGTGGAGCCGGCGGCTCCGATCGAATTGCCGAGAAAGACCGTGCCGTCTGCGAGCGCCAGGATGGCGGGCGGGAAACTTCCCTTGAGAGACAAAAGCACTGGGTTCTCCGGATGGTTACGGTCGCCCGGAGCCTCAGGCGCGATGCCTGGGGACTGCTGCTTAAGGGGAGGATGGCGTTGTAGGCGGCCGGGCGACGCTGATTTGCGAGTAAGCCCCCGATTGTAGCCCGGACTGGATGTGTTATTCAGCCTGCAGGGCTGCTCCGCTCGCATGCAGGCAGATTGCGGCGGCGACGGCCACGTTGAGCGACTCCTCGCCGCCCGGCTGCGCGATGCGGATATGGCGCGTGGCCCGGGCCTCCAGCGCCGGCGAAACGCCCTGCCCCTCGTGCCCCATGAGCCAGGCGCAGGGATGCGGCAGATCGGCCTTGTGGAGCCATTCGCCATGGTGGGAGCTGGTCGCCACCAGCGGCACCTTCAGGCCGTCGAGCACGTCAAGATCCACGCCTTCGATCAGCCGCAGGCCGAAATGGGCACCCATGCCGGCGCGCAGCACCTTCGGAGCCCACAGCGCCGCCGTTCCCTTGAGCGCGACCACCTGGGTGAAGCCGAAGGCGGCGGCGCTGCGCAGGATGGAGCCGGCGTTGCCTGCGTCCTGAAGGCGGTCGAGCACCACGGTGGGAGCGTCAGGCAATAGCTCAGGCCGGACCGGCGCGCCGAGCACGAAGCCCATCGGGGCCGGCGATTCGAGCCCGCTGACGCCACGCAGCAGATCGTCGGCGACGACTACCGTTTTGATAGCACCAACCGACCACTCGGCGGGCGCCTTGGGCCAGAAAGACTCCGAGAACACTGCAATTGCGGGCTTGACGCCCCGCGCGAGCGCCGCTCGGCACAGGTGGTCGCCCTCGAGCCAGAGCCGGCCGAGCTTGCGGTAGGCGCCCGGGTCCTGCGCGAGCTTTCGCAGGTCCTTGAGCAACGGGTTGTCGCGCGAGCTGATGTGGCTGGCGCCGGTGTCGGAAGTCATCGTTGCGGGCTTCAGGGCGCGGCGCGAAGGTCGGGGCGCGCGACCTCCATGGAGCCGGCCATCATTACCGGTTGCTCGGATTCGGCGGGCACCACCACGTTCAGCACGCCGCCCGTACGGGCCAGCGCCGCGGCCACCGGGCTGAACGACCTACGGTGATGCACGCAGGCACCGTGCCGTTGCAGCGCCTCGAGGTGCTCGCGCGTGCCGTAGCCCTTGTGGCCGGCAAAGCCGTAATGCGGAAATTCGGTATGAAGCTGCTCGCAGAGCCGGTCGCGGTGCACCTTCGCCAGGATCGAGGCAGCTGAAATCGCCTTGACCCTCGCATCGCCCTTGACGATGGCCTCGGCCAGCACGTCCAGCGTGGGCAGGCGGTTGCCGTCGACCAGCACCTTCACCGGCTTGAGCCGCAGCCCCTCCACCGCCCGGCGCATCGCGAGCATGGTCGCCTGCAGGATGTTGTGGGTGTCGATTTCCTCGACGGTGGCCTGCGCGATGGAACAGCACAGCGCCTTGGCCAGGATCTGGTCATGCAGGCGCTCGCGCTGCAGGGCCGTCAGCGTCTTGGAGTCCGCGAGGCCGCGAATGGGCCGCATGTCGTCGAGGATCACGGCCGCGGCCACCACCGGCCCCGCCAGCGGCCCACGGCCCGCCTCGTCGACACCCGCGATCAGGCCCGGTGCATCCCACGCCAGCGGGGCCTGCTCAGCCTTCAAGAACTTTCTGGATCGCATCGGCGCAAAGTGTGGGCGTATCGCGCTGCAATTGCACATGCAGCTCTGAAAATCTTTGTTGCAACGCCCGCGTCTTCTCCGGCGCACCGAGCCAGGCCAGCGTCGCCTCGGCCAGCGCCTCGGGCGTGGCGGCTTCCTGCAGGAGCTCGGGCACGACGAACTCGCGGCACAGGATGTTGGGCAGACCCACCCAGGGCTGCAGCTGCTTGCGCCGCATGAGGCGCCACGAGAGCGCGTTCATGTTGTAGGCGATGACCATCGGCCGCTTGAACAGCGCTGCCTCGAGCGTGGCGGTGCCGCTGGCGATCAGCGTGACATCGCAGGCGGCCAGCACGGCGTGCGACTGACCGTCGAGCAGCTTCACGCGCCCGGCCATGCCGCTGGCCTGGAGCAAGGCTTCGACCTCGACGCGCAGGCCCGGGATGACGGGGGCCACGAACTGGAGTTCGGGCCGAGCCTTCTGCATCAGCGCGGCGGCGGCGAAGAAGCGGGCGGCAAGGTAGCGGATCTCGGAACGGCGGCTGCCCGGCAGCAAGGCGACGACCGGCGCATCGGGCGAAAGGCCCAGCTTGGCACGCGCACCGGCCTGGTCGGGCGTCATCGGGATCACGTTGGCAACGGGATGGCCGACGTAGCTCGCGGCCACGCCCTGCTCCGCCAGCAATTCGGGCTCGAACGGGAAGATGCACAGGACGTGGTCGGCCGCCGCCCGGATCTTCTCGATGCGCTCCGGCCGCCAGGCCCAGATCGACGGACAGACGAAATGCACCGTCCTGAGGCCCTGGCTGCGCAGGCCGGCCTCGAGGTCGAGGTTGAAATCGGGCGCATCCACGCCAATGAAGAGCTGGGGCCGCTCCTGCAGCAGCCGGGCCTTGAGCTGGCGGCGGATACCGGCGATTTCCGCGTAGTGCCGCAGCACCTCGATGTAGCCGCGCACTGCGAGCTTTTCCTGGGGCCACCAGCTCTGGAAGCCGTGGGCCAGCATGCGGGGGCCGCCGATGCCGGCGGTCTGGAGATCGGGCCAACGGGCCAGTAGACCGTCGAGCAGCAGGCCGGCGAGCAGGTCGCCGGACGCTTCGCCCGCGACCAGCGCGAAGCGTCGCTGTCCGTCCGTCTGCATCGCCGTCACTTCAGCGCGCGATGCCGCGCGTCGAGTTGGCGAGGAAGGCCTCCATCAGCGCGACATCGCCGGCCGCTTCGGGCATTTCGGTCGCCAGCGCGGCGATGCCCGCACGCGCCTCGTCGAGCGTCTTGCCCTGGCGATACAGCAGGCGGTGCATCTGCTTCACCGCCGCGAGCCGCTGGGCGGAAAAATCGCGCCGGCGCAGGCCGACGATGTTGAAACCGCGCACGGCCAGCGGATTGCCGTCGACCAGCATGAAGGGCGGCACGTCCTGCGTGACGGCGCTGGCAAAGCCGAGCATGGCGTGGGCGCCGACCGAGACGAACTGGTGGATGCCCGTGAGCCCGCCGACCGTGACCCAGTCGGCCAGGTGCACATGCCCGGCCAGCGTGGTGTTGTTGGCCAGCGTGGTGTGGTCGTCAACGCGGCAGTCGTGGGCGATGTGCGTGTACGCCATGATCCAGTTGTCGTTGCCGACACGCGTGACGCCGCCTGCCCCCGGCACGCCGAGGTTGAAGGTGCAGAACTCGCGGATCACGTTGCGGTCGCCGATGACGAGCTCGGTCGGCTCGCCGGCGTACTTCTTGTCCTGGGGAATGGCGCCGAGCGACGAGAACTGGAAGATCCTGTTGTCGCGCCCGATGGTCGTGCGCCCCTCGATCACGCAATGCGCGCCGATGGTGGTACCCGCGCCGATCCGCACGTGCGGGCCGATCACGGTGTAGGGCCCGACGGACACCGAGGCATCGAGCTGTGCCTGGGGGTCGACGACGGCCGTCGAATGAACCTGGGTCATGCCTTTGAAGAAACGGCTTGCTGCGGGCGTGTCAGCTGATCTGGCGCATGGCGCACATCAGCGAAGCCTCGCAGGCGAGTTCGCTGCCAACCAGGGCGCGGCCCTTGAACTTGGAAATGCCCGCCTTCATGCGCTCGATCTCGACTTCGAGCGTCAGCTGGTCGCCGGGCTCCACTGGGCGCTTGAAACGCGCGCCGTCGATGGCCGCGAAGTAGTAGACGGTGTTGTCGTCCGGCACGATGTCGAGCGAATGGAACGACAGCAGCGCCGCGGCCTGGGCCATGGCCTCGAGCATCAGCACGCCCGGCATCACCGGACGGTGCGGGAAGTGGCCGTTGAAGAACGGCTCGTTCATCGTCACGTTCTTGAGCGCCGTGATGCGCTTGCCCTTTTCCATGTCCAGCACGCGGTCCACCAGCAGGAACGGGTAGCGGTGAGGCAGCAGCTTGAGGATTTGATGGATATCGAGCGTCGTCGTCATGATTTTCTGTTCCTGCATCGTCGTCATTTTTTCGAGGGAGCCTTCTCCAGCGCCTTCAGTCGTTCGCGCAGGCTGTGCAACTGCTTGAGCGTTGCAGCGTTCTTTTCCCAGCTCGCATTGTCATCGATGGGAAACATACCGGTGTATTGGCCGGCCTTATGAATGGAACGGGTGACCACGGTCGCAGCCGACACATGCACGCCGTCGGCCACCGTCAGGTGCCCCAGCACGATGGCGCCGCCGCCGAACGTGCAGTTGGCGCCGATGGTCGCGCTGCCGGCCACGCCGACGCAGCCCGCCATGGCGGTGTTCTTGCCGACCCGCACGTTGTGGCCGATCTGGATCAGGTTGTCGAGCTTGACGCCGTCTTCGATTACGGTGTCGTCGAGCGCGCCCCGGTCGATGCAGGTGTTGGCGCCGATCTCGACGTCGTTGCCGATACGCACCGCTCCCAGCTGCTCGATCTTGACCCAGCGCCCCTCGTGCGGAGCCAGGCCGAAGCCGTCGGCGCCGATGACCACACCCGGATGGAGCAGGCAGCGCTCGCCGACGATGCAGTCCTCGCTGACCGTCACGCGCGACTTCAGTACGGTGCCCGCACCGATGCGCGCGCCCCGCTCCACCACGCACAGCGCGCCGATGCGTGCCGTGGCGTCGACCTGCGCCTCGGAGTGGATCACTGCGCTGGGATGGATGCGGTCAGGCTCCGGACGGGCATGGTGCGCCTTCCAGAGCTGCGTGAGGCGGGCAAAGTAGAGATACGGATCGGGCGTGACGATGAAAGCCCCGCGCGCCGCTGCCGCATCCCGCATGGCGGGCGACACGATCACGCAGGCAGCCTTCGAGGCCGCCAGCTCCTGCTGGTATTTGGGATGGCTCAGGAAGCTGAGCGCATCGGGCTGCGCATTCTGCAGCGGCGCGAGCCGCTCGATGGACAGCGCCGAATCGCCATGAAGCTCGCCCCCGAGGGCGTCGACAATGGCTCCGAGCTGCAGTGACACGCCGGTTCGCGGCGTTACTTGCCGGCCGCTGGGGCAGGAGAAGCCACGGACGCGTTCAGCGCCTTGATCACCTTGTCGGTGATGTCGTGCTTCGGATTGATGTAGATCGCTTCCTGCAGGATGGCGTCGTACTTCTCGGCCTCGGCGACCTGCTTCACCACACGGTTGGCACGCTCGTAGACCTGCTGGAGCTCTTCGTTCTTGCGAGCATTCAGGTCTTCCTGGAATTCACGGCGCTTGCGCTGGAAGTCGCGATCCTGGTCGACCAGCGAACGCTGGCGGGTAGTCCGCTGGCTTTCGGACAGCGTGGGCGCCTCGCGCTCGAACTTCTCCGAAGCGGCCTTCAGGGCATCACCCTGCGCAGTCAGGTCCTTTTCTCGCTTCAGGAACTCCGCCTCGAGCTTTGCCTGGGCGTTCTTGGCCGGCTGGGCTTCGCGCAGCACGCGGTCCGGGTTCACAAAACCGATGCGAAAGGTTTCCTGAGCCTGCGCTTGCGCGGGCGCCACAGCGAGCGCAAAAGCGGGGATCAACAACGCGCCTGCCGCGGCGCGAATCAAATGCTTCATTTAGAAAGACGTTCCGATCTGGAATTGGAGGCGCTGAATTCTATCCTTCGGGATATAGCCTGCCGTGAACGGTTGCCCCACTTCCTTCTGGGACTTGATCGGGAAGGCGTACGCCAAGCGCAGCGGGCCCAGCGGCGAGATCCAGCTGACGCCCAGGCCGACCGACGCGCGCAGCTTCTTCTCGGCCTTCCATTGCTCGTCGGTAACACCGGCGGCACGCGAACCGAAGACGTTACCGACGTCGAAGAAGCCGTACAGGCGCAGCGTGCGGTCATTGCCGGCACCCGGGAACGGGGTGCTCAGTTCCGCATTGAAGATCGCCTTCTTCGTGCCGCCGAGGGCCGCACCTTCGCTCTGGAGGAACAGCGGTGCGTCACGCGGGCCCAGCGAGTTCTGCTCGAAGCCGCGCACCGAACCCAGCCCGCCCGCATAGAAATTCTTGAAGATCGGGTAGACCTTGCCGCCGAGCGCCTTGGCATAGCCGACTTCGCCGTTGATCGAGAAGGTGTACTGCTTGTTGATCGGGAAGAACTGCTGGTACTGATAGCTCGTCTTGACGTACTTCATGTCGCCGGCAGCACCCAACTCGAGGTTGGCGCGCTGCACGCGGCCGGAGGTCGGCACCAGCGCGCTGTCGCGGCTGTCCCGGCCCCAGCCGATACTCAGCGGAACACCCCAAACGCTCTTCTGGTCGCAGCTGACCACCAGCAGGCCCGTGGGGTCCTTCTTGCACTGGAAGTAGTTGAGATACGACGGCGGCGTATACAGGCCGGAGAATGCGGTCGAACTGTTCGGGTCGAACGCGTAGCGCTCGATGCCGACGCCGAAGAAAACGGTATCGACTTCGCTGAACGGCACACCGAAACGAACCGAAGCGCCCTGGTTCACGAGCTTGTAGTCGCCGTCGGTGGACGTTTGGTAGGGGCGCGTCGTGGTGTGGTAGACGCTGAACGTGCGCGAGATGCCGTCCGGCGTGAAGTAAGGATCGGTGGTCGTCAGCGACAGCGTACGGTTGTACTTGCTGGTGTTGACCTGCACGCCCAGGAAGTTGCCCGAGCCGAACACGTTTTCCTGCGAGATGCCGAAGGTCAGCGCGACCTTCTCCGCGCTCGAGTAGCCGGCGCCGAGTTGCAGGCTGCCGGTGGGCTTTTCGGTCACGTTGACAGTCAAGTCCACTTGGTCGGGCGAACCCGGTACTTCCTGCGTATCGACGTTCACTTCGTTGAAGAAGCCCAGGCGGTCCACGCGGTCGCGGGAAAGCTTGATCTTGTCGCCGTCGTACCAGGAAGCTTCGTACTGGCGGAATTCGCGGCGGATCACTTCGTCGCGGGTCTTGTTGTTGCCACCCACGGAAACGCGGCGCACGTACACGCGGCGCGACGGCTCGGCCTGCAGCGTGAGGGCCACGCGGTTGTTGGCGCGGTCGATCTCGGGGCGCGCCTGCACGCGTGCGAAGGCGTAGCCGAAGGTGCCGAAGTAGTCGTTGAAGGCCTTGGTGGTCTCGGTGACCTGCTCGCCGTTGTAGGGCTCGCCCGGCTTGATGGTGATGAGCGACTTGAACTCGTCGTCGCGGCCGAGGTAGTTGCCGTCGAGCTTGACGCTGGACACCACGAACTTCTCGCCTTCGGTGATGTTCACGGTCACCGTCAGGTCCTTGCGGTCCGGAGAGATGGCGACCTGGGTCGAGTCGATGCGGAACTCGAGGTAGCCGCGCGTGATGTAGTACGAGCGCAGGGTCTCGAGGTCGGCGTTGAGCTTGGCGCGCGAATACTGGTTCGACTTCGTGTACCAGCTCATGAAGCCGCCGCTGTCCTGGTCGAACAGGCTCAGAAGCGTCGATTCGCTGAAGGCCTTGTTGCCGACCACATGCACTTCGCGGATGCGGGCCGACTCGCCTTCGGTCACGGTGAAGGTCAGGTTGACACGGTTGCGCTCCATGGGCGTGACGGTGGTCACGACCTGCGCGTTGTAGAGGCTGCGGCTCACGTACTGGCGCTTGAGCTCCTGCTCTGCGCGGTCGGCCAGCGCCTTGTCGTAGGGACGCCCTTCGGTCAGGCCGACCTCGCGCAGCGCCTTCTGCAGCGCGGCCTTGTCGAATTCCTTGGTGCCGACGAAGTCGACGTCGGCAATGGTCGGACGCTCCTCGACGATGACGACCAGCACGTTGCCGTTCACGTCGATGCGCACGTCCTTGAACAAACCCAGATCGAACAGCGCGCGGATCGCGGCGGAACCACGCTCGTCGCTGTAGGTATCGCCCACTCGCAGCGGCAGCGACGCGAAGATCGTGCCGGCTTCGACGCGTTGCAGGCCCTCGACGCGAATGTCGCGCACCGTGAAAGGCTCGACGGCCCAGGCGGCCGTAGCCGCAAGCGCACTGGCAACCACCGCAGCAACGCTACGCAGGCGAAAGCGACTGAGTTTTTTGTTCATCTGTGAATTGAGCCGGCACGGAAAGGGCCGGCAGAAAGTTAACCAAAGAGCCGCGTGACGTCGTTGAAGAGTGCGACCGACATCATGACCAGCAGAAGGGCTACGCCCCCGCGCTGAAGCCGTTCCATCCAGGCGTCAGAGACGCTCTTGCCGGTCAGGCCCTCCCAAAGATAATACATCAGGTGTCCCCCATCGAGGACCGGCAGCGGCATGAGATTGAGCACCCCGAGGCTCACGCTGATGAGCGCCAGGAAGACCAGATACTGGGTGAAACCGAGGCTTGCGGACTTGCCCGCGTAGTCGGCGATCGTGAGCGGGCCGCTCAGGTTCTTGAGCGAAGCCTCGCCGATCACCATCTTGCCCATCATGCGCACGGTCAGCGCAGACACCTCCCAGGTGCGCACCACGCCGCGCCATACGCCATCGACCAGGCCCTGGCGCACGGTCACCATTTCGGGCGGCGCGCCGACATACGCGCCGACGCGTCCCACCTTGGCGCCGCCCTCTTCCCGCACCTCGGGCTTCACGTCGATGACGAGCGAGCGACCACCGCGGTCGATCTGCCAGGCCTGCACGCGGGGCTGGTCGCCGTCCACGGACGCACGAATAGCCTCGCGCAACTGCTGCCCGTCGATGATCTCCGTGCCGCCGATGGCGCGCACGACGTCGCCGTTGTGCAGCCCGGCGGCCTCGGCCGCACTGCCCTTCATGACCTCGCCGATCTCGGGCCGGGTCAAGGGGGCCAGCACGCCGATCTTGCGGAACATCTGCGGATCGGCGTCCTTCGCCTGCATCCGGCTCAGCGGAAGCACCAGCTGGCGCGCCGGCCGGCCGGCCTCGCCCGCGACTTCGAGGGTCAGGTCATGGCCGTCGAGCGCGCCGCGCGTCATGCGCCAGCGCAGGTCCTCGAAGGACTGGACCGGCGACAGATCGCCGTCGAAACCCGCCCGCGTGATGTGTTCGCCGCCCCGCAAGCCCGCAGCCTCAGCCAGGGAGGCTGCCACCGGCCGCGCCAGCGTGGCGACCGGCTCCTGCACCCCGATCCAGTTGACGGCCGTGTAGAGCGCCACTGCCAGCAGCAGGTTGGCAATGGGGCCGGCGGCCACGATGGCCGCGCGCGAGCGCAGCGGCTGGGTATTGAAGGCGCGATGACGCTCCTCGGGCGCCACGGGGCCCTCGCGCTCGTCGAGCATCTTCACGTAGCCGCCGAAGGGGAATGCACCGATGACGAACTCGGTCTGCTGCCCCGGGTGCTGCCGCTTCGGCTGCCAGCGGACCAGCGCCTTGCCGAAGCCGACGGAGAAACGCTCCACCTTGACGCCGCAAGCCACTGCCACGCGATAGTGGCCGTATTCGTGCACCGCGATCAGGACGCCGAGCGCAACCACAAAGGCTATGACAGTAAGCAGCATCGGAGTCCTTGGTTTCCGGGGGAGGCGTCAGGCAGCGAAGCGAAGCGCCGCGGCATTGGCCGCCGCACGGGCGCTGGCGTCGATCGCCAGCAGGTCGGCCAACGATGCCGGCTTGGAGGGAGCGACTCTTTCCAAAGTTTCCATGTTCACCGCATGTATGCAATCAAAACGCAGCCGGCGGTTAAGGAATGCTTCAACTGCGACCTCGTTGGCGGCATTGAGCACCGCCGTCGTTCCCGGGGCAGCGCGAAGCGCGTGCCAGGCAAGGTCCAGTCCCGGGAAGAGCGCCGCGTCGGGTGATTCGAAGGTCAGCGAGCCCATCTGGCGGAAGTCGAGCCGTGCTGCACCGCTTTCGATGCGCTCGGGCCAGGCCAGGCCCACCGCGATCGGCACCTTCATGTCGGGAGTGCCGAGCTGGGCGATGACCGAGGCGTCGGTGAACTGCACCATCGAATGCACCACGCTCTGCGGATGGATGACGACCTCGATCTGCTCCGGCGACACGCCGAACAGGTGGCGCGCCTCGATGACTTCGAGCGCCTTGTTCATCATCGTGGCCGAGTCGACCGAGATCTTGCGCCCCATCACCCAGTTCGGATGGGCGCAAGCCTGCTCGGGCGTGACAGCGCTCAGGGTTTCCGGCGCGCGCGTGCGGAAAGGGCCGCCGGACGCCGTCAGGATGATCTTGTCGATGCGCCGGGCCCAGGTGGACGGGTCTTCGGGCAGCGACTGGAAGATGGCGGAATGCTCGCTGTCGATGGGCAGCAGCGTCGCACCGCCCTCGCGCACAGTGCGCATGAAGAGCTCGCCGCCGACCACGAGCGCTTCCTTGTTGGCCAGCAGAAGGCGCTTGCCGGCACGCGCCGCAGCCAGGCAGGGCCCGAGGCCCGCTGCGCCGACGATCGCGGCCATCACGGAATCGGTCTCCTCGTGGGACGCTATCGTTTCGAGAGCATCATCGCCCATCAGGACGACCGTCTTCAGCCCGTTTTGCTTCAGCTTCTCGGCCAGCACAGCCGCATGCGGCGCACTGGCCATCACGGCGAACTTCGGCGAGAACTGCGCGCACTGCGCCAGCAGTTCATCAACCTTGGTCGCCGCGGAAAGCGCGAACACCTCGAAACGCTCGGGATGGCGCGAAATGACGTCGAGCGCGCTCACACCGACCGAACCGGTCGAGCCGAGCACCGTCACGCGTTGTTTTCTGGAAGAGTTCACAAGAAAGCCAGCATCATGGCAATGGGAAGCGCCGGCAAGAGGGCATCCACGCGGTCGAGGACGCCGCCGTGGCCGGGCAGCAGCCGGCTGCTGTCCTTGGCGCCGGCGCTGCGCTTGATGAGAGATTCGACGAGGTCGCCCACGACGCTCATGGCCGAGAGGAACAACGCGGCGAGCAGCAGCAGCCACCAGCCCCGCTCGTTGAGACGGGTATACAGGCTGGCCACCGTGGCGCCCGCTGCCTTGTCGGCCCAGACCCAGGCGAATGCCAGCACCACCACTCCGATCATGCCGCCCCACACGCCTTCCCAACTCTTGCCGGGACTGATCGAGGGTGCGAGCTTGTTGCGGGTGAACTTGAGGCCGAAGGCACGGCCGGCGAAATAGGCGAACACGTCGGCAACCCACACCAGCACGAGGATCGACAGCAGGAAGTTGATGCCGATCATCCGCGCCTGCACAGCGGCAAGCCACGCCACCCACAGCGCCAGCAGGCCACCGACCAGTCGCAGTCCGCGCGGAATGCGGGGCCAGCCCGGCACGGCCACGCGCAGCAGCGCAGCGCCGCCCAGCACCCAGGCCGCGCTGGCCAGGGTCCACATCAGGAATAGCGGCTTCTCCAGCAGCCCGAGCCACCAGGAGAGCGCGCACAGCACCACGGTCTCGGCGCCGAGAAACAGCGACAGCCCCTGGCCGTAGCCGTTCAGGCGCCCCCATTCCCAGGCCGCGGCGCCGATCAGCACCAGCATGACGCAGCCGAAGGGTATGTAGCTTGGATAGAACAGCGCCGGCAGCAGGATCGCGAGGAGCACGATCGCCGTGATGATGCGTTGCTTGAGCATGCGGAAAAGGTTTCCGCGCCTTCAGGCCGCGGCAGTGGATGAGACTTGCGCCGAGGTCTGGCCGAAGCGCCGCTCGCGGCCCTGGAACGCGGCAATCGCCTCGTCCAGTGCAGCTTCGTCGAATTCGGGCCACAGCTTGTCGCTGAAGAAAAGCTCGGCGTAGGCACTCTGCCAGAGCAGGAAATTGGACAGACGCTGCTCGCCGCCGGTGCGGATGAACAGGTCGGGATCGGGCACGTGAGCCAGCGCCATGGCGCGATCGAGACTGAGCTCGGTGATCGCCTCACCCCGTGCGGCGAGCTTTGCGGCGGCCTGCGCGATGTCCCATCGGCCGCCGTAGTTGAAGCAGACGTTGAGCACCAGCCGGGTGTTGTGCGCGGTGGCGGCTTCGGCGTCGAGCAGGCCATTCACCATCTTGAGCGACAGGCCCGCGCGTTCGCCGACGAAATGAAGCCGAACGCCGTCGGCGCTGAGCTTGGGCACCTCACGGGCGAGCGCGCCGACCATCAGCTCCATGAGCCCGGAAACCTCCTCGACGGGACGATTCCAGTTCTCGGACGAGAACGCGAACACGGTAAGCACGGCCACGCCGCGTTCGACGCAGGCCTTGACGCAGCGGCGCAGCGACTCGACGCCCTGCTTGTGCCCCGCGATGCGGGGCAGGAAGCGCCGCGTCGCCCAGCGGCCGTTGCCGTCCATGACGATGGCAACGTGGTGGGGAATGTGCGGCGCTGAAGAGGCCATGGCAGGCCTCAAACGGCCATGATCTCCGCTTCCTTGGCCGCTACCAGGCGGTCGATTTCCGCGATGTGGCGGTCGGTGACCTTCTGGATCTCGGCTTCAGCGCGCTTCTGGTCGTCTTCAGACGCCAGCTTTTCCTTGACCAGCTTCTTGACCGACTCGTTCGCGTCGCGGCGCAGGTTGCGCGTGGCGATCTTGGCGCTTTCGCCTTCGTTGCGGACGAGCTTGGTCATTTCCTTGCGGCGCTCTTCGCTCATGGCGGGCAGCGGCACGCGGATCAGGTCGCCCATCGAGGCGGGGTTCAGGCCCAGGTCGCTTTCGCGGATGGCCTTCTCGATCTTGGCGCCCATGCCCTTTTCCCAGGGCTGGACGCTGATGGTGCGCGAATCGAGCACCGACACGTTGGCCACCTGGCTCAACGGCACTTGCGAGCCGTAGTACTCGACGTGGACGGAATCGAGCAGCGCGGAATTGGCGCGGCCCGTACGGATCTTGGTGAGGTTGTTCTGGAATGCGGCGAGCGACTGGTTCATCTTCGCGTCGGTCGCATTGCGGATGTCTGCAATGGTCATCTCAAATACTCCTAGGCATGCACCAGCGTGCCTTCGTCCTCGCCCATGACGACGCGCTTGAGCGCACCATTCTTGAAGATCGAGAACACCTTGATCGGCAGCTTCTGGTCGCGGCACAGCGCAAAGGCCGTGGCGTCCATGATGCCGAGATTCTTCGCGATCGCCTCGTCGAAGGTCAGCGTGGCGTAGCGCGTCGCGTCGGGATTGGTCTTGGGGTCGGCGGTATAGACGCCATCGACCTTGGTCGCCTTGAGCACCAGCTCGGCGCCGATCTCGGCACCGCGCAGCGCGGCGGCCGTATCGGTGGTGAAGAACGGATTACCCGTGCCGGCCGCGAACACCACGACCTTGCCCTCTTCGAGGTACTGCAGGGCCTTGGGACGCACATAGGGCTCGACCACCTGCTCGATGGCGATGGCGGACATCACGCGGGCCACGAGGCCCTGCTTGTCCATCGCATCGGCCAGGGCCAGCGAATTCATGACCGTGGCCAGCATGCCCATGTAGTCGGCAGTTGCACGGTCCATGCCGACGGAACCGCCCGCGACACCGCGGAAGATGTTGCCGCCGCCGATCACGACCGCCACCTCGACGCCCATGTTCACGACCTCGGCCACCTCCTGCACCATGCGCACGATGGTCGCGCGATTGATGCCGAACGCATCGTCGCCCATCAATGCCTCTCCCGACAGCTTCAACAAGATTCGCTTGTGGGCTGGGCGGGCATCAGACATGGGCAATTTCCTTTGGTTTGGGCGAGACGAGTGTAAAACGTAGCGATGAAAAAACGACGGTGCGCGCGAACGCACCGTCGTTGGAGCCGTAAAGGCTTAAGCAGCAGCCTTGGCTGCGGCGACTTGTGCAGCGACTTCTGCGGCGAAGTCGTCAACTTTCTTCTCAATGCCTTCACCCACCACGTACAGGGTGAAGCCCTTGATCGTGGTGTTGACAGCCTTGAGCATCTGCTCGACGGTCTGCTTGTCGTTCTTCACGAACGGCTGGTTGTGCAGCGAGACTTCCTTGAGGAACTTCTGCACGCCGCCTTCGATGCGCTTGGCGACGATGTCGGCCGGTTGCGGCTTCTTGCCTTCGGCTTCGGCCGTCTTGCGGTCTTCTTCCGCCTTGCCTGCAGCCACGGCGCGCTCTTTCTCGATCAGCTCGGCAGGCACGTCCGAAGCGGCGACCGACACGGGCTTCATGGCGGCGATGTGCATCGCGACGTCCTTGGCGGCGGTGTCGTCACCTTCGAACTCGACCATCACGCCGATGCGCGTGCCGTGCAGGTACGAGGCCAGCTTGCCGTTGCCGGCGAAGCGCTTGAAGCGGCGGAAGCTCATGTTCTCGCCGATCTTGCCGATCAGGCCCTTGCGCACGTCTTCGAGCGTGGGGCCGAAGCCGTCCTGCTCGTAGGCCAGGGCGCCCAGCGCGGCGATGTCGGCCGGGTTCTTCTCGGCGATCAGCTTGGCGGCGGCATTGACCAGGGCCAGGAAGCTGTCGTTCTTCGAGACGAAGTCGGTTTCGCAGTTGACTTCGATCATGGCACCGGTGTCACCGGCAACGTACGCGGCCACGACGCCTTCGGCGGTGATGCGGCTCGACGCCTTGCCAGCCTTGTTGCCGAGCTTGATGCGCAGCAGTTCTTCGGCCTTTTCCATGTTGCCGTCGGCCTCGGTCAGGGCCTTCTTGCACTCCATCATCGGTGCGTCGGTCTTCGCGCGCAGCTCGCCGACCATGCTTGCGGTGATTGCAGCCATTTTGTATCTCCGTGAATTCAAAAATCAGGTTAAAAAAAAGGGGCACCAAAGCCCCTTCTTCAGGCTCGCGGGCGTGCCAATCAGGCCGAAGCGCCCTCTTCGACTTCGACGAATTCGTCATTGCCTTCGGCGATGGCCTTGACCACGTCGCCGGTGGCGCTGTTACGGCCTTCGATGATCGCATCGGCGATGCCGCGGGCATACAGCGTGACGGCCTTCGACGAGTCGTCGTTGCCGGGGATCACGTAGTCGATGCCTTCGGGCGAGTGGTTGGAGTCCACCACGCCGATCAGCGGAATGCCGAGCTTCTTGGCTTCGGCCACGGCGATCTTGTGGAAGCCCACGTCGATCACGAAGATGGCGTCGGGCAGCGCGG
This sequence comes from Variovorax sp. YR750, assembly GCF_900109805.1. Taxonomy (NCBI): domain Bacteria; kingdom Pseudomonadati; phylum Pseudomonadota; class Betaproteobacteria; order Burkholderiales; family Comamonadaceae; genus Variovorax; species Variovorax sp. YR750. The sequence goes on from NZ_FOBJ01000009.1 coordinate 44,356, forward strand.
CCATATCCTGAATGCCGCCGATGTCCTTCTCGAGCTTCTCGATTTCACGCGTGAACGTGAGCTGCTCTTTCTTGCTCAGGCTGTCGAGACCGGCCTCCTGCTGGGCCTTCATGTCCTTCAGGCGCTTGATCGAGGTCTTGACCGTCTTGAAGTTGGTCAGCATGCCGCCGAGCCAACGGGTGTCGACGAAGGGCACGCCGGCGCGACGGGCTTCAGCCGCCACGATTTCGCGGGCCTGGCGCTTCGTGCCGACCATCAGGATCGTGCCGCGGTTGGCGGTGAGCTGCTTGGCGTACTTCATCGCATCCTGGAACATCGGGAGCGACTTTTCCAGGTTGATGATGTGGATCTTGTTGCGATGACCGAAGATGTACGGAGCCATCTTGGGGTTCCAGAAGCGGGTTTGGTGACCGAAATGAACACCTGCTTCCAGCATTTCGCGCATGGTGGTAGACATTGAAATTACTCCAAAGGTTGGGTCTAAAATCCAGCCCGTTTTGCGCTCTTTGGATCGAGTCGCAACACCTTGATTGGGCCGGTTTGCGGATGTGTCTGGCTGGATGCAACGGGAGCCGTTGCTCGACCAGCGAAACCCAAAGAGTATAGCACGGCCGCCACCCTTCCCTGAACCCAGCCGCCCCCGACGGCACCTGCAGCCTCCCAATGAACGACCTCCAAGCCACCCGTCTCGACCTTCTGGCAGGTGGCACCGATGCACGCACCGAAATGGAGCGTGCCGTCGGAATCGCCGAGTCCCCAGCCTGCGCCCACGCATTCACCCGCACCATGTTCGACGAGGCCCGTCAGGCCGCCGCTGCGTCGGATCCAGGCAGCCGGCTGGCAGGCCTCGCCTTCACGGCAAAAGACCTGTTCGACGTCGAAGGCCAGTCGACGCCCGCCGGTTCCGCCGTCCTGGGCCACGCTCCCGCCGCCATCGCCGACTCACCAGCCGTGGCCCGGCTGCGCGCGGCAGGCGGCGTGCTGACCGGCCGAACCAACATGACGGAGTTCGCCTTCTCGGGCGTCGGCGTCAATCCGCACCACGGCACGCCGTCCAACGTGAGCGACGCGGCCGTGCCGCGCATTCCGGGCGGCTCTTCGTCCGGCGCCGCGATCTCGGTGGCCAGCGGGGCCGCATTCATCGGCCTGGGCTCCGATACCGGCGGCTCGATCCGCATTCCCGCAGCCCTGAACGGCATCGTCGGCTTCAAGAACACGGCCCGGCTGACGCCTGCGGCTGGCGCGCTGCCGCTCTCGACCACCCTGGACACCGTCTGCGCCATGACGCGCTCGGTACGCGACGCCATCACCGCGCACGAAATCCTCGCCGCGCGCCGCGTGACGGCCGGCAACGCGCCCCTGACCGCCTACAGGCTGGCTGTGGTGAAGAACGTGTTCTTCGACGGCATCGAAGCCCCGGTGGCCGCTGCCTTCGAGCGCTCGCTGCAAACACTTCGCGCGGCTGGCGCCCGAATCGTGGAAATCGAGTTGCCAGAGCTCGCGGAGCTGGCGGCCATCAACACCACCGGCGGTTTCTCGGCCGCCGAGTCGTACGCCTGGCACCGTCTGCTGCTGGAGCGCAGCGGCGCGGGCTACGACCCCCGCGTGGCCCAGCGCATCCTGCGCGGCGCAACGATGAAGGCGCATGAATACATCGACCTGATCAACGCCCGCCGTAACTGGATCGCCCGCGTCGAAGCCGCACTCGCGCCGTTCGACGCGGTGCTGTCGCCGACCGTGCCCATCACCGCGCCGCCCATCGCCAGCGTGGCGCCGGGCGCCGAGCGCGACGAGGAGTTCTTCCGCGTCAATGCCCTGCTGCTGCGCAATCCGTCGATCGTCAACATGCTCGACGGCTGCGCCATCTCCCTGCCCTGCCACGCCGCCGGCGAACTGCCGGTGGGCCTGATGCTGTGGCACGCCGCGCTGCACGACGACGCCATCCTCGCGATGGCGCTCCAGACCGAGCGCGCGCTGCAAGAATAAAGGCCGTCGCGTCCGCTCCTGCGGGCGCCAGCCATCTCTCTCATCCTGAACACTCAATGAAAATCGCGATCGTGGGCGCCGGCATCATCGGCGTCACCACCGCCTGGGAACTGGTTTCCGACGGCCATGAAGTGACCGTCTTCGAGCGCCGCGGCGCTGCCGCCGAGGAAGCCAGCTTCGCCAACGCTGGCGTGGTCGCTCCCGGATACGTCACGCCATGGGCCGGCCCCGGCATGCGCGGCAAGGTGCTGCGCTCTCTGTTGTCTTCTCACGGCGCCATCAAGCTGCGCTGGCCGCTGGGTTCGCGCGACCTCGGCTGGCTCTCTCGCTGGCAGAAGGCCTGCAAGCTCGAGACCTACCTGGCCAACCGCGCCCGCATGCAGCGCCTGGCCTTCTACAGCCGCAACCGGCTGCACGAGGTGACCGAAGCCCGCGAACTCAGCTACGAACGCAGCGACGGCTACATGGTGCTGCTGCGCTCCAAGCGCGACAAGAAGCTGGTGCAGCCCGGGCTGGACGTGCTGCGCGCGGCCGGCAGCGTCTTCAAGGAAATCGACGCCGACGAAGCCCGTTTGATCGAGCCGGCCCTCAACCCCGACACCCCGCTGGTGGGCGCCATCCACCTGCCCGAGGACGAGGTGGCCAACTGCCGCCAGTTCGCGCTGCTGCTCAAGTGGGAGGCCGAGTCGTTCGGCGCGCAGTTCCACTTCAACTGCGACATCGCACCGCTGAGCCGCGCCGCCCCCACCTCGCTGTCGCTGGCGAGCGGCTCCGACCCGGTTCGCTATGACGCGGTCGTGGTCTGCGCCGGCCTGGCCTCGGCGGCGCTGCTGCGCCCGCTGGGTCTGCGCATTCCGATGGCGCCGGTCTACGGCCATTCGGTGAGCGCGCCGATCCGCGAGCCGCTCAACGCACCGCGCAGCGCGGTGATGGACGAGCGCTACAAGGTCGCCATCTCCCGCCTCGGCCAGCGCGTGCGCGTGGCCGGCAGTGCCGAGATCGGCGGCTCGCTGGACACGATGAATCCCGCGGCCGTGCAGACGCTCTACAAGGTGCTGCACGACTGGTTCCCGGGAGCCGCCACGCTGCAATCCGGCATCCAGCAATGGAAAGGCGCGCGGCCGATGCTGCCCGACGGCCCACCCGTGCTGGGCGCCAGCGGCATACCCGGCGTGTGGCTCAACCTTGGCCACGGATCGAGCGGCTGGGCCTTGTCGTGCGGCAGCGCGCGGGTGCTGGGCGACCTGATCGGCGGACGGGAGCCGGGAATCGACCTCGAAGGGCTCGGCGTCGAGCGGCTCAGTCTCTAGGGCCCCAGCGGCGCAGCGCCTCGGGGCTGGCCGGCTGTTCAACGGGCAGTTCGGGTTCGGGTGGCGGCCGTAGTTTTCCGGCAGCCCATCCTAGCAAGCCGGGAACGAGCACCGCGAAGAAGATCAGGCAGAGCGCAGCCGCACCCAGCAGTGCCCAGCGCGCCAGGCCGGAAGCGGCTTCGCCCGGCACGTCGAACCACCGGATCACGCTGCAGCCGAAGCCGACATTGGCCGCCCACGCCATGTCGCGCAGCCGCTCCCATCGCTTGAATTCCGCCAGCAGGAAGGTACCCCACACGGCGCACATCAGGCCCAGAACCCAGCCCAGGCCCGCAATCCACGCCAATGTCGCAGCCACAAACGAGGCGAGCGCAGCGAAAAGCAGTGCAAGCAGCCAACCGACGCTCTTGAAGTTCATCCCCGGATGATAGGAACACGGCCCGGCGGCACAATGCGCCGATGCAACGCATCACCCCAGCCACCGCTGCCGATCTGTTCGACATCGCCGCCACGCGTCGCATCGAACAGGCTGCTGCGGCCGCTCTGCCCGCCCACACGCTGATGCAGCGCGCGGGTCTTGCGGTCGCCCGGCTGGCGATGGCGATCGCGCCGCATGCACGCACCATCTGGGTTGCCTGCGGGCCGGGAAACAACGGCGGCGACGGCTTCGAAGCCGCGGCGCAGCTGCGGCATCGGGGCTTCTTTCCGGTGGTCACCTTTCTGGGAGAGGAAGGCCGGTTGCCGCCAGACGCCAAGGCATCGCTGCAGCGTGCCCGCGATGCGGGCGTTACCTTTGCCGCGACGCCGCCGTCGGCCCATGAGCTGGCGATCGATGCGCTGCTCGGCATCGGATCGACGCGGCCTCCCGAAGGCACCATGGCGCAGTGGCTGGCGCGGATGCACTCCAGCGGCCAGCCGGTACTTTGCGTGGACGTTCCCTCGGGCCTGAACGCGGACACGGGCACTCTGCCCCAGGGCGCCGGCCACCCGCGGGAATCGGCTCTCACCTGCATCACCTTTCTCACCTTGAAGCCAGGCTTGTTCACCGCCCAAGGCCGTGACGCGGCAGGCACGGTCTGGTTCGATGACCTCGGCTGCGGCGCATTCAAGGATCGGCCGACAGCCCGGATCGCGGAAGCGCCCGACTCGCAACCGCGCAGCCACGCATCGCACAAGGGCAGCTACGGCGACGTCGCGGTGATCGGCGGAGCGTCCGACATGGCCGGAGCCGCATTGCTGGCCGGCTCGGCGGCGCTGCATGGCGGCGCGGGACGCGTCTTCGTCGGCTTGCTCGACCCGAACGCGGCCCCCGTCGACACCGCGCAGCCCGAACTGATGTTGCGCGACGCACGGACGCTCGATCTTTCCGGCATGACGGCGGTCTGCGGTTGCGGCGGCGGAGAAGCAGTTCGCGAGCTGCTGCCGAACATTCTCTCCACGGCGGCCGCCCTGGTGCTCGACGCCGATGCACTCAATGCGATCGCAGCCGATGGTGTGCTGCAAACGCAGCTGTCATCACGCGGCAGAGACGGAGCACCCACAGTGATCACGCCGCATCCGCTGGAAGCCGCGCGCCTGCTGAACTGCACGGTCGGAGACGTTCAAGGCGACAGGCTGACCGCGGCACGCGACCTCGCCGCGCGCTTCAATGTTGTGGCGGTGCTCAAGGGCTCGGGCACCGTCATTGCCGGCGGCGCCGATACCCTGCCGGTCATCAACCTGAGCGGCAATGCCCGCCTGGCGACCGCAGGCACCGGCGACGTGCTGGCCGGAATGATCGGTGCCGCCCTGGCCATGCGAAAACCGGCTTTCGACGCGGCGCGCGAAGCCGTCTGGCTGCATGGCCGCATCGCCGACACCTGGCCGGCCGATGCAGCCCCGCTCACGGCCGGCGCGCTGGCCCGCCGCGCACCCGACTGAGAGGCGTCAGCCGCGCCCGACGAAGGGCATCTTCGTCGCCATGATGGTGTGGAACAGCACGTTGGCTTCGAGCGGCAGGTTCGCCATGTAGAGCACCGACTGGCCGACGATCTTGACGTCGATCAACGGCTCGATGGCGAGCTCGCCGTTGGCCTGCGGCACGCCCTTGGCCATGCGTGCGGCCAGCTCGGTCATGGCGTTGCCCACGTCCACCTGCCCGACGGCGATGTCGTACTTGCGGCCGTCGAGCGAAGCGGTCTTGGTGAGCCCTTCGACCGCATGCTTGGTTGCCGTGTAGGCAGCCGAGTTCGGACGCGGCGCCGTGGCCGAGATCGAGCCGTTGTTGATGATGCGGCCGCCCATCGGCGTCTGGGCCTTCATCGTGCGGAACGCCTGCTGGATGCAGAAGAACATGCCGGTGAGGTTGATGTCGACCACGCCCTGCCACTGCTCGGGCGTCCAGTCCTCGAACGGGCCCGGCGGGTTGCCCACGCCGGCGTTGTTGAACAGCAGGTCGACACGGCCGAAGCGCTCGACGGTGGCGGCGAACAGGGCCTGCACCGAGTCCGCGTTCGACACGTCGGTCGGCACGGCGAAAGCGCGCGCGCCGGCACCCGACTCTTCCGCCACCTGCTCCAGCGGCTCGAGGCGGCGACCCGCCAGCGCCACGCTCCAGCCGTCGCCCAGCAGCGCCAGCGCGGCGGCGCGGCCAATGCCGGAACCGGCACCCGTGACGATGGCGATACGGCCCTTGTTGTCTTCAGCGCTCATGCTGTCTGTCTCTTTCTTTTCGGTTGTCGATGGTTCGTTCGATGGTGCGAGGCCTGGTCAGCGGCGCGGCTTGCGCCCCTTGCCCTTCATCTTGCTGGCGGCCTTCTTCACCGCCGACTTGAAGGCCTGCATCGCCGACTGCGCCCCGGCCGTGGCCGAGGTGGGTCGCTCGCCGCGCGGCTCGGCCTTGCCGGCTTCCGCCTTGTGGCGCGTGCTGCGCTTGGCCGACGCCTTGACCGGCACGCCCGATGATGCCGCACCCTTGTCCTTCATGGCGCGGGCCGCGAGCTCTTCGCCTTCGCGCACGAGACGGAAGTCGATCTTGCGGCCGTCCAGGTCGACGCGGCTCACCTGCACGCGCACCCGCGTGCCGATGGCGTAGCGGATGCCGGTGCGCTCGCCGCGCAGCTCCTGGCGCATCTCGTCGAACTTGAAGTACTCGCCGCCGAGCTCGGTGATGTGCACCAGGCCCTCGACGTACATCGCATCGAGCGTGACGAAGATGCCGAAGGTGGTGGCCGCGGTGACCACGCCGCCGTACTCCTCGCCGAGATGCTCGCGCATGTACTTGCACTTGAGCCAGGCCTCGACGTCGCGGCTGGCCTCGTCGGCACGGCGCTCGTTGGCGCTGCAATGCAGGCCGGCGGCCTCCCATGCCATCACTTCCTTGCTGGGCGCGACGGTGGCCTTCTGCGGCTTTGCAGTGGGCGCCTTCACGCGCGACGCCAAGCGCTTGGCCAGCTTCGCATGCGCCTCGCCGGGGGTGGGCAGCATCGGCAGCTGGTAGCGCGTCTTGCCGAGGATCGCCTTGATCACGCGGTGCACCAGCAGGTCGGGATAGCGCCGGATCGGGCTCGTGAAGTGCGTGTAGGCCTCGTAGGCCAGGCCGAAGTGGCCGCTGTTGATCGGCGTATAGATCGCCTGCTGCATCGAGCGCAGCAGCATGGTGTGGATCTGCTGCGCGTCGGGGCGCTCCTTGGTGGCCTCTGCGATCGCCTGGAACTCGCCCGGACGTGGGTCGTCGGTGATGCTCAGGCCCACGCCCATGGCCTTCAGGTAGCCGCGCAGGATTTCCTTCTTCTCGGGCGTCGGACCTTCGTGCACGCGGTACAGGCCCGGGTGCTTGCCTTCAGCGATGAAGTCGGCGCTGCAGACGTTGGCCGCGAGCATCGCCTCTTCGATCAGGCGATGCGCCTCGTTGCGAGTGCGAGGCACGATCTTCTCGATGCGGCCGGCTTCGTCGCAGATGATCTGGGTCTCGGTGGTTTCGAAATCGACAGCTCCGCGCTTGCCGCGCTGCTTGAGCAGCGCCTTGTAGACGTCGGCGAGGTTCAGCAGGTCCTTGACGCGCTCCTTGCGCTTCGCAGCCTCTGGGCCGCGCGTGTTGCCGAGGATGGCAGCCACCTCGGTGTACGTGAAGCGCGCGTGACTGAACATCACGGCCGGATAGAACTGGTAGGCGTAGATCTCGCCGTCGGCCGCGACCAGCATGTCGCACACCATGCACAGGCGTTCGACCTCGGGGTTGAGCGAGCACAGTCCGTTCGACAGCTTCTCGGGCAGCATCGGAATGACGCGGCGCGGAAAGTAGACGCTGGTGGCGCGGTCGTAGGCATCGATGTCGATGGGCGAGCCGGTCTGCACATAGGCGCTGACGTCGGCAATGGCCACCAGCAGGCGCCAGCCCTTGCCGCGGCCTACCTTCGCGGGCTCGCAATAGACGGCGTCGTCGAAGTCGCGGGCATCCTCGCCGTCGATGGTGACGAGAGGAATGTCGGTGAGGTCGACGCGGCCCTTCTTGTCGGCGGGGCGGACCTTCTCGGGCAACGCCTTGGCGGCTGCCAGGCATTCCGCGGAAAACTCGTGCGGCACGCCGTACTTGCGCACGGCGATCTCGATCTCCATGCCGGGGTCGTCGATCTCGCCCAACACCTCTTTCACACGGCCCACGGGCTGACCGAACAGCGCCGGCGGCTCGGTGAGCTGCACGACCACGACCTGCCCCACCTTCGCGGGGCCGGTTGCGCCCTTGGGAATCAGGACGTCCTGGCCGTAGCGCTTGTCTTCCGGCGCCACGAGCCAGATGCCACCTTCGTGCAACAGGCGACCGATGATGGGCTGCTCGGGACGCTCGACGATTTCCACCACGCGCCCCTCGGGACGGCCGCGGCGGTCCTGGCGCACGATGCGCGCCTTGACGCGGTCCTTGTGCAGCACCGCGCGCATCTCATTCGGAGGCAGGTAGATGTCTGCCTCGCCGTCGTCGCGCTGCACGAAGCCGTGCCCGTCGCGATGTCCTTGAACAGTTCCTTCGATTTCATCCAGCAGGCCGCTGGAAGTAACGTTATTTTTGATATGATCTCCTTCTTTCCTGAAATTCAAAACGCAGTTGCTTCTGCAACTACGTGGGCCCAGATGGCGGAATTGGTAGACGCACTAGTTTCAGGTACTAGCGAGTAACATCGTGGAGGTTCGAGTCCTCTTCTGGGCACCAAGTTTAAACAGACCTTTACCGGGTCAATCGATTCAAGCCACCGGTCTCCGGTGGCTTTTTTCATTGCCGATCGAATCCGCATCGAACGGCCGGCGCAACCGGACAGGCAAGAGCCGGACCAGTGCCAAATTTTTTCTGCGCAGCCCGTTTTTTTCAGGCCATCGCGACAAATTGTGTATACTCGCAGTCTTTGCTGAAAAGCAGAAACTGCCCAGATGGCGGAATTGGTAGACGCACTAGTTTCAGGTACTAGCGAGTAACATCGTGGAGGTTCGAGTCCTCTTCTGGGCACCAGATCCGAATTGACCCCCGCCAGGTCATCCGAAAGAAGCCACCGGTCTCCGGTGGCTTTTTTCTTGCTCATCCGGATCTGCATCAAACGGGCAGTGCGATCAGGTCGTGGCCCTCGGCACCCACGATGCGCGCGCGGGTGAACTCACCCACCTTCAGCGTCTTGCTGATCTTCTCGGGCGGCAGCAACCGGACCGTTCCGTCGATTTCCGGTGCATCGGCATACGTGCGCCCCACCCCGCCCTTGCGGCCCATGCCAGGCGCCGAGTCGACCAGCACCTGCATCGTCGAGCCGATGCGCCTTTGCAGCTTGGCGATCGACACGGCTTCGGCCACCTCCATGAAACGCGCACGGCGCGCCTCGCGCTCGGCCTCGGGCAGCATGCCCGGAATGTCGTTCGCCGTGGCACCCTCGACCGAGCTGTACGCAAAGCAACCGGCACGATCGATCTCCGCCTCGCGGATGAAGTCGAGCAGATGCTCGAACTCCTGCTCCGTCTCGCCGGGGAAGCCCGCGATGAAAGTGCTGCGGATCACGAGCTCCGGGCACACCTCGCGCCAACGCGCCAGCCGCTCCAGGTTCTTCTCACCGCTAGCCGGGCGCTTCATGCGCCTCAGAACATCGGGATGACTGTGCTGCAAGGGCACGTCGAGGTACGGCAGCACCTGTCCGCTCGCCATCAACGGAATGATTTCGTCGACGCTCGGGTACGGGTACACATAGTGCAGGCGAACCCAGGCACCGTACGGCTCGGCGATTTCGCCCAGCGTGCGCACCAGTTCGAGCATGCGGGTCTTGACCGGCTTGCCATCCCAGAACCCCGTGCGGTACTTCACGTCGACGCCATAGGCCGAGGTATCCTGGCTGATCACCAGCAGCTCCTTCACGCCGCCTTCGAACAAGGCCTTGGCCTCGCTCAGCACATCGCCCACGGGCCGCGACACGAGGTCGCCGCGCATCGAGGGAATGATGCAGAAGGTGCAGCGATGGTTGCAGCCCTCGCTGATCTTCAGGTACGCATAGTGCCGCGGTGTCAGCTTGAGCCCCGCGACACCGAAGGTGTTCGGCACCAGGTCGATGAATGGGTCGTGCGGCTTCGGCAGGTTGGCATGCACCGCATCCATCACCTCCTGCGTGGCGTGCGGACCGGTCACGGCAAGCACGCTCGGATGCATCTGGCGCACCAGATTGCCGCCCTGGTCGCCGGTCTTGGCACCCAGGCAGCCGGTGACGATCACGCGGCCGTTCTCGGCGAGCGCTTCGCCGATGGTGTCGAGGCTTTCCTTCACGGCATCGTCGATGAAGCCGCAGGTGTTGACGATCACCAGGTCGGCGCCCTCGAAAGTCTTGGCGGTCTGATAACCCTCCGCGCTCAACTGGGTCAGGATCAATTCGGAATCGGTAAGGGCCTTGGGGCAGCCCAGGCTCACGAATCCGACCTTGGGGGCGGTCGGCGTGGCCGTACGTTCGGGGGAGGCAACTTCGCTCATATGCCTCTATTGTCCCAGCTATCGGTGACGGCGGGGCATCGACCGGTCAGTCTCCTCTTCCGGTCGCCTGCACGTCGATCAGGAGCGCTTGATGCCAAAGGCCCCCAGCACCTGTTCGGTGTTCTTCTGCATCTGCTCCTGCATCTGCAGAAAGACATTCTTCGATTGCTCGACGTAGCTGCCCATCAGCCCCTGCAGCATCGGCGACTGCATGGTCATGAAGCGAGCCCACATCTCGGGCGTCAGGCCTTCGGCCTTTTCGGCAAGCTGTGCCTGCACCTCGGTCATGGCCTGGATGTTCTTCTCGAGATACGGGCCCATGTAGCCCTGCATCGCCTGCCCGTAGAAACGGATGATGTTGGCCAGCACCTGCTCGGTGAACATCGGCGCGCCGCCCGCCTCTTCTTCAAGAATGATCTGCAGCAGGATGCTGCGCGTGAGGTCGTCGCCGGTCTTGGCATCACGCACCACGAACTGGGCATTCTGGATGACCAGCTGCTTCACCTCGGTCAGCGTGATGTACGTGGATGTCTCGGTGTCGTAGAGCCTTCTGTTCGGGTACTTCTTGATCACACGCTGCACCGGTTTCGCCCCGGACTTCTTGCTCTGCACTGCGGACTCCTTCACATGGACGCCCATGTCATCGGATGATTCTAGGGAGCGGTTTTGCTGCGTCGCGACAAGGTTTACCCTGACCGGCTGCGGCACTTTTCTCAATCCACCGATGTTGCGTACTCCGCGCCGCATGCATGGCAACCAGCAACCTCGGGCCGCTCTTCGTCTGCCTCGCGAAACCGCAGCGGGGTTTTCTGCCCGTAGACGACCCAGCATCGCGGGCAATGCTCTTGCCCGACCGTCGGCAGATAGGCACGGGCGCGCTGTTCGGCACGCTCCTCGGTCAGGGGCATGCCCTGGCGTTGGGCGCGCGCCACTTCACGCGCTGCCATGGTGTCGGTGCGACCGCTTTCGTAGTCATTGATGCCGTACACAGCACGCGCAAACTCGATGGGAGCCTGCTTGAGCAATGCTGTCAGCCGCTTGTCGGCATGAGCCCGATCAACGAAGGTTGATCGCGTATTTATCGGATCGCTTATCAAGAAAAATGGAATGTAGTTGCAGAGTGACCAAGGTAGCACAAGAACATGCCAAGGGTCTTTGTCTGCATCACCACAAGGGACGATATGTGCACCGGGGAACCCGGTGCATGCTCTGTTCGACTGAACCGGTGGTTGGCCGGGGTTGAAACAGAAATTGGTAGGCGCGATTGGACTCGAACCAACGACCCCCACCATGTCAAGGTGGTGCTCTAACCAGCTGAGCTACGCGCCTAAGGATGTGTCCGAGAAGCAGTTATTGTAGCAGGAGAAATCGCGTTTTTCAGCGACGACGTGCAGATCGCACACCAATAACTGCAGTGACCAGTCCGAGGACCTGCGTGAGACGCGCGGCATCGGCGATTTCGACAGTGAACGTCATCCACGCGGTGCCCTTGATCGACTGCGTCTGCACGCCGATCACATTCATCTTCTCGCGCGCGAACACATCGGAGATGTCGCGCAGCAGGCCCTGACGATCCGCTGCCTCGACAGCCACGTCCACCGCATACACAGGCGCATCGGCGCCCTTCTTCGCGGCACCCCACTCCACGTCGATGACGCGCTCGCCATCTTTCGCAGCCATCATGCGGAAGTTGCTGCAGTCGCTGCGATGCACGCTCACGCCATGGCCCCGCGTGACGAAGCCACGAATGGCGTCAGGCGGTGCCGGCTTGCAGCACTTGGCGAGCTGCGTCATCAACGAAGACACGCCCACCACGAGCACGCCGCCCTTGCCCGATTTCTCGCTGCCGCGCGCCTTCTTGATGAGCACGCCGTCGTCGGGCCCGGGTGCGGGCTCCGGCGGCCGCAGCAAGGCTTCGATGTTGCGCAGGGAGAACTCGTCCTTGCCCACCACTTCGAACAGGTGGTCCGCCGATTTGAAGCCCAGCTGCGAAGCCAGGTCCTCGAGCCGCACCGCCGTCTTGCCTTCGCGCTGCAGCAGCTTCTCGACCGCCTCGCGTCCGCGCGCCACGGTCTCGTGCGTGATCTGCGCGTTGAACCATGCGCGCACCTTCGCGCGCGCACGATGGCTGGCCAGATAGCCAAGCTCCGCATTGAGCCAGTCGCGCGAAGGCCCGCCCTCCTTGGCCGCGATGATCTCCACCGTCTGTCCGTTCGACAGCGGCGTGTTCAGCGGCACCATCGCGCCATCGACACGCGCCCCGCGGCAGCGATGCCCCAGCGTGGTGTGCACCGTGTAGGCGAAGTCCACGGGCGTCGCGCCCTGCGGCAGCTCGACGATGGCGGCATCGGGCGTCAGTACATAGATGCGGTCGTCGAACAGGCCCTGCCCCTGCAGGCCGCCAGAGAGATCACGCTCCCACGCCAGCAGTTGCCGCAGCACGGCGATCTTCGCGTCGTACTCGCCGCTGGCCCACACGCCCGCGTAGCCCTTGTGGCCCGCTTCCTTGTAGGCCCAGTGAGCGGCCACGCCATGCTCGGCGTGGTCATGCATTTCTTCAGTGCGGATCTGGATCTCGATGGGCTTGCCCGCCTTGCCGTCCACCAGCTCGCGCACCACCGTGTGCAGCGACTGATAGCCATTGGGCTTGGGCCGCGCGATGTAGTCGTCGAACTCCTCGTCGATAGGCTGGAAGTGCGAATGCACCCACGCCAGCGCGGCATAGCAGTCCTTGACGTCGGGCACCACCACGCGCAGCGCGAGGATGTCGAAGACCTGGGCGAAGTCGAGCGACTTGCCGCGCATCTTCTTCACGATGCTGTAGATGTTCTTCGGCCGCCCCTGCACCGCGGCCTTGACGCCTTCGGCCTGCAGCTCACGCTCGAGCTGCGAGCGCAACTGCTCGACATGCCCTTCGCGCTCGATGCGCTTCTCGTCGAGCAGGCGCGCGATCAGCTTGTAGGTCTCGGGCTCGAGGAAGCGGAACGAGAGATCCTCGATCTCCCACTTCACCTGCCAGATGCCCAGCCGGTTGGCCAGCGGCGCGAACACCTGCAGCGACTCGCGCGCCACACCCTCGGGCGCCGGCCGCTTGCTCGCTGCCGCATGCCTCAGCGTCTGCAGGCGCGAAGCCAGCCGCAACATCACCACGCGCAGGTCGCGCGAGAACGCGAGCAGCATCTTGCGCACGTTCTCGGTCTGCGCGCCGGCACCTTCTCCGTGATGCCCCTGCGACGCCGAGCGCGCCTGTTCCTGCACTCGAACCAGCTTGGTCGTCTCGACCGCCAGCGCCGCGAAGTTGTCGCCGAACACCTTGGCGATCACTTCCTGCGGGCGATTCAGGTGCTGGCACGAATAGACCAGGTAGCTCGCGGCCTGCATGGCCTCGGAGCCGCCCATCTTCGCGACGATGCCAGCCACCGCGTCGGCATGCGCGAGCGTGTTCTCGCCGGTGTCGAGCTTCTCGTCGGCGATCAGGGGCTCGGCGAAGGCGCGAGCGCGCGCCAGCATGTTCTCCATCACCGGCGTGCGCTCGGCAGTGGCCGCGGACAGCGGATAGTCGACCATGACCGCGTCGGACGCGGATGCCGTCTGGAGACTCGAAGAATCGCGCTTCACGCTTCGCTCGCTCAATCGCTCGATGGGTCGAAAAGGAAGTTGGTGACGGCGGCGATCTGTGCGGGGTCGACGAAGGTCGGCGCATGGCCCACGCCCTCGAACTCGACCAGGGTTGCGTGCGGGCCGCGCTGCGTCATGGCCAAGGCCGTTTCGCGCGACAGCAGATCCGACTCGGCGCCGCGCGTGAGCAGCGTGCGCGCCGTGATGGCGTCGTACAGGCTCCACATGATCGCACCGCCCTGCGCCGCGGCCTCGGGCGTGATGGCGCGAAGCGCGACGCCGATGGCCGGGTCGTAGTGAAGCAGCCAGCGGCCGTCTTCGCCACCGCTCGCCTCGACCTTCGCCGAGCCGTCAGCCGTGCGCTGCGAGGCAGGCACCACCATATGCCGCGACAACTCCAGCCACTGGGCCGGCGTGTGGGGACCGAAGGTGGTCGACAGCGCCCACATGGCATCGGCCGCCGCCTGCTCGCTCTCGAAGCTGCCGTTCTTGCCGACATAGGCGCCGATGCGCTGCAACGCGACCGGCTCGATCGTCGGGCCAACGTCGTTCGCCACGAAGCGACGGATGGAACGGGCCAGCGGCAGCTCCTTGTGCCCGGCGAGCACGAAGCCGATCAGCCCGCCCATGCTGGTACCGAGGTAGTCGAGCGTGTCGACGGGCTGCTCGCGATGCAGCTGCGCAATCAGCGCAACCATGTCGGCCGCGTACACCGGCACCTGATATAGGGAAGGATCGCGCAACCAGTCGCTGCGCCCTCGGCCCGCCACGTCGGGGCAGACCACGCGCACGTCGCCGCCGGCGCGCGCCACGATGGCCTGCGCCAGCAGGTCGAAATCGCGGCCCTGCCGGGTGAGACCGTGCACGCAGACAACGACGTGTGCGCTGCGCGCGTCGCCCCATTGCCAATAGGCCATGCGGTGGCCGCCCTGGGCGTCATCGCACGCCACGTAATGAAGCGTCGGCTCGATCATGGAAACAATCTTGTTCTGGTGCTGATAATTGTCTCGTCGCATCCTAATTCATCCGGAGATTGATCTTCATGCTCAAAGGCAAAACCGCGCTTGTCACGGGGTCCACCAGTGGCATCGGCCTCGCTGTCGCCAAGTCCCTCGCCCAACAGGGTGCAAACATCGTGCTCAACGGCTTCGGCGATGCCTCGGCCCCCAGGGCCGAGGTCGAAGCACTCGGCGTTCGCGCCGAATACCACGGCGCCGACATGAGCAAGCCGGAACAGATCGATGACATGATGAAGTTCGCCGCGTCGAAGTTCGGCCGCGTCGACATCCTCGTGAACAACGCCGGCATCCAGCACGTGGCCAAGGTGGAAGATTTCCCCACCGAACGTTGGGACGCCATCATCGCGATCAACCTCAGCAGCGCCTTCCACACCACGCGCCTGGCGATCCCCGCGATGCGCGAAGCGAACTGGGGCCGGGTCATCAACATCGCATCGGCGCACGGCCTCGTGGCTTCGGCGCAGAAGTCGGCCTACGTGGCGGCCAAGCACGGCGTCGTGGGCCTGACCAAGGCCGTGGCACTCGAAACCGCGACCACCGGCGTCACCGTCAATGCCATCTGCCCGGGCTGGGTGCTGACCGCGCTGGTACAGAAGCAGATCGACGACCGCGCGGCGCGCGAAGGCATCACGGCCGCGCAGGCGCAGAACGACCTGCTGGGCGAAAAGCAGCCTTCGCTGCAGTTCACCACCGTCGAGCAGCTGGGCGGCCTGGCCGTCTTCCTGTGCTCGCCGGCTGCCGACCAGGTCCGGGGCGTTGCCTGGGCCATGGACGGCGGCTGGACTGCCCAGTAATGGGTAGCCCCGCGGTACGCGTTTCCCTTATTTGAGCTGCACCGAGCCCGACACGCTCACCGTCACGCTGGTCTTGCCGGCCTCGACCGGCACGGCCGAATCGGCCGACGAGAACGACTTGGCCTGCACCGCCATCATGCGCGGGCGGATCGGGCCGTTGTCGCTCGCGTTCACCGACACCTCGCGCAGCGTGTAGCCGCTGAAGCCGAAGCCCTTGGCGAGCTCGTCGGCCTTCTGCTTGAAGTTCTGGATGGCGATGGTCTGCGCCTCGGTCTCGGTCTTGGCGCGCTGTTCGCGGCTCAGGCCGAAGCCGACGTTGCCCACGCTGAGCGTGGTGATGCGCCCTGCCGTCTGGGTGATGCGCGGGAAGTCGCGACCTTCGAGCACCAGCTCGGTCGAGCCCTGCCAGCCGCCGATCTTGCCGTCCTTGGTGTAGCGCGGCGACAGGCTGAAGTTGCCGGTGCGCACGTCGAGTTGGCCCGCCTGGGCATTCTTCTTCGCTTCGGCCAGCGCGGCGTCGAGCGCGGCCTTCAGCTGCGTCTGCACGGTGACAGCGTCGGTCGCGTCGCGGGTGGTCACGAGCGTCATGCTCAGCATGTCCTGCTGGACTTCGACCGCACCCGATGCGGTGAGCTGCAGCACGTTCTGGGGAGCCGGCGTGACGGCGTTCTGGGCCAGGGCAGTGCCGGCCGTGGCCAGGGCGGCACAGGCCGCGAGCAGTTTGATTTTCTTCTTCATGGCAAGGTTCTCCCGAATTGATATGAAAGACAGACAGGCCTGCCCCGAGAAGGCAGGCCGGCGCATCGCGCGCTGTCTCAGCGGCGTTCGCTGCGCGGCGCGACAGGCAGCTGGCGGGCCGCGGCCGGTGGCACCGGCACGATCCGCTCGGCCGGCTGCGATTCTGCCGAATTGAGCAAAGCACCCGCGGCGGGCGGGGTCCATTGGCCGCGAACCTGCTGACGCAGCTCGAACAGTTCGGCGGGAGTGAGGCGTCGTCCGGCAATGGCCTCTCCGCGGCGGACTTCCTCGCGTTGCGCGGCCCTGTGGGCGGCAACGGCGTCCCTGACCTCATTGCGCCGGACCTCGCCCACCCTGAACAGATCGCCAGACACCGCCAGCGACGGACCGCAGGCGAATACGAGGAAGAACGGCAACGCGAATGTAGGACGTCTCATTGATTGGAAGTCGGCAGGAAGCGCGACTTTGCCATCACCTCGCTAACGTCGGATGACCAGACCGCGAACGTCCGCAAGTTTTGTAACTTAGTGTCAAACCATAAGTAAATCCGGCTCAACGAACCCTCAACGCCTTCAGAATCGGCCCTGTTACAAATTCAACGTTGTAGAAATGACTCAAGTTCCCGCTCGCACCGACAAGATCGTGATCGTCGACGACGACGCCCGCATCCGCGACCTGCTGCGCCGCTACCTGACGCAGGAAGGCTTCGAAGTGATCGTGGCCGAGGACGGCAAGGCGCTCAACCGCATCCTGTTGCGCGACACGGTCGACCTGATCGTGCTCGACCTGATGATGCCCGGCGAGGACGGCCTCTCCGTCTGCCGCCGCCTGCGTGCCGCCAACGACCGCACGCCGATCATCATGCTCACCGCCAAGGGCGAGGACGTTGACCGCATCGTCGGCCTCGAGGTCGGCGCCGACGACTACCTCGGCAAGCCCTTCAACCCGCGCGAACTGCTGGCCCGCGTCCACGCAGTGCTGCGCCGCCGCCCGCCGCTCGAGGCGCCGGGTGCTCCCTCCACCGAGAACGAGACCGTCACCTTCGGCCCGTTCGCCTTCGACCTCGGCTCCCGCACCCTGAAGAAGGACGGCGAAGAACTCTCGCTGACCACCGGCGAGTTCGCCATGCTGAAGGCGCTGGTGCGCCATCCGCGCCAGCCGCTGTCGCGCGAAAAGCTCGCCCAGCTGGCGCGCGGCCGCGAGTTCGAGCCCTTCGACCGCAGCCTGGACGTGCAGATCTCGCGCCTGCGCAAGCTCGTCGAATCCGATGCCGCTGCGCCCCGCTACATCCAGACCGTCTGGGGCGTGGGCTACGTGTTCGTGCCGGACGGCACGGCCTGATACCACGTTGACAGGTGGCCGTCGGCCAAACCACCGGACCAGGCGCTGCCCAGGAGGACGGCGCGCAGGTCACGATGCCGAGCCCGCTCGAAGCGAGCGCGCAACGTGACCGCCGCCCCGGCCTCAAGCTGGGCTTCAGCCTTTTCTGGCGCACCTTCTTTCTGCTCGCACTGCTGCTGATCGGCTGTACGGTCGCCTGGCTGCAGACTTTCCGCTCGCTCGAATACGAGCCGCGCGCCATCCAGACGGCGCACCAGATCGCCTCGCTCGTGAACCTCACGCGCGCGGCGCTGGTGTATTCCGACGCCATCACCCGGGTGTCGCTGATCAAGACGCTGGCCGACCAGGAGGGCGTGCGCATCCTGCCGCGCGAGCCCAACGACCGCTTCCAGCCCTACACCAGCGGCGCTCTCGACCTGCGCGTGACCGAGGAGCTGATCGACCAGCTCGGCGAAGGCACCACGGTTGCAAGCCGCGTGAACGACGAGGCCGGCCTGTGGATCGGCTTCACCATCGAGAGCGACACCTACTGGCTGCTGCTCGACCCCACGCGCTTCAGCCGCGTGGGCGGACGCACCTGGCTGGTGTGGCTCAGCACCGCCATGGCGCTGTCGCTGGCCGGCGCGGCACTGATCACGCGGCTCATCAACCTGCCTCTCAAGCAGCTGTCGCGCGCGACCATGCAGGTGCGCGAGGGCGAGTACGAGGCGCACCGGCTCGACGAGCGCGCCCGCACCAACGAGATCCGCGCGGTCAACATCGGCTTCAACCGCATGGCCGACCAGCTCGCCAAGATCGAGCAGGACCGCGCCATCATGCTGGCCGGCATCTCGCACGACCTGCGAACGCCGCTGGCCCGGCTGCGGCTGGAAACCGAGATGAGCGTGGCCGACGAGGACGCGCGCGACCACATGGCCGCCGACATCGCCCAGCTCGACGCGATCATCGACAAGTTCCTCGACTACGCCCGGCCCGACCACGTCGACCCCAAGCCGGTGCTGCTGCGCGACGTGGTCGATGCCTGCACCTACGCCGTGCAGGACTACGAGGAGATGAACATCAAGGTCGAGGTGCCGCCCGACCTGCGCGTGATGGGCGACGAGGTCGAGCTCACGCGCGTCATCTCCAACCTGGTTGAGAACGCGCGGCGCTACGGCAAGACGCCCTCCACCGGCGTTGCAGACGTGACGATCCAGGCGCAGGCCAACAACGACGCGGTGCTCATCAAGGTGCGCGACCATGGCGCCGGCGTCGAGCCCGCCCTGCTCGCGCAGCTGACCAAGCCCTTCTTCCGCGGCGACGCGGCCCGCACCTCGGCCGCCGGCGCGGGGCTGGGCCTGTCGATCGTGGCGAAGAACATCGAGCGCATGGGCGGCACCTTCGCGCTGACGAGCACGCCGGGCCGCGGCCTGGCGGCGCATATCCGCATGCCGCGCGCGATGCCGCCCGGCATCAAGCCCGGCGAACCGCAGGGCAGCGGCGCCAAGAAGCCGGCCTGAGCGCCGGCAGCGTCTTTCTTATCTGTGGAGCAGAACGGCCGCGCGGGCCTCCATCGCGCGGCCCTCGCCCACCGGGCCCAGCTTCTCGGCCGTCTTGGCCTTCACGTTCACCTGCTCCAGCGTCACGCCCAGCGTGTCGGCGATGCGCTGGCACATCAGCGGAATGTGCGGCGCGAGCTTGGGCGCCTGCGCGATCACGGTGCTGTCGACGTTGCCGATCTCCCAGCCGGCCGCGCGCACCCTGCGCGCCGCCTCGGCCAGCAGCACCGCCGAATCGGCGCCGCGAAACTGCGGATCGGTGTCCGGAAAGTGCCGGCCGATGTCGCCGAGCCCCGCGCCGCCCAGCAGCGCGTCGGTGATCGCGTGCAGAAGCACGTCGGCATCCGAATGCCCCAGCAGGCCGGTGGTGTGCGGCACCTCGACGCCGCCCAGGATCAGCTTGCGCCCCGCCACCAGCTGGTGGACGTCCCAGCCCTCGCCGATGCGGATGTTGAATGCGCCTGTCATGCCAGCCCCTTCCTGCGGCCCAGCAGCACCGCTTCGGCCAGCGCGAAGTCTTCGGGAAAGGTCACCTTGAAATTCTGCGCGCTACCCGGCACCAGCAACGGCGACAGGCCGACGGCCTCGATCGCGCTGGCCTCGTCGGTCACGGCGTCTCCGGTGCGCTCCAGCGCGTCGAGCAGCATGCCGATGCGGAACATCTGCGGCGTCTGGGCCAGCCACTTGTCGGCGCGCGACAGGGTCTGGGCCACGCGGCTCTCGGCGGTGGACGACTTCAACGTGTCCGCCAGCCGCTGCGCCAACAGGCCGCCGACGGCGTCGTGCTCGCAGGCGGCGATCAGCGCCTCGATCTGGCTGGAGGTGACGAGGCAGCGCGCCGCGTCGTGCACCAGCACCCAGTCGTGCGCGCCGGCGCCCTTCTGCCGCAGCGCCACCAAGCCGTTGCGCACCGTGGCCGCACGGGTCACGCCGCCCACGCGCAGCAGGTATTCGTTCTCCGAGGGAAAGCGCGGCAGCACCGCATCCACGTCCCGATCGTCCGGCGACACCACCAGCGCCAGCCCGGCGAAGCGCCCCGCCATTGCGCGGAAAGCCTCCAGCGTATGGGCCACCATCGGCAGTCCGGCCAGGCGCCGGTACTGCTTGGGCTGCGTGGACTGCGCATGCCCCGCGCGGTGGCCGGAGCCGGCGCACGGGATCAGCACGAAAAGTCGGGAAGAGGACATGGGCCCTGCGTCGGCTGCGGCCGACAAGCGGATAAAGGGCCGCCATTCTAGAATTGCCCGCTACGCACACCCCTCGCCAGCCGGCGCGGGGTGTTGTGCATTTCCATCAAGCGTTCCATGGACCTCCCCCACCTCACGGCGGGCAAGCGATTCACGCTGCCGCGTCCCCCGTTGTCGGCCGATGCACTGCTGCTGGCGCAGCTGGCCATGCGCGAGAAAGCCGCCGGGCGCGCCACCGCGATGTTCACGGCCGACGCCAACGACGCCCAGCGCCTGATCGACGAGATCGCCTTCTTCGCGCCCGACCTGCGCTGCGCCCTGTTCCCCGACTGGGAGACGCTGCCCTACGACAGCTTCTCGCCCCACCAGGACCTGATCAGCGAGCGCCTGGCCACACTCTGGCGCATCAGCCAGAAGGAGGCCGACGTGGTGCTGGTGCCCGCCACCACCGCGCTCTACCGGCTGGCGCCGCCGTCCTTCCTGGCCGGCTACACCTTCCAGTTCAAGGCAAAGCAGAAGCTGGAGGAATCGAAGCTCAAGGCCCAGCTCACTCTCGCCGGCTACACCCACGTGACGCAGGTGGTGAGCCCCGGCGAATACGCGGTGCGCGGCGGGCTGATCGACCTGTTCCCCATGGGCTCGCCGGTGCCCTTCCGCGTCGACCTGTTCGACGACGAGATCGACACCATCCGTACCTTCGACCCCGACACCCAGCGCAGCCTCTATCCGGTGCCCGAGGTACGGCTGCTGCCCGGCCGCGAATTCCCCATGGACGACGAGGCGCGCGGACGCTTCCGCAGCCGCTGGCGCGAGCTGCTCGAGGGCGACCCGACCAAGAGCCGCATCTACAAGGACATGGGCAACGGCGTGGCTACCGCCGGCATCGAGTACTACCTGCCGCTGTTCTTCGACGAGACGGCCACGGTGTTCGACTACCTGGGCGCCGACGCCACCGTGGTGCTGCACGGCGACCTCGAGCCGGCCTTCCAGCATTTCTGGCAGGACACCAACGAGCGCTACCGGCTGGTGCGCGGCGACCCCGAGCGCCCCGCCCTGCCGCCCGAGGCGCTGTTCCTGAACGCCGAGCAGTTCTACCAGCGCGCCAAGCCCCATGCGCAGCTTGCCATCCGCGGCGGCGGTGACGTCCCCACCGAGGCGCCCTACGCCGAGTTCGACAGGCTGCCGCCCTTCGCCGTGGTGCGCGGCGCCGAAGACCCACTGGTCGGCCTGAAGGCGCACATCGCCAGGACGCCGCACCGCGTGCTGCTGATCGCCGAGAGCGACGGCCGCCGCGAGAGCCTGCTCGACTTCCTGCGCGCCAGCGGTGTGAACCCGCCCGCCTTCGACTCGCTGGCCGAGTTCGAGACTTCCGGCGACGAGAAGATCGGCATCGCCACCGCCGCGCTGGCCTCGGGCTTCGCGTGGCGCGAGCAGGCCATCGACTTCGTCACCGAGACCGAGCTGTTCGCCGCCGCGCCCACCACGCGCCGGCGCAACAAGAAGCAGGAGCAGGTCAGCGACGTCGAGGCGCTCATCAAGGACCTCTCCGAGCTCAACGTGGGCGACCCGGTGGTCCACTCGGCGCACGGCATCGGCCGCTACCGCGGCCTGATCCACATGGACCTGGGCCAGGGCAACGGCCCCGACGGCAAGCCGCTGCTGCAGGAAATGCTGCACCTGGAGTACGCCGACAAGGCCACGCTCTACGTGCCCGTGAGCCAGCTGCACCAGGTCAGCCGCTACACCGGCGTCAGCGCCGACGAGGCCCCGCTGCACAAGCTTGGCTCCGGCCAGTGGGAAAAGGCCAAGCGCAAGGCAGCCGAACAGGTGCGCGACTCGGCCGCCGAGCTGCTCAACATCTACGCCCGCCGCGCCGCACGCGAAGGCCATGCCTTCCGCTACTCGCCGGCCGACTACGAGGTGTTCGCCAACGACTTCGGCTTCCAGGAAACTGCCGACCAGAAGGCCGCGATCCACGCCGTGGTGCAGGACATGATCTCGCCCCAGCCCATGGACCGCCTCGTGTGCGGCGACGTGGGCTTCGGCAAGACCGAGGTGGCGCTGCGCGCGGCCTTCATCGCCGTCACCGGCGGCAAGCAGGTGGCGTTTCTTGCGCCCACCACGCTGCTGGCCGAGCAGCACTACCAGACGCTGGTAGACCGCTTCGCCAAGTGGCCGGTGAAGGTGGCCGAGATGAGCCGCTTCCGTTCGGCCAAGGAAGTGACGGCCGCCGCCAAGGGGCTGGCCGACGGGCAGGTCGACATCGTCGTCGGCACGCACAAGCTGCTCTCGCAGTCGGTCAAGTTCAAGAACCTGGGCTTGCTCATCATCGACGAGGAGCACCGCTTCGGCGTGCGCCACAAGGAGGCGATGAAGGCCATGCGCGCCGAGGTCGACGTGCTCACTCTCACCGCCACGCCGATCCCGCGCACGCTGGGCATGGCGCTCGAAGGCCTGCGCGACCTGAGCGTGATCGCCACCGCGCCGCAGCGGCGCCTGGCCATCAAGACCTTCGTGCGCAACGAAGGCACCGGCGTGATCCGCGAAGCCGTGCTGCGCGAGCTCAAGCGCGGCGGGCAGGTCTACTTCCTGCACAACGAGGTCGAGACCATCGAGAACCGCCGCCAGAAGCTGGAAGAGATCCTTCCGGAAGCCCGCATCGCCGTGGCCCACGGCCAGATGCCCGAGCGCGAGCTGGAGCGCGTCATGCGCGACTTCGTGGCGCAGCGCTACAACCTGTTGCTGTGCTCGACCATCATCGAGACCGGCATCGACGTGCCGACCGCCAACACCATCGTGATGAGCCGCGCCGACAAGTTCGGCCTGGCGCAGCTGCACCAGCTGCGCGGCCGCGTCGGCCGTTCGCACCACCAGGCGTATGCCTACCTCATGGTGCCCGACACCGAGGGCCTGACCAAGCAGGCGGCGCAGCGGCTGGACGCCATCCAGCAGATGGAAGAACTCGGTTCCGGCTTCTACCTCGCCATGCACGACCTGGAGATCCGCGGCACCGGCGAGGTGCTGGGCGAGAACCAGAGCGGCAACATGATGGAGATCGGCTTCCAGCTCTACAACGAGATGCTCAGCGAAGCGGTTCGCGCGCTCAAGGCCGGGCAGGAGCCCGACCTGCTGTCGCCGCTGTCGGTCACCACCGAGATCAACCTGCACGCCCCTGCCCTGCTGCCTGACGACTATTGCGGCGACGTGCACCTGCGGCTGTCGTTCTACAAGAAGCTGGCGACGGCCAAGACGCCCGACCAGATCGACACGCTGCTGGAGGAAATCGTCGACCGCTTCGGCAAGCTGCCGCCGCAGGCGCAGACGCTGATCGACACCCACCGCCTGCGCGTGCTCGCGCGGCCCTACGGCGTGGTGAAGGTCGACGCGGCGCCGGGCATCATCAACATCACGTTCAAGAAGGATCCGCCGGTCGACGGCATGGCCATCATCCAGCTGATCCAGAAGAACAGGCACATCAAGCTCGCCGGCAACGAGAAGCTGCGCATCGAGCGCGAACTGAAAGAACCCAAGGACCGGGCCCAGATGGTGCGCGACGTGCTGCGCAGCCTGGGCCAGCCCACCGTCAAGGAAACCGCCACCGCATGAGCGCTACTGAAATCTCCCCCGGCCTCGTCATCCAGCGCGTGAAGCCGCCGCTGAAGCTCGCCGACTTCAGGCTGATCGCCTTCGACATGGACTCGACGCTGATCAACATCGAATGCATCGACGAGATCGCCGATGCCGTCGGCAAGAAGGCGGAGGTGGCCGCGATCACCGAAGCCACCATGCGCGGCGAGATCAAGGACTTCAAGGAAAGCCTGCGCCGCCGCGTGGCACTGCTGAAAGGCGTGCCGGTCGAGGCGCTGCAGCAGGTGTACGACCAGCGCCTGAAGCTCAACCCCGGCGCGAGCGAACTGGTGGCCGCGTGCAAGGCGGCCGGCCTCAAGGTGCTGCTGGTGTCGGGCGGCTTCACCTTCTTCGCCAACCGCGTGAAGGACCGCCTGGGCATCGACTTCGCGCGCTCCAACCTGCTCGACGAGGCCGACGGCAAGCTCACCGGCGAGGTCGTCACGCAGAGCTGGGGCGACATCTGCGACGGCGCCGAGAAGCGCCGCACGCTGCTCGAGGTGGCCTCGCTGATGGGCATCTCGCCGCAGGAGACCATCGCCGTGGGCGACGGCGCCAACGACCTACCGATGATGGGTGAGGCCGGCCTCTCGGTGGCCTATCACGCCAAGCCGAAGGTGCGCGAACAGGCCATGGTGGCCATCAACGAAGGCGGCCTCGACCGCGTGCTGGAAATACTGAAATGACCGACACCGCCCCGCTCTATCGCGCCGACGCACTCAGGGACTACGCCAGCGCCCTGCTGCAGAAGGCCGGGCTCGCCCCGTCGAAGGCCGACAGCGTGGCCCGCACGCTGGTCGAAGGCGACCTGCTGGGCCACGACACGCACGGCCTCGCGCTGCTGGCGGGGTACGTCAAGGAACTGGAATCCGGCGGCATGACGCGCGACGGCGCCCCCGAGGTGCTGTCCGACCGCCCCGCCGCCGTGCTGTGGGACGGCAAGCGCCTGCCCGGCCCCTGGCTCATGGACCAGGGCATGGACCTGCTCGTGCCGCGCGCCCGCGAACTGGGCACGGCCTCGCTGGTCATCCGCCGCAGCCACCACATCGCCTGCCTCGCCGTCTACATGCTGCGCGCGCTGCAGGAAGACATGCTCATGCTGCTGGCCTGCTCCGACCCCAACGCCGCCAGCGTCGCGCCCTTCGGCGGCACGCAGGCGGTGTTCACGCCGAATCCGCTGGCCATGGGCTTTCCGCTGTCGCAGGGCGGCGTGATGGTCGACATCTCGGCCTCCATCACCACCAACGGCATGAGCAACCGCAAGCGCGCGGCAGGCGAGACCTTCGCGGAGGAATGGCTGATCGACGCCGCCGGCAAGCCCACGAACGACCCGCAGGTGCTGTTCGACCAGCCGCCCGGCACGCTGCTGCCGGTGGGTGGGCTGAGCCACGGCCACAAGGGCTACGGCATGGCACTGCTGGTGGAAACGCTCACGGCCGGCCTCGCGGGCCACGGCCGGGCCGACGCGCCCGAGGGCTGGGGCGCGACGGTGCACATCACGCTGCACGACCTGAACGCCTTCGGCGGCAAGGAAGCCTTCCTGCGCCAGATGGACCATGTGGCGGCAAAGTGCCGCGGCAACGTGCCCATCGACCCGGCGAAGCCTGTGCGGCTGCCGGGCGAAGGCGGATTGAAGCGTCGGGAAATTCAGTCGAACGACGGGGTGCGGCTGCACCCGTCGATCGCGCGCTCGCTGCAGGATGCGGAGCAGCGCCACGGCCTGCGGCTGGCGCAGGCGCTGGTCTGAGCGGGGGTCAGTCTTCGGCGTCGGGCGACGCCGCTGCCTCGCCGGCGGGGCGCGGCTTGCGCTTGCCGGGCCTGGCCAGGATCTCGATGTAGAACTGCTTGCCGGCCTCTTTCGCCACGCCGTCGATGAGGCCGGTGATGGCGGAAAGGTGAATGACTTCGGCCGATTCCTGCGATGCGCCGAACCTGCAGTCGAAGTCCCAGAAGTCGGCGCCTTCGGGCAATGCGCGCCGCCGTTCGCGCTTGATGTACTTGCGGATCTCGTGCTTGATGGCTTCGAGTAGACGGTCGGGGTGCTTGCCCTCGACCTGAAGCTGGAAGGTTTTTCTCATGGGTGATCGTAACCAATGTGGAATGGGCACCGAACTTGCTGGCTACCATGGCCGACGGGCCCATTCCGCGGCAGCCATGCCGAGTCATCCATGCAGACTTTTTTTCATCCGGAACAACTCTTGCACCATCCGCGCAGCTACCTGTCGCGCGGACAGATGCGCACCCCGCAGGAAGTCCCGGAGCGCGCGCTGCGGCTCGTGGAAGCCGCGCGATCGCTCGGCTTCGACCTGCGGACGCCCGCCGATGCCGGCATGGCGCCCATTGCGGCCGTGCACGGCGCCGACTACCTGCGCTTCCTCGAGGAAGCCCATGCCGAATGGAAGCAGATGCCGTCCGACTGGGGCGACGAGGTGATGTCCAACATCTTCGTGCGCGAGCCCAATCGCCTGCGCGGCATCCTCGCCAAGGCGGCGCGCTACCTGGCCGACGGCAGCTGCCCGGTGGGCGCAGAGACGTGGCGCTCGGCGTACTGGTCGGCCCAGAGCGCGGTGGCCGGCGCAGCGGCCATCAACGACGGAGCACGCGCGGCCTATGCGCTGTGCCGTCCTCCCGGCCACCATGCGCGCGTCGAGGCCGCCGGCGGCTTCTGCTACCTCAACAACGCCGCCATCGCGGCCCAGGCGCTGCGCGGTCGCTTCGCCCGCGTGGCGGTGCTCGACACCGACATGCACCACGGCCAGGGCGTGCAGGAAATCTTCTACGGCCGCAGCGACGTGCTGTACGTGTCGATCCACGGCGACCCGACCAACTTCTATCCGGCGG
This sequence comes from Variovorax sp. YR750, assembly GCF_900109805.1. Lineage (NCBI taxonomy): Bacteria > Pseudomonadati > Pseudomonadota > Betaproteobacteria > Burkholderiales > Comamonadaceae > Variovorax > Variovorax sp. YR750. The sequence goes on from NZ_FOBJ01000009.1 coordinate 71,322, forward strand.
TGGCCGGCTACGACGACGAGCGCGGTGCCGACGATGGCGAGGGTTTCAACCTCAACTTCCCGATGCCGCACGGCTCGCCGGAATCGGCCTTCTTCGACCGGCTCGACGACGCGACGCAGGCGCTTCAGCGCTTCGCGCCCGACGCGCTGGTGCTGGCGCTGGGTTTCGACATCTACAAGGACGATCCGCAATCGCAGGTCGCCGTGACGACCGAAGGCTTCGGCCGGCTGGGCAAGGCCATCGGCGCGCTTGGCCTGCCGACCTTGATCGTCCAGGAAGGCGGCTATCACCTCGAGAGCCTGGAAGCCAACGCGCGCGCCTTCTTCGGGGGATTCGCGGCCGCCGCGTGACCGCCCTCGCGGCTACGGGTGCCGCGCTGTGTACAGTCGGTGCATCGAACGAAAGCAGGTGAAAGACATGGCGCGCGCAAACGACTGGGCAAGCAAGGTGATGGCATTGATCAACGGCGGGAATCCCACCGCCGCCATCGCGCAGATCAAGGTCGCGCCCTCGGTCAAGGACCTGAAGGCGCTGCAGACCATCATGACGCTCTCGAAAATGAAAGGCCGCTATCCGAACGTGGATGCGGCCATTTCAGACAACCTGGACCTGCTTGCAGCGCCCAGGCTGCACCGGTCCCCCTGATCGACAGCGTCTTTTACAGCGCCTGGCCGAGGCGCTTCACGCCCTCTTCGATCTTCGCCACATCGGCCGTGGCGAAGCTAAGGCGCAGCGTGGCCACGTCAGGCTTTTCCGCAAAGAAAGGCGCGCCGGGCACGAAGGCCACGAGCTTCTCGATGGCGCGCTTGGCCAGTTCGTTCGCGTCGGCCAGCTTGCCGTTGGCGCCCGTGAGACGGGCCCAGAAGAACAGGCCGCCGTTGGGCTGCGTGAAGCTCACGGCATCACCCAGTTCGCGCTTGAGCGCCGCGCCCATGGCCTGCGCGCGCTGGCCGTAGACCTCGCGAACATGCGCCAGCGTGCCGGGCATGCGGCCGCTCTTGAGGTACTGGGCGGCCGTGGCCTGCGCGAAGGTGCTGGTGTGCGCGTCGCTGAACTGCTTGCACATGGTGGCCTTGGCCAGCAGTTCGGGCGGGGCGATCATCCAGCCGATGCGCAGGCCGGGGCTCAGAACCTTGCTAAGGCTGCCGCAGTGCGCCAGCAGTTCGCGGCTGCCGGGCACGTCCTTGCTCAGCGCCATGATCGAAGGCGGCGGCGCTTCGCCGAAGTAGAGGTCGCCGTACGGGTCGTCCTCGACGATCAGCGTCTGGTACTTCACGGCCAGCTCGAGCACCTTCTTGCGGCGCTCCAGGCTCAGCGTGGCGCCGCTGGGGTTGCCGAAGGTGGGAATCAGGTACACGAGCTTGGGCTTGTGCTCGGCGATGAGCTTCTCGAGCTCGTCGGTCTTCACGCCGTTGGCGTCGATGGGAGCGCTGATGAGCTGGGCGCCGTAGAGGCGGAAGCACTGGATGGTGGCCAGGAAGGTCGGGCCCTCGACGATCACCTTGTCGCCGGGCGAGATCATGGTCTTGCCCAGCAGGTCCAGCGCCTGCTGGCTGCCGGTGGTGACGATCAGGCCGTTGGACTCGACGTCGACGCCTTTTGTCTTCATGAAGGCGCTGAGCTGGGTGCGCAGCGGCTCGTAGCCTTCGGTCGCTCCGTACTGCAGGGCGCCGCCGGCTTCCTCCGTGAGTGCCTTCTGGCTCGCCTCCTTGAGGCCCTCGACGTCGAACATGGCGCTGTCGGGAAAGCCGCCCGCGAAGCTGATGATGCCGGGCTTGCCCAGCAGCTTGAAGAGTTCGCGGATGGCGGAGGTCTCGACGTTGTCGAGGCGGGAGGCGAATTGCATGGTCAGTCTCACTTTCTGGATGGCATTGTCGCCAAAGCGCAGTCAATAAAGCTGCGTAAGGCTATCCGCTTTCGACGATATATTGCGCCTGCCGCCTTTGCCCGCTGCCGTTACGACGCCCCATGAAAAAAGACAACATCCCCCTCTTCTTCGCCACCCTGCAGGCGGCCAACCCCACGCCCGAGACCGAGCTGGAGTACAGCACTCCCTTCGAGCTGCTGGCCGCTGTGCTGCTGTCGGCGCAGGCCACCGACGTTGGCGTGAACAAGGCCACCCGCAAGCTCTTTCCGGTGGCGAACACCCCGCAGGCCATCCTCGACCTGGGCGTCGAGGGGCTGGAGGAATACATCAAGACCATCGGCCTGTACCGCAGCAAGGCCAAGCACCTCGTCGAGGCCTGCCGCATGCTGGTGGAGCAGCACGGCGGCGAAGTGCCACGCACCCGCGCCGAGCTGGAGGCGCTGCCGGGCGTAGGCCGCAAGACGGCGAACGTGGTGCTCAACGTGGCCTTCGGCGAAGCGACCATCGCGGTCGACACGCACATCTTCCGCGTGGGCAACCGTACCGGCCTAGCGCCGGGCAAGACCCCGCTGGAAGTGGAACTGAAGCTCGAGAAACGCGTCCCTCTGGAGTACCGTCTTCATGCGCATCACTGGCTGATCCTGCACGGCCGCTACATCTGCGTGGCTCGCAAGCCGCGCTGCTGGGAATGCGCGGTGGCGACCTTCTGCTCCTACAAGCCCAAGACGCCCGCCCCGAAGACGGCCTGAGAGACAAAGACAGAACACGACAACGGATGACCAGAAGCAAGACCACATCGACGAACACCCGCAAGCTGCTGGGCGCGGCCCTGCTGGCTGCGCTGCTCCCTGCCTCAGCCTGGTCGCAGCAGGGCGGCACGCAGTTTCCCAACAACGTCGGGCAGTACACGGGCCGCTGGTCCGCCAACTGCGCCGACAACTCGGCGCCCACGCTGCAGGTGCGCCAGGACACGCTGATCGCCGAGAGCGGCAAGCGCCGCGTGGTCGCCCGCGAGCCGCAGACGATCTACAGCCTCTTCGGCAACAGCCCGCCGCCCGCGGGCTTCGACGTGGCGCTCGTCGGCGAGTCGGGCAAGGCCGGCGCGCTGACCTTCCTCGTCTACCGCGGATCGCGCGGCCAGCACATCACGATCGATGCCGACAAGCCGGTTGCCGGCCAGCTCGGCCCCGAGATGATGAAGCTGCGCTACTGGCGCTGCAACGGCGCCGAGCGGGCGCTGCCTCCTCCCGCAGAACCGGCCGCCAAGGTGCCGCCCCCGCCCACCGGAAGCCCCGCCGCGCTGGCGCAGGGCCCCGCCATGCAGAAGGCCTGGCGCGCCGCGCTGGGCACGCGCGAGAACGAGCGCTGGCTGGTGCGCCGCGAAGGCCCGGCGCCGGAGCCGCAATGGGTGACGATCGACGGCACACGCTACCTGCTGCACGCCTTCTGCAAGCCGCACGACTGCTACGACAACAACGCGATCGCGCTCTACGACCAGGGCTCGGGCCGCATCTACGGCCTGGTGCAGCGCAACGGCGGCAACCGCCTGGTGGGCGCGCCTCCCTCGGCGCTCGCGCCCCAGCTCGACAAACTCTGGCGCGAGCAGTGGCGCAAGTCGAACTGAGCTGAGCCGGGCACGCCGCCGGCTCAGGGCCGATACGAGGCCGGTTCAGGCCAGCTTGAACATGCGCACCGCGTGCACCAGCCCCGCGGCCTGGTCGTTCATCGACTGGGCCGCGGCCGAGGCCTGCTCCACCAGCGCCGCGTTCTGCTGGGTGGCGCGGTCCATCTGCTTGATGGCGTCGTTGACCTGGCCGATGCCGCTCGCCTGCTCCTGGCTGGCCGCGGTGATCTCCGCCATGATGTCCGTCACCCGCCGCACGCTGCCCACGACCTCTTCCATGGTCTTGCCGGCCTCGTTGACCAGCGTGCTGCCCGCCTCCACCTCGTCCACCGAGTCGCCGATCAGCGTCTTGATTTCCTTGGCCGCCGCGGCCGAGCGCTGGGCCAGGCTGCGCACCTCCGAGGCGACCACCGCGAACCCGCGCCCCTGCTCGCCGGCGCGGGCCGCCTCCACCGCCGCGTTGAGCGCGAGGATGTTGGTCTGGAACGAGATGCCGTCGATCACGCCGATGATCTCCACCACCTTCCTCGACGAGGCGTTGATGGACGCCATCTTCTCCACCACCTGATCGACCACCGCGCCGCCGCGCGAAGCCACCTGCGAGGCCGAGTCGGCAAGCTGGTTGGCCAGCCGCGCGTTGTCGGCGTTCTGCCTGACGGTGCTGGTGAGCTCCTGCATGGCCGCCGCCGTCTGCTCCAGCGAGCTGGCCTGCGCCCCTGTGCGCGACGACAGGTCGCGGTTGCCCGAGGCGATCTGCCCCGATGCCGAGGCGATGGAATCGGTGCCGTCGCGCACCTGCCCGACCACCTTGGCGAGTTCGTCGTTCATCGAGCGCAGCGCGCGCATCAGCATGCCCGACTCCGACGCGTCGGCCACCTCGATGCGCGCCGTCAGGTCGCCGGAGGCCACCTGCTGCGCCACGTTCACGGCCTGCCCCAGCGGCCGCGTGATCGAGCGCGTCATGAGGAACGCCAGCAGCAGCCCGCCGGCCAGCGAGGCGCAGCTGATCCCCAGGATCATCCACTTGGCGCGCCAGTACGCGGACTGGGTCGACGCCGTGCCTTCGTCCGCGCTCTTCCTCAGCTGCGCCTGGAAGGCCGAGACATGCGCCAGTACCTGGTTGAGCAGCGGCATGCACTCCTGCGTCAGCACCTTGACGGCCGCGTCGGTCTGGCGCGACGTGGCGAGGGCGACGACGTTCCCGGCAATGGGCAGGTACTGGGCCTCGAGCGCGCGGAGCTTCTCGAGCATCCGGCGTTCCTCGGGGCTCGCGGCGGCCTGGTCGGCCATCAACGTCGCCAGGCCCTGCAGGCCCTTGTCGATCTCGCGCTGGGAGCTTCCCACCAGTTCGATGTCGCCTTTCTGCAAGGCCGGCTCCGTCACCAGCGCCAGGTTGCGCGCCGCGATGGCCCGCTTGCCGATGGCGGCCTGCACGTTGTTGAGTTCGTCGAGCTTGCGTGCGCCGATCTCGGTCGCGAAGGTGACCCGGTCCGAGAGATTCGCCATCTCGTGCAGCCCGATGCCCGTGATGAGAAGCTGCAACAGCAGCAACAGCGCGAAACCCAGTCCGAGGCGGGCTCCGATCTTGAGATTCGAAAGACCGAACATGTGGCGTTCTCCAAATTGGTTGCGGGGGCTCCCCGTCGTCATCGGCCGGGCCGCGGCGCGCCACCCCACCCTCGAAGGGTGGGGATGGGCAAACCCTTGAATATGGGATTCGATCCGCGCGCGAGATGACCCAGAATCCGCACGGATGCAACCCGCCTCAATCCTCGGCACACCAGCACTGCGCACCCGGAGCCGCCGCCTCCTGGTTCGCCAGGGCCTGCTCGACCGGCTCGACGCCTCCGGAGGCCGCCGCTGCGTGGTGCTGCAGGCACCGGCCGGCTTCGGCAAGAGCTCGCTGCTGCTCACCTGGCAGCGCGAACTCGTCTCGGCCGACGCCGGCATCGCATGGCTCAGGCTCGCGGATCTTCCCGAGGGCGACCTGCACTTCATGACCTCCCTGATGACGGCCCTGGCCGGCATCGACTCCGCCATCCCGAAGGAGGCCGTGGCGCACGCCCGCCCCGACGCCCTGGCGATGGAGCGGCTGGTCATCGCGCTCGTTCGCGGCATCGCGGCGCACGGGCGCAGGGTCGTGCTGATCGTGGACGACGTGCAGTGCGCGCAGAGCGGCCACGTGCTGCACGCCCTGCGCCTGCTCGTCGAGTACGCGCCCTCCAACCTGCTGTGCGTCTTCGCCAGCCAGGACGAGCTGCCGATGACGCTGGGCCACACACCGGCCTCGAAGACGGTGCTCGAGCTGCGCAACGACGACCTGCGCTTCAGCCTGCCGGAGTCGATCGACTACCTCGGCATGCGCCTGCCCCAGCTCGACGAGCGCGCCGCCGCCGCGATCCACCGGCTGACCGAGGGATGGCCCGCCCTGCTGCGGCTGGCGAGCGCCGACGTACGCCGGCGGCGCGGCGTGCAGTCGCCCCTGGTCCACGGCGTGCCCGACCCCGAGCCGTTTGCCGCGTACTTCCACGCGCACGTCTTCCCGCGCCTCTCGGCGACGCAGCTGCGCCTGCTCACCTGCTGCGCGGCCTGCACCCGCTTCAGCGCGCCGCTGTGCGCCGACCTGGTGGGCGACGGGTACACGCCGGCCCAGTGCGCCGAGTTGCTGGAACCGCTGGCGCGCGAGGGCCTGCTGTCCGCCGCACCGGAAGCGCCCGTGGCTGAGGACGCTTCCGTGCCCATGCACGAACGCTGGTGGCACATGCACCCGCTGCTGCGCAGCGTGCTGCTCGTGCGCTTCTCGGCCTGGCCCGAAGCCGCGCGCGTGAAGCTCCATGCCACGGCCTGCCACTCGTTCATGACCCGCGGCATGCGCCACCAGGCCGTGCGACACGCGCTGGCAGCCGGCAACCGCGAGACCGCCGCCCGCCTGGCCGAGCACGGCGCGCAGGCGCTCTTCGTCCAGGGCAGGATGAGCGAGACGATCGCGCTGCTGCGCCAGATCGACGCCGAGACGGTCGGCAACAACGCCAATCTCGGTCTCTGGATTGCCTGGGTCGAGCTGGCCGACTACCGGCTCGACGACTGCGCCCGCAGCATCGAAAGGCTGCGCGCAAGACCCGGCGCCCTCGAGCCGGCCATGCGCTACCGGCTGACGCTGCTGGACTGCCTGCTCGCCATCCGCAACGACGACAACGACGCGCTCTCGCGGCTGCTGCCCGAGCTGCTGGCCCCGCCGCCGGCGGCCGACGAGTTCGCGCTGGCCGGCCGGCGCAACGTGCTGACCTGGCTTCACCTGCATCGCGGCGAGTTCGAGCAGGCGCGGCGCATCCAGCGCGACGAGCCGGCGCCTCGCATCGACGGCGAGCCCGTCGCCGGCACCCTGTTCGGGTCGCTGGTGGGCCAGTGCCTGGTCGGCCTGTCGTATGCCGTCGAGGGCCACATGCACCGCGCGGAGCGCATCTACCGCCAGGTGCTCGACGAGGCCCAGGAGCGCGGCGCGCGCTGCGCCGAGGCGGCGCGGCTCACCGCCCAGCTGCTGGTCGAGGTGCTGTACGAACAGCACGGCCCGCTGGTGGCGGCGCGCTTCATCCAGGAACAGCTCGGCACGCATGACGGCCTGATTCCCGACACCACCCTGCGCATGATCCTCGTGGCGAACCGCGCGCAGCAGGCGGCCGGCCGATGGCGCGAGGCGCTGGAGCACCTGGCGCAGACCGGCTGCTTCCTGCGCCGCTTCGGCATGGACCGCACGCTGGCCTGCGTGCTGCTGGAGCAGCTCGAAATCCAGCTCGCCAACGACGGGGCCGAAGGGGCCGACGCGGCGCGGGCCTCGCTGCAGGAGCTGGAGGCGCTGCACGACCGGCATCCGGGCGTCGAGCCCGGCACCCTCCGGCGCATTGCCGACATCGTGGAGCGGGCGCGCATCCGCATGGCGGTGCACGACGGCGAGCTGCTGCCCGCGCTGGCACGGCTCGAGGCCCTGTCGCAGTGCTACGAGGAACGCGGGCAGCTCAGCCTTTCCGTCACGCTCCAGCTGCAGGCGGCCGAGGTCGAGCGCAGGCTGGGGCGCACCGAGGAGTCGAACACGCGCGTGTGCAAGTCCCTGCGCCTGGGCCACCGGCTGGGGCTGCTGCAGACCCTGCTGGGCGCGCACCCCAACGCCCTGCAGCTGATCCGCACGGCCGGCGCGACTCCCCGGCTCGACCCGGTGCTGGGCTTCTTCATCGAGCGCATCGAGGCATTGGCGCAATCGCAGAGCGGCACCCGCGTCGAAGCGCCACCGGTGCCCCGCTTCCGGGACGACGGGCGCCTGACCCGCCTGCTCACGCTGCGCGAAGCCGAGATCGCCGAACTGCTGCTGCAGTCGCTGCCGAACAAGAAGATCGCGCTCACGCTCGGCCTGTCGCTCGACACGGTCAAGTGGCACCTCAAGAACATCTACATGAAGCTGGACGCCCACGGGCGCGGCGCCGTGGCCGAGCGCATCCGGCACGAGCTGGAACGCGACGACGGCGGCGGGGACGGCAGGCGCGGAAGATAGCCGCCGCCGGGCCTGTCAGGTGCCGGTTATTTGTCGAAAATCAGCCATCCGCCGAACGGCATCTCGCCGGCGGGCCAGTCGCCGGCACTCGACGGACAGCGGATGCCGCGCTGCAGCAGCGTCACCGCGCGCAGCACGCCGGCATGCGTGACCCAGAGCGTGTCGCGCCCCTGCGCCAGCCATTCGTCGTGCGCCTGCGCGATGCGTGACATGAAGGCACGCACGCTCTCGCCGTGCACACCGGCCCGCAGGTCCGCGAAATCGGCGGTCCAGGCATCGAAGTCCTTGCGGGGAATGCCCGCCCAGGGCCTGCCCTCCCAAGCGCCGAAATCCATCTCGGCCAGCCGCGCGTCGCGCTGAACCGTCAGGTCCGGGCGAAGCGCGACGATGGCCTCGGCCAGCGCTGTGCAGCGCCTCAGCGGCGAACTGCACAGAACGATGCCCACCGGCAGCAGCGGCGCGATCCGCTCGGCGGCGGCCAGCGTGGCGTCCGCATGGGCTTCGAGGTCCGTCGCCCCGTAGCAGAGGCCCGGTTCGGCCACCACCGGGGCATGGCGCTGGAGCCAGAGCGTGCTCATGCGTGCCAGGCCAGCGCGAGGTAGATCGCGAGCTCGCAGACCTGCTGGGTCGCGCCCAAGCCGTCGCCGGTGAAGCCCTGCAGCCTGCGCAGGAAGAGGCGCGCCATCCAGCCCGCGGCGAGAGCGGCCGCGAGCACGGCGGCCCCGACGTTCACGGCGCCGTGCACATGCAGCAGCAGCGCCACCGCCGGAACGGTCCACACCACGGCGATCGCCAGCGCCCCCCCGCTGATCGCATCCGCGAGCGGCTTGGCCTTGCTCGCGCCGCTGTCGCCCACATAGGGCAGCCAGCGGATCAGGAACAGCGGCATCAGCCGCGACAGCACATGCGCGCCCACGATGGCGACGGCCACGGTTTCCAGGCCGCGCCCGGCCAGCACCGCCAGCAGCGCGCACTTCAGGCCGAGCGCCAGCACGAGCGCGACGGTGCCGAAGGCTCCGATGCGCGAGTCCTTCATGATCTCCAGCGCCCGCTCCCGGCTGGCCGAGCCGCCCAGGCCGTCGGCCACGTCGGCCAGCCCGTCTTCATGGAAGGCGCCGGTCAGCATCACGGTGGCGACGGTGCTCAGCACGGCGGCCGCCAGCGCGCCGCCGACGCCGGGCAGCCCCATGGCCACGCCCGCGAACACCAGCGCCGCCACGCAGCCCGCCAGCCACCCGATGCCAGGCAGGTGCGCCGCGCTCGCGCGCAGCATCTGCGGGCTGAAGCCCACCCATTCGGCCAGCGGCCCTGTCACCGGCACCCGCGTGAAGAACTGCAGGGCGAGCAGGAAGTGGCGAACGCCGTTCTTCATTCGCTTCAGCTGTCCTTGCGCGACACGCCGGCCGATTCGAAGCTGGCCATCTCGCGCAGGATGCGGCAGGCGGATTCGAGCAGCGGCCAGGCCAGCGCGCCGCCCGAGCCCTCGCCCAGCCGCAGGTCGAGCTGAAGCAGCGGATCGAGCCCCAGCCGCTCCAGCATCAGCGCATGCCCCGGCTCGGCCGAGCGGTGCGCCGCCGCGCAACGCTGCACCACATGGGGCTGCAGCGCCTGCGCCACCAGCACCGCCGCGCTGGCGATGTAGCCGTCGACCACGATCACCCGCCGCTCGGCCGCCGCCTGCAGCACTGCGCCCGTCAGCGTGGCCAATTCGAATCCGCCGAAGGCTGCCAGCGCATCGAGCGGCGCGGTGGCGCCGGCGTGCAGCGCCAGCACCTGCCGCAGCACCTCGCGCTTGCGCGCCAGCCCTGCCCCGTCGAGGCCGGTGCCGATGCCGATGCAGGCGTCGATGTCCAGCCCGCCCAGCCGCGACAGCAGCAGCGCGGCGGACGAGCTGTTGCCGATGCCCATCTCGCCGAGCAGCAGCGCGTTGCCCGGCAGCGCCTTCACGACCTCGCGCCCGTTGGCGATCGCCTGGGCGCACTGCGCGGCGGTCATGGCCGGCCCTTCGGAAGCGTCGGCCGTGCCGGCGGCGATCCGGCGCGACACCAGCCCCGGGCGGGGCTGGAAGTCCTGCCGCACGCCGCAGTCGACCACGGTGAGCGCCAGTCCGTGCTGGCGCGCGAGCACGCTCACGGCCGCGCCGCCGGCGAGGAAGTTCTCGACCATCTGCCAGGTCACCTCGCTCGGATAGGCCGAGACGCCGCGCGCCGCCAGGCCGTGGTCGCCGGCGCAGACCAGCATCTGCGGAGCCTCGAGCACCGGGCTTTCGGTGCCCAGGACGCTGCCGATGCGCAGGGCCAGCGCCTCCAGCCGGCCCAGCGCGCCGAGCGGCTTGGTCTTGTTGTCGAGCGCGCCCTGCAGGCGGGCGGCGAGCGCGGCGTCGGAAATGTCGGGGATCGTGGGAACGAGTTCGGTCATGCAATCAGTCCGGCGAGTACGCCGGCGTCGAAGTGTGAATCGATGAAATCGGCCAGGCCGTCGAAGGTGGCCTCGAGCGTGGGCGCCGAGGCGCCGAAGAGCGCATGCAGCGTGCCAGGGTCCTCGAACAGGCCGTGAAGATAGATGCCGAGCACGTTGCCCTGCGCGTTCTGCCAGGCCAGCCCGTCGGGCATGACCGGCCGGCCGTCCTGCGCCATCTGCGGATGCGCGGCGGTCTGGCCGTGATGGATCTCGTAGCCGGCGACCGGCACGCCGGACAACGCGGCCCAGGCGCCGGCCAGGTCGCCGAAGCGTGCGGCGCGATGCCGCACCGTCTTCTCGCGCTCGAACACCGTCACCAGCGGCAGCAGGCCCAAACCCGGCGCATTGCCGTCGATGCCGTGCGGATCGACCAGCGCCTCGCCCAGCATCTGCAGGCCGCCGCAGATGCCAAGCACCGCGCCGCCGCGCCCGGCATGCGCGGCCACGGCCTGATCCAGCCCCTGCGCACGCAGCCAGGCCAGGTCGCCGCTGGTGTGCTTGGAGCCGGGCAGCACGATCCAGTCGGCCCCGGCCACGTCGGCCGGCGTGCGCGCCCAGACCAGCCGCACGCCCGGCACGTTCTTCAGCGCCTGGAATTCGTCGAGATTGCTGATGCGCGGGTATGCGACCACCGCCACCGTCCGCGTGACCACGCCGCTCGCGCGGCTGCGGTCGTCGAACACGCCGTCTTCCTCGGGCAGGCCGTGCTGCCACCACATGGGCAGCGTGGCGACGGTGGGCACGCCAGTCAGCTCCTGCAGCTGCTGCGGGGCCGGCGCGAGCAGCGAGGCGTCGCCACGGAACTTGTTGAGCACGAAGCCTCGCAGCAGCGCCCGGTCGGCCTCGGGCAGCAGCGCCCAGGTGCCGTAGAGGTGGGCGAAGGCGCCGCCGCGGTCGATGTCGGTCGCCAGCAGGCAGCGCGCCTGCGCGTGCCGGGCGATGCGCATGTTGACGATGTCGCTGGCCATCAGGTTGATCTCGGCCGGCGAGCCGGCGCCCTCGATCACGACCACGTCGTTCTCGGCACGCAGTTCGTCGAGCGCGCCCGAGATCTCGGGCCACACGCGCTCGCTGCGGCCGCGCCAGGGCAAGGCCGAGAGGGCTTCGCTCACCTGCCCCATCAGCACCACCTGGCTGTGGGTGTCGCGCTCGGGCTTGAGCAGCAGCGGGTTCATGCGCACGTCGGGCAGCGCATTCGCGGCCAGGGCCTGGAAATACTGGGCGCTGCCGATCTCGCCGCCATCGACCACACGGGCGTTGTTGCTCATGTTCTGCGCCTTGAAGGGCGCCACCTTCAGGCCCCGGCGCGCATACCAGCGGCACAGCGCGGTGGCCAGCCAGCTCTTGCCCGCGCCGCTGGTGGTGCCCAGGACCATGACGCAGCACGCCGGCCCGCTATTCGCCTTTGAACTCATCGGCGGATTGTCGTTGAGCGCCACGGGCGCCCGGAAAGCGCCGGCCGGACCCGGCGGATTGCGACATCTTTCACGCTGCGGCGCTGCAAATGCGCCCGGTGAATCCGATTGAGGTTTTCCTGCGTACACCCGGGACTGCACTCGGCAGCACACTTACATCGCATCGCACCCAGGGAACCCATGCCAGCCTTGAACGATTTGGCATTGACCGTCGAGGAGCACGAGCCCGGCCAGTTCTTCTGGACCCTGCTCGAGGCCCACCACGGCGACGCAAGCACCGAGACCCTCGACTACCGGGTCTACCGGACCGCGGCCAGCCCGCAGGCCAGCTACTCCAACGCCATGGCCATGGGCGTGCTGGAGCTGCAAAAAATAAGCGCCGCCGCGAACCTCGCCGGCAATGCCGGCTGAGCCCACGACGGCGCAAGACCGCCTTGCGGCGTTCAGGCTGTCAATCTTTTCCGTGGTCCGGGGCCTGCTTCAGCGAGCTGCCACCGTGGTCTGAGCGGCACCGGCCGCTACCGGCGCCGGCACGTCCCAGCCCCCGCCGATGGCGCGGATCAGGCCCACCGCAGCCTGGTATTGCGCCGACTTCACCTGCAGCGCCTGGCGACGGTTGCGCAGTTCGCTGCGGCGTGCGTCGAGCAGGTCGAGCTGGCTGATGTAGCCGTTGCGGTAGCGCGTGTCCGACAGGCTGGTCGCGCGCGCCGCCGAGGTGACGGCCTGCGCCTGCACCACCGACTGCTCCTGCAGCGTGCGGATGGCGGCCAGCTGATCTTCCACCTCCTGGAAGGCCACCAGCACCTGCGTGCGATAGCTCGCGAGCGCGCCGTCGAGCTGGGCGTTGGCGCCCTGCACGCCGGCTTCGCGGCGGCCGCCGTCGAAGATCGGCAGCGACAGCAGCGCACCCACGCCCCACGAGCGGGCCGACCACTTGAAAAGGTCGCCGATCTCGGGCGAGGCATAGCCAGCGGCGCCGGTCAGCGAGATGTTCGGGAACCACGCGGCCTGGGCCACGCCCACGCGGGCCTGCGCCGCCAGCACGGCGCTCTGCGCGGCCGACACGTCGGGGCGGCGCGTGAGCACCGTGCCCGGCACGCCCGCCGGAATCGACGGCAGCGCCGTCGTCCAGTCGTCGGTGCGCAGGACGAAGCTGGAGGCCGAATCGCCCACCAGCACCGCAAGCGCATGCTCGACCTGGGCACGCTGGCGGTCGAGCGCGAGCGCATCCGATTCGGTGGACGACACCTCGGTCTGTACGCGCGCCACGTCGAGCTCGGCGATGTCGCCGGCCTGCTCGCGGCGCTGCGACAGGCGCAGCGTGTCGCGGTAGGCCTCGACCTGCTCGCGCACCAGCACGCGCTCGGCGTCGAGTGCGCGCAGCTGCAGATAGGTCTGCGCCGTCTCGGCCTGCACCGCGAGCCGGGTGCTCTGCAGCAGCGCCTCGCGGCCGGCGGCGTCGAGGTTCGCCGCGTTGCTTGCGCCCGAGAGGCGGCCGAACAGGTCGACCTCGTACGAGAAGGTGGCGCCGATGTTGGTCATCGTGGCCGGGCGGGTGCTGGCCGTGGCCTTGTCCAGGCCGGCGCCGCGGTTGGCACCGGCGCCGAGGCCGATCTGCGGCAGGCGGTCGGCGCTGGCGCTGCGCGCCAGCGCGCGGGCCTCGGCCAGCCGCGCCGCCGCGGCCTGGATGTTGCCGTTGTTGACGTCGGCCTTCTCGACCAGCGCGTTCAGCACCGGATCGTTGAACGCCAGCCACCAGGCGCCGCGCGATTGCGCCTCGGCGGGCACGGCACGCGTGAAGCCGGCGGGCGGCGTGGGCCCCTGCTCCTTGAACTGGGCCGTGGTCGTGATCTCGGGCAGGCCCGAGGGCACGGTGGCACAGCCGGCCAGCACCAGGGCGGCCATCAGCGGCAGCAAGGCGGTACGGAGGGGCTTCACCAAGGGTTGTACTGAGAATTTCATGATCAGCTTTCTTTCTTCTTCCCGATCAGTCATGCGAACCGTGCGAAGGACGCGGCGACGCAGGCACCGGGTGCAGCCCACCACCGCCCGAGCCGCCGTGCGATGCAGGCGCCACGGGATGCTCGGCCGACACGAAGTCGTCGCCGTGCGGCACTTCGCCATGCAGCTTGAGCGGCCGGTTGCCCGCGAGGCGGCGCAGCAGCACGTAGAACACCGGCGTCAGGAACAGGCCGAAGGCCGTCACGCCAATCATCCCGGCGAACACCGCCACGCCCATGGCCTTGCGCATTTCGGAGCCTGCGCCGGTGGACAGCACGAGGGGCAGCACGCCCATCACGAAGGCCAGCGAGGTCATCAGAATCGGGCGCAGGCGCAGGCGGCTGGCTTCGATGGCGGCCTGAATTGGCGAGCGTCCGGCGAATTCGAGCTCCCGTGCGAACTCCACGATAAGAATCGCGTTCTTCGCACTCAACCCCACAAGCACTATCAGCCCGATCTGCGTGAAGACGTTGTTGTCGCCTCCGGAGATCCACACGCCGGTCATCGCGGCCAGGATGCCCATGGGCACGATCAGGATGATCGCGATCGGCAGCGTCAGGCTCTCGTACTGCGCGGCCAGCACCAGGAACACCAGAAGAATGGCCAGCGGGAACACCAGGAAGGCGGAGTTGCCGGCCAGGATCTCCTGGTAGGTCAGCTCGGTCCACTCGAAGCTCACGCCCTTGGGCAGCGTCTCGGCGGCGATCTTCACGATCGCGTCCTGCGCCTGTCCCGACGAGTAGCCCGGTGCCGGGCCGCCGTTGATGTCGGCGGCGAGGTAGCCGTTGTAGCGCATGGCGCGTTCCGGACCGAAAGTCGAATTCACCTTCATCAGCGCGGCCAGCGGCACCATCTCGCCCGAGGTCGAGCGCACCTTCAGCAGGCCCACGTCCTCGGCACGGGCGCGGTAAGGCGCATCGGCCTGGACGCGCACGGAGTACGTGCGGCCGAACTTGTTGAAGTCGTTCGCATAGAGGCTGCCGAGGTAGATCTGCATGGTGTCGAAGATGTCCGTCACCGGCACGCCGAGCTGGCGGGCCTTGGTGCGGTCGATGTCGGCATACAGCTGCGGCACGTTGACCTGCCAGCTCGTGAACATGCCTGCCAGTTCGGGCGCCTGCTGTGCCTTGGCCATGAAGGCCTTCACCGCCGCGTCCATCTGGTCGTAGCCCACCGAGCCGCGGTCTTCCAGCTGCAGCTTGAAGCCGCCCGTGGTGCCCAGGCCCGCCACCGGCGGCGGCGGGAACATCACGATGAAGGCGTCCTGGATGCCGGCGAAGGCACCGTTGAGCTGTCCGGCCACCGCGCCGCCGCTCTGGTCGGGGCGCTTGCGCTGGTCGAAGGGCTTGAGCGTGGCGAACACGATGCCCGAGTTCGAGCTGTTGGTGAAGCCGTTGATCGACAGGCCCGGGAAGGCGATGGCGTCTTCCACGTTCGGGTTCTTCTTCATGATCTCGCCCATGCGCTGGATCACTTCGTCGGTACGGTCGAGCGTGGCGCCGTCGGGCAGCTGGGCGAAGCCGATCAGGTACTGCTTGTCCTGCGCCGGCACGAAGCCGCTGGGCACCGCCTTGAAGAGGCCGAAGGTCACGCCGATCAGCGCGAGGTAGATGGCCAGCATCAGGGTCTTGCGCGAGATCACGCGCTTGACGCCGCCGCTGTAGGCCTCGGAGCCGCGATGGAAGAAGCGGTTGAAGCCGCGGAACAGCCAGCCGAAGACGCGGTCCATGCCGCGCGTCAGCGCGTCCTTGGGAGCATCGTGGCCGCGCAGCAGCAAGGCGGCGAGCGCGGGCGACAGCGTCAGCGAGTTGATGGCCGAGATCACCGTCGAGATCGCGATGGTCACCGCGAACTGGCGGTAGAACTGGCCCGTGAGGCCGCTGATGAAGGCCAGCGGCACGAACACGGCCACCAGCACCAGCGCGATGGCGATGATCGGACCCGACACTTCACGCATTGCGCGGTACGTCGCTTCACGCGGCGTGAGCCCCGCCTCGATGTTGCGCTCGACGTTCTCCACCACCACGATGGCGTCGTCCACCACGATACCGATCGCCAGCACCAGCCCGAACAGGCTCAGCGCGTTGATCGAGAAACCGAGGATGTGCAGCACCGCGAAGGTACCGATCACCGACACCGGCACGGCCAGCAGCGGGATGATGGAAGCGCGCCAGGTCTGCAGGAACAGGATCACGACCAGCACCACCAGCATGATGGCTTCGAGCAGCGTGTGGATCACCGATTCGATGGACGCGCGCACGAACTGCGTCGGGTCGTAGGCGATGCGGTATTCCAGGCCCTCGGGCATGTTCTTGTTGAGCTCAGCCATCGTCTTGCGAACGTTGGCCGAGATGTCGAGCGCGTTGGAGCCCGGCGCCTGGAACACGCCCATGCCGACGGCCGGGTCGTTGTTCAGCAGCGAACGCAGCGAGTAGTCGGCGGCGCCCATCTCGAGGCGGCCGATGTCGCGAAGACGCGTGACGGCGCCGTCAGTGCCGCTCTTGACGATGATGTCGCCGAACTCTTCCTCGCTCTGCAGGCGCCCTTGCGCATTGATGGAGAGCTGCATGTCCACGCCCGACAGGCCCGGCGAAGCGCCGACCACGCCGGCCGCGGCCTGCACGTTCTGGCCACGGATGGCGGCCACCACGTCGGAGGCCGACAGGCCGCGCTGCGCGACCTTCTGCGGGTCGAGCCACACACGCATGGAGTAGTCGCCGCCGCCGAAGATCTGGACCTGGCCCACGCCTTCGATGCGCGCCAGCGGGTCCTTCACGTTCAGCACCGCGTAGTTGCGCAGGTAGTTGATGTCGTAGCGGTTGTTCGGCGAGACGAGGTGGACCACCATCGTCAGGTCGGGGGCGCTCTTGACGGTCGTGATGCCGAGCCGGCGCACTTCCTCGGGCAGGCGCGGCTCGGCTTGCGAGACGCGGTTCTGCACGAGCTGCTGCGCCTTGTCGGGATCGGTGCCCAGACGGAAGGTGACGGTGAGCGTCAGCACGCCGTCGGTGGTCGCCTGGCTGCCCATGTAGAGCATGCCTTCGACGCCGTTGATCTGCTCTTCGAGCGGAGTGGCGACGGTTTCGGCGATCACCTTCGGGTTGGCGCCGGGGTACTGGGCCCGCACCACCACCGAGGGAGGCGCGACCTCTGGGTACTCCGAGATCGGCAGCCCGCGCAGCGCGATCAGGCCGGCTATCAGCATCAATAGCGACAGCACGCCGGCAAAGATCGGCCGGTCGATGAAGAATTTTGAGAGATTCATGTTGGTTCTCCGGCGGGCGCGGATGCGCCCTCCTCCGAAATCAGGACTTGGCCGCTTCCGCGACGCGTTCCGGTTGTTGTTGCTTGGGGTCCGCCTTGGCGTCCATCGTCACTTGCTGCGGCGCGACCAGCGCACCCGGGCGGACGTGCTGCAGGCCGTTGACGATCACGCGGTCGCCCGCCTTCAGGCCCTTGCTCACGACACGCAGGCCGTTGATCGAGGCGCCCAGCGTCACTTCGCGGTAGGCAGCCTTGCTGTCCTCGCCCACGACCATCACGAACTTCTTGTTCTGGTCGGTGCCGATGGCGCGCTCGCTCACCAGCAGTGCGGTGTCGTTGCGGGCCTGGCCCATGCGGATGCGGGCGAACTGGCCGGGGATGAGGGCGCCGTCCTTGTTGTCGAACGAGGCACGCACGCGCACCGTGCCGCTGCGGGCGTCGACCTGGTTGTCGATCAGCTGCAGCTTGCCGGTGAAGGGCGTGCCGTCGATGCCGGCGGTGCCCATCTGCACGGGGATGCTCTCGATCTGGCCGCGGGCGCTGGAGCCGCTGGGCAGCTCCTTCAGCGCGCGGGTGATGACCTGCTCGTCGGCGTCGAAGCTCGCGTAGATCGGGCTCACCGACACCAGCGTGGTCAGCACCGGAGCGCCCGGGCCGGCCGCCACCAGGTTGCCCACCGTCACCTCGATGCGGCCGATGCGGCCCGAGACCGGGGCGCGCACTTGCGTGTAGCCCAGGTTCAGGCGCGCCGACTGCAGCGAGGCTTGGGCCGCACGCAGGTTGGCTTCGGCTTCACGGCCGGCGTTCACGCGCTCGTCGTACTCGCGCTGGGCGATGGCCTTGTCGTCCCACAGGCGCTTGGCGCGCTCCTGCTCGCTGCGGCTGAAGGACTGGCGGGCCTGCGCGGAAGCCACCTGCGCCTCGGCGCGCTCGACCTCGGCCGCGTACGGCGCGGGGTCGATGGTGACCAGCAGGTCGCCCTGCTTCACCAGCGCGCCTTCGCGGAAGTGCACCGACTGCACGGCGCCCGCGACGCGGGAGCGCACATCGACGCGCTGGACGGCTTCGAGGCGGCCCGAGAACTCGTCCCAGGCGTTGATCTCGCTCGAGGCCACCGTGGCGACCGACACCGGCGTGGCCTGCGGCGCCGCCGGTGCGTTGTTGGCCTCGGCCTTGAAGCTGTACATGCCTACCACCGCGGCAGCCACTGCCAGCAATGCGGTGAGGCCGGTCACAGCGGGCCAGAGGCCCTTGCGGGCGGCGGAAGACAGCTTTTTCTCGTTGTTCGACATGATGGTTAGTCCTTCTCGATGACTTTGGGATGCAACAGGCCACCCCGGCGCTTTTGGCACCAGGAGGCGGATTTCAGGAAAAAAGGGGCCCCGGCACGCGGCCGCGCTGGCAGCGTGTCGATCAGGCAGCCGGTGACCGGCGGGAAACTAGCTGGGGTGGTTCGCCGTCGCGGGCGGCGGCGTGGTCGCGCTGAAGAACTCGCGGAAGTGCTGCTGCACCGAGGCTTCGCAGGCCACGCAGCCCGTGTTCTCGGTGTCGTACAGCGCCTTGGGCCAGTTCGAGGCGCTGGGCAGCACGCTGCTCGTGACCTCGATGCCGGCCGCGCGCAGACGGCCCGCGAAGGTCAGCGCCTCGTCGCGCATGGCGTCGTCCGCGCCCACCAGCACCAGTGCGGGGGCCAGCGACGACAGCCGCAGCGAACCGCTCGGCACCGCATAGGGGTGCATGGCGTTCGAGGGGCAGCTCAGGTACTTCTCCCAGCCGCTGGCCCAGCGGCACTCGGCCGCGTCGTTGGTGGCATTGCGCAGCGAGGCGGTGCCGGCGCACGGGTCGAGCATGGGCGACAGCAGGATCTGGCCTGCCAGCGGCGGATGAGCGCGGTCGCGGGCGATCAACGCCACCGCGGCCGCCAGGTTACCGCCGGCTTCCTCGCCGGCCAGGTACACCTGCGCGCCCTTGCCGCCGAGCTTGGTGCGCTGCTTGTAGAGCCATTCGAGGGCGGCATAGCCCACCTCGATGGGTTCCGGGAACGGCGACTGCGGTGCCAGCGGGTAAGCCAGCGACACCACCACCGCACCCGCCCCGGCCAGCAGCCGAGCCACGTTGCGGCCGTTGTCAAGGCCGCCGCAGACGAAGGTGCCGCCGTGGAAATGCAGCACCAGCGGAGCCACGTCCCCCTTGGCGCGCTGGCCGTACACACGGGCACCGACCGGTTCGCGGCCTGGCAGCTCGATCGACAGATCGGCTTCCACGCCTTGCGCCGCAGCACGGGCGGCGGCTTCGGCGGAACGGGACGATGGAACGGGTGACATGGGCGACCTCGGGGATTTGGGCGATGGTTGAAATATAAGTCGCCCGATGCGGCGTTAAACAGGAAACATGCCCCCACTCTGTTTCCAAACCGACAACAATCAGGGCGCTCCGCAAAGGTTGGACGGCTTGTGTGAGAATCCGCGTCCCCCGGTGTGGGCCGGGTACCAAGAACAGGCATTCAATGGATCAGATCCAGGCCATGCGGATCTTCGTCCGCGTCGTGGAAGCCGGCACTTTCACCCGGGCGGCGGACTCGCTTGCCCTGCCCAAGGGCACAGTCACCAAGCAGATCCAGGCGCTCGAGTCGCGCCTGCGCGTGAAGCTGCTCAACCGCACCACGCGCCGCGTCACGGTCACGCCCGACGGCGCCGCCTACTTCGAGCGGGCCGCGCGCCTGCTCAACGACTTCGACGACATGGAAGCCAGCATGACGAACGCGCAGGCCAACCCCACGGGACGGCTGCGCATCGACGTCGGCACCTCGGTGGCGAGGCTGATCATCCTGCCCGCGCTGGCCAGCTTCTGCGACCGCTACCCCGACATCCAGGTCGACCTGGGCGTGAGCGACCGCACCATCGACCTCATCAGCGACAACGTCGACTGCGTGATCCGCGCGGGTGAGCTCAACGACCAGTCGCTGGTCGCGCGGCGCATCGGCACGCTCGACTTCGTCACCGTGGCGTCACCGGCCTATGTCAAGCGCTACGGCATGCCGCAGCACCCGAACGACATCGAGAAACGCCACCACGTGGTGAGCTACTTCTCGGGCACCACCCGGCGCGTGTACCCGCACGAGTTCAGGAAGGGCGACGAGCATATCGAGCTGAACGGCCCCTACCGCGTGGCGGTGAACGAGAGCAACGCCCACATCACGGCGGTGCTGGGCGGTTTCGGCATCTCGCAGTGCATCACCTTCATGGCCGAGCCGCTGATCGAGAGCGGCGAGCTGATCCAGCTGCTGCCCGACTGGCAGCGCGACCCGCTGCCGATCCACGTGGTTTATCCGCCCAACCGGCACCTGAGCGCCAAGGTACGCGCCTTCGTGGACTGGGCTGCCGAGCTCTTCGCGAAGAACCCGAGGCTCCAGCGGCGCTGATCGCGCGGCACTGCAACAAACAATTCACGCCGGCGCCCTAAATTCTGGCCGCCTGATGCCGTTAATCAGTTCGGCGCGATACCTGAAAGCCGCTGCGTTTTCCGGTTGAACGCGCGTACCGCGGCCTCGATGAAGGCCGTTCAGAGGCCCGGGAGGAGCCCTGGCGCGCCCGCTAGAACATACGAACCGGCAAGCTCATGGATACAGACCAGTCGAACGGCCAGGCCGAAGCGCCCGATCAGCCGTACGCGCCAGCAGGCGAACGCACAAGCGAGGAATTCGGCCGCCGCACGCCGGTGGAGATCGGCGTTCACCTGCGCAACCTCGCCAGTCGCCGCGACAACCTCACCGTCCAGTACGCGGGCGGCCATCTGGTGACGCAGCTCCTCGACGTGGACATGCGGGCCCGCGCGTTCACCTTCGACTGGGGGGCGTCGCCCGAGCAGAACCGGGCCCTGCTTGCGGCGGCGCGCTGCCACTTCGAGGCCCAGCAGGACGGCGTGCGCGTCGAGTTTTCCATCGCCTCGCCGCGCGAGACCCGGTACGAAGGCCTGCCCGCCTTCGAGGCCGACTTTCCCGAGGTGCTCGTCTACATGCAGCGCCGCGAGTACTTCCGCGTCGATGCGCCGATCGTCGAGTCGTACACCTGCTCGGGCAGCCTGCCCAAGGGCGATGCCTTCTCGTTCGAAGTGCAGGACCTGTCGCTCGGCGGCGTCGGCCTTCGCACCCGGGACGCACGCGCCGCCGGCCTGCAGCCGGGCACGTACCTCAGGGACTGCGAACTGTCGCTCGGCACGCTCGGCCGGCTCACGCTCGACATGGAACTCGTGTCGATCCGCCCCACCCCACAGCCCAACGGCACGCTGCGTTATCAGCTGGGCTTCCGCTTCCTGGCGCTGCCGCCCGGCGCCGAAACCGCCCTGCAGCGCCTGGTCACGCGGCTCGAAATGAAGAGCCGCTCGCTGGTCGGCTGACGCCAGTACAGCCGGTCAGAACACCGGCTCGCAGCGCACCTCGGTCTTCACCGAATTGGCGATGAAGCACTCCTCGTGCGCCCGGTGATGCATCTGCTCGATCTGCTCGCGCGTAGGCTGGTTCTGGCCCGAGAAAGTCACCTCCGGGCGCAGCGTGACGACGGTCATCGCCATCTTGCCCTCGGCGTTCTTCTCCATCGTGCCGGTGGCCGCGTCGAAATACCGGTCGACGACGAACTTGCGCTTCACCGCCATCGTGAGGAACCACAGCATGTGACAGTTGGAGAGCGAGGCGACGAACATTTCCTCGGGGTCGACCGCCGAGGCATCCGACATCGGCAGCGGCACGACATGCGGCGACGACGAGCCCGCCACTTCCGCGCCTCCGTCGAAACGCAGCGAATGTCGCCTGCTGTAGGTGTTCGCGAGAAAGTCCTGCTCGCCACGCAGCCAGAGGATTTCCGCTGTGTACTGGGCCATGGGATTCCTTTTTCCGATGTTCAAAGATCGATGCGATATCGCAACTTGGTCAGGCTGCCCTGGCTCGGCAGCGTGATGAAGGTCTCGATCAGCACGCCGCCGTTGGCCTCGATCACCTTCTGCGACGCGAGGTTGCCCGGGCTGGTCGTGATCTCGACGCGGCCCAGCCCCTCGCCCGCGGCCAGCTTCAGCATCGAGCCCAGCGCGCGCGTCGCGTAGCCCTTGCGCTGCTTCCAGGGCACGACGTTGTAGCCGATGTGACCCAGGCAGTAGAGCGGCAGCGCGTCGGTGCCCGGCTGCCAGCGCAGGTCGATGCTGCCGCAGAACTCGCCGTCCCACATCCAGCACTTGTAGCCCGGCAGTCGCCGCACCTTGGAGCCGTCGGGCATGAGGATGCGCCCTCCCCTGGCCTTGCGATCCACGAGGCTGGCCAGGAAGCGGTCGGGGTCGGCCTTGATGGCTGCGCGCTCCTCCGCGCCCGACTCGGGCCGCGTCTCGTCGCGCGCCCAGCCCCGGTTCAGCGCCGAGACGTAGCTGGGCAGGTAGGCCTTCGCGGGCCAGACCAGCTCCATCGGGCGCGATGCCGGCGCGGGTTTCGCCATCCTGCCTAGGCCCCCATCAGCTTGACGATGAGCGGCACCAGCAGCGCCGTCGCGATACCGTTCAGCCCCATGGCCAGCGCCGAGAACGCGCCGGCCGTCTCGTTCACCTGGATGGCACGCGCCGTGCCGATGCCATGCGCCGCCATGCCGACCGCGAAGCCGCGCACCGCCGGCTCCCTGATGCGCAGCAGGTTCAGCAGGCCGGTGGCCATGATCGCGCCCGAGATGCCGGCAACGGCCGCTGCCACCGCCGCCAGCGAGGGCAGCCCGCCGATCTTCTCGGCCACGCCCATCGCGATGGGCATGGTGGCCGACTTGGGCGCGAGCGACATCATCAGGTCGTGCGATCCGCCCAGCACCCAGGCGATGCCGACCGCCGACACAATGGCGGCGACCGAGCCCACGAGCAGCGCCACGCCGATGGGCAGCCACAGCCGCCGCAGCCGGTCGATCTGCCCGTACAGCGGCACGGCCAGCGCCACGGTGGCGGGGCCGATCAGGAAGTGGACGAACTTCGCGCCCTCGAAATACGTGTCGTAGGGCGTGCGCGTGAGCAGCAGCACAGTGACGATGACGATCACCGACACCAGCACCGGATTGACCACCGGATTGCGCCCGCTGCGCGTGTGCAGCCACAGCGCGCCCAGGTACGCCAGCAGCGTGAGCGACAGCCACAGCAGCGGCGACTGGGCCAGGAACACCCAGATCTCGAAGAGCTTCGCGGGCGCGGTCATTTATTGGGCGTCCTTGCCGGTGATGCGGATCATCCAGCGGAAGGTGAGCGCGGTGACCGTCATGGTGAAGGCGGCGCCCACAATGCCGGCCGCGAGAAACGGCAGCCACTCGCGCCCTACCCGCTCGAAATGCAGCATCACGCCGGTCACGGCCGGGATGAACAGCAGCATCAGGTTGCGCAGCAGATGGCCCGAGGTGTCGGTCAGCACCTGCGGAACGCTGCCGCGCACGATCAGGCCGATGAACAGGAACACCATGCCGATCAGCGGGCCGGGAATGGGCAGGCCCAGCCACTGCACGAGCAGTTCGCCGGCGAGCTGGCAGAGAAAGAGCGTGGTGATGGCGTAGAGCATTTTTCCTGTCGATCTGAGAGGTCTGAGAGGTCTGGGCGGTCGGGTCGGTCGGGGATGTGGGTGTATGTGTTCAGGCCGCGCTTGTCCAGGCTTCTTTCAGCGCCTGCTGGCTGGCGGGCGGCAGCACGCCCATGCGCACATGGCCCGGCAGGCCGAACGAAGCGCAGTCGCGCAGCTTGATGCCCGAAGCGCGCAGCGCGGCGGCCAGGCCGGGATACGGCCGGTCGGTGCGCGCGCAGAAGAAGTTGGCATCGCCCGGGAGGCATTGCCAGCCGAGCGATTCGCACATCGCGCGTTGCAAGGCCTTCCAGTCCCTCAGCGTCTGGAGGCTTTGCGCGAGCCAGCGCTGCGCGTCGTCGCCGGTCCAGGTCTCGAGCAGCGCCACGCCGTGCGTGCCCAGCGGCCATGAGGGGGCCAACCTTTCGATGCGCGCCATGAACGGAGCATCTGCCTCCTCGGGTGCGATCGCGTAGGCGGCACGGATACCGGTCAGGCCCATCGCCTTGTTCGGCGTCCACAACTGCCAGACGCGGTTGCGCTGCACGGCATCGAGCGACGGCCGGCCCTCGAGGCGCAGCGGTTCGTAGGCGAGATCGAGCACGCAGGCGCCGCCGGTGCCCGCGGCCTGCAGCGGCAGGTCGGCCTGCGGCTGCCCCAGCGGGCTCGACGGCTCGCAGCACCAGCGCAGCGCGGCATCGGCATGCGGCTGCGGCGCGCGCAGCACAAGTAGGCCCCAGGCCTGCGCGGCGCGCTCGTAGTCGCCGTAGCTGTGCGCCGGCAGCCAGACCCGGCTGCCGCCGCCCTGCGCCACGGCTGCGCTGATGCGGTGAATGAACTCGCTCGCGCTGGCCGCGATCACGATGCGGTCGGCCACCACGCCGTGAAAGGCCGCGAGACGGCCTCGCAGCGCCGTGTAGTGCGGGTCCGGGTAATGCGCCGCGTCGGCAGCGCGCAGTGCCGACACGACGGCCGGGCACGAGCCCGCCGCGTTGCCATTGGTCGAAAAGTCGTGCGGCGCCGCGCCGGCGGCATCGGGCCCGCCGTGAACCGCCGGGCTCATGCGAGCCTCCAGCCGGTAACCGCCACGATGGCCACGATGCCCAGCGAGGCGAACACGCCCAGCGCCAATGCAGCCCGACCGCCCAGTTGCGCAGTGCGCTGCATGTCGTCGGCCGAAGGCGCGCGGCCTTCCGCATTCAGCGCATACACGCCCGGCTTCGCCAGTCGAACGCCGAGCAGCAGGGCCACCGTCGCCATCGGCCAGCCGCTGTTGGGCGACGGCGTGCGGCGGGCTTCTTCAGACAGCCCCGAAGGCCAGCGCCATGCCGCGAGCGCAAGCAGCGCCACGGTGATGCGCGCCGGAATCCACGAGAGCACGTCGTCCACACGCGCGGCCCATTTGCCGAACCAGGTCCAGTCGCGGCCGCCGCGCTCGCCGCGATAGCCCCACATCGCATCCGCGGTGTTGGCGAAACGGTAGAGCGCCGCGCCCGGCAGGCCCAGCAGCACGAACCAGAAGACGGGCGCCACGAGCGAGTCGTTGAGGTTTTCCGCGAGCGACTCGATGGCGCTTTCGCGCACTTCGCGCTCGCTGAGCCGGCTCACGTCGCGGCTCACGAGGCGCGCCAGCTGCTGGCGGCCTGCATCGAGCGAAACACCCAGCGCGGCTTCGACCGCGAGCACCTCGTCGCGCAGCATGCGCCAGGCGAAGAGAGGCTTGAGCAGCAGGCCGATCAGCAACGCCATCACCCACGCGGGCAGGTAGAGCATCGCCAGCATCTGCAGAGCCATGGCAACACCCCAGACGCACGCCGCCCCCACGCACCACAGCAGCGCGCCGGCGAAGAACATCGGCAGGTCGACCGCCTTCGCCTGATGCGCGCGCGGAGCAATGCGCGCTCCAATCCCGAGATAGCGCCCCATCCACACGACCGGATGCAGCGGCGCGGGCGGCTCGCCCAGCCAGCGGTCGACGGCCAGCGCGATCCACAGCGCGGCGGCAAAGGCGATGGCGTATTCGGAACTCGGCAAGGGCATGGGAGCCGCCATTCTCGCGAATCAGGCGGGCACCCTGCCCCGGCGCCATTGCATCAGCGCGCCGAACGCGACGAGCAGTGCAGCACCCAGCGCCACCCAGAGCCGGAAGACGACGCTTTCGGCTTGGGGCGACGGCGCCTCGGCGGGTGTCGGCTCGAGCTTCAGGCCGCTCACGGGCTGGGGGCCGTCCTGCGCCGGGCTCTCGTTCGGAACAGGCTCGGGCGCCGGCGTCGCCACGACCACCGGCGCGATTGGCGGACGCGGCCTGGGCACGGGCGAGGCAGGTGAAGAAAGCTCCGCCTGCGCAAAGCGCTGCACGCCCGCATTGCGCTCGCGCAGTCCCGTCGCCCGAACCGCCTCCGCGTACGCCCGCGCCAACTCGCGCCGCGTGGCGGCATCCGGGCTCCAGTAGTTCAGCCGCACCGCGTCGAGCATGCGCTCCAGCGTCTGCGCGAAGGCCGCGCGGTTGTCGCCTTCCAGCCATTCGCGCGTGCCCAGCCTGTACCGGTCGCGCACGTACACGTCGTGCAGCGACTGCCACTGGTCCTGCCGCACGGCGGCCGGCGCCGTGACCTGCCAGCCCCAGAGGAACTGCGCGGTCTTCAGCACCTGCAGCGTGCCGCTGTAGCCCTCGGCCTTCTGCGCCTCGATCCACTGCGGATGCAGGTAGCGCGTCTGCATCTCGCGCGCGATGGCGCCTGCGGCGGTGTCGGTGCGCACCGCGCTGCCGTCGCGCAGGTTCTGCACGTACAGCGCCGGATCCTTGCCGGTGAGATGCCGCACTGCCTGCGCGATGCCGCCGAGGTACTGGAACGGGTCGTCGTTGGTCAGCACGCCGTACAGGTTGGAGCTGCGTGCCATCAGCGCAGCATCGACCTGCACGAGATTGCCCGCATAGGCACCGGGCCGCACGGCGCCATCGAGGCCCTTGCCGTAGGCATGGCCCATGCGGTCCATGTAGAGCTGCGCCATCTGCGCGTCGCCGCCTCCGCGCTGCTGGTTCTTCCACACCTCGCTCGCAAGCGCGGCTTCTTCCAGCCCGGCGCCGTAGCTGCCCTGCTCGTTCGAGAACACACGGGCCGTCGACCAGCGCTGCGCCTCGCTCGCCGTCGCGCCTTCCGCGCGCAGCCTGCGCGCCATCGCCTCGCTGTTTCCGGCCACGGCATTGCCGGGTTCGCGCAGGGCCGCCACCTGCTGCACCGCCTCGTCGAGCCAGCGCATCACGGCCGGGAACTGGTCGCGGTAGGAGCCGGTGACGCTGACGAGCACGTCGATGCGCGGCCGCTTCAGCTGCAATGCGGGAATGATCTCGATGCCCGCCATGCGCCCGCCCTCGTCCCAGCGCGGCTTCACGCCCATGGCATAGAAGGCCTGGCTCTCCAGCACGCCCTGGTGGCGTGAAGCCTCGCCGGCCCAGAGGGTGAAGGCGATCTTCTTGGGCGCCTTGCCGGCATGGGTCTTCGCATGCTCCGCGATCCAGGCATCCATGGCGGCCACGCCCGTCTCCCAGGCTGCGCGGGTGGGCACCCGGCTCGGGTCGAAGCCGTAGAGGTTGCGACCGGTCGGCAGGCTGTCGGGGTTGCGCACCGGGTCGCCGCCGTAGCTGGACTTCAGGTAGCGGCCGTCGAGCGCGGTCAGCAGGCCCTCGATTTCCTCGTTGTGCGCAAGCACATCGTCGAGCTTGCGGGCGCGCTGGGCCAGCTCCAGCAGCTTCTGCCGGTCGGCGGGCGTCGCGCCCATGGCGCCCGCGGCCTGCGCGTCGGTGAGCGCCTGTTCCACCCAGCGCGCGGGGCGCGAGCCGGCGACGTTCCTCGCGTCGATCAGGAAGGCCTCGTCGATGTCCTCGCCGAGTGCTTCGACCAACGGCTTGCCGAGGATCTGCAGGATGGTCATGCGCCGCCGCTGCGCATCCGGAGCTTGCCCGAAGGTGGCGAGGCCCAGCGGCTGGGCGGTCTGCGCGAGCTCGTCGAGATAGGGATGCAGCACCGCGATGAAGCCGGCGAAATCGGCGCGGATGCGCGCGGGCGTCCAGCCCAGGTCGCGGTCGTAGCGGTGCTCCGCGAACTCGGCCGCGAGCCGCCTTTCCAGCGCGGTCTTCACGGGGCCGGGCGACAGCGTCTCCCACTCGTGCATGCGCTCGTGCATCTCCTGCACGCCGGGGCGGAAGCCGGCGGGCGCGAACAGCGGCGTCGAATGGCTCACCATGGTCGCGCGGCCGCGCCGCTTGGCGGTGGTGGCCTCGCCGAGGTTGTCCATGATGAACGGGTACACGTTGGGCAGGTCGCCCAGCGCGAGCAGCGGATCGTCCTGCACCGACAGCCCGCGCTCCTTGCCCGCCGACCATTCGACCGTGCCGTGCGTGCCGACGTGCACCACGGCGCCGGCACCGAAGCGCGTACGCAGCCAGAGATAGGTGGCGAGGTAGCCGTGGCTCAGCGGAACGGCCGAGCGGTGATAGACCTGCTCGGCCTTGCCGGCCACCTGCGTGCCGGGCTCGAAGCGCGGCGGCTGGCGCAGCACGACCACGTTGCCGAAGCGCACGCGCGGAATCACGAAGGCCGGCTCGCCCGCCACGGGGCGCAGCATGGTCGACTTCTCGGGCGGGCCCCAGTAGCTTTCGATGCGGCGCTGCGTCTCCTGCGGCAGCGCGCGGAACCACGCGAGGTAGGCCGGCA
Organism: Variovorax sp. YR750; assembly: GCF_900109805.1. Classification (NCBI taxonomy): domain Bacteria; kingdom Pseudomonadati; phylum Pseudomonadota; class Betaproteobacteria; order Burkholderiales; family Comamonadaceae; genus Variovorax; species Variovorax sp. YR750. The sequence goes on from NZ_FOBJ01000009.1 coordinate 99,773, forward strand.
GCGGCAGCGTGTCGGCCAAGCCCCTGTCGAGCAGCGGCTGCAGCTCGTCGCCCTGGCCCGTGGGGTTCGGGTAGTAGGCCTTCATCGTCGCCTGCACCTGCGCGATCAGCGCATCGGTGCCCGGCAGCTCGGTGCCGTAGCCGGCCGACTTCATTGCCGCCAGCATGTTGTTCACACTGCGCGGCACGTTGAGGAAGGAGGCGCCGAAGTTGGCTTCGCCCGGCGGGTAGTTGTAGACCAGCATCGCCACGCGCCGGTCGGCCGGCGGGGTGCGCTGAAGCCGCAGCAGCGCCGCAGCCTTGGCGGCCACGGCGTCGATCTGCGCGGGCAGCGGCTGCAGCGTGCCGGTGGCCGCATCGCGGGCGCTCACGAGCATCGGGTCGGTCATGCCGGCCAGCTCGCTCGGGCTGTAGTAGGAGGCGATGTCGGTCTGCGCGAGGCCGTCCCTGCTCCGCGCCCATTGATCGGCGTCCATCGCCAGCGAGGGCAGCGTCTGCAGCACCGGCACGCCGATGCGCTCCAGCTCGGCCTTGCGCTCGTTCGGGCTGAAGACCAGCGAGGCATTGACGATGACATCGGCCACGCGGCGTTCGCCGTCGTGCGTCATGCGAAAGAACAGGTCCTTCTGCTGGCGCGGGCCGTAGAAAGCGTAGGCGCGCAGGCCGCGCCGTTCGAGCGAGGCGATCAGCGCGTCGAGCCAGCCGGTGTCTTCGCCGGCCACGGTGGCGCTGTTGATCGCGATGGCGACGGTGCCGCTGCGCGCCAGTCCTTCGATGGCCGGGACGCCGGTCTCGATGCGCGGCCATGCCGGGTGATAGAGGCCGGCCAGCGGCATCGGCACGGGATCGGGCAACCCGTCGGCCTTGCCTGGCTGCGCCATCGCCTTCATCGCGGCGCCCAGATTGGCCGCGCCCGGAAAGCGCCAGTATTCGCGCAGCCGCTGCGCCCACGCGGCATCGACGCCACGCTCCGCCGCGAGCGGCGCGGCGGTGGAAGCCTGCCCCTTGGCGACCAGCGCGAACTCGCCGACCAGCACATACGGCACGGTGCCGCGCGAGATCACGTCGCCGAAGCGCGCGGCCGCCGCCTGCGCGACGCTGATGTGCGGCGCATCGACGACCAGCAGGCTCGCGCCTTCCAACGCACCCGCCAATGCCTCGGGCGAATCTTTCGGTGCCGACACCACCTGCAAGGGCAGGCCCGCTTCGCGCGCGGCCGCCTGCAGCCGCACCACCCTTGCCGGCGATACGAGCGAAGTGCTCAGCACCACGACCCGCCCGCCCGCGGGCTGCGCCTGCGCCGGCGCGACGAACCCCAGCGCCGCCAGCAGCCAGAAAAGGAAGACCCGCGTCACTTCCCGCCCGGGCCCGGACCGGCCGGCACCGCATCCGCCGGCACGTAGACCATCGTCCCGTCCTTCAGCTGCCAGGCGGTGCCGGCCTTCTCGCCGTCGCCCTGCCCGGTCGCGCCGCTGGCCTTGAAGCGCGTGATCTTGCGGCCGTCGCGGGTCACGATCTCCATGTTCGGCTGGCCCTCGTTGCGGATGATCGTCACCTTGTCCTGCGCGAAAGGATTCATCGGGTTGTTGATGACCGCGATCATCAGCATGCCGATCACCACCATGAACACGTCGATCAGGTTGATGGTGGAAAGCACCGGGTCGTCGTCGTCGCTGTCCAGGCTGCTCAATATCGAGAACTGGCGCCGGCTGCTCATGAGAGGCGGTCCCGCGCGTCGAGCACCGTCACGAGCTCGCGCATCAGCCAGCGGCGGCGCACGGTGTAGACCACGAAGGTGATCGAGGCCGAGGCCAGCGCCACGATCACGCTCGCGAAGGCCGGTGCCAGGCTCTGCGCCACGCCCTGCGATTCGCCCGAAGCCACGGCAACCAGCGCCGGGCCCATCGGGATCATCGTGGCGATCAGCCCCAGCATCGGCGCCACGCGGCTGCACAGGCGCACGCCCTCGAGCTGCTTGAGCACGACCAGCTCCATCTGCTCCTGGCTGGCCTGCGCATGCGGCTGCAGCACCAGCGCGCGCGACGGGTCGCGACGACGCTGCAGATACTCGACCCCGAACGCGCCCAGGCAGTACACGGCATAGACGAAGGACAGCAGCACGCCCAGCGTCACCGGCCAGAGAAACAGGCGCGCTAGCTCGAAGAGAACGGAGTCGAAGGCCAGCATCAGGTGGGCTCCACGGTGGACGGATGGTCGAAGAGGTCCGAAGGCCGGCCCCAGCCTTCGTCGAACACCAGCGACGCGAGCGGCTCGCGTTTCGCCCAGCGTTCGCGCTGCAGCATCGGCTCTTCGTAGAAGTCGGCCACGGGGCCCAGGCACAGCAAGGCGATGGGTTCCGCGCCTTCGGGCAGGCCCAGCAACGCGGCCACCTCGGCCGGGTCGAACAGCGACACCCAACCCATGCCCAGCCCCTCGGCGCGCGCCGCGAGCCAGATGTTCTGGATGGCACAGGAGGCCGATGCCAGGTCCATCTGCGGCAGCGTGCGGCGGCCGAACACATGCTTCTCGCGGCCGTCGGCCAGCGTCACCGCCAGCAGCTCGGCGGCGTCGAGCAGGCCCTGCACTTTCAGGCGCATGAACTCGTCCTCGCGTTCGCCGAGGGCGCGGGCGGTCAGCACGCGCTCCTGTTCGACGATGCGATGCAACTGGTGCCGAAGCGCCTCGCCACGGATGCGGATGAATCGCCACGGCTGCATGAAGCCCACGCTGGGCGCATGGTGCGCCGCGTCGAGCAGCCGGCGCAGCACCTCGGGCGCGACGCTGCCGCCCGCGAAGTGGCGCATGTCGCGCCGCTCGTGGATGGCGCGATACACCGCCCTCGCCTCGCCAGCCTCGAACGCGTGTGCCATGTTTTTCTTCTTCAGTCCTCGATGCCGCGCTGCGCGGGAATGCCGGCCTTGAAGGCGTGCTTGACCAGCGTCATCTCGGTCACGGTGTCGGCCAGCTCGATGATCTCGGGCGGGCAGCGCCGGCCGGTGAGCGCCACGTGCACGTGCTTCGGCCGCGCGCGCAGGGTTTCGAGCACGCCTTCGAGCGGTAGCCAGCCGTAGATCAGCGGATAGGTGATCTCGTCGAGCACCACGAGGAAGAACTCGCCCGAGAGGATCGCCGCCTTCGCCTTCTCCCAGCCGTCGCGCGCGAGCTGGCCGGAGCGCTCCAGGTCCTGGCTCTTCCAGCTGAAGCCGTCGCCCAGGCCTTCGATCGGGATGCCGATCTGCTCGAACATGCGGTGCTCGCCGAAGCGGGCGCTCGGCACCTTCATGAACTGGTAGATCTTCACGGCCTTGCCGCGGCCATGCGCGCGCAGCGCGAGGCCGAAGGCGGCCGTGCTCTTGCCCTTGCCGTCGCCGGTGTTGACGATGACGATGCCGCGGCGCTCGCCTTCGGGCTTCTCGTAGGGCTTCTCGCTGGGTGGGGTTTCGATCTGCATGGTGTGTTGTTCCTGTGCTTTTTTCTGCGTGGCTACTTCGGCAGCGCGATCCATTGGTCCGCCACGCGATGCACGCGGATGCGGTGGTCGAACACCTGCTCCAGCGCGGCATGGGTGGCCGGGTCGTCGCAGCCGCCATGGCGGACGACGCGGCCCCGGTCCATCACCACCAGTTCGTCGGCCGCCAGTGCCATCGGCAGCTCGTGCAGCACGCTGACCACGGTGCGGCCTTCGGCGACGAGCGCGCGGACGATCTGCATCCAGTCGGCCTGGTGCGGCGGGTCGAGGTTGGCGAGCGGCTCGTCCATCAGCAGCACCTCGGCCTCCACCGCGAGCGCGCGCGCCAGCAGCACGCGCTGGCGTTCGCCGCCCGAGAGCTGGCCCAGCGGGCGGTCTCGCCAGTCCCAGGCCTGGGTGCTGCGCAGGGCCCGCTCCACCGCCTCGCGGTCGGCTTCCCCGGGCGCGGCCAGCCAGCGCTGGTGCGGCAGGCGGCCGAGCATGGCGACGTCGTAGACCATCAGGTCGTCGGCGCTGCCCTCGCCCGTGCCGCTCTGGCCGAGCCAGGAAAGGCGCCGGGCACGCACGCGCGCCGGCACCTTGTCCTGCGCTTCGCCGAAGAGCCGCACTTCGCCGCGATGCGCGAGCAGCCCCGCTAGCGCCTTGAGCAGCGTCGACTTGCCCGCGCCGTTCGGTCCGACGATGCTGGTCCAGCGGGCCGATGGCAGCGCCAAGTCGATGTCGTGCAGCACCTCGGTGACACCGAGCGTGGCGCTCAGGCGGCGCGCCTCGAGCGCGGCGGGCGTGTCGTCGCGGCTCATGCCACGCCTCCGCGCGCGCTGCGCCGGTGCATCAGCCACAGCAGGTAGCTGCCGCCCAGAACGGCCGTGAGCACGCCCACCGGCAGTTCCTGCGGCGCGATCAGCCAGCGCGCGAGCAGGTCGGCCGCCATCAGCAGCAGCCCGCCCATCAGCGCCGACAGCAAGATCAGCCTCGCGTGCGTGGTCTTCACGACCGAACGCACCAGGTGCGGCGCCGCCAGGCCGACGAAGGCGATGAGCCCGGTCTGCGCCACGGCCGCGCCGGTGGCCAGCGCAAGCACGACGACCAGCGCCGCACGCATCGCGCCCAGTGGCAGGCCCAGGCTGCGCGCGGTGGCCTCGCCGAGCGCGAGCCCGTCGAGCACCGGCGCCAGCGCCCAGCCCGCCAGCAGGCAGACGGCGCCGACCATCGCCATCACCGCGCAGGCGCTCCAGCCGACGAGGCCGGTGCTGCCGAGGACGAAGCCCTGGATGGCCTGGAGGATGTCCGCCGAGGCGATGGTGATGAGGTCTTTCGCGGCGCCGAGCACCACGCCGACGATCACGCCGGCCAGCAGCAGCCGCAGCGTCTGCTGCACGCCGCGCGCCAGCATCAGCGTGAGCATCACCGCGAGCACCGCGCCCAGGAAGGCCGCGCCGGTGAGCCCGAGTCGCATCACCCACTGCGCGCTGGCGGCCGAGCCGCCGAACATCAGCAGCGCCAGCGCCACGCCCAGCGAGGCGCCCGAGGCGCTGCCCAGCAGGTACGGATCGGCCAGCGGATTGCGGAAGAGCCCCTGCGCCACCGCGCCCGCCAGCCCGAGCAGCGCGCCCGCGAGCCAGGCGCCGAGCGTGCGCGGCAGGCGGATATCCCACACGATCTGCAGCGCCACCGGGTCGTGCCGCGCAGCGAACAAGCTCTCGAAGCCGGTGCTGCCGATGCCGAGCCCCAGCAGCATGAGCGCGGCGCCCAGCACCAGCAGCCCGGCGCCCAGCAGCAGCACGCGACGCAGATGGGCCGTGTGCCTGACGGTCGCCACGCTCATCGCCCGCCGCCCTTGTCACCGAACTTTTCGCCGAACTTGTCGGCAAGGCATCGGGCCATCAGCCGCGCCGCCTCGTCCATGCGCGGGCCGGGCCGCACGAGCACGTCGGACTGCTCTTCGCTGAAGCGGCAGATGCGTCCTTCGCGCACCGCGCGGATGCCGCCCCAGCCCGGTCGCTGCTCCAGCCCCTGCGCGCTGCGCACGCTCACCATGATGAGATCGGGGTTCGCGCGCACCACGTACTCGGGGTTGAGCTTGGGGAATGGGCCCAGCGAAGCCGGCACGATGTTCTTCATGCCCAGCCGCGCGAGCGTCTCGCCTATGAAGGACGACTCGCCGGCCGCGTACGGCGCACTGTTGACCTCGAAGTACACGCGCATGCCCTTCGCTCCCGCGGGCACCGACTGCGCGGCGGCCGACACGCTGGCGTCGATCACGCGCCAGACCTTGGGCGCCTCGTGCGTGCCAAGTACCTGGTCGAGCTTGTCGAGCACGCGGCGCACGTCGGCATGGCTCTTGGGCTCGAGCACCAGCACCTTCAGGCCCAGCGCCTCCAGCCGCTGCGTGACGCGCGATGACTTGGCCAGCAGCACCGCGTCGGGCTTGAGCGCTACGATGGCCTCCACGTTCGGGTCGATGCCGCCGCCGAGCTGCGGCAGCACCTTCACCTGCGCGGGCGAATTGGAATAGCGATCCACGCCCACCAGCCGGTCGCAGGCGCCGAGCGCGCAGACCGATTCCGTGAGCGACGGCAGCAGCGTGACGATGCGCTGCGGCGGCTGCGGCAGCTCGACGGAAACGCCCCGCTCGTCGACCACGTCGAGCGCATGCGCGGCCAGCGCGAAGAGCGCCAGGCCGAGGGCCGCCAACGCAGCACGGATCTTCCCCATGTTCATGTTCATGCCGCGGGCGCCTTCAGGCTCAGCGGCAGGCCGGCCGCCATCAGCGTGACGCGGCCGCAGGCGGCGGCCACGTCCTGGTTGAGCCGGCCGAGCGCGTCGACGAAGGCGCGCGTCTCGCTGCCCAGCGGGATCACGCCCAGCCCGATCTCGTTGCCCACCAGCACCACCGGCCCGGGCGCATCGCGCAAGGCGACCAGCAGCATGGCGATGTGCGTCGCCGGCGTGCGCGTGACGGGCCGCGCGTCTTCCGAGGGCATGGGCATCAGCAGGTTGGTGAGCCACATCGTGAGGCAGTCGACGACCACCAGCGTCTCGGGCGTGCTCTGCGTGACGATGGCGCGCGCAAGCTCTACCGGCTCCTCGATGGTGCGCATGCCGGGCACGCGCTCGGCGCGGTCGGCCTGGTGGCGCACGATGCGCTCCAGCATCTCGTCGTCGTAGGCCTGCGCGGTGGCGATCAGCACGGCGCGGTGCGTACGCGCATCGGCCGCGAGCCAGTCGATGGCGCGCTGCTCGGCGCGGCGCGACTTGCCGCTCTTCTGGCCGCCGAGGATGAACTCGTGCGCCGGGGTCCTAGGCTTGGTCGGTTGATGCGGCATGGCTCTCCAACTCGATGGGCATGGCGCCGAAAAGGCGCGCGGTGGCTTGCGGACTGGAGGCGAACCACGCGTGGAAATAGCTCGCGCGCACCGGCCCGTGCACGTACAGCGCTTCGCCGGCGCGCCCGCCCACGGGCTGCGTCGCCCCGGGCCGGGCGGTGTGCGCGGCGGGCACGAGCGGCGTCTCGCAGCTGGAATAGTGGAATGTGTGGCCGCGCAGGACATGGCTGCCGAGCGCGAGCTGCTGCGGTCCGAGGCCGGCCAGCCGCTTCTGCATGGTCACGCGGCCGGGCAGCAGGCCCCAGAGGCGATGGACCTGCCCGCCGTCCTGCAGCGCGAGTTCGTCGAACAGCGCCATCATGCCGCCGCACTCGGCCCAGACCGGCTTGCCCGAAGCGACGTGCGCGGCGAGCGATTCGCGCATGGGCGCGCAGGCGGCCAGGGCCCCGGCGTGCAGTTCGGGATAGCCGCCGGGCAGCCAGGCCGCATCGCAGGCAGGCAGTGCATCGCCCGCGAGCGGCGAGAAGAAGCTCAGCCGCGCACCCAGTGCCGTGAGCACGTCGAGGTTCGCCGGGTAGATGAAGGAGAAGGCAGCGTCGCGCGCAATGGCGATGGTGCGGCCGGCGAGCAGCGGCGGTACGGCCTGCGCCTCGTCGGATGCGGGAGCCTCGAAGCGCACCTGCGGCATGCGGGCAACCGGCATCTGTCCGAGCGGCGTGGCGGCCAGCACGTCGGCCGCCGCATCTAGCCTCGCCATCGCGTCGCCGAGTTCGGTGGCGGCCACCAGCCCCAGGTGCCGCTCGGGCAGCGTGAACCCCGCTTCGCGCGGCAAGGCGCCGAGCCATTGCGAGGGATCGCGCAATGCGTCCTTCAGCATGCCCGCGTGCCGCTCACTGGCCACGCGGTTCGCCAGCACGCCCGCCCACGGCAGGCCGGGGCGGAAGTTCTGCAGCCCGTAGGCCAGCGCGCCGAAGGTGCCCGCCATGGCCTGCGCATCGATCACCGCCAGCACCGGCAGGCCGAAGCGCTGCGCCAGGTCGGCGGCACTGGGAGTGCCGTCGAAGAGGCCCATCACGCCCTCGACGATCAGCAGGTCGCATCCGGCCGCCGCCTCGTGCAGGCGCGCGCGGCAGTCGGCCTCGCCGGTCATCCAGAGATCGAGCGAGTGCACGGGCGCGCCAGTGGCCAGCGCAAGCCAGTGCGGGTCGAGGAAATCGGGGCCGCACTTGAAGGCGCGCACGCGCCGGCCCTGGCGCGCATGCAGCCGCGCCAGCGCGGCCGCGACGGTGGTCTTGCCCTGCCCCGAGGCCGGGGCGGCCACGAGCACGGCGGCGCATGAAACCGCCGCGGCACCGCTGGCGGTGCCGTTCGGACGGGAAGATGAGCTTATTGAGGCGTCCACTTGAGACCGACGTACGCGGTGCGGCCTGCGGTGGCGTACAGCCGCGCGAACTGGTAGTCCTTGTTGCCCGCATTGTCGACGCGCGCGACCAGGTTGAGGTCGCGCGTGATCTGCGTGGTGGCCGACAGGTTCAGCACCGTGTAGCCGCCGAGCTTGACGCTGTTGGCGGCATCGTCGTAGCGGCGGCTGGAGGTCTGCACCTCGGCTCCCAGCGTCCAGCCAGCGACGCGCCAGTCGGCGCCGATGGTGGCGTGGCGCTGCGCGCGGCGGGCCAGCAGGTTGTGGGTGGCAAGGTCGCGCGGGTCCTGGAAGTCGAGCGAGCTGCGCAGCGTGACGTCGCCGATGCGGTGGCTGCCCGACAGCGTGACGCCCTGGTAGCGCGCGCGGGCCGTGCTCGCGTAGCAGCCGAAGGACGAGGCGCAGCCCTTGGCCGAGCCGTCGAACACGATCAGGTTCTGCACGCGGTTGGCGTACGCCACCACGCCCAGCTGGGTGGCGCCTTCGGTGTACTGCAGGCCCAGCTCTAGGTTGCGGCTCGATTCGGGCTTGAGCGTGGCCAGGCCGTATTCGCTGAAGCGCTGGTACAGCGTGGGCACGCGGAAGGCGGTGCCGGCCGACGCCGTGAAGCGCAGCGACGGCGTGATGGCGTAGCCGTAGGCCGCGCTGCCGGTGGTCTTGCCGCCGAACTCGCTGTCCCTGTCGTGGCGCACGTGCAGTTGCAGCGAGTGCGGGCCCTGCACGAAGCCGTAGCCGAGCGAAATGGCGTTCTGCGAGCGGTCGCGCGACAGCAGCTTCGAGGTGGTGGTGGCCGCGTTCTCGAGCGCGTCCTCGCGGCGCTCCAGCGTGGCGGTGACAAGGTGCGGGCCGAAGCGGAATTCGTTCTGGAACAGGTAACCGCGCAGCTTGGTCTCGGTCCGGTAGAACGAGGGCTGCGTCTTGTAGACCGACTGCGAGTCGGTCACCTGCACGCGGGTGCTGTAGACGTCGTTCCACTTGGCCGACCAGGTCAGGCCGGCGGTGCGCAGCGTGTTGCTCGACACGTCGTCGCGGAACAGGATCGGCGGCTTGGTCTTGTAGGCCACGGTGGCGTCGTAGCCCGCCTTGGTGTCGCTGGCGAGCATCGTGGCCTCGATGCGCTGGTCGGGCGTGATCTGGAAGCCCAGCTTCACGTTGCCCGAGGTGCTGTTGTAGCCGTCGCGGTCGGGGCTGGTGAAGCCGTCCTTGGTCACGTTGCGCTTGTCCACGGGCTGCACGTTGTAGCCCTTGCTCTCTTCGTGCGCCACGCCGAACGAGTAGTCGAAGAGGCCCGACTTGCCGCTCACGCCGCCTTCGATCTTGCGCAGGCCGTAGCTGCCGATGCCGATGCCCGCGTAGGGCGACACGCCCTCCTCGCCGCGCCTGGTGAAAAGCTGGATCACGCCGCCCACGGCGTCGGAGCCGTAGACCGCGGCGGCCGGGCCGCGCAGCACTTCGATGCGGTCGATCTGCGAGAGCGGAATGCCTTCCCAGCCGGCGCCGCCGGTGGATTGCGAGTCGATGCGCACGCCGTCGAGGTACACGGCGGTGAAGCGCGTCTCGGCGCCACGGATGAACAGGCTGGTGGTGTTGCCCACGCCGCCGGAGCGCGAGATCTCGATGCCGGGCAGGCGCGAGAGCACGTCGGCCACGCCGGTCGCGCCGCTGCGCTCGATCGCCTTGCGGTCGACGATGGAGACGTCACCCACGAGGTCCGACAGCGGCTGCGGCGTGCGGTTGGCCGTGACCACCGTCTCGGCGAGAGCTGGCGCCTCCTGCGCATGGACCGCCGTGCCGCCGAAGGCGGAAACCAGTGCGAGCGGCAGGCAGGCCTGGCGAAAACGGCGCGCAGGAACGCGGCCGCGGGAAAAGCAAACGTGGGAAATCATGAATCAAGCGAACGAACGTCAATACCCCTGGCCGGCCTCCCCGCCGGCGCCTGGGCGCAATGGCCGCGCATGCGTTCATCGTCGACGCGTGCGGCAGCCGCCTTGTTGGCCGGTATCCGGGCTGGCAGAACGGCTCCTCACCGCCTTCCCAGACACCTGTTTCAGGGCGTCCAGTGGCTTCGATGGAAAGGGGCTGGCACCTTGCGGCGCCGTCTGCTTGACCGTTGCGGGGGCAGCGCAGGCGGCTTCGGCCTTGTTCCGGTACGAACCCGGGGCTTCCACTCCTGCTTCCCGTTGAACTGCGCCGTGCGAACCACGGCGCGAGCACCAACGGGCGGAATTCTATGCCCTGCCCAGCGGTGCTTAAGTCGAAAGTCGTGGTACCGCTAACATCGACGGCCATGATGCGGCCCGCCTCGGTCTTCCTGAATCTTCGCTCGGCGCTGCAGCGTCTCTTCGGTGTCTCGGGCTGGCAGTCGATGCTGCTGTGGTCCATCGTGGCCGGACTGCTCGGCACGCTGGCGACCGAACTCTTTCGCGCGGCACTGCTCGCCTTCGAGCATCTGGTGCTCGGGCCGGGCGAAGGACTCGTGGCGATGGCCAAGCACCTGCCGTGGTGGGCGCGCATCGCCTGCCCCACGTTGGGCGGGCTGGTGGCGGGACTGCTGCTGGTGCTCGCGAAGCGCGTGGCCGAACGCAGCGCCACCTCGGACTACATGGAAGCCATCGTGCTGGGCGACGGGCGCATTCCGGTGGCGCAGACGCTGGCGCGCAGCGCGTCCTCGCTGGTGAGCATCGGCACCGGCGGCTCGATCGGGCGCGAGGGCTCGATGGTGCAGCTGGCGGCGCTGGCCTCTTCGCTGTTCGGGCAGGTGTTTCGCTTTCCGGCCGAGCGGCTGCGGCTGCTGGTGGCCTGCGGCGCGGCGGCCGGCCTCACGGCTGCCTACAACGCGCCCATTGCCGGCGCCTTCTTCGTCGCGGAGATCGTGCTGGGCTCCATCGCGATGGAAAGCGTGGGGCCGATCATCATCGCCTCGGTAGTCGCCAACGTCGCGATGCGGGCGCTGCCGGGCTACCAGCCGCCCTACAGGATGCCGCCGTTCCCGGAAATCCACGGCACCGAGGTCGTGCTGTTCTGCGTGCTCGGCGTGCTGCTGGGCTTCGCGGCGGTCGGCTTCCTGCGCGCGCTGCAGGGCAGCCGGGCGTTGTTCTCGCGGCTGCCGATCGCTCTGCCGTTGCGGCTGGCGCTGGGCGGGCTCGTGATGGGCGCGGTGTCGGTGCCGATGCCGGAGGTCTGGGGCAATGGCTACAGCGTGGTCAATTCGGTGCTGCACACGCCATGGGCATGGACGCTGATCGCGATGGTGTTGCTCGCCAAGGCGGTCGCCACCATGGCCACGGCGGGCTCGGGCGCGGTGGGCGGCGTGTTCACGCCCGCGCTCTTCTTCGGCTGCATGATCGGCGCGCTGTTCGGCCAGGGCGTGCAGGCGCTGTGGCCGGCGGCGAGCTCGGCGCCCTTCGCCTACGCCATCGTCGGCATGGGAGCCTTCCTGGCGGGCGCGACGCAGGCGCCGCTCATGGCCATCCTGATGATCTTCGAGATGACGCTGAGCTACCAGGTCATGCTGCCGCTGATGGCCGCGAGCGTCATCGCGTACTTCGTCGCGCGCTCGGCCAATGCGGGTTCGATGTACGAGATCACGCTGCATCGCAACGCGCAGCGCGACGACCAGATGCGCCTGCGCGGGCTGCACATGCGCGACCTGGTGCAGCCGGCCGAAACGGTGGTCGGACCGCAGGCGGACCGCGAGGCGATGAGCAGGCTCTTCCTGCAGCACCCCGTGAAGTATCTGTACGTGGTGGACGCGGACAAGCGCTATCTCGGCGTGGTGCCGCTCTCGTCGCTCGGTACGGCGCCCCAGGAGACGACGGCCGCCGCCCTGCTCTCCCAAACGATCCAGCCGATCACCGCCGGCACCGGGCTGGGCGAGGCGCTGCAGCGCTTTCTCGACCACCTGGGCGAGCGGCTGCCGGTGATCGAGAGCGCGGAAAACCCCGTGCTGCTGGGCGTGGTCGCCAAGAGCGCGCTGCTGGCCACCTACGTGCGGCTGAGCGAGGCCTGAAAAGGCCGCGAAGGGTTTGATCGGCAGGCTGCAAAGCCGCAGAATCCCTGCCACGTCGGGCAGCGCGTCCGGCCTCGGCGGGACCGCCTCCCCGGGAAACTACAATCGCCAACCATGCCCGCCTCCAGCCCCATCGATCAGATCGCCGAGCGCGTCGAACGACTGCTCGTGCGTCACGAAGAGGTGCAGCGCACCAACGCGCTGCTGCAGGAACAGGTCGATGCGCTCACGCGCGAACGCGACGCACTGAAGTCGCGGCTCGTCGCGGCCCGCACGCGCCTCGATGCCCTGCTCGAACGGTTGCCGGCTGAACCACCTTCCGAAGATTCCCCCGCATGAAGCAGATTGAAGTACAGATCATGGGACAGAGCTATCTGCTCGGCTGTCCCGATGGCGGCGAGGCGCAGTTGCGCGAAGCCGTCGAACGCGTGGATGCCGCCATGTGCAAGATCCGCGACGCGGGAAAAGTCAAGGCCCGCGACCGCATCGCGGTGCTGGCCTCGCTGAACCTGGCATTCGACCTCGCGGCCCAGCAGGCCGCCGCCAGCGCGCCGCCCACTCCGGCAGCCGCGCCTGATACCACCGAAACCGATCCGAAGGCCGCCCAGCTCATTCAAAGACTCGATCAGGCCCTGGCGGGCGATGGACATTTGCTCTGAGCGGGTTCCGCCGGCGGGGCGGCAGCGGTAAAATCCGATTCGTCTGCGGTGCGCGTTGGGCTTTATATGTCCTTGTTCCAATGCTCTACGGAGCCGGGCTTGGTAAATCGCTCGACGGGTGTGATCATCTCGCGTCAGATGAACCCGAAGTCCTGCTGCCCTCGCCCACCTGAACCCCGGTTCAGGATGCGAGTCCGGCGCCCACTTGCAGACACCTAATTCCGCCACGGCCCCCTGCACACACTGCTCGGGGCCGTTGCTTTTTGCGATACAGAATTTCCGTGAACGTCTCCAGCCTGCTCGACCCCATCCTCATCGCCGAACTCGCCGCCCTCGGGCTCGGCACCGGTTTCCTCGCAGGCCTGCTGGGCATCGGCGGCGGCATGCTGATGGTGCCCTTCATCACGATCATCATGGGCCACCGCGGCGCGCCGGCCGATCTCTCGGTGAAGATGGCCATCGCGACCTCGATGGCGACCATCATCTTCACCTCGGTGTCGAGCGTGCGCGCGCACCACAAGCGCGGCGCGGTGCGCTGGGACATCGTGAAGCGGCTCGCGCCGGGCATCGTCATCGGCAGCCTGGTGGGCAGCCTGGGCGTGTTCTCGCTGCTCAAGGGCACGGCGCTGGCGATCTTCTTCGCGCTGTTCGTGGGCTTCTCGGCCACGCAGATGTTCCTCGACAAGAAGCCCGCCCCCACGCGGCAGATGCCGGGCACGGGCGGCCAGTTCGCGGCGGGCGGCGCCATCGGCTTCATCTCGGGCCTCGTGGGCGCGGGTGGCGGCTTCATCAGCGTGCCGTTCATGACGTGGTGCAACATCTCCATCCACAACGCGGTGGCCACCAGCGCGGCGCTGGGCTTTCCCATCGCGGTGGCGAACGTGCTGGGCTATGCGGTCAGCGGCCAGTCGGTGCAGGGGCTGCCCGCAGGCTCCTTCGGCTACATCTGGCTGCCCGCGCTGGCGGTGATCGCCCTGTGCAGCGTGCTCACCGCACCTCTGGGCGCGAAGGCGGCGCACAGCCTGCCGGTGAAGAAGCTCAAGCGCGTGTTCGCGAGCATCCTCTACCTGCTGGCGGCCTACATGCTCTGGAAGGGCCTGCACGGCTGATCCTTGCAGCTGAAGAAGAAAGGGCGCAAAGCCCTTCGGCAGGAGGTGCGACTCGTTGCCGCCCCCGCGGCACGCGCCGTATAACGGGGCCATGAAAATCCTCATCGCAGTCGACGGCAGCGCCTACACACAGAAGGCTCTGGCCTATCTCGTCGCCAACCGCGCCATGTTCGTGGATGGTCACGATCTCGTGATCGTGCACGTGTGCACCGGCATCTCGGGCCATGTCACGCGCCACCTCAGCAAGGAGCTCGTCTCCGACTACTACGCCGAGGAAAGCGCCAAGGTGATCGAGCCCGTGAAGGCACAGCTCGCGGCGCAGGGCATCGCCAACTACACGGTCGACGCGCGCCACGGCCACATCGCCGAGGAAATCCTCAAGTCGGCCACCGCCGCGCAAGCCGGTCTGATCGTGCTCGGCACGCACGGCCACGGCATCCTGGGCCGCGCGCTGATGGGCTCCGTCGCCACCAAGGTGATCGCCGAGACGAACACCACGGTGCTGCTGGTCCAGTAGTTTTTCTTCTTCGCTCGCTACTGCTGCGTGCGCTGCTGCCGCCATTCGCGCGGCGAGCAGCCGAAGCGTTCCCTGAACGCGCGGCTGAAATGCGCCGCGTCGTTGAATCCCCGGCCATAGGCGATGTCCGCCACCGGACGCCCAGCGAGTCGGGGCTCCAGCAGGTCGCGGCTGCATGCCTCCAGCCTGCGCTCCCAGATGTACTGCGACGGCGTGAGCGGCTCGCTCCTGAACACGCGATGGATGTGGCTGACCGACACGCCCAGCTCCGTCGCCAGCGTACTGACAGACAGCGACGGATCCGACAACTGCTCGTCGATGCGCCGCTTCACCCGTGCGAGGTGATAGGCGGTGAGATTGCTCAGCGCCGGAGCGCGCGCGGCCGGCAGTGTCTGCAGGCCCGCCACCAGGATGTTCTGCACGCCGTTGGCCACCGCGAGCGCGGAGGCAGGCTGCAGCGTGTCGATGTCCTCGCGCAGCGTATGGATCATGCCCAGCAGCAGGTGCCCCGCGCCCTCGCGCCCCGACACCGTGGTGGCCGTCAGCGCCTCGGTGTCGCGCAGCTCGCTGCGCAGGCGCTCGCCGGGCAGCTTGAGCACGATCTGCTCGAATGACTCGTCGAAGAGCAGCTGGTAAGGCCGGGTGCTGTCGTACAGGGCAAAGTCGCCGGCCGACAGCACCGCGTCTCGGCCGTCCTGCCGCACCACGCCACGGCCGCGCGCCTGGATGCTCACGAGGAAGTAGTCGTCGCCGGAATGCGAGATGTGGCCCGGCGTGCGCATCACCTTCTGCGGGCTCGAGGTGACGACCGACACGTCGAGCCCCGGCAGCGTGTGCTGGCGGATGCTGCCCTCGAAGTCGCGCGTGTCGCCCTCCCGCACGGGGTCGCAGCCCAGCTGCACGTAGACGTTGCAGATCATGTCGGTCCAGTAGGCGAGCCGCTGGTCGCGCGGGACGGCGTCGGTGCTGAGCAGTTGGGTCATCGGGGTTCCTCGGAAGGCCTGGGCAACGAACGGATGCAACGCTGGAACAAGAACGCCGCCAATCCGGGTCAAGGCGTTCCGGCGGCGCGAATCTACGCTTCAAGCAACCCGCATGCCACAGCGCAAACCCGGTGCAGGCACGCGGCGGACGCTTCGCCTCGTTACTTTCATTGCATCTGGAGAACCTTCATGCCGACCACCGTCCATCCCAAGCTGCGCGTCGCCGCAGTGCAGGCCGCCCCCGTGTTCCTCGACCTCGACGGCACCATCGACAAGACCATCGACCTGATGGCGCAGGCCGCGAAACAGGGCGTGAAGCTCATCGCCTTTCCCGAGACCTGGGTGCCCGGCTACCCGTGGTGGATCTGGCTCGACTCGCCGGCCTGGGGCATGCAGTTCGTGCAGCGCTACCACGACAACTCGCTGGTCGTCGGCTCGACCGAGTTCGAGCGCATCGCGCAGGCGGCGCGCAGGCTCGGGATCTGGGTGTCGCTCGGCTACAGCGAGAAGGCGGCCGGCAGCCTCTACATCGCGCAGGCGCTCATCGACGACCAGGGCCGCACGGTGCAGACGCGGCGCAAGCTCAAGCCCACGCATGTGGAGCGCACGGTGTTCGGCGAAGGCGACGGCTCCGACCTTGCCGTGGTCGAGACACCACTGGGCAACATCGGCTCGCTCTCGTGCTGGGAGCACCTGCAGCCGCTGAGCAAGTACGCGATGTATTCGCAGAACGAGCAGATCCACTGCGGTGCATGGCCGAGCTTCTCGCTCTACCGGGGCGCAGCCTACGCGCTGGGCCCCGAGGTCAACAACGCGGCGAGCCAGGTGTATGCGGCCGAGGGCCAGTGCTTCGTGATCGCGCCCTGCGCCACCGTGTCGAAGGCCATGAGCGAGCTGATGTGCACCGATGCCGGCAAGCAGCAGATGCTGCGCACCGGCGGCGGCTACGCGCGCATCTACGCGCCCGACGGTTCGCCGCTGGGAACGCCGCTTGCGGAGGACGAGGAAGGCCTGGTCGTCGCAGACATCGACCTCGGCATGATCTCGCTCGCCAAGGCAGCCGCCGACCCCAGCGGCCACTACTCGCGGCCCGACGTCACGCAGCTGCTGCTCAACAAGACGCGCCGCGAGCCTGTCGTGGTGCAGCAGTCGCCATCGCCCTTGCCTTCGCCGGAACCCGAGAGCAGCGCGACCGAGCCGGTCGCGGCCTGAACCATCGGAGGCACGCCATGGAATCCGCCATCGCCGAGCACCTGAAGTGCCCCCGCACGCGGCACCGCCGCGTGGAAGACGACTACGTGCCGCCCTACCCCGTGTGGTCGGCCCGCGCCCCGGTTTCGGTGAAGCAGGTCGTGATGGGCTTCTTCGGCGTGCAGTCGCGCGGCCCCGGGATGCAGGGTCGCGCCTGCGCCGCGCTGATGAAGATCGCGCGCGACTTCGCCCTGCCCGACGGCCCCGACCATCACGACCTGACGCACTACGTCGACGCGCAAGGCTTCGACAACATGATCGCCATCGCCTACTGGAGCGACCCTGTCGCGTACGCCCGCTGGTGCGCGACACTCGCGGTGGACGCCTGGTGGCGCTCCGACGAGCGGCTCACGGAAGGCTTGGGCTACTTCCGGGAGATCGCCTCACCGCGCGTCGAGCACTTCGAGACCATGTTCAACACGCCCGACCGCTTCGAGGGCGTCGGCGTGGTGATGGGCAGCGTCAGCGGCGAGCTGCAGGAGCATGGCTATTGGGGTTCGATGCGCGACCGCATCCCGCTGTCGCAGACCGACGCGATGGCGCCCTCGGGCACGCGCGCGGTGATCGCAGGCATGCCGGCTCCCGGTCAGCGCGTGCGCATCGCGGGGCACGAGAACATCGCGATGATCCGCTCCGGCCAGGAATGGACCGACACCACTGGCCAGGAACGCAAGCTCTACCTGGAAGACATGGAGCCCGTGCTGCGCGAAGGCATGGATTTCCTGCGCGACCAGGGCCTGCCGATCGGCTGCTACAGCAACCGCTACATGCGCCACCTGGACACGCACGGCTCGCCGCTGCAGAAATCCTTCGGCCTGAGCTACTGGCGTTCGCTGGCCGACATGGAGCGCTGGGCCGAGTCGCACCCGACGCACGTCGCAATCTTCGGCAGCTTCATGCGCTACGTGCAGGCGCTGAACTTCCAGCTGCAGCTGCGCGTGTACCACGAGGTGTCGGTGCTCAAGGCCGACGAGCAGAGCTACGAATACGTCAACTGCCACGCGGGCAGCGGGCTGATGAACGGGCTGGCCTGACCTCGGTTCGATGCGGGATGCCTTAGGATGCCGGGCCTGATTCCTGAGGCAAGGACCCCGACATGTGGCGTGATCTCGAGAGGCTGCTCGAAGCCTCGATGCATGAATGGAAGATCCCGGGCCTGGCGCTCGCGGTGGTGCGTGATGGCGAGGTGGTGCACCAGAAGGGCTACGGCGTGCGCGACATGCGCAGCACAGAAATGGTGACGCCCGAGACGCAGTTCCTTCTGTGCTCCATCACCAAGTCGTTCACCGCCGCCGGTCTCGGCCTGCTGGTCGATGAAGGCAGGCTCGAATGGAATCGCCCCGTACGCGAAGTGATACCCGAGTTTCGCCTGCAGGACGCGCTCGCGACCGAACGCCTCACCATACGCGACCTGCTATGCCACCGCAGCGGCCTGCCGCGCCACGACTGGGTGCACATGCCCGGCGATCTTGGTGGCGCGCAGATGCTGCCGCTGCTGCGCCACATCGCGCCAAGCCGTGAACTGCGTGACGCCTTCCAATATTCGAACTTGGGCTACATGGTGGCCGGCATGGTCACGGAGCGCCTCAGCGGCCAAAACTGGGAACACTTCACCACCGAACGGCTGCTGAAACCACTGGGCTTCAGAAACTTCGGCTTCACCATCGAGGCACTCGAAACCGCGGACAACTCAGCCCGGCCGCACGCGATGATCGGTGACGAATGCGTGCCTTCCCCTCTATGGCCGATCCGCACCACAGCTGGCGGCGGCATGAATGTTTCGGTGGCTGACATTGCGCAGTGGGCGCGCTTTCTGCTTGACGAAGGCAAGGTGAATGGCGCGCAACTGCTGTCGACGAAGTCGCTGCGCGAGATGTGCACACCGCATGTACACATGGGGCGCTCGGAACACACCGAGATTGGAGACTCGCACTACGGCTTCGGCCTGTTCTGCGAGAACTACCGCGGCGACCGGACATACGCTCATTCAGGCTCATGGCTTGGCTGGGGCACGCTGATGACGTTCGCGCCTGAGCGTCGCACCGGTGTGGTGGTGCTGACCAACCGTGCGCCGAGCGCAGTCACCTCCATGCTGACCTATGCGGTACTCGATCACGTCAGCGGCCGCGAGCCGGTCGACTGGTTCGCTCGCTTCCAGCCTAAACGACGCGAGTTCATCGAGCAGCAGAGAGTCGAGCGTGCCGCCCGCGAAGACAAGCGCAAAAAAGGCACACAGCCCAGCCACGCGCTCGATGAGTACGTCGGAAACTACGCGCACCCCGCCTACGGGAACATCGAGATAACGCAGGAAGCCGGCAGCCTTGCCTGGCGCTGGCGCACCTTTTCAGGCCCGCTCACGCACTGGCACTACAACGTGTTCACCACGCCATACCGGCCTGCCGAGTTCCACCCTGACGAATTGGCGCTGACCTTCCTCTATGACCGCGCGGGCCACATCGACCGCATCGCGGCCCCCTTCGAGCCGACAGTTGCGGACATCGTGTTCCAGCGCGCCGACGCGGAAGCCAAGCCCGGAGCCTAGGCCGCGAACAGCCCCTTGTGCTCGGTGCGCAGCAGCGCTTTCTGCACCTTGCCCATGGCGTTGCGCGGCAGCTCGGGCACCACGAAGCAGCGCTTGGGGATCTTGAAGTTGGCGAGCTTCGACTTGAGCTCCGCCACGATGGCGTCGCCGTCGAGCGCGGCGCCCGCCTTGGGGATGACGATGGCCACGCCCACCTCGCCGAAGTCGGGGTGCGGCACTCCGACCACGGCGCTCTCGGCCACGCCGGCCATCTCGTTGATGTAGCCCTCGATCTCGGCGGGGTACACGTTGTAGCCGCCGCTGATGATCAGGTCCTTGCTGCGCCCGACGATGGTGATGTAGCCGCGGCCGTCGATCTTGCCGACGTCGCCGGTCTTGAAGAAGCCGTCGGCGGTGAACTCTTCCTTCGTCTTCTCGGGCATGCGCCAGTAGCCCGCGAACACGTTGGGGCCGCTGACCTCGATGTTGCCGATCTCGTCGGTGGTGCAGTCACGGCCGCTGTCGTCGCGCACGCGCAGCTGCACGCCCGGCAGCGCGAAGCCCACGGTGCCGCCGCGGCGCTCGCCCTGCTCCGGCTTGTAGGGGTTGGAGGTGAGCATGACCGTTTCGCTCATGCCGTAGCGCTCCAGGATGGTGTGGCCGGTGCGCTCGCGCCATTCGTCGAAGGTCTCGATGAGCAGCGGCGCCGAGCCCGCGACGAACAGACGCATGTTGCGCACCGCCTCGCGCGTGAGGCCCGGCTCGGCCAGGAGGCGCACGTACAGCGTGGGCACGCCCATGAACACGGTGGCCTCGGGCAGCTTCTGCACGACGCGCTTCGGATCGAACTTCGCGAACCACAGGATCTTGCTGCCGTTGAGCAGCGCGCCGTGCAGCGCAACGAACAGGCCGTGCACGTGGAAGATGGGCAGCGCGTGGATCAGCACGTCGCCTTCGGTCCAGCCCCAGTAGTCTTTGAGCACCTCGGCGTTCGACAGCAGGTTGCCGTGCGTGAGCATCGCGCCCTTGCTGCGGCCGGTGGTGCCGCTGGTGTAGAGGATGGCGGCCATGTCGCCGGCCTTGCGCTTTGCCGGCACGTGCCGGTCGCTGCACTGGGCGGCCACCTCGAGCAGCGTGCCGGTGCGGTCGTCGTCCAGCGTGAAGACGTGCCTGGTGCCCGCCGCGCTGGCGATGGGCGCAACCCACGACGCGTTGCGGCTGGTGCACACCACCACGGCCGGCTCGGCGTTGCCGATGAAGTATTCGATCTCGGCGCTCTGGTAGGCGGTGTTCAGCGGCAGGAACACATAGCCCGCGCGCAGCGTGGCAAGGTACAGCAGCATCGCCTCGACCGACTTCTCGACCTGCACCGCAATGCGCGCGCCCTTCTCCAGCTTCAGTGCGTCGAGCAGGTTGGCGATCATGGCGCTGGCGCGCTCGATGTCGCGCCATGAATAGAACAGGCCGTTGTCGGTTTCGACGGCAATCGCGTCGAGGTCGGCGGGAAATGCCGCGCGCAGGGCGGCGAACAGGTTGGCGTTGGCGGTCTTCGTCATTCGGACAGGTTCTTCTCTTCAGAAATTCGGGCGGCGCTTGGCAAGGAACGCGGCGATGCCCTCGCGGTGCTCCGCGGAATCGGCGTAATCGTAAGCAGTGGCCAGCAGCACATGAGCCGAGGGAGCGCCGGCGCGCAGCGCCGCGAAGGTCGCCTTGTGCAGGCGCGCGGCCTGCGGCGAGAGCACGGCGATGCGCTGGGCGTGCGACTGCGCTGCGAGCGCCACCTCGTTGTCGGGCAGCACCTGCAGCAGGAAGCCGGCGTCGTACAGCCGTTGCGCACCGTGCACGCCGGCGGCCAGCAGCATGTCGCGCGCGAGCACGTCGCCGATGGCGCCATGCACCAGCGCCGCTTCGCGCGGCGCCATCGGAAAGCCGAGCTTGGCGATGGGCGCGCCGAACTTCGCGGACGCGCCTGCCAGGCGAATGTCGCAGCAGCTGGCGATCTCGATGCCCGCGCCCATGCAGGCGCCTTCGATCTGCGCGACCAGCGGCAGCGGGCAGTCGAGCATGGCCTGCAGCGCGGCCCAGACCTCGTTCTCGTGGAACTCGCGCAGGCTGGGCTCGCTGAAGCGGAACGACGGGTACTCGGAAATGTCGCCACCCGCGCAGAAGGCACCGCCCTCTCCGCGCACGACCACGCAGCGCAAGGCGCTGTCGCCTTCGCTGCGCAGGCCGTCGAACACGGCGCGCAGCTCGCGCCACATGGCGCGCGTCATGGCATTGAGACGCCCCGCGTTCGACAGCGTGACGACCGCGACGGCGCCGTCGCGGCGCAGGGAAATGGAGCTTTCAGTCGTCATTCGAGCTTGGCGCCCGACGCCTTCACCACCGCGGCCCAGCGCTTGATCTCGGCATTCACGAAGCTGCCGTAGGCGGTGGTGGTGAGGTTCGGGATCTCGGAACCGTTCTGGGCCCAGATGCCCTTCAGGTCATCGGTGGCCAGCGCCTTCTTCATGTCGTCGATGGCGCGCGTCTGCGTATCGGCCGGCGTGCCCTTGGGCGCCCACAGGCCGTACCAGGTGGTCACGGTGTACTCGGGCAGGCCCACTTCGGCGGCGCAGGGCACGTCGGGGAAGGCGGGGTTGCGCTTGGTGCCGGCCACCATCAGCGCCTTGATGCGGCCGCTCTTGATGTGCTGCGCCGAGGAGCCCAGGCCGTCGAACATCAGGTCGACGTTGCCCGAGATCAGGTCGGACAGCGCCGGGCCCGCGCCGCGGTACGGAATGTGGGTGATGAAGGTGCCGGTCTGGATCTTGAAGAGCTCGCCCGCCAGGTGGTGCGAGGTGCCCGAGCCGGCCGAGCCGTAGTTGAACTTGCCGGGGTTGCGCTTCACCAGCGCGATGAATTCCTGGATCGTGTTGGCCTGCACCCGCTTCGGATTGATGACCACCACCTGCGGCACGTTGGCCAGCAGCATCAGCGGCGCGAAGTCCTTCTCGATGTCGTAGTCGAGCTTCGGATAGATGGATGGCGCGATCGCGTGGTGCACCGCGCCCATGAAGAGCGTGTAGCCGTCGGCCGGCGCCTTGGCGGCGATGCTGGCGCCCAGCGTGCCCCCTGCCCCGCCGCGGTTGTCGATCACCAGCGTCTGGCCCGCGACGCGCGAGAACTGCCCCGAGAGCGGCCGTGCGAAGGCGTCCGTGCCGCCACCGGCCGGGAACGGCACGATCATCGTCACGGGCTTCGTCGGCCAGCCCTGCTGGGCCCGCGCGGCGCCGCACAGAACGGCCGCACCGGCGGCGGCCACGCGCAGTACGTCGCGGCGCTGAAAGCTTGGGTTCATTTGTCTCATCTCCTGTGTGTCGTTGTGGATCTTGCCGCCCCGTGCGGCTGCCGGCCATCGGTGCACCAGCTCTTTGCTCTGCTTCGACTTTCTCGACTTCCTCGACCTCCTCTTCGACGGTCTTCAGCCTTTCTTGAAATACAGGCTCTCGACGTCTCCCGATACTGCCACCTTGCCCTCGGCAAGCCAGGTGCGATGCTTGTCCAGGCGCTTGAGGTCATAGAGGTAGTTGACCATGAGGCCGTAGGCCTGTTTGTGCCCCTTGGGCGACGGATCGCCGGCCCAGTTCAGGCGCTCGACGCGCGCGCCATTGCCCAGGTGGAAGCGCGCGACCGGATCGGCCGGCGTGCCGTCGACCAGCGCACGGCCGAGGTACTCGGCGGCCGCCTGCATCAGCCATTGGCGCAGCGGCGACTTCGCATCGAAGGTGGCGGCCGCGTCCACCGCGGCGAGCAGGCGCTCGGCGGTCGGCGGCAGCGAACCGACGAGGCGGCCGATCTCGGCCTCGCGCTTCTCGTCGAGGCGCGGCAGCAGGTCGGCGGCGTTCTTCGCGAGCCAGGTGCGGAAACCCGGAATCGGCGAGAGCGTGGCGAAGGTCTTCAGGCGCGGCAGCTCGTCCTGCAGCGTCTCGACCACGCGCTTGATGAGCGAGTCGCCGAAGCTCACGCCGCGCAGGCCGTTCTGCGTGTTGCTGATCGAATAGAAGATGGCGGTGGTCGCCCGGGCGGCGGGCACCGGCACGGCGGCCTCGTCGAGCAGCGGCGTGATGCCGGCGCTGATGCGATCGACCAGCGCCACCTCGACGAAGATCAGCGGCTCGTTGGGCAGGCGCGGATGGAAGAAGCCGTAGCAGCGGCGGTCGCTGTCGTCGAGCCGGTTCTTCACGTCGGACCAGCTCTTGATGTCGTGCACCGCCTCGTAGCGGATGAGCTTCTCGATCAGCGAGGCCGGCGAATCCCAGTCGATGCGGCGCAGCTCGAGGAAGGCGACGTCGAACCAGGTGGAGAAGAGCTGCTCCAGCTCGGCGTCGAGCGCGAGCAGGCGCTTGTCGGCCTTCAGGCACGGCAGCAGGTCGGCGCGCAGGTCCACGAGAAAGCGCATACCCTCGGGCTCGACAGCGAAGCGCTGCAGCAGGCGCATGCGCGGCGACACCAGCGCGCGGCGCAGGCGCAGCTCGGCCTGTCCTTCGTCGGGCGTGCCGACGGCTGCCTGGTGCTGGTCGCGGGCGGCCTTGAGCTTTTGCGCATCGGCCGCGAAATGCTCGCTCATCAGCGACCAGTAGTCGCGGCGCTCGTCGGCCGTGGCTGCGCGGTAGGCATCGGCGATGGCATGCGCGCGGCGGCCGCCCTCGACCTCGCTCACGCGCGGGTCGATCACGGCCTGCAGGTCGGCCAGCACCCGGCGCAGCGCGCGCGGCGAGAGGGCTTCGTCGGCCTTGCGCAGCGTGGCCTGCAGGCGCTCGGCAGTCGTGCGCGCACTGGGCTTGGGCGCATTCTTCGACGCGCTCTTCGCTGCGCCTTCCGGTGCCACCGGCACCTTCGACTTCTCGCCAGAACGCAGCCGCGCCTGGAACCATTCGGTCGCACTCATCGGGGCACTCCAATGCTTGAGGGGGTTGTCACGACATCACCCTGGATTTCTGCTGGCGCGCGACCTCGCGCAGCGCCTCGCGCTGCCGGGTCAGGTGCGTGCGCATGGCGGCGTCGGCGCCTTCGCTGTCGCGCGCCTTCAGCGCCGCGAACACGGCCAGGTGCTCCGACAGGCTCTGCTCTAGCCGCCCCGGAGCATGCAGCTGCTGCAGGCGGGCAAGCTTGAGGATCTTGCGCAGATCGCCGATCACCTGTGCCAGCCACTTGTTGTCGGCCAGCTTGATGATCGCCTCGTGGATGATGTGATTGGTGGCGTAGTAGTCGTTGATGCGCTTGGCCTTGGCGTGGCGCACCAGCCGCTCGTGCAGCGCGTCGAGCTCCTGCAGTTCGGCGTCGCTGGCGTTGCGGGCGGCCTCGTAGGCGCAGCGGCCTTCGAGCAGAGCGATGACGGGGAAGATCTCGTCGAGGTCGCGCTCGGTCACCTCGTTGACGAAGCAGCCGCGGCGCGGCTCGTGCCGCAGCAGGCCTTCGGCGGTGAGCACCTTGAGCGCTTCGCGCAATGGCGTGCGCGAGATGGAAAGCCGCTCGCACAGGGCGATTTCATCGACGAAGCTGCCGGGGGCCAGCGAGCCATCGAAGATCTGCTCGCGCAGCGTGGCGGCGACTTCGTCGTGCAGGGAGTTGGGGACCAGGCGCATGGATCAGGGCCGCATAATTTCCTGTAATTACGCGTAATTCTGAGCCTGCATCCGGATCGATGCAAGTGCCGCGCAGCGGATGCGCGGCTGGTAGTTACCCTGAAAACTCAGGGCTCAACGAGCCCTCAGAAGGCTCAGGCGCGGGCG
The DNA here is from genome assembly GCF_900109805.1 of Variovorax sp. YR750. Lineage (NCBI taxonomy): Bacteria > Pseudomonadati > Pseudomonadota > Betaproteobacteria > Burkholderiales > Comamonadaceae > Variovorax > Variovorax sp. YR750. Next base: position 124,810 of record NZ_FOBJ01000009.1, read on the forward strand.
GTGGCCGTCTTGCCGCCGGTGCGGCCGAACCAGAACCACAGCGCGATGCCGGCAACGACCATCGGGATGCTGAGCCACTGCCCCTGGCTCAGGTCGAGTGCGCGCAGGCCCAGGAAGTCGTCAGGTTCGCGGAAGTACTCCGCCACGAAACGCAGCACGCCGTAGCCGATCAGGAACACCGCGGCCACCTGCCCCTGCCTGCGCTCCTTGCGCGCATAGAGCCACATCACGACGAAGAGAAGCAGCCCCTCGAGCAGGAACTGGTAGACCTGCGAGGGATGGCGCGGCAGCATCGAGTTGCTCTGCGGAAACACCATGCCCCAGGGCAGGTCGGGGCTGCTGAAGCGCCCCCACAGCTCGCCATTGATGAAGTTGCCCACGCGGCCGGCCGCGAGGCCCGTCGGCACGCAGGGCGCGACGAAGTCCATCACCTGCCAGAAGGGACGCTTGCGCGAGTGCGAGAACCACACCATCGCGCCGATCACGCCGAGCAGTCCGCCATGGAAGCTCATGCCGCCCTGCCACACGTAGAGGATCTCGAGCGGATGCGTGAGATAGAACTCGGGCTTGTAGAACAGGCAGTAGCCCAGCCGTCCGCCGACGATGACGCCCATCACGCCGAGGAAAAGAATGTCCTCGATGTCCCGGCGCTGCCACACGCCCGCGTCCACCAGGCTGCGGAAAGGCTCGTGCCGCAGGCGGCGCGTGCCGAGAAAATAGAACAGCGCAAACGCGGCCAGGTAGGTCAGGCCGTACCAGTGGATGGCCACCGGCCCGATTTGCAGGGCGATGGGATCGATATGCGGATACATGAGCATCCGCGGATTGTGCCCCGGCCGAATGTCGAGGCCGAGGCGGGGCTTTTCGGGCCCGCTCAGGCGTGAATCAGCGCCCGAACTTCCACCACACGAGCCCCGCCGCCACGGCTGGCACCGCGAAGATCAGCAGGAAGATCGGCAGCTCCTCGGCCACCGAATACCCCGCCTTGATCACGCCCACGGCCATGTTGATGCCCGCGCCGGCGAACCACGCCGGAATGAACCACCTGGCCGCCACGGCCAGCGCCGCCGAAGAGCCGTCGCCCAGCAGGCGTCCGGCCAGCAGGAACACCGCCAGCAGCACGAAGCCGCCGCCCATCACCATGATCGTGTGCATGTCGTTCGTCCTCCTCGCGCCATCTTGCCCGATCAGCGCGTGGTGTAGCCGCCATTGGCGAAGATCGTCTGGCCGGTGATCCACCAGCCCTCGGTGACGAGGAAGCGCACGATGGGCGCGATGTCCTCGATGTCGGTCAGGCCCTTCTTCGAGAACTTGCTGAGCGCGGCGGCGCTGCTGTGGTACTCGACGGCTTCCTTGCTCTCCTGGCCGTAGAAGAACGGCGTGTCCATGGGGCCGGGGCCGATGGCGTTGACCGAGATGCCGCGCTCGCCGAATTCCTTCGATGCGGCGCGCGTGTAGTGCTCCACCGCAGCCTTCGAGCCCGGGTAGATCGCATAGAACGGCGTGTAGGCCGCCAGCAGCGAGCTCACCAGCGTGACGATGCTGCCGCCGTCTGCCAGCGTGCGGCCAGCCTGCTGGATGAAGAAGAAGGCAGCCTTGGCGTTGGCGTCGAAGCTCTTGTCGTAGTCGGCCTCGGTGACGTCGAGGATCGGCTTCTTGATGACCACGCCGGCAGTGTTGATCGCGATGTCGACCTGGCCGAAGTGCTTCACCGTCTTGTCGAAGAGGCCGACGCAGTTCTCGACCACCGAGAGGTCGCCCTGCACCAGCAGCGTGTCGGCGCCCTTGGCCTTGAGTTCGGCGGCGGTCTTCTCGGCGTCGGCGCGCGACGCGTCGCTGTTGTAGTGGATGGCGATGCCGCGGGCGCCGCCGTCGACCATCTGGTGGCCGATGAGGGCGCCGAGGTTCTTGCCGCCGCCGGCGATGACAACGACCTTGTTCTTGAGAGTACGTGCGGACATGGGTGAGCTCCTTGAAGTAAAGCGTGATGCGTGACGAGAGCCTTCAGTCTATTGATGGCTCCGTCACTGATAAATCACCCATCCAAGGCTAGACTGTTCAATAAATCACGAACAATCAAGCCGATATCGAAGAACGACGATGGACCGCATCGACCTACTCCAGGTTTTCGTGTGCGTGGCCGAAACCGGCAGCTTCACGCGCGCCGCCGACCGCCTCGGCCTGCCGCGCGCAAGCGTCTCGACGGCCGTGCAGCAGCTCGAGACTCGCCTCGGCTCGCGCCTGCTTCACCGGACCACGCGACGCGTCGGCCTCACGCCCGACGGCGAAGTGATGCTGGAGCGCGCCCGCGCGCTGGTGGCCGACATGGAGGACATGGAGCAGCAGTTCCTGCCCGCCCACGGCCAGGTGAGCGGACGCCTGAAGGTCGACGTGCCCAGCCGTATCGCGCGGCGGCTCATCGCGCCGGCGCTTCCGGAGTTCTTCGGGCGCCATCCCGCCATCGAGCTCGAGCTGGGCTCCAGCGACCGCGCGGTGGACCTCGTGCTCGAAGGCGTCGACTGCGCGCTGCGTGTCGGCCCGATGGCCAGCAGCAGCCTCGTGGCGCGCCCTCTCGGGCACTTCACGCTGATCAACTGCGCGAGCCCGGCCTACCTGGTCCGCCACGGCACGCCGCGCACGCCCGCCGACCTGCCGCAGCACATCGCCGTCAACTACGCCTCGCCGACCAGCGGCCGCGCCGCGCCCTGGGAGTGGCTGCGCGACGGCGAGATCGCGACGCTGCGCATGCGCAGCCAGGTGGCGGCGAACAACGCCGAGACCTACATCGCCTGCGCACTGGCCGGGCTGGGCCTGATCCAGATCCCGGCCTACGACGTGCGCGAGCACCTCGCGACCGGCGAGCTGGTCGAGGTGCTGCCCGATGCCCGCGCCGAGCCGCTGCCGGTGCAGCTGGTGTATCCGCACCGGCGCAACCTGTCGCGGCGCATGCAGGCCTTCGCGGGCTGGCTCGAAACGGTGCTGGCCGATTCGCTCGACCGGCCTGCGGCATCGGCATCCGGCCGGCCGCGCAAGACGCGCTGAAGCGGCGGCTGCGAGCCTCGCTCAGGGCTTCGTCCGATCCGCGCGTCCGTAGGGCACGCTGCGGATGAACCTGAACTCCCCGTCGCGCAACTCGTAGAACTCCACCACGTCCTTGCCGCTGCTGTTCGAGCTGTCGATGTCGCCCGCCTGCACCAGCAGCCGGCTCGACAGCTTGTAGATGAGTTCCTGGCCGTCTTCCTTCTCGTACTGCGGCTTCAGCGGATAGACGCTCGTCAGCGCGTTCGGCATGCTGACGGCATGGCCGGTGCTCGCGTCGATCACCGCCCCCACGTTGCAGCCGCCCGTGCCGCAGCCCCAGCGCGTGACGATGTAGCGCCCGGCGAAACTGGGCTTGCCGCTGGCGATCGCCTCGCGCAGCCGGGTGCGGTAGCTGCGGGAGAAATCGCTGTCGAGTACGAGCGGGTGGTTCTTGCCGGTGTACGGCGCGTCGGCCGGATAGTCCTTGAACTGCGGCACGGCGGGTGGTGCGGGCGTCATCTGCGCCGTGGCAGCTGCGCTGCACAACAGCAGCGCCAGCAAGGCAAATCGCGTCTTCGTCTTCATTCGGTTCCCTCCTCCCTGTTCTTCGGATTGGCGCCCCGCTCTCGCACGAAGGCGATGAAGCGGGCAAGCGCCGGACTGACCGCTCCCTCGGGCCACACCAGGCTAGTCTCGCAGGCAGGCAGCACGGGCGTATTGCGTCGTCGCGCGGCCGGCGCGAATTCCGAGGCACGCCGGTACACCACCCCCGCGCGGCGGAACTGCGTGACGCTCTCGGGCACCCAGGCCACGCCGATGCCGCCCGAGACGAGGTTCACGATGGTCTGCATCTGGATTGCCTCCTGCCCCAGTTGCGGCGTGCGCCCGGCCGCGTGATACAGGTCGAAGATGGCATCGTGCAGCGAAGGCACGATGCGGCGCGGAAAGATCACCAGCGGCTCGGCCAACACGTCCGCCAGAAGCAGCCTGTCGGTGCGCGCAAGCGCATGCCGTTCGGGCAACGCCAGCACCAGAGGCTCTTCCGACACGGCCAAACGCGCGAGTCCGGGCGGCGCGGCGCCGGGCGAATGCAGCATCAGCCCGGCATCGATCTCGCCGCGCGCGAAGGCTTCGAGCTGCACGTCGCCGGTGGCCTCGACCAACTCCAGCGCCACTTCTGGGCACAGCACACGGAATTCGCGCACCCAGGCCGGCAGCTGCTCGAAACCCACCGTCGAGACGAAGCCGATGCGCACCCGCCCCACCTGCCCCGCCGCCGCCGCGCGTGCCCGCGCCGGCAGCGCCTGCGCGCGGGCCAGCAGCTCTCGCACGTCGGGCAGCAGCGCCTCGCCGGCCGGCGTGAGCGCCACGCGCCGCCGGGTGCGGTCGAACAGCACCACGCCCAGCGTCTTCTCGAGCTGGGCAATGGCCTGCGTGACCGGGGGCTGCGTCATGTGCAGGCGCTGCGCTGCCCGGCCGAAGTGCAGCTCTTCGGCCACGGCGACGAACTGGCGCCAGGCGCGCAGGTCGATGAGTGCTTCATTCATATGCCGAGCATATCAATCTGCAATTGAAAATGGATTGGAAGCAATCAATCAGAAGTCCGATACTTGGACTCCCCCGATCTCCCCACGACAGAAGAGACACCATGGACACCAAGCCAATCCAGATCAATCGCCGCAGCGCCAACATCGTCGAAGGCAAGAGCCGCGCCCCCAACCGCTCGATGTTCTACGCCATGGGCTACGAGGAAGGCGACTTCAAGAAGCCGATGGTCGGCGTCGCCAACGGCCACAGCACCATCACGCCCTGCAACTCGGGCCTGCAGAAACTGGCCGACGCGGCCATCGCAGGCATCGAGGAAGCCGGCGGCAACGCTCAGGTGTTCGGCACCCCCACCATCTCCGACGGCATGGCCATGGGCACCGAGGGCATGAAGTACTCGCTGGTCAGCCGCGAAGTCATCTCGGACTGCATCGAGACCTGCGTCGGCGGCCAGTGGATGGACGGCGTGCTCGTGGTCGGCGGCTGCGACAAGAACATGCCCGGCGGCCTCATGGGCATGCTGCGCGCCAACGTGCCGGCCATCTACGTCTACGGCGGCACCATCCTTCCCGGCAAGTACAAGGGCCAGGACCTGAACATCGTGAGCGTGTTCGAGGCCGTGGGCCAGAACGCGGCCGGCAACATGAGCGACGAGGATCTGCTCGAGATCGAGAAGCGCGCCATTCCCGGCACCGGCTCGTGCGGCGGCATGTACACGGCGAACACCATGTCGAGCGCGTTCGAGGCTCTGGGCATCTCGCTGCCCTACTCGTCGACCATGGCCAACCCGCACGACGAGAAGGCCAACTCGGCCAAGGAATCGGCCAAGGTGCTGATCGAGGCGATCAAGAAGGACCTGAAGCCGCGCGACATCGTGACCAAGAAGGCCATCGAGAACGCCGTGGCCGTCATCATGGCCACCGGCGGCTCGACCAACGCGGTGCTGCACTTCCTGGCCATCGCGCACGCCGCAGGCGTGGAATGGACCATCGACGACTTCGAGCGCATGCGCAAGAAGGTGCCGGTCATCTGCGACCTGAAGCCCTCGGGCAAGTACCTCGCGGTCGACCTGCACCAGGCCGGCGGCATCCCGCAGGTGATGAAGGTGCTGCTGAACGCAGGCCTGCTGCACGGCGACTGCATCACCATCAGCGGCCAGACCATCGCCGAGGTGCTGAAAGACGTGCCCGACGTGCCGCGCGCCGACCAGGACGTGATCCGCACCATCGACAACCCCATGTACGCCGAAGGCCACCTGGCCATCCTGAAGGGCAACCTGTCGCCCGAAGGCGCGGTCGCCAAGATCACCGGCCTGAAGAACCCGGTCATCACCGGCCCGGCGCGCGTGTTCGACGACGAGCAGTCGGCGCTCAAGGCCATCCTGGACGGCAAGATCAAGGCCGGCGACGTGATGGTGCTGCGCTATCTCGGCCCCAAGGGCGGCCCGGGCATGCCCGAGATGCTGGCGCCGACCGGCGCGCTGATCGGCGCAGGCCTCGGCGAGAGCGTCGGCCTCATCACCGACGGCCGCTTCTCGGGCGGCACCTGGGGCATGGTGGTGGGCCACGTGGCACCCGAAGCGGCTGCCGGCGGCACTATCGCCTTCGTGAACGAGGGTGACTTGATCACCATCGACGCGCACCAGCTCAAGCTCGAACTCAACGTGCCCGAAGCCGAGATCGCCAAGCGCCGCGAAGGCTGGAAGGCACCGGCTCCGCGCTACACGCGCGGCGTGCAGGCGAAGTTCGCGTTCAACGCGTCCAGCGCCAGCTCGGGCGCCGTGCTCGACAAGTTCTGAGATCGCTCAAGCCATCATCCACGCGCCGTAGCCGAAGGCCAGGAACCCGAGGCCTACGATCGCGAGGATGCTGCGCGACTGGAAATCCATCGCCGGCGGCAGGCTTTGCACGAGAAAGTGCAGCATGGCGCCGGCGCCTATGGTCATGAAGCCGGCGCCGAACTGCTTCATCGGGCTCGGGTCCGGGTAAAGAAACACGAGTGCGAAGCCGGCCAGGAAGACGAGGTTCGCGAGCACCGTACCGCGCGTGCGCCAGCGCTTCTGCCCCGGCGTGGGCTCGCGCACCGGCGGCGGCTTGCTGCCACGGCCGGACTTCTCTCGCGCCTCCTTCACCGCCATGCCGATGAAAAACAGGCCGAACATGGTCGGAAACGCGCCGAAGATGCCGAGCCCCCAGACCCCACCCCACATGTTCTGGAAATCGGCCACCAGCGCCTGCGAAGGGTCGGTCAGGCTGTAGCGCACCTCGACCGGGTCGCCCCATTCCTTGTCCGAAAGGCCGCCGCCCAGCCCCTTGACGCGGCGCTTCTGGCCATCGGGCGTGACGTACTCGACGACGGGCGCTCGCGACACCGTGGTGCGCCCCTTGCTGTCCGTGCTTTCCTCTTCGACGAATTCGACCAGGCTGCCCTGCACGGTGGTGGTGCCGGCGATCGACTGGTACCTATGCCAGCCGAGGGTGGCCGCGCCATAGAGGCCGGCGCAGCCGATGAGCAGCGCTCCCACGCCCACGCCCCAGAAAAAGTTCTTCAGCCATCCCACGAGCCCGCCGATGGCCGGGCCGACCAGCAGCGAAAGTCCGAAGACGATCAGCGCGCGGGTGGTGGCTTCCTCGTCCATGGCACTTCAGCGTGATGCATGCGGTGCGCGGACTCCGGCCGATGGAAGAAGCGTCTCAGCGGCGCGGGCGCTGCCCGTTGCTGGTCTTCATGCCCATGTTGGTCTTCTGCCGGTCGATGCGCGCCTGCTTGCGCCTGTCTTCGCGCTCGACGACCTTGCGCTTGGTGTAGCCCGACGAATCGGCCCAGGCCCACCAGGCGACTGCCATTGCGAATGGCGACAGCACGATCCACCAGCTCCAGCTGGCGACCATGCCGATTTCGAAGTATTTGAGGGCCAGCGCAAGCAGGCCCAAGCCGAGAAACCACATCGCGAATCCCTCAGGGTTGTATTGGCACCGCATTCGTGCGCCGTGCACGGTGCTGCCTAAAATCGCGTTGAGTCGAATGTAACTCAGCCCTTACCAATTACATCCCCCATGAAAAGAGTCTTGTTGTCGGCAGCCCTGGGCCTCGGCCTTGCGGGAGCCGCTGCGCCCGCCCTCGCCGACCTGGCACTGGCGACTTCGAAGAACTGCATGAGCTGCCACGCTGTCGAGCGCAAGGTGCTCGGCCCGTCGTTCAAGGACGTTGCCGCCAAGTACAAGGACGACAAGGGCGCCGTCGACACCCTCGCCAGCAAGATCATGAAGGGCGGCTCCGGCGTGTGGGGACCGGTGCCGATGCCGGCGAACAACCAGGTCAGCGAAGCCGATGCGAAGAAGCTCGCCGCCTGGGTGCTTTCGACGAAGTAAGCCCCAGGGACTTTCGCATCACACCTGCGGGTTGATGTCCGCCGGCACGGGCCGGCGCTCGATGCGATCCTCGAGCTGGCCGATGTGCGCGGCCATGGTGTTGTCGGTCTGGTCCGACCGCAGGCGGATCGCCGTCTCGAGCTGCTCCAGCCGCGCCAGGATCGCCGACTGGCGGTCGGCGTTCTGAGCCATGTGCTTGTTCTCCTGCGCCTCCAGGAAGTTGCGCAGCTCGGTGAAGCGCGAAGCCTCGGCCTTGTCGGCCAGGTCGCGCTGGGCCTGCATCTCCTTGGTGTGGCGCTTGGTGTCGATCAGCACCGAGCTGTGCAGGTACAGCACGTAGACGAGGAAGAAGGCCGCCAGCACCGCGGTCAGCCCCAGCATGATCAGTCCCAGCGGGGCCGAGACGGTCATGAAGCCCAGCCACACGTCGGTGGGCGTGGACAGCGCGCCCCAGTTGAGCGCGGCGAGCGCCACGATCAGCAGCACGACGACGAAAAGAAAAGCGGATCTCACGCCCATTGGAGGCCTCCTTCGGAAAGATCGAACACATGGGAAACCCGCGCGCTTCGAGGCGCGCGGTGATCCGATGGTTTTACCTCAGCGAAGAGCCCCGTTCGGCGCAAATGGCCGCATTAACGGCCACGTCCTACAGCACTACTGCTCAGTTGGTCTGAGACAGCTGCTCCAGGATCGCAGGGTTCTGCCGGCACATCACATCGCTGCGCGATATGAGTGCCGTCTTCACCTACGCGCGTGCTTCGCACGCACCGGCCTTCGGCCGGATCCCGGATCAGTTCGTCTGCGACAACTGCTCCAGGATCGCAGGGTTCTGCCGGCACATCACATCGCTGCGCGATATGAGTGCCGTCTTCACCTACGCGCGTGCTTCGCACGCACCGGCCTTCGGCCGGATCCCGGATCAGTTCGTCTGCGACAACTGCTCCAGGATCGCAGGGTTCTCGAGCGTGGACGTGTCCTGCGTGATCGCCTCGCCCTTGGCGATGCTGCGCAGCAGGCGGCGCATGATCTTGCCGCTGCGGGTCTTGGGCAGGTTGTCGCCGAAGCGGATGTCCTTGGGCTTGGCGATCGGGCCGATTTCCTTGGCGACCCAGTTGCGCAGCTCGTTGGCGATCTGTTTGGCTTCCTCACCCGTCGGGCGTGCGCGCTTGAGCACGACGAAGGCGCACACAGCCTCGCCGGTCACATCGTCGGGGCGGCCCACCACCGCGGCTTCGGCCACGAGATCGGTCTTGGAGACCAGCGCCGATTCGATTTCCATGGTGCCCAGGCGGTGGCCCGACACGTTCAGCACGTCGTCGATGCGGCCGGTGATGCGGAAGTAGCCGCGGTCGGCGCTGCGCACCGCGCCGTCGCCGGCGAGGTAGATCGTGCCGCCCATCTCCTCGGGGAAGTAGCTCTTCTTGAAGCGCTCGGGGTCGTTCCAGATCGTGCGGATCATCGAGGGCCACGGCCGCTTGATGACCAGCATGCCGCCGGCGCCGTTGGGCAGGTCCTTGCCTGTCTCGTCGACGATGGCGGTCATGATGCCCGGCAGCGGCAGCGTGCACGAGCCCGGCACCAGCGGCGTGGCGCCCGGCAGCGGCGTGATGACGTGGCCGCCGGTCTCGGTCTGCCAGAAGGTGTCGACGATGGGGCAGCGCTCGCCGCCCACATTGCGGTGGTACCACATCCATGCCTCGGGATTGATCGGCTCGCCGACCGAGCCCAGGATGCGCAGGCTGGTGAGGTCCCAGTTCTTCGGGTGCACCTTCTCGTCGCCGTCGGCCGCCTTGATGAGCGAACGGATTGCGGTGGGCGCCGTGTAGAACACCGACACCTTGTGCTTCTCGATCATCTGCCAGAAGCGGCCCGCGTGCGGGAAGGTCGGGATGCCCTCGAACACCACCTGCGTCGCGCCGGCCGCGAGCGGTCCGTAGGCGACGTAGGTGTGGCCGGTGATCCAGCCGATGTCGGCGGTGCACCAGAACACGTCTTCGGGACGGATGTCGAAGGTCCAGTCCATCGTGAGCTTCGCCCACAGCAGGTAGCCGCCGGTGGAATGCTGCACGCCCTTGGGCTTGCCGGTGGAGCCCGAGGTGTAGAGGATGAAGAGCGGATGCTCGGCGTTGACCGGCACGGGCGCGCACTCGGTGCTTTGCCCGTTCAGCGCCTCGGTGAAGGTGATGTCGCGGCCCTCGACGCGGTTCCACGCGGTGGGCGTGCGCTCGTACACCAGTACGGTCTTGATCGACTCGCAGCCGCCGAGCGCGATGCCGTCGTCCACGATGGCCTTCAGCGGCAGTTCCTTGCCGCCGCGCAGCTGGTAGTTGGCGGTGATGACGGCCACCGCGCCCGCGTCGATGATGCGCTCCTGCAGCGCCTTGGCCGAGAAGCCGCCGAACACCACGCTGTGGGTGGCGCCGATGCGCGCGCAGGCCTGCATGGCGACGACGCCCTCGATGGTCATCGGCATGTAGACGATGACGCGGTCGCCCTTCTTGATGCCGCGCGCCTTCAGCGCATTGGCGAACTGGCTCACGCGGGCGAGCAGCTCCTTGTAGGTGACCTTGGTGACGGTGCCGTCGTCGGCCTCGAAGACGATGGCGGTCTTGTTCTCGACCGGAGTGCCGACGTGCCTGTCGAGGCAGTTCGCGCTGGCATTGAGTTCACCGTCGCCGAACCACTGGTAGAACGGCGCATTCGATTCGTCGAGGGTCTTCGTGAAGGGCTTGGTCCAGTTCAGGTTGTCCTTGGCCAGGCGGGTCCAGAACCCTTCGAAGTCCTGTTCGGCCTCCTTGCACAGGGCCTCGTAGGCAGCCATGCCGGAAATGCGCGCGCCCTGGGTGGCGCGGGTATCGGGCGGGAACACGCGGTTCTCGACCAGGACGGATTCAATGTTCTTCGATGCGCTGCTGCTCATGCTCTTTGTCTCCAGGAGGGGTGCGGCCGTAATGTCGGCGGGCCCACTTACGGGTCACTGACGGTTGCGATGTTAGAGCCTGTTCGATAGCCCTCTCGGGGTTATCACGAGTGCGTCACTGGGACACCCCTAGAATTCCCGGTCCCCCACAACCGCCCTGCCGATGTCCGCTCCCGACCCTTTCGATACCCGGAACCCGCCCGTACCGCGCCGAGGTTCGCCGCTTCGCCCCCTGCCCAAGCTGATCTTCGCGAGCCGCTGGCTGCAGCTGCCGCTGTACCTGGGCCTGATCGTGGCGCAGGCCGTGTACGTGGTGCACTTCCTGGTCGAGCTGCTGCATCTGGTCGAGGCTGCATTCGGCAGCAAGGAAGCGCTGCAGGCGCTGATCACCAGCATCGGCTACAAGACCACCGCGCCGGTCGGCACGCTGAACGAGACGGTCATCATGCTGGTGGTGCTCGCGCTCATCGACGTGGTGATGATCTCCAACCTGCTCATCATGGTGATCGTGGGCGGCTACGAGACCTTCGTGAGCCGCATGGACCTCGAAGGCCACCGCGACCAGCCCGAGTGGCTGAGCCACGTGAACGCCTCGGTGCTCAAGGTGAAGCTGGCCACCGCCATCATCGGCATCAGCTCCATCCACCTGCTGAAGACCTTCATCAACGCGGACAACTACACCGACCGCGTGCTGATCGCGCAGACCGTAATCCACATCGCGTTCCTGTTCTCGGCAATGGCCATCGCCTACACCGACCGGCTGATGGCGCCAGCCCATCCTCCGGGCGACTCGCACTGAGTTCCTAACCCCGATCCTGGCCGGCCTGCGATGCAATGTCCCAGGCCGGCGGGTCGGTGAAGCGTGCGGCCAGGAAGTCGAGCATCGTGCGCAGCGTGGCCGGCATGTGCTTGCGCGAGGCATACACCGCGTACATGCCCACCACCTGCGGCTCGAAATTCGCGAAGAGCCGCACAAGTTCGCCGGACTGCAGCAGCTGGCATGTGAGATAGGTCGGCAGCATCGCGATGCCGGCCCCAGCCCTCGCCAGATACATCAGGCTCGCAGCATCGTTGGTCGAAACGTTGCCACCCACGGCCACGGACACCGGCTCCCCGCTCTCCTTGCGCGTGAAATTCCAGAGGCTGCGGCCGAAATACGAGTGAGTGAGGCAGTTGCGCTGCGCCAGCTCTTCCACGCTCGACGGCCTGCCGTGCTCCTTCAGGTAGGCCGGTGAAGCGCACACCACCGAGCGGCAATCCGTAAGCCGCCGCGCGATCAGGTTCGGGTCGATCTCCGCCGCCACGCGGATCGCGAGGTCGATGCGCTCGTCGACGAGATTCACCGCGCGATCCAGCAGCACCAGGTCGACCGCCACGCCCGGATAGAGCCGCACGTACTCGGCCATCGCATCGGCCAGTTGGGCCTGCGCGAACGATGTGCTGGCCGTGATGCGTAGCTGCCCGCGCGGCGCCTCGGCCGGATGCCGCACCGCCGCCTGCATGTCGCCCGCGAGTTCCAGCACCTGGCGGCAGCGCGGCAGCAGTTCCTCGCCCGCGGCAGTGAGGCTCAGGCGGCGCGTCGTGCGGTGCAGCAGGCGCGCGCCGGTCCATTGCTCCAGTTCGGCCACGTAGCGCGTGACCACCGGGCGGGACATGTCGAGCTTGTCGGCCGCGGCCGAAAGGCTGCCCGAATCGACCACCGTCACGAACACGCGCATTGCATTCAATCGATCCATTCGAACGATTTTAGGAATAAACAAGCGCGTAAATCGAGGTATTTCTTTCGAAAGCAGAAACCTAAGATTCGACTCATCCCATCCGATCTTTCACAGGAGTCACCATGAGCCACATCGCCATCATCGGCGCCACCGGACGCGCCGGCAGCCAGCTTCTCGAGGAGGCCCTGCGCCGCGGCCACACCGTCACCGCCATCGCCCGCAAGGCCAGCGCCAAGCTGGCGGGCCGCGCCAACGTGAAGGCCGTCGACCTCGACGTGCTCGACGGCGCCGCCCTCGAGAAGACGCTGGCCGGCCACGACGCCGTGTTCAGCGCCGCGCACTTCGCCACCGTGCCGCCCGCGGCCATCATCGAACCGACGAAGCGCGCCGGCGTGAAGCGCCTGCTGGTGGTCGGCGGCGCGGGCAGCCTGTTCGCGGCGCCCGGCCTGAAGGTGATCGACACGCCGAACTTCCCCGATGCCTATCGCGCAGAAGCCTCGGCCGGCGGTGTGTTCCTCGACACGTTGCGCAACGAGAAGGACCTGGACTGGACCTTCCTTTCGCCCTCCGCCGAATTCGTCGAAGGCGAGCGCACCGGCAAATTCCGCCTGGGCAAGGACGACCTGCTCGTGAGCGCCGAAGGCCGCAGCTGGATCAGCTTCGCGGACTACGCGATCGCGTTCATCGACGAACTCGAAAAGCCGGCTCACTCGCGCCAGCGCTACACCATCGGCTACTGAGCCGCAGGCAACAAAAAAGGACCCGCGAGGGTCCTTTTTTTCTTGAGCGGGCCGGATCAGCGACCGGTCATGTTCTCCGGCACCACCCACTGGTCGAACTGCTCGGCCGTCAGGTGGCCCGAAGCGATCGCCGCCTCGCGCAGGCTGGAGCCTTCCTTGTGCGCCTTCTTGGCGATGAAGGCGGCCTTGTCGTAGCCGATGTGGGTGTTGAGCGCCGTCACCAGCATCAGCGAACGCTGCACCAGCTCGGTGATGCGCTCGCGGTTGGGCTCGATGCCCACTGCGCAGTGGTCGTTGAAGCTCACCATGCCATCGGCCAGCAGGCGCACGCTCTGCAGGAAGTTGTGCGCCACCATCGGGCGGAACACGTTCAGCTCGAAGTTGCCCGAAGCGCCGCCGATGTTGATGGCGACGTCGTTGCCGAACACCTGCGCGGCCAGCATCGTCACGGCTTCGCTCTGCGTCGGGTTGACCTTGCCCGGCATGATCGACGAGCCCGGTTCGTTCTCGGGAATGCTCAGTTCGCCGATGCCGCTGCGCGGGCCGCTGGCGAGCCAGCGCACGTCGTTGGCGATCTTGTTCATGCTGGCGGCGAGCGTCTTCAGCGCGCCGTGCGCATGCACCAGCGCATCGACGCTGGCCATGGCCTCGAACTTGTTCGGCGCGGTCACGAAGGGCAGGCCCGTGAGCTTCGCCAACTCGGCCGCCACCTGTTCCGCATAGCCCTTGGGCGCATTGAGGCCGGTGCCGACGGCGGTGCCGCCCAGCGCCAGTTCGCACAGGTGCGGCAGCGCGGCGCGCACGTGCGCTTCGCCGTGCGCCAGTTGCGCAACGTAGCCCGAGAACTCCTGGCCCAGCGTGAGGGGCGTGGCATCCTGCAGGTGGGTGCGGCCGATCTTCACGATGTCGGCGAAGTCCTTGGACTTCTGCTCCAGCGTGGCGCGCAGCTTGCCGATGGCCGGCAGCAGCTTGTGCGTGATGGCCTCGACGGCGGCCACGTGCATGGCGGTCGGGAACACGTCGTTGCTCGACTGGCTGCGGTTCACGTCGTCGTTGGGGTGAACCAGGCGGCCTTCGCCGCGCTCGCCGCCAAGGATCTCGCTGGCGCGGTTGGCCAGCACCTCGTTGACGTTCATGTTGCTCTGCGTGCCCGAGCCGGTCTGCCAGACCACCAGCGGGAACTCGCCCGGATGCTTGCCGGCGATGACTTCGTCGGCCGCGGCCACGATGGCGCCGGTCTTCTTCTCGTCCTGCAGGCCCAGCGCGTTGTTGACCACCGCGGAAGCGCGCTTGACCTGGGCCAGCGCCTTGATGATCTCGCGCGGCTGCTGCTCGCCCGAGATGTCGAAGTTCTGCAGCGAGCGCTGCGTCTGCGCGCCCCACAGCTTGTCGGCCGGCACGTCGATCGGTCCGAAGGTATCGCGCTCGGCACGGGTCTTGGGGGAAGTCGTCATGAGAAAAAGCTCCGCAGGATCATGAAAGGTCGCGCCGCTTTCCGGCGCGCCCGAGAGTATCGCCCCAATGAGAGTAGCTCTCATCTGACGAGGGCATTGCGCCACCGCCGACAGAGGCGGCGCCTGCCCTGCCTTGACCTCATCATGTCAAAAAGTTATAATCGATAGCTTCTGACGACCAACAAGTCATGATGATGACGCTGTTGGTCAAGCCTTCACTACTCGCGGATCTCCGAATCCCGTCGCGGTGCAAGGTGCTCCCGCCGGGCACTGCCCGGCAAACCGGCCGGATCTTTCCAGCCCCATTGCCACGTCACGCTCATCCAGTCGGCGCCCCTCGACCAGGCCCGTCGTTCTGCGAATGAAGCATCCGGCGGGCACTGGCTTCGTCGCCCTGTCGTCTTCAGTGCCTGTCGGCAGCCCCTCCATCTGACGGGCTGGGACGTGGTCGCGTCGCCCTTCCGGAGCTTTCGGAGGGTGGCGATCTGTCAACCCTTCACCCAAGGAGCCCCGACGTATGGCCAAAGGAATTCTCATCGACCATGTCTTCAAGGTGTTCGGCGACGAGCCCGAGCAAGCCTTGGAGCTGGTCCGGCAAGGACTTTCCAAGAAGGAGATCCTGGCGCGCACCGGCCAGTCGATCGGCGTGTTCGACGCCACCTTCGAAATCCAGGCCGGAGAAATCTTCGTCATCATGGGTCTCTCGGGCTCGGGCAAGTCGACGCTGGTGCGGCTGCTGAACCGCCTCATCGAGCCGACCGCGGGCCGCATCGTGATCGACGGCGCGGACATCAACGAGCACTCCGACATCAAGCTGCGCGCGCTGCGCCGCAAAGACATCAGCATGGTGTTCCAGTCGTTCGCGCTGATGCCGCACATGACGGTGCGCGAGAACACCGCCTTCGGCCTCGAACTCTCGGGCACCGGCAAGAAGGAACGCCTGGCGCAGGCCGACAAGGCGCTCGCCCAGGTGGGCCTGGCCGGCTGGGGCGACAGCTACCCCGACGAACTCTCCGGCGGCATGCAGCAGCGCGTGGGCCTGGCGCGCGCGCTGGCCTCCGACCCGTCGATCCTGCTGATGGACGAGGCCTTCTCGGCGCTCGACCCGATCATCCGCACCGAGATGCAGTCGGAGCTCCTGCGCCTGCAGCAGGAGCAGCGCCGCACCATCGTCTTCATCTCGCACGACCTCGACGAGGCCATGCGCATCGGCGACCGCATCGCGATCATGAAGGACGGCCAGGTGATCCAGGTCGGCACGCCCGACGAGATCCTGCGCAGCCCCGCCAACGACTACGTGCGCAGCTTCGTGCGCGGCGTGGATGCGGCGGCCGTGTTCAAGGCCGGCGACATCGCGCGCAAGCAGCTCACCGTGGTCTGCGAGCACCCCGAGCGCGGTGCGCGCGCGGCGCTCAAGCAACTGGAAGACCAGGACCGCGACTTCGCCTACGTGACCAGCCCCAACAGGCGCTACCTGGGCACCGTGTCGGCCGACACGCTGCGCGCCGCGCTCGACGGCCATTTCGGCCCGCTGGGCCTGCGCCACGCCTTCCTGAACGACCTCGGCACCATCGACGCCGATGCCCCTGTGGCCGGACTCTTCGGCCAGGTGGCCCAAGCGCCGTGCGCGATGCCGGTGGTGGCGGCCGACGGCCGCTTCTGCGGCGCGATCAGCAAGACGACGCTGCTGAAGTTCCTCGACCGCGACACGCCGCCGATCGACCCGGCGCACCAGCCCCAGCAACCTGCTGCCGCTGCCGCCACGGCCGCCATCTGAACGAACTCGAAGGACACAACCGATGAACGACACCGCACTGCCCTCCGAACTCGCCCCGCTGAGCGACGCCGCGACGACGCTGGCGACGCCCGCCCCTGCCCCCACTCCGGTCGACCCGTGGGAAGCCCTGTCGGCCGCCCCCGACGCCTCGGCGACGAGCGCATGGCTCGACGCTCCTGCGCAGCTCGACACGGCCCATCAACTTGCCGGCCAAGCCGACGCCGCGACCAACGGCTTCCAGCTGCACCGCCTCTGGGACGGCTCGCTTCCGATCGAATCCTGGATCAACAGCGGCCTGGGCTGGGTGGTCGAGCACTTCCGCCCCTTCTTCCAGACCGTGCGCCTGCCCATCGACAGCACGCTCAACTGGGTGCAGGCCATGCTCACCGGCCTGCCCACGCTCGCGATGATCGCGCTCATCGGCCTGCTGGCCTGGCAGTTCGCCGGCCGCGCGCTGGCCGTCGGCACCACGGTGGCGCTGCTGCTGGTGGCCATGCTCGGCATCTGGCCCGAGGCGATGGTGACGCTGTCGCTGGTGCTGACCTCGCTGGTCTTCTGCATGGTCATCGGCCTGCCCCTGGGCGTGCTGCTGGCCAGCAGCGACCGGGCGCAGCGGGTCATGCGCCCGGTGCTCGACGCGATGCAGACCACGCCGGCCTTCGTTTACCTGGTGCCGGTGGTGATGCTTTTCGGCATCGGCAACGTGCCGGGCGTGATCGTGACGATCGTCTTCGCGCTGGCCCCGCTGGTACGCCTGACCAACCTCGGCCTGCGCCAGGTGCGCCCCGACCTGATCGAGGCCGCGCGCGCCTACGGCGCCTCGCCGTGGCAGATGCTGGTGAAGGTGCAGCTGCCGCTGGCCATGCCGTCGATCATGGCGGGCATCAACCAGGCGCTGATGCTGTCGCTGTCGATGGTCGTCATCGCCTCGATGATCGCCGTGGGCGGCCTTGGCCAGATGGTGCTGCGCGGCATCGGCCGGCTCGACATGGGCCTGGCGACCGTGGGCGGCCTGGGCATCGTGCTGCTGGCGATCTCGCTGGACCGCCTGACGCAGGCCATGGGCAAGTCGCGCCGCAGCGCCGGCCGCCGCTGGTGGCACACGGGGCCGGTGGGCCTTGCACTGCGGATGCTGCAGCGCGCCGTGGCACCGGGCCGAGCGGATGCCGAACCGGCACCCGCCCTGTCGACGCAAGCCCAGTGACAGGAGGCCCCGCACACATGATCAAGAAGACCAGACTCATCGCACGCGGCCTGCTGGCCCTCGCCTTCGTGGCCTCGGGCGCGGCCGCCCAGGCCGCCAACGACCTGCCCGGCAAGGGCATCACGGTGCAGCCGCTGAAGAGCTCGCTCGCCGAGGAAGCCTTCCAGACGCTGCTGGTGATGCGCGGCCTCGAGAAGCTCGGCTACAAGGTCGAGCCCATGAAGGACCTGGAGCCCGCCACCGAGCACCTGGCCATCGCCAACGGCGACGCCACCTTCATGGCCAACCACTGGAGCCTGCTGCACGCCGACTTCTACAAGAACAGCGGCGGCGACGCCAAGCTGTGGCGCAAGGGCGTGTACTCCGACGGCGCGGTGCAGGGCTACCTGATCGACCGCAAGACGGCCGAGCAGTACGGCATCACCAACATCGCGCAGCTGAAGGACCCGGCCATCGCGAAGCTGTTCGACACGGACGGCGACGGCAAGGCCGACCTCACGGGCTGCAACCCCGGCTGGGGCTGCGAACTGGCCATCGAGAGCCACCTGACGGCCTACCAGCTGCGCGACACCGTCACCCACAGGCAGGGCAGCTACGCCGCGCTGATGGCCGACACCATCGCCCGCTTCAGGCAGGACAAGCCGGTGCTCTACTACACGTGGACGCCTTACTGGGTGAGCGCCGTGCTGCGCCCCGGCGCCGACGTGGTGTGGCTGCAGGTGCCCTTCTCGTCCTCTCAGGGCGGCAGCGCCGTCGATACGCAGCTGCCCAACGGCAGGAACTACGGCTTCCAGGCCAACCAGGAGCAGATCGTGGCCAACCGGGCCTTCATCGAGAAGAACCCGGCTGCGGCGAAGCTCTTCGAGGTGATGAAGCTGCCGATCGGCGACATCAACGCCCAGAACCTGCGCATGAGCCAGGGCGCGAACACGCAGCAGGACGTGGAGCGCCACACGGACGGCTGGATAAGGGTGCACCGGCAACTCTTCGACGGCTGGGTGGAGCAAGCCCGGGCCGCCGCAAGGTAAGCGGGGTAGGCGGGGTAGGCGCGGCGGCTGAGATAATCGGGGGGCGTTTCCACACTCCTATAAAGCCCCCCACCATGACGACCACGATCCAGCAGGCCGACCTGATCGAATCGATCAGCGCCGCGCTGCAGTACATCAGCTACTACCACCCCGCCGACTACATCTCCCACCTGGCCCGTGCCTACGAGCGCGAGCAGAGCCCCGCGGCCAAGGACGCCATTGCGCAGATCCTGACCAACAGCAAGATGAGCGCCACGGGCCAGCGCCCGATCTGCCAGGACACCGGCATCGTCAACGTGTTTCTCAAGGTGGGCATGGACGTGCGCTGGGGCGGCTTCACCGGCAGCCTGGACGACGCCATCAACGAAGGCGTGCGCCGCGGCTACAACCACCCCGACAACACGTTGCGCGCCTCGGTCGTGGCCGACCCGCAGTTCGACCGCAAGAACACCAAGGACAACACGCCCGCGGTGATCTTCACGGAGATCGTTCCGGGCGACAAGCTCGAGGTCACCGTGGCCGCCAAGGGCGGCGGCAGCGAGAACAAGAGCAAGCTGGTCATGCTCAACCCCGGCGACAGCGTGGTCGACTGGGTGCTCAAGACCGTGCCGACCATGGGCGCCGGCTGGTGCCCGCCGGGCATGCTGGGCATCGGCATCGGCGGCACGGCGGAAAAGGCAGCGCTGATGGCCAAGGAAAGCCTGATGGACGACCTCGACATGCACGAACTGCTGGCCAAGAAGAACTCGGGCGCAGAGCTGAGCAAGGTCGAGGCGCTGCGCGTCGAGCTGTACGAGAAGGTCAATGCGCTGGGCATCGGCGCCCAGGGCCTGGGTGGCCTGGCCACCGTGCTCGACGTCAAGATCCAGATGTACCCCACGCACGCGGCGAGCAAGCCCGTGGCGATGATCCCCAACTGCGCGGCCACGCGCCACGCGCACTTCACGATGGACGGCAGCGGCCCCGTGTACCTCGAGGCGCCCTCGCTCGACCTGTGGCCCGACGTGAACTGGGCTCCCGACGAGAAGAAGAGCAAGCGCGTCGACCTCGACAAGCTCACGCCCGCCGAAGTGGCGAGCTGGAAGCCGGGCGACACCCTGCTGCTCAACGGCAAGATGCTCACCGGCCGCGACGCCGCGCACAAGCGCATCCAGGGCATGCTGGCCAAGGGCGAGAAGCTGCCGGTCGATTTCACCAACCGCGTCATCTACTACGTCGGCCCGGTCGACCCGGTGAAGGACGAGGCCGTGGGCCCCGCCGGCCCCACCACCGCCACGCGCATGGACGGCTTCACCGAGATGATGCTGGCGCAGACCGGCCTGATCGCCATGATCGGCAAGGCCGAGCGCGGCCCGGTCGCCATCGAGGCCATCAAGAAGCACAAGAGCGCCTACCTCATGGCCGTGGGCGGCGCCGCCTACCTGGTCAGCAAGGCCATCAAGACCGCCAAGGTGGTGGGCTTCGAGGACCTGGGCATGGAAGCCATCTACGAATTCGACGTGGTCGACATGCCCGTGACGGTGGCGGTCGACGCCGGCGGCACCAGCGCACACATCACCGGCCCGGCCGAGTGGCAGAAGCGCATCGCCACGGGCGAGTTCAAGACCATCATGATGGAAGAAGCCTGAGTTGAGCCCGATAGGCGTCTTCGACAGCGGTGTCGGCGGCCTCAGCGTGCTGGCCGCGCTGAGGGCCGAGCTCCCGCAGGAGAACTTCGTCTATTTCGCCGACACGGCCTACGCGCCCTACGGCGAACGCGGCGACGCCTACGTGATCGAGCAGTCGCGCAGGGTGATCGGGCACCTGCGGCGCGAACACGGCATCAAAGCGCTCGTCATCGCGTGCAACACCGCCACGACCGCTGCCGTCCACCTGATGCGCGCCGAGAACCCCGACCTGCCGATCGTCGGGCTGGAGCCCGCCCTCAAGCCCGCGGTGGCGGCAAGCCGCACGGGGCACATCTCGGTGCTGGCCACGCGCGGCACGCTGGCCAGCGCCAAGTACGCCACGCTGCGCGCCTCGTTCGGGGGCGGCGCCGACGTGCGGCCGGTGCCCTGCGACGGGCTGGTGAAGGCCATCGAAGGCTTCGACTCGGCGGGCATCGCGGCACTGAGCGAACGCTACATGGCCGAGGCCGGCCCCTTCGGCGACGGGCCCGGCGAGGTCGACACGGTGGTGCTCGGCTGCACCCACTATCCGCTGGTGAAGGACGAGCTGGGCAAGCATGCGCCGGCCACGCTGCGCTTCATCGACACGGGCGTGCCGGTCGCGCAGCAGACGAGGCGCCTTCTCGCGTCCGCGGGCCGGCTTGCCGCGAGCGGCAGCGGCGGTCTCCTGCTGCAGAGCAGCGGCGACGTCGCCGTGCTCGAGGCTGCGGCCGCGAAATGGCTCGGGCTTCCCGCCGCGGCCACGGCCTGAGCCGGACCTGAGCCGGACGACGACCGAACCATGCGCCTGCCGCGCCGCATCGCCTTCTGCGCCCTCTTCTTCCTGGGCCTTTCGAGGGCCGGCCTGAGCCATGCGGCCTGCGAGAGCGGCCTTGCCGAGCGCATGCACGCCAAGCTGCATCCCAACCGCCAACTCGACGAGCGGCTCGCGGCCTGCAAGATCTGGCCGGCCTTTCCGGGCCGCAGCATCGTCGTTCTGCCGATGCCGCGCGAAACCACCGACCGCGGCGCCAAGGTGTTCGACCTCGAGATCCTGCTGATCCAGCGCCCGGACAACGGCAACACCGACCGCGACACCGTGATCGGCCGGCTCATGCAGCCGGAGGCGCTCGACGAGGACGCCACCACCTCGATCCAGGACATCCGCATCGACACCTCGCGCTACGTGCTCTCGCCCGAGGCGCGCGCCTTCGGGCTGCGCGTTCGCTATCGCGGCAGCAACGCGCCGGGCAACCCGCTGGCCAGCGAGACCGTGCGGCTCTACGTGCACCACGGCAAGCAGCTGCGCCAGGTGCTGCAGGAGATCGAACTCGACCACGACCATGGCGGGTGGGATTCCACCTGCACCGGCCACTTCGAGAAGCTGCGCACCATGGTGTCGGTCGGCAAGGGCGGCAGCAACGGCTTTGCCGACCTGCAGCTGTCGCGCACGCTGCTGCAGAGCCGCGCGCAGGAGCAGGAGGACCAGGGCTGCGTGGAGAAGGCGCTGCCTCCGAAATTCAACACAGTCACGCTACGCTACGACGGCGAGCGCTACAAGGTGCCGAGGTCGCTCCAGCAGCAGACACCCTGACGCAGGCCTGACCCCGGGGCCGATTTTTCACGGGGCCGTCACACAAAAGTACCAGCATGCGCGGTTTGTCAAAAAGTATTGCCGCGCACAATGAACTCACTCTCCCAGGCCCACATCCCCTTCAAGCCTCTCCTGCTCGCCGGCGCGCTCGCGCTGATGCTGGCTGCCTGCGGAGGGGGCAGCGGCGGCTCAGGCTTCGGCGGATTCCTGCCGCCCGCCAGCACCAACCCGCCGGCGCCCGCGCAGCCGCCGGCCACGCAACCCCCAGCCGAACCCGACCAGCTCGTATCGAAGGCCCGGTTCACGCCCAATGCGGGCACCACCAAGGGCTCTTCGGACGCATCCACCGCCATCGCCCTGCCCGACAACTTCATGATCGTGGCGGACGACGAGGCCAACGTGCTTCGCATCTACCCGCGCGGCGGCGGCGCGGCGGTGAAGGAATGGAGCTATGAGCTCGAAGGCCCGAAGCTGGCGAAGGAGCTCGATCTGGAGGCCGGCACGCGCATCGGCGACACGCTGTACCTCACCGGCTCCAACAGCAACAAGAAGGACGGCGCCGACGCGGCCGCCGATCGCTCGCATCTCTTCGCCGTCAAGGTCAGCGGCACCGGCGCGGCCACCGCGTTCGACTATGTCGGCAAGTTCTCGCAGCTGGAGGCCCAGCTGATCGCCTGGGACGTCGGCAACGGTCACGGCCTCGGCGCCAACCGCTTCGGCTTCGCGGTGTCGGCCGGGGCCGGCATCGTGCCCGAGCGTGTCGACGGCTTCTCCATCGAAGGCATGACCAGTTCGCCCGGCGACACTGCACTGTGGCTCGGCTTCCGCGCGCCGCAGACCGGCACCCGTGTGCGCGCCAAGGCGCTGATCGTGCCGCTGCAGAACTACGCAGCCCTGATCGCCGGCACCGCCACGCAAGCCACCTTCGGCGCTCCCATCGAGCTCGAACTGGGCGGCCGCGGCATCCGCTCGATCGACAAGGGCACCGACGGCAACTACCTGATCGTTGCCGGCCCCGCGGGCGCTGCGAGCCCGGACGTGGACCGCGACTTCGCGCTGTTCGCGTGGGACGGCAACCCGAACAGCACCCCTGTGGAGCTGTCGAACGACCTCGACGCACTGCGCAAGGAAACGGGCGGCAGCTTCGAATCGACCGTCGAGGTGCCGGGCCCCGTGAAGGCCGGCACGCAGGTCCAGCTGCTGCTGGACAACGGCGACACCAAGTGGGACGGCAAGACCGCGTCCAAGGACCTGCCCGCGGCCGACCAGAAGTTCGACGGCTTCGTCGTGAACCTGGGTAAGCCGTGGGTCGATACCGCCGCCCCGACGCTGAAGAAGTCGATGCCCGCCGCCGGCCGCGTGGGCGTCAACCTCGACACCGCGATCACGCTGTCGTTCAACGAGGCCGTGCGCCTGGGCTCCGGCAGCATCGTGCTGCGCAAGGCCGACGGCAGCGTGGTCGAGACCTTCCACTCCAACAGCCCCGCCGCGCGCCTGCAGGTGGCCTTCAACGTGCTGAAACTGGTGCCGACGGCCCCGCTCGAGCTCAGCACCGGCTACTACGTCACGGTGGATGCGAACGCGATCACAGACGCCACCGGCAACGCCTTCGCCGGCATTTCCGACGCCACCAGGCTGAGCTTCACGACGACTGCCGGCGCCACGCCGCTGGTGGCCGGCGACCTGCTCTTCATGGCCGCCAATGCCGAAGCGCCCGATGCCTATGCCTTCGTGCTGCTGAAGGCAGTGAACGGCGGCACGCAGGTGCTGTTCACCGACCGCGACCGCAAGGCGGGCACGACCGAGTTCGCCGGCATCACCAATGAAACGGCCTTCTTCTGGACCGCCGACCAGAACCTGCCGGCGGGCACCATCGTGACGATCCAGACCGACGTCACGGGCAATCCGATCGCGGACAAGGGCTTCACGCTCGGGTCGCCGGGCGGCATCGGCAAGTCGGAAACCGTCTACGCCATCGCGGGCGGCACCATCGCCGGACTGGGCGACGGCGTGGCCGGACAGATCACCGCCGTCGGCAACCATCTCGCGACCATCACGCTCGGCGGTACCGCAGGCACCATCCCCGACGCCGTCACGACGGCCGGCACGGCGTTCAGCTTCACCGTGACGCCCGCGAACCAGACCAACGCGATCTACACCGGCTCGCTCGACCGCTCCGATCTGGCTGCCTTCGCAGCCCGCGTGAAGAACCCGGCGAACTGGACGGTGCGCTATGCGCCGGAGGTCGGCTGGCCGCTGACCAACGACAGCCTGTTCGGCGACAAGCTGCCCTGATCGCAGCCTGGCTTGGCTAGTTGCGCAGCGCGGCCTGGCGGCCGCGCTGCATGTCGATCGGCAGCAGCAGCACCAGCCCCACCACGAAGAGCACGGCCGTCGAGAGGATCGCGATACGCTGGTTGCCGCCGGTCATCCAGGTGATGGCGCCGAAGCTCAGCGGGCCGACGATGCTCGCCAGCCGCGTCGCGAAGGTCCAGAGGCCGAAGAACTCCGCCAGCTGCAGCGGGGGCGCCAGGTAGCCCGTCATGGCGCGGCCGGCTGACTGGCTCGAACCCATGGCCAACCCCGCGATGGTCGCGGCCCACCAGAAGCCGCCCTTGGTGGTGACCATCGCGGCGATGACGCAGACCGCGATCCACGCGACCAGCGTGCCGGCCAACGAGACCTTGTGGCCGATGCGGTCCTGCACGTAGCCGAAGCCGAAGGCCCCCAGCGATGCCGCGATGTTGAGCACGAAGATCAGCACCATCGTCTCGCTCGCCACGAAGCCGATCACCTGCTCCGCATAGATGGCCGCGAGCGTGATGGCCACCGCTACGCCGCCCTGGTAGCAGACCGTGCATGCCAGCAGCCACATGAAGTCGCGATATGCCCGCGCCTGGCGGTAGGTCGCGCGCAGCTGCTGCCATGCGCCGAGCCCGGTATCGGCGGCCCTGGGCTGCGCACGCTCGGGCAGCAGCGCGAAGGTGGCGCATGCGGCCAGCCCGTAGATGGCGGCCGTGATCAGCATCGTGACCGGAACGAAATGCGCCGCAGGCAGGCCCCTGGATTGAGACCACAGCACGTAGGCCAGGCAGATGCCCAGCGCCAACATGCCGCCGACATAGCCGAAGGCCCAGCCCCACCCGCTCACCTTGCCCATTCCCTCGGCCGTGGCGAGTTCGGGCAGGAAGGCGCCGGTGAGCGACTCGCCGTAGGAGTAAAAGGCGTTGGAGACGACGATCAGCGCCATCGCGAGCGCAACTCCGGCAGCGCCCGAGAAGCTCGGTGTGACGGCCAGCGCCGCCGTCGCGAAGACGCAGCCGATGGTCGCCAGCACGAGCACCCGCTTCTTGGCCGCGCGCAAATCGGCCCATGCGCCGATGGCGGGCATCGTGAGCATCACGATGGCATACGAGGTGCTGAGTGCTGCCGTCCACGCAAAGGCGGCCCATGGAGCGCCCTTGGCGATGCCGCCCACGAAGTAGGCGGCGAACACCGCGGTGATGACGACCGTGGTGTAGCCCGAGTTGGCGAAGTCGTACATCGCCCAGCCGAACACCTCGCGCTTGCGCACGCCCGGTCTCAGCGCCGAGGCGGGGAACAGGGCCATGCGACGGCCTGGCTGGGTCTTGTTGCGGCGTCTTTTCGCGGAGGAGTGCCGCGGAATCAGTGCAGGTGACGCGGACGGCGGCCGCCGCCATGTCCACCGCCGCTGCCCCCACTGCCCGACCCGCCGGTGCCGCGCGGACGCTTGCCGATCTCGAGCGAGTTCACGAGCGCATCGAAACGATCGCTGAAGAGGCGATCGATCTCGGCAACCACGCCGCCCAGCTCGGAGCCGTCGAAGTGACGCTCCATGAGGTTGACGACGTCTTCCACGAGCAGGTCGCGTTGCACCTGCATGATGGCGGCGGGGTTCGGGCCGACGAACAGCATCAGGAAGTCGTCGCGCGATTCTTCCTCGGGGTCGCCCTCTTCCTCGTCGAAGTCGGTGTCGTAGAAGGTGACCTCGATGGCGGCTCCGCGCTCGGAGAGCTCGTTCAGGCCCATGCACATCTCGTCGAGTGCCTGGCGGAAGTCTTCGTCGCCTGCCACGGTCCAGCACATCTGGAGCACGTGGTCCTTCTGCTCGAAACGGATGCCGGGTTCTTCCTCGTAGCTGCTGGTCGCGCCGTCGGCCAGCGACTTGGCGCCGGCGTATTTCCACAGCGGCTTGAGCGCTTCCTGGATCTGCTCGAAGCTCACGTCCGAACGCAGCGGCACATCGCCGTGCACATGAATCTCAAATGGAGCGTTGTAGCGAGGCATCTAATGCTCCCTTGTAAGTGTGGTACCCGGAACGGGGGTCGAACCCGTATGCCCCGATTAAGGAAGCGGCGGATTTTAAGTCCGATGTGTCTACCAATTTCACCATCCGGGCGTCAGGTTGGACATCGACGATAACCCAAACAAAACAAGCCCCGGCAACGTCGGTTGGCGGGGCTTGGCAGTCGGAGTCGAATCTGGTTGAACCGAGAGAGTGGAGGCGCGATCCGGAGTCGAACCGGACTAGACGGATTTGCAATCCGTTGCATAACCGCTTTGCTATCGCGCCACGCAGAAATACGAAATCGAACTAGCGAAAAAAAGGGAAGCTGCTGCTTCCCTTTTTCAAAACTGGAGCGGGAAAAGAGTCTCGAACTCTCGACCTCAACCTTGGCAAGGTTGCGCTCTACCAACTGAGCTATTCCCGCGTTTCGAGCCTTGAATTATATACCAGTTTTTCGAGGCTCCACAAGTTTTGCGAAGGGCTCGTCAGTGCTTGACCGAACCTTCCGAAGCCGGCGCCGGCGCGCGCTGCTTGGCCAGTTCGGCCATCGCGGCAGCGGACGCAGCAACCTCCTCGTCGGACAGCGGCTCGGGCTGCTTCTCGAGAGCGATCTCGAGAACCTTGTCGATCCACTTCACGGGCACGATCTCGAGGCCGTTCTTCACGTTCTCGGGAATCTCCTGCAGGTCCTTGGCGTTCTCTTCCGGAATCAGCACGGTCTTGATGCCACCGCGCAGCGCGGCCAGCAGCTTTTCCTTCAGGCCGCCGATGGCGGTGACCTCGCCTCGCAGCGTGATCTCGCCCGTCATCGCGACGTCGCCGCGCACCGGAATGCCCGTGAGCGCCGACACGAAAGCCGTCGTCATCGCAGCGCCCGCGCTGGGGCCGTCCTTCGGCGTGGCACCGTCGGGCACGTGGATGTGGATGTCGCGCTTCTCGAACATCTCGTCCTTGATGCCGAGCCGGCGCGAGCGGCTGCGCACCACCGTGCGCGCGGCCTCGACCGATTCCTTCATCACGTCGCCCAGCGAACCGGTGCGGCTGATCACGCCCTTGCCGGGCATGGTCACGGCCTCGATCGTCAGCAGGTCGCCACCGACTTCGGTCCACGCGAGGCCGACCACCTGGCCGACCTGGTTCTGCTTCTCGGCGAGACCGAAGGTGTACTTGCGCACGCCGAGGAACTCGTTGAGGTTCGCGCCGTTGACGGTGACCTTGGGCGTGAGCTGCTTGAGCAGCAGGCCCTTCACGACCTTGCGGCAGATCTTGGACAACTCGCGCTCGAGCGAACGCACACCCGCTTCACGCGTGTAGTAACGCACGATGTCGCGCACGGCCTCTTCGGTGACGAACAGCTCGTCGTCCTTCACGCCGTTGTTCTTCATCTGCTTGGGCAGCAGGTACTTGATCGCGATGTTGGTCTTCTCGTCCTCGGTGTAGCCCGAGAGGCGGATGACTTCCATGCGGTCCAGCAGCGCCGGCGGGATGTTCATCGAGTTCGAGGTGGCGACGAACATCACGTCGCTCAGGTCGAAGTCGACTTCCACGTAGTGGTCGCCGAAGGTGTGGTTCTGCTCGGGGTCGAGCACCTCGAGCAGCGCGCTCGACGGGTCGCCGCGGAAGTCCGTGCCCAGCTTGTCGATTTCGTCGAGCAGGAACAGCGGATTGCGCGTGCCGATCTTGCTCAAGCCCTGCAGCACCTTGCCCGGCAGCGCGCCGATATAGGTGCGGCGATGGCCGCGGATCTCGGCTTCGTCGCGCATGCCGCCCAGCGCCATGCGGGTGTACTTGCGGCCGGTCGCCTTGGCGATCGACTGCCCCAGCGAGGTCTTGCCCACGCCCGGAGGTCCAACGAGGCACAGGATCGGCGCCTTGACCTTGTCCACGCGCTGCTGCACCGCGAGGTACTCGAGGATGCGGTCCTTGACCTTCTCGAGGCCATAGTGGTCGGCGTTGAGCACCGCCTCGGCGTTGGCCAGGTCGTGCTTGATCTTGGTCTTCTTGCTCCATGGCAGGCCGATCAGCACGTCGATGTAATTGCGCACCACGGTGGCCTCGGCCGACATGGGCGACATGAGCTTGAGCTTCTTGAGCTCGCCCTCGGCCTTCTTCAGGCCTTCCTTGGACATCTTCGCGAGCTTGATCTTCTTCTCGATCTCCTCGATGTCCGCGCCCTCTTCGCCTTCGCCGAGCTCCTTCTGGATGGCCTTGACCTGCTCGTTGAGATAGAAGTCGCGCTGGTTCTTCTCCATCTGGCGCTTCACGCGGCCACGGATCTTCTTGTCGACGTTCAGGATGTCGACTTCGCGCTCGAGCTGACCGAACAGGTTTTCCAGGCGCGCCTTGACGTCGTCGAGGTCGAGCACGGCCTGCTTGTTGTCGAGCTTGAGCGGCAGGTGAGCGGCGATGGTGTCCGCGAGGCGGCCCGGATCGTCGATGCTGGAGATCGAGGTGAGGATCTCGGGCGGGATCTTCTTGTTCAGCTTAACGTACTGGTCGAACTGCTGCATCACGGCACGGCGCAGCGCCTCGACCTCGGTGCCCTTCTCGCCGCCTTCGGGCGCCTCGACGGGCGTCACGTTGGCCGAGAAATGGGTCTCGCCGTCATCGATGCGGTTCACGCGGGCGCGTTGCTGGCCCTCGACCAGCACCTTCACGGTGCCGTCGGGCAGCTTGAGCATCTGCAGGATGGTCGAGACGCAGCCGACCTCGAACATGTCCTCGACGGAGGGCTCGTCCTTGGCAGCGGCCTTCTGGGCCACCAGCATGATGCGGCGCTCCGCCTCCATGGCGAGTTCGAGTGCCTTGATGCTCTTGGGGCGCCCCACGAACAGCGGGATCACCATGTGCGGAAACACCACGACGTCGCGCAGCGGCAGCAGCGGCAGGTCGAGGGCTTCGGGAGGCAGAGGGGTGTGGCCAGACATGCAGATCCTTCGCGTCTTTGGCTTTAAGCCTTTTTCGCCGCTTCGCGATACACGAGCAGCGGGGGCTTGTTTTCGTCGATGGTCGATTCCTCGACCACCACCTTGTCGACATTGGTCGCGTTCGGCAACTCGAACATGGTGTCGATCAGCGACTGTTCAAGGATCGATCGCAAACCGCGCGCACCGGTCTTGCGCGCCAGCGCCTTGCGGGCGATCGCCTTGAGCGCCGCCGGGCGGATCTCGAGGTCCACGCCCTCCATCTGCAGCAGCTTGGTGAACTGCTTGACCACGGCGTTCTTGGGCTCGGTCAGGATCTGGACCAGCGCATCCTCGCTGAGTTCCGCGAGCGATGCGACCACGGGCATGCGGCCCACGAGTTCGGGGATCAGGCCGAACTTGATCAGGTCCTCGGGCTCGACTTCGCGGAACACCTCGGTGATGCTGCGCTGCTGCTTGCTCTTGACCGACGCGCCGAAACCGATGCCCGAGGCCTCGGTGCGGTTTTCAATGACCTTCTCCAGACCCGCGAACGCGCCGCCGCAGATGAACAGGATGTTGGTCGTGTCGATCTGCAGGAAATCCTGATTCGGGTGCTTGCGTCCGCCCTGCGGCGGCACGCTGGCCATGGTGCCTTCGATGAGCTTCAGCAGCGCCTGCTGCACGCCCTCACCCGACACGTCGCGCGTGATGGATGGGTTGTCGGACTTGCGCGAGATCTTGTCGATTTCGTCGATGTAGACGATGCCGCGCTGTGCGCGCTCGACTTCGTAGTTGCAGCTCTGCAGCAGCTTCTGGATGATGTTCTCGACGTCCTCGCCGACGTAGCCGGCTTCGGTCAGCGTGGTGGCGTCAGCCATCACGAAGGGCACGTCGAGCATGCGCGCAAGCGTCTGGGCCAGCAGCGTCTTGCCTGAGCCGGTGGGGCCGATCAGCAGGATGTTGCTCTTGCTGAGCTCCACGTCGTCGCCCTTGGCCTTTTCCTTGTGGCGCAGGCGCTTGTAGTGGTTGTAGACGGCCACCGACAGCATGCGCTTGGCCGGCTCCTGGCCGATCACGTAGTTGTCGAGGTTGGCCTTGATCTCCAGCGGCGTCGGCAGGTCGTTGCGCGACTCGCGCGCTTCCTCACCCGCCGGGAGTTCGTCGCGGATGATCTCGTTGCAAAGGTCGATGCACTCGTCGCAGATGAAGACCGAAGGGCCCGCGATCAGCTTCTTGACCTCGTGCTGGCTCTTGCCGCAGAACGAGCAATAAAGCGTTTTTTCGCTGGAGGAGCCTTTTTTATCGGCCATGGACATTTGCCTCGTTACAGGGTAGGGACAATGATAACTAAACAAAAACGGCGTTTCCCGTGTGGAAAACGCCGTTTTTTGCCATTTGGCGCCCTCGGCGCCGGCGTTCAACCGCGCTTGGCGACGACCTGGTCCACCAGGCCGTAGTCCTTGGCCTCGTCGGCCGTGAGGAAATAGTCGCGCTCGGTATCGGCCTTGACCTTTTCCAGCGGCTGGCCGGTGCGCTCAGCCAGGATGCGGTTCATCTGGTCCTTGGTGCGCAGGATGTCGCGCGCGTGGATCTCGATGTCGGTCGCCTGGCCGCGTGCGCCGCCGAGCACCTGGTGGATCATGATCTTGGAGTTGGGCAGCGAGAAACGCTTGCCCTTCTCGCCGGCCGCCAGCAGGAAGGCGCCCATGCTGGCCGCGAAGCCCAGACACATGGTCGACACGTCGGGCTTGATGAACTGCATGGTGTCGTAGATGGCCATGCCGGCGCTCACGCTGCCGCCCGGGGAGTTGATGTAGAAGGAAATGTCCTTGTCCGGGTTCTCGCTCTCGAGGAACAGCAGCTGGGCCACCACGAGGTTGGCGGTCTGGTCGTTGACCTCGCCCACCAGAAAGACGATGCGCTCCTTGAGGAGGCGCGAATAGATGTCATACGACCGCTCGCCGCGGCCGGATTGCTCGATGACCATCGGGATCATGCCGAGGGCCTGGGTTTCCTGTGCGCTCATGTATTTGCTCTCCGGGAAATGGAATCGTTCGCTGTTTCTGAACTGTACGCCTGAGTGAAATGGGGCTCGTGCCGCAAAGCACAAGCCCCATCGGCGTAGCGGGCGGCGACGGAAATCAGCCTTGCTGCTGAGCCATCAGTTCGTCGAACGACACCGACTTTTCGTTGACCTTGGCCTTGCCGAGGACGAAATCGGTCACGTTGTTCTCGATGACCACGGCTTCGACTTCCGCCAGGCGGTTGTTGTCGCTGAAGTACCAGCGCACCACGTCAGCCGGCTTCTCGTAGCTGGCGGCCAGCTCGTCGATGTGGGCCTTGATCTGCTCGGGCTTGGCCTGCAGGTTGTTGGCACGCACCAGCTCGGCCACCACCAGACCCAGGCGCACGCGGCGCTCGGCTTGCGGGCGGAACACTTCGTCGGGGATCGGGGCCTTGTCGGCGTCCTTGATGCCGCGCTGCTTCAGTTCGGCGCGGGCGCCTTCGACCATGCGGCTGACTTCCGACTGCACGCTGGCGTTCGGCAGGTCGAGCTCGGCGTTGGCCACCAGGGCGTCCATCACGGCGTTCTTGTTGCGGGCCAGCAGGCGGAACTTCACTTCGCGCTCGAGGTTGCGCTTGATGTCGGCGCGCAGGCCTTCGACGGTGGCTTCGGCGATGCCGAGCGACTTGGCGAGCTGCTCGTTGACTTCGGGCAGGTTCGAGGCTTCGATCTTCTTCACGGTGACGAGGAAGTCGGCCTGCTTGCCGGCCACGTCCTTGCCGTGGTAGTCGGCCGGGAACGACAGCGGGAAGGTGCGGCTGTCGCCGGCCTTCATGCCGCGCACGGCGTCTTCGAATTCCTTCAGCATCTGGCCTTCGCCGACGACGAACTGGAAGTCTTCGGCCTTGCCGCCCTGGAAGGGCTCGCCGTCGATCTTGCCTTCGAAGTCGACGGTCACGCGGTCGCTGTCCTGAGCGACGGCGTCTTGCGCGCGCTGGGCGAAGGTGCGGCGCTGCTTGCGCAGGATGTCGAGGGTCTTGTCGATGGCGTCTTCGCCGACTTCGGCCGACAGCTTCTCGACTTCGGCGCCCGACAGGTCGTTGATCTTGACGTCGGGGAACACTTCGAAGATCGCGTCGAAGGCCAGTTCGCCTTCAGGTGCGTCTTCCTTCTCGGTGATGCGGGGCTGGCCGGCGACGCGCAGCTTGGCTTCGTTCGCGGCTTGCGAGAAAGCCTCGCCGACCTTGTCGTTCATGACTTCGTAGTGCACCGAGTAGCCGTAGCGCTGGGCCACGACGTTCATCGGCACCTTGCCGGGACGGAAGCCGTCCATCTTGACGGTGCGCGCGAGCTTCTTGAGGCGCGAATCGACTTCGGACTGGATGGTGCCGACCGGCAGGGTCAGCGTGATCTTGCGTTCGAGCTTCTCGAGAGTTTCAACGGTCACGGTCATGATGTCTTCCTTGTGAGGGGTCTGTTGCGCGGGGCCTGCGTCTTTTTACCGATACAGATCAAGGACTTGCACGCGCTAGCGGGATTTATGCGGAGGCACACGCGTGCCGCCTGCAAAACTGGGCAACCCATGATTCTAATCGGCTGGAAGCGCCCGTTTTGAGCGAGCCGGCGACCAGCTGCAGCAGAGATTGCGCACCACGCCCGGATTCATGGCCGATTTCGCCTTTACAGTGGCTGCGATTCGACATTTCCCCAAGGAACGAATGCCCATCCTCTTCCAGCGACTGCTCGCCGCCCTCGCCTTCGCCCTGGTCCTCGTGTTCGGCATGCCTTCGCCCGCGCTGGCCAAGACCACCGCGGCGCCGGCGGCAGCGGCGAAGGAGCCGACCATCCAGCAGATCTACGAAGCGGCAAGCAACGGCAGGATGGCCGATGCCGACGCGATGATCGCGAAGGTGCTGAAGAACCATCCGAAGAGCGCGAAGGCCCACTACGTGCACGCCGAGCTTCTTGCAATGAAAGGCGAACTCGACGATGCCAGGGACGAACTGGCCCTGGCCAAGGAGCTGTCGCCCGGACTCAAGTTCGCGAAGGCCGAGTCGGTCGCCAAGCTCGAACGCAAGCTGGAGAAACCGGTCGAGACCAAACCCGAGCCACCGCCCGTACCCAGCCCGGCTGCAGCATTGGCATCCGGCAAGGCGGATACGGGCTCATCGTCCGGCCCGATCCCCTGGGGGCCGATCGGCATCGTGGCGCTGTTCGTCGTCGCCTATGTGGTCTTCCAGCAGCGCCGCCGCGCCACCACCTTCGAGGCGCCTGCCCCCGCCGGGAGCGGAACCAGGTTCTCCAGGCCCACCAGCGATTCGTCGATGGGCTACGGCAGGACGGACGACTACAGGGACTACGGCTCCGCCCCTCCCGCCCCCAGCCAAGGCCCCGGCATCGGCGGCGCACTGGCCGCGGGCGCCGCGGCGGGCGTCGGCGCGGTGGTCGCGGGCGAGCTGCTGCGCCACATGCTGAACGACCGCTCCGACGACCATCGGGGCAACACGACCAACATCTTCAACAACCACCGCCACCACGACACCGGCAACGACAGGATGGGCAGCAGCCTCTGGCCCTCGTCCGATCCGGAGCCGGAGCGGCAGGTCGATCGCAGCTTCGTGGACAACAACTTCGGCATCAGCGATACGAGTTCGTGGGACGACTCGAGCAGCAGCAGCAGCAGCTCCGACAGCGGAAGCAGCGACAGCAGTAGCAGCAGCGACTGGTAGGCCAGGAAAAGAGAAAAGAGGAAAAGAAAAAGCCCCGCTCCTTGCGGAACGGGGCTTCATTGCTGCTCGATAGAACGGGCTACGTGCAGGGCTGGTGCGCGGGGCCGGACTCGAACCGGCACGTTCTTGCGAACGTCAGGACCTAAACCTGGTGCGTCTACCAATTTCGCCACCCGCGCGATGCCAATCTTTTTTCAGGTGAATGCAAAAGCGGACGGGCTTTTCGCACCACGGATTCCCGTGGGCCAAAGACCATCCGCTTGAAATCGGTCAGCCTGCGATTTTAGACGCTAATCGGCACCGTTTCCGGCTCGCGCTTCACGCGGAACGCGGCGGCGTACATCGCGGGCAGGGCAAGCAGGGTCAACACCGTTGCCACGATCAGCCCACCCATGATTGCAACGGCCATCGGTCCCCAGAAAACGCTGCGCGACAGCGGGATCATCGCCAGCACCGCCGCGGCAGCGGTCAGCACGATCGGCCGCAGCCGCCGCACCGCCGACTCCACGATCGCGTCCCACGCCGGCACGCCCGCCGCGCGGTCGAGCTCGATCTGGTCGATCAGGATCACGGCGTTGCGCTGGATCATGCCCATCAGCGCGATCACGCCCAGCAGCGCGACGAAGCCGAAAGGCCGGTTCAGCACCAGCAGCGCGCCGGCCACGCCGGCGATGCCCATCGGGCCGGTGATGAACACCAGCAGCGAACGGCTGAAGCTGTGCAGCTGCAGCATCAGCAGCGTGAACACCAGGAACAGCATGATCGGCACGCCGGCCACGATGGAGGCCGAGCCCTTGCTGCTTTCCTCCACCGCGCCCGCCACTTCGATGCGATAGGCGCCCTGCCCGGCCGCGACCCAGCCGGCCTCGAGCTCGCGCAGCTTCGGCAGCAGTTGCGCCGTCACGGTCGCGCCCTGCAGGCCTTCGATCACGTCGCCCTGCACGGTGATGGCGTAGTCGCGGTTCTCGCGCCACATCACTCCCGGCTCCCAGGTGAACACGGGCTTGGCGATCTGCGTGAGCGGAATCGAACGGCCCGAAGTCGTCGGGATGTATGCATTTCCGATGTCCGAGATG
Source organism: Variovorax sp. YR750 (assembly GCF_900109805.1). Classification (NCBI taxonomy): domain Bacteria; kingdom Pseudomonadati; phylum Pseudomonadota; class Betaproteobacteria; order Burkholderiales; family Comamonadaceae; genus Variovorax; species Variovorax sp. YR750. Next base: position 159,853 of record NZ_FOBJ01000009.1, read on the forward strand.
GCCTGGCGCTCGTCGGGCGCCTGGCGCAGCACGATGTCGATCAGCAGGTCGTTCTCGCGGTACTGGCCCACGGTGGTGCCGCTGAACATGGTCTTGGAGGCCTGCGCGATGGCCTGGCTAGTCACACCGAGCGCACGCGCCTTGGCCTGGTCGATCTCGAGGCGGATGACCTTCACCGACTCGTTCCAGTTGTCGTTCACGCCACGCATGTTGGCGTTGTCGCGCAGCACGGCCTTCACCTCGTCGGCATGGCCGCGCAGCAGCGCCGGGTCCGGGCCGATCACGCGGAACTGCACCGGGTACGGCACAGGCGGGCCGTTGGGCAGCAGCTTCACGCGGCCGCGCACCTCGGGGAATTCCTGCGCCAGCACCTGCGGCAGCTTGATGCGCAGGGTCTCGCGCACCTTCAGGTCCTTGGCGAGCACGATCAGCTGCGACACGTTGGTCTGCGGAAACACCTGGTCCAGCGGCAGGTAGAAGCGCGGCACGCCCGAGCCGATCCAGGTGCTGACGGTGCTCACGCCGGCCTCCTGCATGACGCGTTTCTCGACCCGCTTGGCCACTTCCTCGTTCGCGGCGAACGAGGTGCCTTCGGGGAACCAGATGTCGACCAGGATCTCGGGCCGGCTCGAATCCGGGAAGAACTGCTGCTGCACCTTGCCCATGCCGAAGATGCCGAGCGCGAAGATCAGCACCGTGGCGCCGATGGTCATCCAGCGGTGCTGCACGCACCAGTTCACGGTGGAGCGGAAGGCGTTGTAGAACGGCGTGTCGAAGAGCTCGTGCGGCGGCGCATCGGGGTCGTGCGGCTTCACCTTCAGCAGCAGCGTGCCGAGGTAGGGAACGAAGTACACCGAGACGATCCACGACAGCACCAGCGCGATCACCGTCACCGCGAAGATGGCGAAGGTGTACTCGCCCGTCACCGACTTGGCGATGCCGATCGGCAGGAAGCCCGCCGCGGTGATGAGCGTGCCCGTGAGCATCGGCTTGGCCGTCACGTCGTAGGCGAAGGTGGCGGCGCGGACCTTGTCGTAGCCCTCCTCCATCTTCCGCACCATCATCTCGACCGCGATGATCGCGTCGTCCACCAGCAGGCCCAGCGCGATGATGAGCGAGCCCAGCGATATCTTGTGCAGCCCGATGCCGAAGTAGTTCATCGCCAGGAAGGTCACGGCCAGCACCAGCGGAATGGTGATCGCCACCACCAGCCCCGGTCGCATGTCGACGTACCAGCCGAAGCGCCCGCCCTTGTGCAGGCCCAGCGAGATGATGCTCACGGCCAGCACGATGGCCACGGCCTCGATCAGCACGCCGACGAACTCGTTGACCGAGCTCGCCACCGCCACCGGCTGGTCCTGCACCTGCGCCAGTTTCACGCCGGCCGGCAGGCGCTGTTCGATGGTGACGGCGGTGGCCTTCAGCGCCTTGCCCAGCGCGATGATGTCGCCGCCCTTGGCCATCGACACGCCCAGGCCGATCACTTCCTTGCCCTGGTGGTGCATCTTGACCGTGGGCGGATCGACGTAGCCGCGGTGGATGTCGGCGATGTCGCCGAGCTTGAGCTGGTTGCCCGAGCTGCCGCGGATGGGCATCTCGCGCAACTGGTCGACGCTGGTGAACTGGCCGGCGACGCGCACCTGCACCACGTCCAGCGGCGACTGGATCGTGCCCGCGCTCTCGATGGCGTTCTGCGAGCCGAGCTGCGAGAGCACGGCGTTGAAGTCGAGCCCCAGCTGCGCCAGGCGCTTCTGCGAGATCTCGATGTAGACCTTCTCGTCCTGCACGCCGAACTGGTCGACCTTGGCCACGTCCTTCACGCGCAGCAGCTGCTGGCGCACGTCGTCGGCCAGCGTCTTGAGTTCGGCGTAGCTGAAGCCTTCGCTCTCCAGCGCGTAGATCACGCCATAGACGTCGCCGAAGTCGTCATTGAAGAACGGCCCCTGCACGCCGGCGGGCAAGGTGGCGCGCATGTCGCCGATCTTCTTGCGCACCGTGTACCAGACGTTGGCAACCTCGGTGGATTTCGACGAGTCCTTGATGTTGAAGATGATCTGCGACTCGCCGGGCTTCGAATAGCTGCGGATCTTGTCGGCGTACGGCGCCTCCTGCAGCGTGCGCTCGAGCTTGTCGGTGACCTGCTCGGCCACCTGCTGTGCGGTGGCGCCGGGCCAGTAGGTCCGCACCACCATCGCGCGGAAGGTGAACGGCGGGTCTTCGTCCTGCCCGAGCTGGAAGTACGCGAACGCGCCCAGCACCATCAGCACCACCATCAGGTAGCGCGTGAGGGGCGCGTGGTCCAGCGCCCATTTGGAGAGATTGAAGCCGGAGGGCTTGTCGTTGGGGTTCGCCGCGCCGCCGCTCATTTGGCGGCACCCGCTGCGATCTCCTTGTTCGTCGCGGCAACGGCCGTGACCGGCTGCACGGACTCCTTCGCACCGGCATTGGCGGCGGCCGCGGCCGCCTCCTTGGACTGGTAGATGGTGACCTTCTGACCCGGCGACAGCACATGCACGCCCGCGGCCACGACCATCATGCCGGGCGAGATGCCGCCGGCGATCACGGCCTCGTTGCCGTCGGCCGTGGCCACCTGCACGGGCTGCGAGCGCACCGTCATGGTCGACTTGTCGAGCACCCACACGGAAGTGCCCTTGCCTTCCTGGCGCAGCGCGCTGGTCGGCAGCTTCATCACCGGGGCGCTGGAGTGAGCCAGCGCCTGCGGGCGCGCATAGACGGTGGCACCCAGCGGCGGCGCCGTGGCGGCATCGATGGCCACCTTGACCGAGTAGGTGCGCGTGACCGCATCGGCGCTCGCCGCCACCTCGCGCACCTGGCCCTGCAGCTCGTTGCCGCCGGACCAGCCGCGCACCGTCACGGGCGAGCCTGTCTTGATCAGCGTGGCCCGGTCTTCGGGCACTGCGAACACCACGTCACGGGCGCCGTCCTGCGCAATACGCACGACCGGTGTGCCGGCCTGCACCACCTGGCCAGGCTCGGCCTCGATGGCTGTGACGATGCCCGCCACGTCGGCAACCAGCGTCGTGTAGTTGGCCTGGTTGCCCTGCGAGGCGAGTTGCGCCTGCGCCTGCTCGAGCTGGGCCTGCGCGGCCTTCCAGGTGGTTTCGCGGCGCTCCAGCTCGGCTCCGCTGATGAAGTTCTGCGACCGCAGTTCGGTGTAGCGCTTGAGGTCGGCGGCTGCCAGGTCGCGGTTGGTCAGCGCGGCGGCCTGCTGGGCGCGTGCTGCTTCGGCGGCAAGGCGGTAGTCCTGAGGATCGAGCTGGGCCAGCACCTGGCCGGCCTGCACATGCTGGCCGAGTTCGGCCTGCCGCCTGGTGATCTTGCCGCCGACGCGGAAGCCCAGTCGCGATTCGACCCGGGCGCGCACCTCGGCCGAGAACTCGGGCTGGGCATCGAATTCGCTCGCCCCCACGGTCACGAACTTGACCGCGCGGACCGGATCCTCGGCTACGGGTTTAGGCGAACAGCCAGCCAGAAAGATGGCGGGAAGCAGCAGCCAGGCGGCACTGCGGAGGCGGGACGGGAAGACGGCGGAAGCGGTCATGAGACACCCTGGAAAGGACGAACCGGGCCATTACTGACCCACTGGTTAGTAATCTAGGGTAAACGTGAACCAGTGTCAATGACCCGCTGGTCACTAGGGCCTGCCGACCGCGAAATCTAGGTGCGCTGGCCCATCTCCACCAAGCGGTTGTCGGGCAGCTCGAAATAGTCCGAAGCCCGCCCCGCATTACGCTGCAACCAGCCAAAGAGCACTCGCCGGATCGGGTTCATGCCCGGCAGGTTTTCCTCGCCCACCGAGGCCCGCGAGACGAAGTACGACGTCTTCATCGAGTCGATCGCCAGCGTCTTCTGGTACGCCAGGATGCGGATGAATTCCGGCACGTCGGGCCGCTCCATGAAGCCGTGCCGCGCCGTGACCATCCAGATGCCCTCCATCAGCTGCTCGGCCTCGATGCGGATGCGCGCGTCGACGCGCGGCGTGTCGCAGGCCAGCACGCGCAGCACGATCACCTGCTCGTGCAGCACCTGGTTGTGCTTGAGGTTGTGCAGCAGCGCATGCGGCACCGCCGTGGCGTCGGGGTTCAGGAACACGGCCGTGCCGCTCACCCGGTGCGGCATGTGCTGCGCCAGCGATTCGACGAAGGGCCGCAGCGGCAGGCTCTCGGCCGCGGCCGCCTCCAGGCCCAGCCGGCGCCCCTTCGACCAAGTCGTGAAGAGCACCATCACCACGGCCGCCACCGCCAGCGTGAGCCAGCCGCCCTCGGCCACCTTCAGGCTGTTGGCGATCACGAAAGTCAGGTCGACCACCGCGAATGCGGCCACGCCGATCGCCACCGCCACCTTGTTCCAGCGCCACAGCCCCCAGGCCACGATGCCGGCCAGCAGCGTGGTCGTCACCATCGTGATCGACACCGCGATGCCGTAAGCCGCCGACAGCGCCCCGGAACTGCGGAAGCCCAGCACCAGCAGCAGCACGCCCACCATCAGCAGCCAGTTGACGGCCGGCACGTAGATCTGCCCGATGGCCGTGCCGGATGTCTGAATGACCCGCATGCGCGGCAGGTAGCCCATGCGCATCGCATGCGCCGTGAGCGAGAACGCGCCCGAGATCACCGCCTGCGAGGCGATCACCGTCGCCATCGCGGCCAGCACCACCATCGGCAGCACGCCCCATGAGGGAAAGAGCCGGAAGAACGGGTTGTCGATCGCAGCCGGGTTCGCCAGCACCAGCGCCCCCTGCCCGAAGTAGTTCAGCACCAGTCCGGGCAGCGCGATGAAGAGCCACGCCAGCCGGATCGGTCTTGCGCCGAAGTGCCCCATGTCCGCATACAGCGCCTCGCCGCCGGTGAAGGCCAGGAACACCGCGCCCAGCACCGCCAGCGACTGCGCCCGGTGCTCGATCAGGAAGCCGAGGGCGCGCCGCGGATCGAGCGCCGCCAGCACCTGCGGCTGCTGCAGCACCTGCCATGCGCCTGCCGCGGCCAGCACGATGAACCACAGCAGCATGACCGGCCCGAAGATCTTGCCCACCGTGCCGGTGCCCTTCTTCTGCACCATGAACAGCGCGATCAGGATCACCACCGTGATCGGCAGCACCGCGCGCTGCAGCACCGGCGCCTGCACTTCCAGCCCCTCGACCGCCGACAGCACCGAGATGGCCGGCGTGATCAGGCTGTCGCCGTAGAACATGGCCGCGCCCACCAGGCCCAGCAGCCCGATGGCGTTCCACACCCAGGGCTTCGTCTTCGGCCCCGCCACGGCGCTGCGCGCGAGCGCCTGCAGCGCCAGGATGCCGCCCTCGCCGTCGTGATCGGCACGCAGCACGAACACCACGTACTTCAGCGTGACCACGAACATCAGTCCCCAGAAGATCAGCGAGAGCAGCCCCAGCACCGAATCGGGCGTGAACGGCACGCCGTGCTCGGGGTTCATCGTTTCCTTGAAGGCGTAGAGCGGCGAAGTGCCGATGTCGCCGAACACGACGCCCAGCGCCGCCACCATGAGCGCCGGGCCCGTCGGGTGCGCCGCCTCGCCGTACGCTGAAACCTGGGACCCGGAAGCCGGAGCGGATGCTTTCATGAAGCGGGGAGTTCGTAGTGGCGACGCTGCGAGCATAGTGCCGGGGCATTGCGTCGTGGCTGACAATCGTGGCGTGCCCGCCACTCCCCACCTCGCCGCTGCGCCGGCGCATTACGAAAACTTCCCCGTAGCCTCGTGGCTATGCCCGCCGCACCTGCGCCCGCCGATCGCGGCCATCTACCACTTCGCGCGCACCGCCGACGACATCGCCGACGAAGGCAGCGCCTCGCCGGCCGAGCGCCTGGCCGATCTGCACGCCTACCGTGAAGAGCTGGCCGCAGCCGTCCGCGGCGAAGTACCGCCCGAATCGCGCTGGCCCCACGTCTTCGGCCCGCTCGCCCACAGCATCGCCCGCCACGGACTGCCCGAAGACCTGCTCGCCGACCTGCTGAGCGCCTTCGTGCAGGACATCGAGAAAACCCGCGACCGCGGCACCTACGCCGACCGCGCGGAGCTGCTCGACTACTGCCGCCGCTCCGCCAACCCCGTCGGCCGCCTGCTGCTGCACCTCTACGGCGTGCACGACGCCACGGCCCTCGCGCAGAGCGATGCCATCTGCAGCGCGCTGCAGCTCATCAACTTCTGGCAGGACCCGAGCGTCGACCTGCCGCGCGGCCGCTTCTACTTTCCGCTGACGGACTGCGACCGGCGCGGCCTGACGCCCGAGAACTTCAAGGTCTTCGCTCCGCTATCCGCCGCCGAGCCTCCGCAGGAAGCTATCAATCTGATAGCAGTAGTGGTCTACTGGGCACGCGAGCTCATGCACCGGGGCGCGCCCCTCGTGCATCGCCTGCCGGGCCGCGCCGGCTGGGAGCTGCGCCTGGTCGTGCAGGGCGGCCTGCGCATCCTCGACAAGATCGAGGACCTGGGCTTCGACACCTTCTCCCAGCGCCCCGCCATCGGCAAGACCGACGCGCCGGTGCTGCTCTGGAAGGCCGTGCGGATGCGGAGACAATCAGCGCCCATGAAAGCAGCGCCTCCCCGATGACCCCCGAGCAATACGTGCAAGACAAGGCAGCCGCCTCGGGCAGCAGTTTCTATTACGCCTTCCTGTTTCTTCCCAAGCCGCGCCGTGCAGCGATCACGGCCTTCTACGCCTTCTGTCGTGAAGTCGACGACGTGGTCGACGAGGTCAGCGACCCCGGCGTGGCCGCCACCAAGCTCGCCTGGTGGCGCACCGAGGTGTCGCAGTCGTTCGCGGGCACGCCGCGCCATCCGGTGATGCAGGCACTGATGCCGCACACAGCCGCCTACGGCATCGAGGCGCGCCAGCTCAACGAGGTGATCGACGGCTGCCAGATGGACCTCGACCAGACGCGGTACCTCGACTTCCAGGGCCTCTCGCGCTACTGCCACCTAGTGGCCGGTGTGGTCGGCGAAGTCGCGGCGCGCATCTTCGGCCAGACCGAGACCCAGACCACGGCCTACGCCCACAAGCTGGGCCTGGCGCTGCAGCTCACCAACATCCTGCGCGACGTGGGCGAGGACGCCATGCGCGGGCGCATCTACCTGCCGGTGAACGAGTTGCAGAAGTTCGACGTGAAGGCGCACGAGCTCCTGAACCGCGTGCACTCCGAGCGCTTCGTCGAGCTCATGAAATTCCAGGCCGCCCGGGCCCACGCCGCCTACGACGAGGCGCTCGCCCTGCTCCCGCTGGCCGACCGCCGCTCGCAGAAGCCCGGCCTGATGATGGCCAGCATCTACCGCACCCTGCTGCGAGAGATCGAGCGCGACAACTTCCAGGTGCTGAACCAGCGCGTGAGCCTGACGCCGGTGCGCAAGTTCTGGCTGGCGTGGAAGGTCCAGGCGCTGGGGCGGATATGACTCGCCCCCAGGCTCCGCGCACTTCGTGTCGCTTCGCCACCCCCCTACCGGGGGCAACACCTGAGGCCCGGCAAAGCCGGTTCCTCGGTGTTTCTGGAAGTGGGGCCGCATCACCATCGCGTCGCGAGGCTGAGGACGACGATCGCGGCCGCTTCATCGCCGCGTACCTGCACTCATGAGGGTCGCCGTCATCGGCGCCGGCTGGGCCGGCCTCGCCTGCGCGGTGGAGGCCACGCGCCTCGGCCATGCCGTCACGTTGTTCGAGGCCGCGCACATGCCGGGCGGCCGGGCGCGACGGGTCGACAACATGCACGGGCTGGCGCTGGACAACGGCCAGCACATCATGATCGGCGCCTACACCGCCACGCTGCAGCTGATGCGCGACGTCGGCGTGGATGTCGAAGGTGCTCTGCTGCGTATGCCTCTTTCGCTGCGTTTTGCCGATGGCGGCGGACTCAAGCTGCCGCGGCTGCCAGCACCGCTCGACCTGCTGGCGGGCATCTTCACGGCGCGCGGCTGGACCTGGCGCGACAGGTCGTCACTGCTGCGCACCGCGATCGGATGGCGGCTCTCGGGCTTTCGTTGTGCCAGCGGCACGACGGTCGCCGATCTCTGCACCAACCTCACGCCACGTGTGATGCGGGAGCTGATCGAGCCGCTGTGCGTTTCAGCGCTCAATACGCCCGTGGCGCAGTCGAGCGGGGAAGTCTTCCTGCGCGTGCTGAAGGACGCACTTTTCAGCGGCAGCGGCGGTGCTGACCTGCTGTTGCCGCGCGCCGATCTGGGCGCCCTGCTGCCCGACGCCGCCATCCGGTGGCTGCTGCAGCGCGGTGCCACCGTGCGCATCGGCACTCGCGTCCGCGCCATTTCGACCGAGGCCGGGCAATGGCAGGTCGACGGCGAAGCGTTCGATCGGGTCGTGCTGGCCTGTGCGCCGTGGGATGCCGCGCGGCTGGTCCGCGCGTCCGGCCTGCCTGCGGCCCCTTGGTGCGATACCACCGAGGCCCTGCGCTTCGAGGCCATCGCCACCATCTACGTGCGCGGCGCGACGCCGCTCGCCGAACCGATGCTCGCGCTGCGCAGCGATCCAGCCACGGCACCAGCCCAGTTCGCGTTCGACCGCGGTCAGCTCGGCGGCCTGCAAGGCGTGCTCGCCATGGTCGTGAGCGCGAACGAAGCTTCACGCGAAGTCCTGGAAGAGCAGGTCATCGCCCAAGCCGCCGCGCAGTTGGGCCAATCGAACCTGCAGCTGGTGCAGACCGTGGTCGAGAAGCGCGCCACCTTCGCCTGCACGCCGGGCCTCGCGCGGCCGCCCTCTGCCATCGCACCTGGCCTGCAGGCCTGCGGCGACTACGTCGAAGGCCCCTACCCCGCCACTCTCGAAGGCGCGGTCCTCAGCGGACTGGCCGCCGCCAAGGCACTCGCCCCATGACGACCGAACTGCGCTACCTCGACTTCGACTACAGCGAGGACACCGAAGGCCACGGCACCTTCGACGCGATGGCATCGACCTCGCCGGACAGGACGCCCGAAGTGCGGGCCGAAATCGCCCGGGTGCTGGCCTGGGCCGAGGCCACGTTTCCCGATGCGCGCGGCGCCCTCGACGAAGGCGCGACCTGGGACTGCGACCTGCAGGAATCTAGCGAGGACGACCCGCGCTACGACACCATCACCCTCTCGATCAGCGGCACCGCCGACTTCTGCGCGGCGCTGCGCGAGCGTTTCGGGCTCGACTGAGGAAAACGGAATCAGGCCGTCTTGTTGCGCAGCCGCAGCAGGCTCAGCCCCAACAGCACGAAGGCTCCGCCCGAGACCTTGTTGAAGATGCGCGTGCGGCGCGGATCGGAGAGCTGCTTGCGCAGCAGGCGGGCCAGCAGCACGTAGAACGAATGCGCGACCACCGAGGCCGCGGCGAAGGTGCCGGTCAGCACCGCGAACTGCGTGAGCATGGGCGCATCCTGCGTCAGGAACTGCGGGAACAGCGCCGAGAAGAAAAGAATGCCCTTCGGGTTGGTCAGCGCCACCGTCATCCCGTGGCCGAACAGACGCCAGCTCGAACGCGGCGCGGCGGCGCCCTGACTTCCCTGGACGTCGGCGAACACGCTGCCCTGGCTACGCCATTGCTTGATGCCCAGGTAGATCAGGTAGGCGGCGCCGGCCAGCTTCAGCACCATGAAGGCGTGGGCCGAGGTGGAAAGAACCACGCCCAGCCCGGCCATCGCGGCTGCAGACACCATGAAGAGCCCTGCCGCATTGCCCAGCGAACTGATCATCGCCCGTCGCGGGCCCACGCTCATCGAATTCGAGACCGCGAGCAGCACGGCCGGCCCCGGGGTGAAGACGACGAGCAGCGTGACGCTGCAGAAGATGAGCCAGTTGGAGAGATGCACTTCGGGTTTCCTGCCCGGCGCGGGGCCGCAAGGGAGATGGGTGGGTGGGAACGAGAAACTATAGTCAGCCCGGCGCCTCGTCGCTGGCGCCGCGCCAATACCCCTGCGCTTCCCTCAACCCACCACCAACCGAACCGCCATGGTCACCTGCTACCTGCGCTACATCGTCGATCCCTACAAGCTCAAGGAATTCGAGCACTACGGCCGGCTCTGGATTCCTCTGGTCGAGAAGTTCGGCGGCAAGCACCACGGCTATTTCCTGCCGTCGGAAGGCACGAACAACGTGGCGCTGGCTATGTTCAGCTTTCCGAGCCTGGCCGCCTACGAACAATATCGCGCCGACTCGATGCAGGACTCGGAATGCCAGGCCGCATTCAAGTACGCGGAAGAAACCCGCTGCATCCTCAGCTACGAACGCAGCTTCTTCAGACCAGTCTTCGGCTAACGCCTCAGCCGCCCAACGCCATGCACAGCGCGTGCAGGTTGGGCACGATCAACTGCGGCCGCGCACCGTGCACCCAGGGCCGCTCGTCGCGCACCAGCCATGCAGCCTGCATGCCGGCGTTGAGCGCGCCGACCACGTCGAGCTCGGCGTCGTCGCCCACATGCAGCACGTCCTTGGGCAGCAGACCGACCGATGCCGCGGCCGCGCGGAAGATGGGCGCATGCGGCTTGCCGCTGCCGAAGGCGCGCGCGTTGAAGGCGGTGCGGAACCAGCGGCCCACGCCCGTCTTGTGGATGTCGGCGTTGCCGTTCGAGATCGCCACCAGCGGATAGCGCTCGCTGAGCCACTTCAGCGCCGGCAGCGCATCGTCGTAGAGCGTCACGCGCTGGCGCTCGGCGAAGAAGGCATCGAAGGCCGGCTCGGCCAGCGCCGGGTCTTCACCGGCGCGCACGAGCGCCGTGCGGATCGACTCGCGGCGCAGCGCACTCAGGTCGTGCGCGAGATCGGAGCGCTCCTTGGCGGTGGCTTCGCGCAACTCGCGCAGGATGCCCGGCGTCATCAGCAAGGTGGCGGTCTTGGGCGCCTCGCGCAGCAGCCACTGGTGCAGCACGGCCTCGGCGCGTTCGATAGTCGGCCAGATCGGCCACAGGGTGTCGTCGAGGTCCAGGGAGATCGCCGAGATGCGCTTGAGATCGAGAGGCGCGGCGCCCGCAGGCACCGGGGAAGCGGAAGTCATGCCCGAGAATATCGCATGCCTTCGACCCAAGAGAACGCCTCCCCGAGTACCCCGCGCACAGCAGTGCTCTGGTGCAACCTGGGCTCCCCCGACGCCCCCACCGCGGCCGCCGTTCGCCCCTACCTCGCCGACTTCCTGGGCGACCCGCGCGTGGTCGAGATTCCGAAGGCGGTCTGGGCGCCGATCCTGCACGGCATCATCCTGCGCACGCGGCCGGCCAAGTCGGCCGCCAAGTACGCGAGCATCTGGATGCGCGAAGGCTCGCCGCTCAAGGTCTGGACGCAGAAGCAGGCGACGCTGCTGGCCGGATGGCTCGGCGAGCGCGGGCACCGCCTGACGGTGCGCGACGCAATGCGCTACGCCAGCCCCTCCATCGCCTCCCGCCTCGACGCGCTGCAGGCCGAAGGCGCGACCCGCGTGCTGGTGCTGCAGGCCTATCCGCAGTACTCGGGCACCACCACCGCGAGCGTGATCGACGCGGTGAACGCCTGGAGCCGCAAGCAACGCCGCGTGCCCGAATTCCGCTTCGTCAACGACTACCACGACGACCCGGCCTACATCGACGCGCTGGCCCAGAGCATCGAGAAGCACTGGAAGACCGAAGGCCGCGGCGAGGTGCTGCTGATGAGCTTCCATGGCATCCCCGCGCGCAACATCGCACTGGGCGATCCGTACCAGGCTCAGTGCACCGAAACCGCCCGGCTGCTCGCGACACGCCTGGGCCTTTCGAGCACCCAGTACCGCGTGACCTTCCAGTCGCGCTTCGGCAAGGCCAAGTGGCTGGAGCCGTACACTGAGCCCACCCTGCGCGAGCTCGGCGCATCCGGCGTGAAGCGCGTGGACGTGGTGTGCCCAGGCTTCCCCGCAGACTGCCTCGAGACGCTGGAAGAAATCGCCATGGAAGGCCGCGAAGCCTTCCTGCACGCCGGCGGCCAGGCCTTCAGCTACATCCCTTGCCTCAACGACAGCCCGGCATGGATCACCGCGCTCGCGGGCATCGCCGAACGCAACCTGGCGGGCTGGCCCACGCAAAAAACACCAACCATATGAAGCAGGATCTGCACGAAGCCAACCGGCTCTCGTGGAACGCGGCCACCGTCGCGCACAACAGCCACAAGGGCGACCAGGCCGCCTTCTTCCGCAAGGGCGGCTCCACCCTCTTCCCCGAGGAAGCCGGCCTGCTCGGCGATGTGAAGGGCCTGCGTGTGCTGCACCTGCAATGCAACGCGGGTCAGGACAGCCTGAGCATCGCGCGCCTCGGCGCCGAGGTGACGGGCGTGGACATCTCCGACGAAGCCATCGGCTTCGCGACGCGGCTTTCGCAGCAGTCGGGCATCGCGGCGCGCTTCATCCGCTCGGACGTCTACGACTACTTCCGCGAGGCGCAGGCACGCGGCGAACGCTTCGACATCGTGTTCTGTTCGTACGGCACGCTGTGCTGGCTGTCCGACATCGCCGCCTGGGCACGCGGCGTGGCACAGGTGCTCCAGCCAGGCGGCCGCTTCGTGTTCATCGAGTTCCATCCCTTCGCGCTGGTGTTCGACCCGGCCTGGAAGTTCCACTACGACTACTTCAACGAAGCCCCCGTGCCCGAGGAAGGCGTTGGCGACTACGTTGCCGAATCCGGCGACGGACTGGTCCGCGAGGGCTACGAGCGCGGCGTGGAGAACTTCGCCAACCCGCACCCGAGCTTCGAGTTCACCTGGGGCGTGGGCCAGGTGACGACCGCGCTGTCGCAGGCGGGGCTCGTCATCGAGCGGCTCGACGAGTACCCGTACGCCAACGGCTGGAAGCCCTTCGAGGGCATGCGCGACATCGGTGGCCGCCGCATGGCGCCGCCCGAGGGCATGCCGCGCATTCCGCTCATGTATTCGATCTCCGCACGCAAGCCATGACGAAACATCTTCGAGCCCGTTGCCTCGGCGGCCTTGTCCTGCTGCTGCCCTTCCTGGCCCACGCGGCCGGTACCGTCGATGTGCCCAGGGGCGTATGGGAAGGCACGCTCGGCACCAAGGCCATCGTGGCCTGCTTCAACGCCGAGTTTCCGAGCGGCAGCTACTTCTACAAGCAGTACAAGACGGCGATCCCGCTGAGCCGCGTCGAGAAGGACAGCTTCTGGCACGAAGCCGGCGACACCGGCCTGTGGTCGCTCGACCCGGCCAGGGGCAACACGCTCACCGGCACGTGGAAGAGCGTGAAGGGCACGCCCGTCACGCTGCCGATCAAGCTGGACCTCGCCGATGCCACGGGCGGCGACAGGGCCTGCGGAAGCGACGGCTACGCAGGCCAGCTCGAAGCTCAGCCGAAGATCGTGACCGGCAAGAAAGAGGAATACGCGGCCGGCCGCAGCTTCCGCCGGCTGCGCTTCGCGGGACAGGAAACCATCGAACTCTCCGGCCCCGAACCCACGCTCGCGGCCATCAACCAGGAGCTTCGCCGCGACTTCGACACCGGCAATGACACGATCAAGGAATATTTCGACAAGCGCCGCGAGTTTCTCGGCCGGGTCGGCGTGCCCGCCGAGGACGAGAACACCACCGAGCCCGAATACTGGACTTCGCAGTGGCTCAGCATCCGCAACTACACCTGGGCGGCCGGCACGGGCCGCGCCGGCATCTCCTGGTTCTACCGCACGTGGGACCTGCAGACGGGCAAGCAGGTCGACCCGTGGTCATGGTTCGGCCCGCGCCCGCAGGTGCAGCCGCAGAAAGCGCCGGGGCAGATAGCCGGCACCGAAAGCGGCCCGATGCCGCCGAAGCTGCGCCGCTTCCTGTTCAAGTACGCGGGCATCCAGCCGTCGAAGGCCGAGGAGAACTGCAAGTCCAACTACGAGGAAGACGCCCACTACGACCTTACGCTGGAAACCAAGGGCATGCGCTTCTCGCAGCCCGAATACGGCACCGGCTGTGAGATCGCCATCGAAGTGCCCTACGCCGAGCTCGGCCCGGTGCTCACGCCTGCGGGCAAGGCCGCGGTGCGGCGCATCGTCGAGCCGGCGAAGTAGTTCGGCGCCCTGCTCAGGCCGGCTGCCTGCGCCCCAGCAGCGCCTCGATCGCGGCTTCCATCTCGGCGTACTCCCCTTCGCCGAAGTGCTGCCGCATCACCTGTCCGTTTCTGTCGGCGAGGTAGAACGCCGGCCAGTACTGGTTGTTGTAAGCCTTCCAGGTGGCGAAGCCGTTGTCCTGCGCCACCGGATAGCGGATGCCGAAGCGCTGGATCGCGTCCTGCACGTTGCGCGTCGACTTCTCGTAGGCGAACTCGGGCGAATGCACGCCCACCACCACGAAGCCCTGGTCCTTGTACTTCTCGTACCAGCGAACCACGTAGGGCAGCGTGCGGATGCAGTTGATGCAGGAGTAGGTCCAGAAATCGACCAGCACCACCTTGCCGGCCAGGCCCTGCATCGTGAGCGGCTCCGAGTTGAGCCACTTGTCGATGCCCGCGAACTCGGGCGCCTTGCCGTAGTCGCGCAGGCCCGGCGACACGGCCAGCGCACTGCGCACCGGCCACGCGCCACCCACGGCAGCCGCGAGCGCGGAGGAGCCGGCAGCCAACCCCGAGAACGCCCTTCTGGACAACATCTGCATGATCGCGAACCTCGCTCGAATGCCAGACCGAAAGCGGTCAGGCGCGATTGTTCGCGGCGCACGCCGGGCGTGCGCATGTGTCACGGCAATTTGAAGTTTGTCCCGGCGGCGTGAAGAGCCGCCCGGGTCAGAACTCAGAACTTGCCCAGATAGTCCATCTTGCCGATCGGCATGCCCTTGTGGCGCAGCACGTCGTAGGCGGTGGTCACGTGGAAGAAGAAGTTCGGCAGCGCGAACTGCAGCAGGTAGCGCTGCGCGGTGAAGGTCGCCTCGCCTTCGCGGGTCTTGATGGTCACGGCGCGATCTTCATGGCCGTCGATCAGCGCGCGGTCGACGCTCGCCAGGAAGTCCCGCGTCTTCGCGATGCGCGCGACCAGGTCGTCCCAGGTCTTCTCCTCGTCGGGAAAGCTCGGCGCAGTGACACCGGCGATGCGCGCCGTGCCCAGCTTCGAGGCATCGCTCGCGCGCTGGATCTGGCCGACCAGCGTGAGCATGTCGGGCGCGAGGCGCGCATCCACCAGCGTGGCGGGATCGATGCCGTTGGCCTTGGCGTGCGCCAGGCTCTTGTCGAGCAGGTGGGTGAGTTGGCCGAGGCCGCGCGCGAAGACGGGCACGGAGAGGTCGTACAGCGAAAGCGCCATGATGTTCGAGGCCTGTTGCTCGGCCTGGTGGTTGAGGTGGGCGGCGATTGTCCCGCCGCCGCAGCCTCAGCGACCGGCCGCGCGGATAAACCCCTCGATGGGCTCAAGTTGTTCGGGCACGTTGAGCGCGGGAGCGTGACCGCAGGCAGGAACTTCGATCACCTGCAACCTGCCGGCCACGCCGGGGCCGCGTCGCTTCATCTCCTCGACCACGCCGGGCAGCACCAGGTCGGACTCGGCTCCGCGCAGGCACAGCACCGGCACCTCGATGGCGTCGTAGTGCGGCCAGATCAGGTAGTCGTTGTCGTGCGCGCTGAACTGCCGGACCATGGCCGGGTCGTAGTGCGGCGTGACGCGCCCGTCGGGCAGGCGGCGCGTGGAGGTCTCGGTCAGCCGGCGCCATTGCGCGTCGCTGAGCCAGCCGTAGGGCTTGTAGACCGTGCGGAAGAAGGCCTCCAGCTCGGCCACCGTGTCGAAGGCGGGCGGATTGCCCGCGTAGGCGCGGATGCGCTCGATGGCGGGCTGCGCCAGTTCGGGCGCGTTGTCGTTGAGCACCAGGCTCGCGATGCGCGCCTTCATGCGCGGCTCGAACAGGCCCGAGGCGCAGACGGTGCCGATGGCGCCGCCCATCGAGGTGCCGACCCAGTGCACCCGCCCCAGCCGCAGCTCGTCGCACAGCGCGTTGGCGATGCGCGCATAGAACGCGAGCGTGTATTCCTCGTCGGGCAGCGGGCTCCACTGGCTCAGGCCCCGGCCGATGGTGTCGGGGCAGATCACGCGGAATCCGCGCGACGCGAAGTGCTGCGCCAGCTCGTCCATGTCGCGTCCGGTGCGCGCCAGGCCGTGCCAGGCGATGACCACGGGCGCCTCGGGCGAGCCCCATTCGAGCCAGTGGATCTCGCGGCCCGCGAGCTGCGCATAGCGCGAGATTGGAATCTGATTGTTGTGGTTGTCGCTCATCGCGCCGCTCTCGCTCGCAGTTTTCCGACGATGCCGGTGGGGAAGTAATAGACGGAAAGAACGAACAGCACGCCCAGCCACAACAGCCAGCGGTCTGGCGACAGCAGCGCCGCCAGCCAAGGCAGGCCGCTCGCTGCTTCGTTGCCGATGCGCAGCAGGTCCTGCAGGTAGCTCTGCGCCACCACGAAGAGCACCGCGCCGATGGCCGCGCCGTAGATGGTGCCCATGCCACCGATCACCACGATCAGCAGCACGTCGATCATGATCTCGAAGCTCAGCGAGGTGTCCGGTCCGTTGTAGCGCAGCCAGATCGCGAGCATCGCGCCGGCCAGCGTGGCGAACAGCGCCGACAGCACGGCGGCCGTGGTGCGGTAGACCACCACGCGGTAGCCGATGGCCTCGGCGCGGAACTCGTTCTCGCGAATGGCCTGCAGCACGCGGCCGAAGGGCGAGTTCACGATGCGCAGCAGCGCCAGCACCAGCACCACCGCCGCCACGAACAGCAGGTAGTAGCAAAGCAGCCGTCCGTCGAGCGAGACGCCGAGGAAAGGCTCTTCCGCGAACTCGAAGCTCGGAGAGATCAGCTCGGGCAGCTTGAAGGTCAGGCCGTCCTCGCCGCCGGTGAAGTCGGACAGCTGCGAGGCCAGCGTCTGGAAGGCCGAGGCCACGGCCAGCGTGATCATCGCGAAGAAGATCGCTCGCACCCTCAGCGAGAACAGGCCGATGGCGAACGAGAGCACCAGCGAGATCGCCAGCGACGCGCCCAGCCCCACCAGCACCGCGCCCCAGTTGGGCCCGAGCCGGGAGGCCGAGATGGCGATGCCATAGGCCCCGATGCCGAAGAACATGGTGTGCGCGAAGCTCACGATGCCGGTGTAGCCCAGCAGCAGGTCGAAGCTGGCCACCAGCACCACGAACACCAGGATCTTGGCCGCGACGCTGAGCGCCTTCACGCCCGGGAAGATGAAAGGCGCGAAGGCCAGCGCGATGAACACCGCGAGCAGCAGCAGCGCAAGCAGCCGGCTGCGGGGCATGTCGTTGGAGAGGAGTCGTTTCAGGAACATGTTTTCGCCCTCCTCTTCAGCGGTTGGCCACCGGGTACACGCCCTGCGGGCGCCACAGCAGCACGGCCACCATCAGGAAGATGCTCGCGAACTGCGTGAGCGTGGGCAGCAGGAAGCCCACGTAGTTGGTCATCAGCCCCACCAGCAGCGCGCCGATGAGCGCCCCGCCCGTCGAGCCCAGCCCGCCGATGATGATGACGATGAAGATCAGCACGTTGACCTGCGCGCCCATCTGCGGCACCAGGTTCTGCTGAAACAGCCCCCACATCACGCCGCCCAGGCCGGCCAGCGCGCTGCCCACCACGAACACGCCGACGAAGAGCCGCCCGATGCGGTAGCCCAGCGACTCGACCATCTCGCGGTCCTGCACGCCGGCGCGGATGAGCAGGCCGATCTTGGTGCGGCCCAGCGTCCACGCCAGCACGCCGAAGACGACGGCGCCCACGGCCACCGCGAGCAGGCGGTACTTGCTGATGGCCGCATCGCCCACCAGCAGCGAGCCGCGCAGCGCCTCGGGCAGCGGCAGCGGAATCTGCGCCGGGCCCCAGATCACCTTGATGAGCTCTTCGCCGATGATCATGCCGCCCATGGTGATGAGAATCTGCTTCAGGTGCTGGCCGTACACGGGCCGCACGATGAAGCGCTCGAAGGCCAGCCCCACTGCGCCGGCCACGGCCATCGCGACCAGCATCGCCGGGAACACCGCCACGAGGTTGCGCCACAGCTCGCCCGAGCCGGTCCAGTCGCCCATCAGGCCGAGCACGCTGCTCGCCACGAAAGCGCCGAGCGCGATGAACACGCCGTGGCCGAAGTTCAGCACGTCCATCAGGCCGAACACCAGCGTGAGGCCCGAGGCGATGATGAAGATGATCATGCCCATGGCCAGCCCCGCCACGGTGAGCGTGAGCCAGGTGGAGAAGGAGCCGGTCAGCGGCAGCGCGACCAGCGCGAGCACCGGTGCGAGCAGCAGCGGCCGCCAGTCGAATTCGAGTTTCTTCATAGAGCCAGTCCGAGCAGCGATTGCTGAAGTTGCGCGTCGGCGGAGAACTCCGCCATGGAGCCGGCGTGCACCACGCGGCCGTTGTCCATCACCGCGACGGTGTCGCCCAGTCGCTGGGCGAAGTTGATGTTCTGCTCCACCAGCAGGATGGTCACCCCGCTGCGCTTGAGCTCGGCGAAGGCGTCGATCATGTTGTTGATCATCACTGGCGCCAGGCCCTTGCTGGGCTCGTCGATGATGAGCAGCTCTCGCGGCTCCACGATGGCGCGCGAGACGGCCAGCATCTGCTTCTGCCCGCCCGAGAGCTTGCCCGCCGGGTGATTCCAGAACTTCTCGACCGCGGGAAAGAGCTTGAAGATCCACTTCAGCCGCGTGTCGTTGATCTGCGCCGCGTTCTTCGCGCCGCGCGCGGCCAGCAGCATGTTCTCCTTCACCGTGAGGTCGGAGAAGATGCCCATGTTCTCGGGCACGTAGGCGATGCCCAGGCCGGCGATCTGCGGCGTGTGCTGGGTGGTGATTTCTTTTTCGCCGAAGCGCACCCTGCCCTGTGATGCATGCCAAAGGCCCATGATGGTTCGCAGCGTGGTCGTCTTGCCCGCGCCGTTGCGGCCCAGCAGCATCGTGAGTTGGCCGCGCGGCACGGCGAGGTCGACGCCGTGGAGGATGTGATACGCCCCGATGTGCGTGTGCACGCCCTCGAGGGTCAGCAGATTGTTCGTGCTCATGCGGCCTCCTTCGATACGCCCAGGTAGGCCTCCTGCACCACCGGCGAGGCGATCACCTCGGCCGGTTCGCCGTCGGCAACCAGCGTGCCGTTGTGCAGCACGATGATGCGGTCGGCGAGTTCGCGCACCACGTCCATCTTGTGCTCGACCAGCAGGATGGTCTTGGTCTTGTCCTTCTTGAGCTTGCGGATCAGGTCGAGGATGACGGGCGCCTCGGCCGCGTTCATGCCTGCCGTGGGCTCGTCGAACATGAAGACCTTGGGCTCCAGCGCCATCAGCAGCGCCACCTCGAGCTTGCGCTGGTCGCCGTGCGGCAGGCTCGCCACCGTGGCGTGCTCGCGCGACTTCAGCGCCACCTCGGCCAGGATCTGGTCGGCGCGCTCGGTCAGCGCCTTGTGGTCGCTCCAGATGCTCCACAGGTTGAGCCCGCGCCGGTGCGCGCCATCGCGCGTGGCCTGCACCGCGAGGCGCACGTTCTCGAGCACCGTGAGGTTGGGAAACAGGTTGGTGAGCTGGAAGGCCCGCCCCAGCCCCGCGTGCGTGCGCGCGGAGGGGGACAGGCCCGACAACGAATGCCCATCGAGCGACACGGTGCCCGCGCTCGCCTTGAGCTGGCCCGAGATCAGGTTGAAGTAGGTGGTCTTGCCCGCCCCGTTGGGGCCGACGATGGCCGTCAGCGTGCCCGGCGCGAAGGCGCAGCTCACGCTGTTGACGGCCACGTGCCCACCGAAGCGGATGGTCAGATCTCGGGTCTCAAGCATCGTTGTTGGTCATTGCGAATCGGAAAACAGGAATGAAGACCGGCCTGCCTCAACAGGTGCCGATCACGTAGTAGTTCGGGCCCGTCTGCTTCAGCGTGGTCGTCACGTAGATGTTCCACAGGCCCATCGACTGGTTCGAGCCGTACGCATAGGTCAGGCCGTACAAGGCATAGGCGCGCCCGGCGATGGTGTGCGTGTAGTTGCTGGCGGTATAGCAGGTGCCGCCGCTGCCGCCCCCGGTGGTGGTGCCGGTGGCGGCCGACGACATGGTGCCTTCGACGTTGCTCGCGTTCAGCGCGGCCACGGTCCAGCTGTAGGTGGTCGACGCGGCCAGGCCGCTGTCGGTGTAGCTGGTGGCAGTCACCGGCGAGGCGTTGACCTTGCTGCCGCCGCGGTACACGTTGTAGCCGCTGGCGCCGCTCACGGCATTCCAGGCGATCACCATGCTGCTGGCGGTGGCGCCCGAGGTGCCCACGCCGGTGGGCGCCGGAAGACCGCTGCCGCCCGAGGAGCCCGTGACGCGGTCGATCATCGCCTTCATCGCCGCCATCTGCGGACCGGACTTCTTCGCGTAGTTGGCGTTGTCGTAGCCCCACCAGTCCCAGCAGCTGTTGGTGGCCGCCGTGCTGGTCTGCGGGTAGATCAGCACGATGTTGTTGGTGTCGGCCCAGCGGTTGTAGCCGGTCTTGCGCACGTACTGGTCGCTCACGTCGGTGTAGTTCTGCTTGCAGCCGTGCAGCACCAGGTGCACGCGGCACGAGGTGGTGGTGCAAGCCTGCGGCACGTAGATCCAGCCGGTGGCGGCCATGCCGTGGCCGCTGATGAACTCCGACTGGTTGAACTCGGTGAAGGTGCCGCCGAGCGTGCCGTTGTTGCGCGGGTTCAGCGGGCCGTACAGCTGCGTGAGGATCTCGCCCGCGAGGTCGAAGCCGCAGTTGTTGATGTAAGGCGCGGCCGTGGTGCTGCAGGCGCTGCCGTAGTCGTCGGTGACCATCGCGTGGCCCGCGCCGATGTTGTTCTTGTAGGCGACGTTGGCCGCGGGCACGAAGCTCTGGTAGTAGGTCTTGAGGTCGTCCATCACCGGCTGCTTGACGGTGTTGTCCGAGGTGCCCGAGAACATGTACACCTTGGAGTTGCTCATGTTCGACACCGGGTCGATCGCACCGCTGGCGGCCCAGCTGTTGGTGGTGCTCACGAGCGAGGACACCGGGATGCTGGTGCTGTGCGTCATGCAGCGCCCCGTTGCGTTGACCACAGAACCCTCGGCGCAGTAGTACGGGCCGCCCGCCACCACGCCGGCGCCGCGCTTGAAGGTGGCCGAATAGGCCACGTGCAGTTGCACCGCCATGAAGCCGCCGGCCGACAGGCCCGACACGCTCACCTCCGCCGGGTTGGCGCCGAGCGCAGGCAGCGGCACCGCCGCCTGCGCGGCGTGCGCCGCCACCGTCATTGCCGCGGCCGCGGCAAGTCCCTTCCAGTTCTTCCATTTCATCGCTGGCATCGCTGTCTCCTTGTGTTGTGGGTATCGAACGCTTGCTTTGCTGACTGACGAATCGAATCGGCCGTGGGAACAACACGCCGCCGCGAAAAGGCGCAGGCTGGCGCTTCGCCCGGCGGCCATCCGGGGCGAAAAACGGGCGGCGCTCCTCGGGCGCCGCGCGGGTCAGGGGAACGATCTACGCCGTGGTGCTCAGCGCTTGTTCTTGATGGGGATGTCCATCTCTTCAGGCTTGATCTCGTGCACCAGCTCGGGCACGCCCCAGGCGAACGCCGGGTCGACCTTGATCTTGAAGTGGTACATCGACTGCATCGCCTGGTGGTCTTCCTTGCGGAAGGTCATCTTGCCCTTGGGGGTGTCGAAGCTCATGCCTTCCATGGTGCTGATGAGCTTGTTGGTGTTGGTGTCGCCGTTGGTCTTCTTCAGCGCCGTCACCACCGCCATCGCGGCGGAGAAGCCGCCGGCCGTGAAGAAGTCCGGCGGCGTCTTGAATTCCTTGTAGTGCGCCGACACCATCGCCTCGTTCACCGGGTTCTTCGGAATGCCGAAGTAGTAGTAGGCAGCGCCCTCCATGCCCGGCAGCGCCTTGTAGGCGGCCATGGCCGGCAGGATGTTGCCGCCGGTGGCGATCTCGATGCCATAGCGCTTGAGGTCGAGGTCGACGATCTTGAACGGGTTGCCCGCGCCGGCCCAGACGATCCAGATGATCTTGCGGCCCGGCTGATCCTTCAGCTTGTCGATCAGGCGCTGCGCGCCGGCCGTGAAGTCGGTGGTGGTGGGCGGCAGGTACTCCTCATGGACCAGCTTGGCTTTCTTGAGCGCGGCGCCGAAGGCCTTCACGCCGTCGCGGCCGAAGGCGTTGTCCTGCGCCAGCGTGGCGACGGTCACGCCGGGCTTGTCGACGGCCACCGCATTGGAGATCGCGTCCTGGCTCGAATTGCGGCCGGTGCGGAAGATGTACTTGTTCCACTTGTCGCCGGTGATCGAATCGGCCACGGCGGGCTCGACGATCAGGATCTTCTTGTATTCCTCGGCCACGGGCAGCATCGCGAGCGCGACGCCCGAGGCGGTCGGGCCGACGGCCAGCGCGGCCTTGTCGTCGGAATACGCGGCTGCCAGCAGCGACTTGCCGAGGTCGGGCTTGCCCTGGTCGTCCTTCTCGATGACCACGAGCTTCTTGCCGTTGATCGTCATCGTGCCGCCGGTGGCGTAGTCCAGGCCCATCATGAAGCCGGTCTGGGTCTGCTTGCCGTAGGCCTCCAGCGCGCCGGTCTTGCTGTAGATGTGGGCGATGCGGATTTCGTTGGACTGGGCCCATGCCGGGGCGGCTGCGGCACAGGTGGCGAGCGCTGCCAGCGCGACGAGGTGGCGACGGTTCATTCTTTGTCTCCTGAAAAAGGTGACTGAATATTGCACACTCCGTGCCATCCTCTAAGCCATTGATAACAAACGTTTCTTCATTCGGGAGAAACGCCCTCAGGCTGAATTCAGAACACTTGCATTGCCTGAATTTCAAACATTTGTCTGATTTTCAGTCAGGGTTTTCGCGGAGGCCCGGCGCTGCGCGATCCACTGCTCGAACTGGCGCTCGGCCTGCATGCGGAACTCGTTGCGCGCATGGTTGCACGCCGCGTGCGCCAGCCGACGGTGCTTCGACGAGCGGATGCCGCCGAAGGTCGAGTCGACGAGATGCTCGATGGTGGCGGACTCCGGCCGCCCCGCGGGCTCGTCGAAATCCATGGGCAGGCCGCACCAATGGCAGTTCGGCCCGAAGGTGGAGCGCAGCGCCTTGATGCTCACAGGCTCGCGTACTCCAGGACTTCCTGGCCCATCAGAGTGCAGTCGGCACCCGACACGTAGTAGATCAGCCTCATCCGATAGTTGCCCTTGTAGATCGATCCCCAGACCTCGAGCACCTTGAACTGCTGCTTGCTGTTCGCGGGATTGCGGATGGACGGCAGCTCCTTCACGTCGGGACTGATGCTGATGCGGTCGTCTTCGCCGAAATGGAAAGTCAGGAGTTTCTTCGCGCGGACGACTGCGTCGCTGGAGCACTGGGGTGCGGCGTTGGCGAAGCTGGCCGCAGCGCAAAGAGCAAGACAGGCGGTGGTGCGGGCAAGGGCCTTCTTCATCGGATATGACGCCGGGGTTGTGTACGGGAGCGGGAGTATCGCTTGGTGTCGGCTCAGTGCTCATGCTCTGCACACTCCACCCAGTAAAGCTGCTTGTGGCCCCGAGCCTCGTAGACGCGCTGGTAATAGTCGGCAACACGGCGACTCTCGTACTCGTGCATCAGGATGCGATTGCCGTTGTCGTCCAGCCGGAAGAGGCGGCAGGGCCCCAGATCCTTCGTGTAGACGGGATACCTGGCCCTCAACAGATCCACCATGTACGCCTCAACGTGCGTCTCGAAAGCTCTCAGTTCCAGAAAGTCGAGCACGGCCTCGATCTCCAGAGACTCGAGATAGATGTTGAACCAATCGATGGACTTGTGACGCTCGATGGTGATCTTGTGCCCCCATGGAAGCTCGAAGAACCAGAGCTCCACTGGCCCTGGCGCATCCCAATCGGCGGGGTGATCCGAATGTTTGTCGCCAAACCGCCTCACGAACTCCGGATACGACATTTCGACGGAAATCAAGCGCTCGCCAATCTCGATATCGGCACGACCGATCCTGCGCATGGCGAGCAACGGATTCACGCCGACCGCTCCTGGCTCGTCATCCGCTCGTACAAGGTCGCACGCGAAATCCCGAGCAGCCGCGCCGTCGCCAGCTTGTTGCCGCCGGTGGACGCCAGCGCCGCCGCGATCGCCTTGCGCTCGAGTTCGGCCACCTGCTGCGCGAGCGGGCGCAGCAAGGCCGCTTCTTCGTCCGCATCGTGCGCGCTCTGCAAAGTGGCCGGCAGCTCGATCTGCTCCAGCCCGGCCTCGCGCAGGATGCGTTCGAGCTGCACGGCGTCGATGCGCTGCGAGTCGCTTCGCATGGTCACCTGTTCCAGCACGTTGCGCAGTTCGCGGATGTTGCCGCGCCAGTGCTGGCCCGCGAGCAGCGCCAGCGCGTCGGGCGTGAGCTCGGGCGGAGCCTCGCCGCTGCGCAGCGCCATGTCTTCACCCAGTGCCTCGACCAGTGCGGGAATGTCCGCACGCCGTTCGCGCAGCGGCGGTACGCGCAGCGGCAGCACGTTGAGGCGGTAGTACAGATCTTCGCGGAACTGGCCGCGCCGCACGAGTTCGGGCAGGTCGCGCGAGGTGGCGGCGATCACGCGCGCGTCGAAGGGCACGAGCTTGTTGGAGCCCAGCGGTTCGATCTCGCCTTCCTGCAGCGCGCGCAGCAGCTTGGCCTGCAGGCCCAGCGGCATGTCGCCGATCTCGTCGAGGAACAGGCTGCCGCCGTCGGCCAGCTTGAACTTGCCTTCGCGGCCCTTGCGGTCGGCGCCGGTGAAGGCGCCGGGCGCGAAGCCGAAGAACTCTGCTTCGAGCAGCGTGTCGGGCACGGCCGCGATGTTCACGCTGACGAACTGGCCCTTGGCACGTGCGGACGAGGCATGAATGGCATGCGCCAGCAGTTCCTTGCCGGTGCCGGTCTCGCCCAGCAGCAGCACGGGGCTGGTCGACTGCGCCGCGCGCCGCGCATGCCGTTTCACCTCCACCGCGGCGGGGCTGCTGCCGATGAAGCTCGCGAAGGTGTACTTGGAACGCCGCTGCCCGTCGGCAGCATGCTGGTAGAGCGGGTTGTTGCGCTGGCTCGCGAGCTCGCGCCGCGCATCGTCGAGGTCTCGCTGCAGCAGCGCGAACTTGCTGATGAGCGGCTGCAGCGTGGTCTCGGGCTGGTCGAACAGCACGATGCCGATGGCGCCGATGACCTTGCCCATGCCGCCCTCGCCGCCCGCCGGCTCCTCGCGCAGCGGGATGCGGCTCACGACGAAGGTGCCGGCCTTGTTGGTCAGCAGGTCGACCAGTATGGGCTCGCCGGTCTCGAGCACGCGCCGCATCTGGGTGTTGGGAATCACGTCCTCCACCATGTGGCCCATGAACTCGTCGATGGACGAGAAGCCCAGCGCCGGCAGGAAGCGCCGGTAGCCCTCGTTCACCCACACGATGCGTCCGGTGCTGTCGACCAGGAACATGCCCTGGCTGATGCTCGAAAACAAATGAAACATCGAGCGCGCGGCAAGCGCGAGAATTCCTTCTGCGTCCAGAGGCAGCGAGGGCGTTGCGGTAGAGGGAGCGGCGGGCATGGCGGGATCGTAGCGCGCCCCGGTACGGAGCCGATGCAGGGCCGGTCCGGCACCCCTCGCCTTCAGCAAGCGCTCAGGTTCCTCGGCTTTCCGGAAGACCCTTCAGCAAACGTTAAGTAAATCAAACGTTTGATTTCGCACATGGTCTAATGCCGGCCATGAATGCGAGAGATCCGATCACCCAGGCACCTCGCCGCGCACCGCGCGCAGACGGTGCCGAGGCACGCCACCGGCTGCTCCACACCGCGCTGCGGCTCTTCGCGCAGAAGGGGTTCGCCAAGACCTCCACGCGCGAGATCGCCCGCGAGGCCGAGGTCAACATCTCGGCCATCAGCTACTACTTCGGCGACAAGGAGGGGCTGTACGCGGCCACCTTCAGCGAGCCGATGGGCGGCGACTCCAGCGACCTCATCGCCGCCTGCAACGCGCCCGGCCAGTCGCTCGAGGAGACGCTGCGCACCTGCATGGTGTCGATGATCGACCCGCTCAAGCAGGGCGAGATCGTGCGCCAGTGCATCCAGCTGCACATGCGCGAGATGCTGGAGCCCACCAGCCGCTGGGCCGAGGAGCTGGAGCGCGACATCAAGGGGCCGCATCGCGCCATCGCCGACCTGCTGTGCCGCCACCTGAAGGTGGAGCGGGCCGACGACGACATCCACCGCCTGACCTTCGCGATCACCGGGCTGTCGATGCAGCTCTACGTGAGCCAGGACTTCATCGAGGCCATCCGCCCTTCGCTGCTGCGCACGCCGCGCGCCATCGACGCCTGGGCCGATCGCCTCACTGCCTATGCGCTGGCGCTGGTCGAGGTCGAGGCGACCCGCCGGCGCGCCGAGAGAAAGCAGAAGAAACAATGAGAAAACTCCGACTCGAATTGCTGGCCGCCGTCTGCCTGGGCATCGGCCTCTCGGGCTGCGCGCTGACGCGTCCGCCCGCGCAGGTCGAGGCGCCTGTGCCCACGCAATGGCACGCGCCCCTGCCCCACGGCGGCTCGCTGACCTCGCTGGCCGACTGGTGGAGCCAGCTCGACGATCCGCTGCTGGTCGAGCTGATCGCCGCCGCCGAGGCCGCGAGCCCCAACGTCGCGAGCGCCGCGGCACGCGTGGCCGAGGCACGCTTCACGCGCGTGCAGGCCGGCGCCGCGCTGCTGCCGAGCCTCGACGGCACCGCATCGGCCAGCCGCGGCCCCGTGGGGCTGTCCAGCGGAAGCTCGGGCAGCGGGAGCGGACTCTCGAGCAGCACGCCGATCACCACGCTGCAGGCCGGCCTGCAATCGAAGTGGGAGGCCGACCTGTTCGGCCGCCTGCGCGCCGATCGCGATTCCGCCGAAGCCAAGCAGAGCAGCGCCAATGCCAAGTGGCACGACGCCCGCGTCGCCGTGGCGGCAGAAACTGCCAACGCCTATTTCGCCGAGCGCGCCTGCCAGCAGCAGTTGCGCGTGTCCGAATCGGACGCACGCTCGCGCGCCGAGACCTCGCGGCTCACCGATCTGTCGGCGAAAGCCGGCTTCACCGCACCCGCCGATGCAGCGCTTGCCCGCGCCAGCGCCTCCGACGCATCGGGCCGCCTCACCCAGCAGCGGGCCCAGTGCGCGGTGCAGCGCAAGGCGCTGGTCGCGCTCAGCGGCATCGACGAGACCACGCTCGAGCAGAAGCTCGCGGCCGCGCCGGCGCAGCGCTCGCTGCCGGCAGTGGGCAGCATCGCCAGCGTGCCTGCCGAGGCGATCTCGCAGCGCCCCGACGTGTACGCGGCCGAACTCGGCGTGGCTTCGGCCAGTGCCGACGTGGGCTCGGCCGAAGCCGAGCGCTATCCCAAGCTCACGGTGTCGGGCTCCATCGGCCGCACGCAGTACCGCGTGAGCGGCGTGCACCAGTCGCTCGAAACCTGGACGGTGGGCCCGATTGCGCTGACCGTGCCGCTGCTGGACGGCGGCGCGCGCAAGGCGAATGCCGACGCGGCCAAGGCGCGCTACGCCGAGGCCGTGTCGCTCTACCGGGCCAACGTGCGCCAGGCGGTGCGCGAAGTCGAAGAGGCGCTGGTCAACCTCGACGCGACCAACACCCGCACTGCCGACGCCGACGCCGCGGTGAAGAACTACCAGGCCTCCTTCGATGCCACGCAGGCGCGCTACAGCAGCGGCCTCGCCAGCCTGTTCGAGCTGGAGGATTCGCGCCGCACGCTGTTCACCGCGCAGACCGCGCGCGTGACGCTGCAGCGCGAGCGCACCGAGGCATGGGTGGCGCTGTACCGCTCGATGGGCGGCGGCTGGAACCGCCAGTCCGCCGCGGCACCCTCCTCTTCCGAATCGACCTCAATGACCACCACACCGACCGCCAAGGTCGCGACGTCGCCATGAAAACAATGAAGCGTTCCACCCTCGCCATCGCGCTGGCCGCGCTGGTCGTCGTCATCGCCGCGATCTTCTTCATGACGCGCGGCAAGCCGGCGGACAAGACCGCCGAACCCGCAGCGGCAGCCAAGGCCAAGGACGGCGCCGCCTCGCCCAAGCCCGCGCTGACCGTCACCGTCGCCAGGCCCGAGGCCACCGAGCTGATGCTCACGCTCGCGGCCAACGGCAACGTGGCCGCCTGGCAGGAGGCCGTGGTCGGCTCGGAGTCCAACGGCCTGAAGCTGGCCGAAGTGCGCGTGAACGTGGGCGACCTGGTGAAGAAGGGCCAGGTGCTGGCCGTGTTCTCACCCGAGACGGTGCAAGCCGACATCGCGCAGGCGCGCGCCTCGCTGGCCGAAGCCCGTGCCACCGCGGCCGACGCGGCGGGCAACGCCGCGCGTGCGCGCACGCTGCAGGCCACCGGCGCGCTGAGCCAGCAGCAGATCAACCAGTACCAGACCACCGAGCAGACTGCCAAGGCACGCGTGGAAGCTGCCGAGGCCGTGCTGGCCGCGCAGCAGGTGCGCGGGCGCAACACGCAGGTGCTGGCGCCCGACGACGGCGTGATCTCGGCGCGCACCGCCACGGTGGGCAGCGTGGTGTCGGCCGGCACCGAGCTGTTCCGCCTGATCCGCCAGGGCCGCCTCGAATGGCGCGCCGAAGTGACCTCGGCCGAGCTCAGCCGCGTCGCCGTGGGCACCACCGCCTTCGTGGTCAGCGCCAGCGGCGCGCAGGTGCGCGGCAAGGTGCGCAGCGTTGCGCCCACGGTCGATCCGCAGACGCGCGCGGCGCTGGTGTACGTCGACCTGCCCAACGTGCAGCAGAACACCGGCATCAAGGCCGGCATGTTCGCGCGCGGCGACTTCGAACTGGGCCGCAGCACCGCGCCGACGGTGCCGCAGAGCTCCATCGTGCCGCGCGACGGCTTCAACAACGTCTTCCTGCTGAAGCCCGACAACAAGGTGTCGCAGCTGAAGGTGCAGACCGGCCGGCGCCTGAACGACCGCATCGAGATCACCAGCGCGCTGCCCGACGGCGCCCAGGTGATCGTGCAGGGCGCGGGCTTCCTCAACGACGGCGACCTGGTGCGCGTGGTGGATGCACCCGCGCCCGCGCCCGCAGCCGCGGCGCAGCCGGCAAGGTCCGCGGCCTCCGCCGCCACCGCCCGGTAAGCAACGGCAGAAGAAATTCAAAGGAACACGCCCATGAACGTTTCCGCCTGGTCCATACGCAACCCGATTCCGGCGGTGATGCTGTTCGTGCTGCTCACCTTCGGGGGGCTGCTGTCGTTCAACGCGATGAAGGTGCAGAACTTTCCGGACATCGACCTGCCGACCGTGACGGTCTCGGCCTCGCTGCCCGGCGCCGCGCCTTCGCAGCTGGAGACCGACGTCGCGCGCAAGCTCGAGAACTCCATTGCCACGGTGCAGGGCCTGAAGCACATCACCACCAAGGTGCAGGACGGCGCCGCCACGCTGATCGTCGAGTTCCGCCTCGAGAAGCCCGTGCAGGAAGCCGTGGACGACGTGCGCTCGGCCGTGCAGCGCGTGCGCGCCGACCTGCCGGCCGACGTGCGCGACCCGGTGGTCACCAAGCTCGACTTCGCGGCGCAGCCGGTGCTGGCCTTCACCATCGCCTCGTCGGCCATGGATGCCGAGGCGCTGAGCTGGTACGTCGACAACGACGTCACCAAGAAGCTGCTCGCCCTGCCCGGCGTGGGCGCCGTGAACCGCGTGGGCGGCGTCACGCGCCAGGTGCACATCGACCTAGACCCGGGCAAGCTGCAGGCGCTGGGCGCCTCGGCCGCCGACATCTCGCGCCAGCTGCGCCAGGTGCAGACCGAGAGCGCGGGCGGCCGCTTCGACCTGGGCGGCAGCGAGCAGCCGGTGCGCACCATGGCCACCGTGAAGTCGGCCGACCAGCTCGCCGACATGCAGATCGTGCTGAGCGACGGCCGCCGCATCCGCCTCGACCAGGTGGCGCGCGTGAGCGACACCATCGCCGAGCCGCGCGCGGCCGCGCTGCTCAACGGCAAGCCGGTGGTGGGCTTCGAAGTGGCGCGCAGCCGCGGCGCCAGCGAGGTCGAAGTGGGCCACGCCATCATGAAGGCGCTGGCCGACATGCGTGCCGCGCGCCCCGACATCGAGCTGACCGAGGCCTTCAACTTCGTCGACCCGGTGGAAGAGGAATACAACGGCTCGCTGCACCTGCTGTACGAGGGCGCCATCCTGGCGGTGGTGGTGGTGTGGCTGTTCCTGCGCGACTGGCGCGCCACCTTCGTCTCGGCCATCGCGCTGCCGATGTCGGTGATTCCGGCCTTCATCGGCATGCACCTGCTGGGCTTCTCGGTCAACGTGATCTCGCTGCTCGCGCTGTCGCTGGTGGTGGGCATATTGGTGGACGATGCCATCGTGGAGGTCGAGAACATCGTGCGCCACCTGCGCATGGGCAAGACGCCCTACCAGGCAGCGATGGAGGCGGCCGACGAAATCGGCCTGGCGGTGATCGCCACCACCTTCACGCTGATCGCGGTGTTCCTGCCCACGGCCTTCATGAGCGGCGTGGCCGGCAAGTTCTTCAAGCAGTTCGGCTGGACGGCCTCGCTCGCGGTGTTCGCGTCGCTGGTGGTGGCGCGGGTGCTCACGCCGATGATGGCGGCCTACATGCTCAAGCCCGTGGTCGGCGCCGAGAAGGAGCCGGGCTGGCTGCGTTGGTACATGCGCGCCGTGGAATGGAGCACGCACAACCGCTTCAAGACGATGGTGCTGGCCACCCTCTTCTTCTTCGGCTCGCTGGCGATGATCCCGCTGCTCAAGACCGGCTTCATTCCGCCGGACGACAACTCGCAGACGCAGATCTATCTCTCGCTCGCGCCCGGTTCCACGCTGGCGCAGACCACTGCGGCGGCGGAGGAAACCCGCAACCGCGTGATGAAGATCCAGCACGTGAAGAGCGTCTACACCACGGTGGCCGGCGGCAGCGCGGGCGGCGACCCGTTCGCGAACTTCGGCACGCCCGAGACGCGCAAGGCCACGCTCACCATCAAGCTCGACCCGCGCGGCGACCGCCCGCGCAAGCAGGTGATCGAGAACCAGATCCGCACGGCGCTCGAGACGCTGCCCGGCGTGCGCAGCACGGTGGGCCTGGGCGGCTCGGGCGAGAAGTACATCCTGGCGCTCACGGGCGAAGACCCGGTGGCGCTGGCCAGCGCGGCGAGCGCGGTCGAGAAGGACCTGCGCACCATTCCCGGCCTGGGCAACATCACCTCCACCGCGAGCCTGATCCGCCCCGAGATCGCCGTGCGCCCCGACTTCGCGCGCGCCGCCGACCTGGGCGTGACCAGTTCCGCCATCGCCGAGACGCTGCGCGTGGCCACGCTGGGCGACTACGACCAGTCGCTGGCCAAGCTCAACCTGGCCCAGCGGCAGGTGCCGATCGTGGTGAAGCTGGAGGACTCGGCCCGCAAGGACATCGACCTGCTCGGGCGCCTGTCGGTACCGGGCACGCGCGGGCCGGTCATGCTGAGCCAGGTGGCCTCGCTGAGCATGGAAGGCGGCCCGGCCGTGATCGACCGCTACGACCGCTCGCGCAACGTGAACTTCGAGATCGAACTCTCGGGCGTGGGCCTGGGCGACGCGAAGGACGCGGTGCAGAAGCTGCCGTCAATCGAGAAGCTGCCGCCGGGCGTGCGCATCGCCGAGGTGGGCGACGCGGAAGTGAT
Source organism: Variovorax sp. YR750 (assembly GCF_900109805.1). NCBI lineage: Bacteria > Pseudomonadati > Pseudomonadota > Betaproteobacteria > Burkholderiales > Comamonadaceae > Variovorax > Variovorax sp. YR750. The sequence goes on from NZ_FOBJ01000009.1 coordinate 191,434, forward strand.
GACCGAGCTCTTCGCCAGCTTCGGCCTGGCCATGCTCACCGGTGTGCTGTGCATCTACATCGTGCTGGTGCTGCTGTTCAAGGACTTCCTGCACCCGGTGACGATCCTGTGCGCGCTGCCGCTCGCGCTGGGCGGCGCCTTCGTGGGCTTGCTGATCGGGCAGAAGGCGCTGTCGATGCCCTCGCTGATCGGGCTGATCATGCTGATGGGCATCGCCACGAAGAACTCCATTCTTCTGGTGGAGTACGCCATCGTGGCGCGACGCGACCACGGCATGAACCGCTGGGACGCGCTGCGCGACGCCTGCCACAAGCGCGCGCGGCCCATCATCATGACCACGCTGGCCATGGGCGCGGGCATGCTGCCCATTGCGGTGGGCTTCGGCACGGCGGATTCAAGCTTCCGCTCGCCGATGGCGATGGCGGTGATCGGCGGGCTGATCACCTCCACCGTGCTGAGCCTGCTGGTGGTGCCGGCCGTGTTCACCTACATCGACGACATCGAGCACTGGATCAGGCGCACCGTGCGCAGGCTGCGCGGGCAGCCGGCCGATCCGCACATCGACGACGACCTGGTCGAGACGCCCGCGGCACCGAGCCGCTAGCGCGCCTCGAGGTTGAGCACGATCACGCCCGCGACGATCGCCGCCACTCCGGCGATCCGCGGCAGCGTGACGGGCTCGCCGAGCCAGATCATGCCGAGCACGGCGATCAGCACCGTGCCGCTGCCGGCCCAGACCGCATAGCTCAACCCCACGCCGAGCTCGCGCACCGCGAGCGACATGAGCCAGATCGCGGCGGCATAGCAGGCGCCGGTGACGACAGAGGGAACAAGGCGGGTGAAGCCCTCGGCAAACCGAAGGGCCATGGTGCCGGCAACCTCCGCCGCGACGCTCGCGGCGAGCAGGAGCCAGGCAAGGGTCTGGGGACTCACTGAATACCTCACTGCACTCCCCGCCGTACCGGGCGGAGAGTGCATGTGGGGGAAAAGCGGTACCCAAAAACGAAAAAACCGGATGCTGACAGCATCCGGTTTCCCGATGATGACGAAAAAAAGACTCAGGCGTCCATCTGCGCCAGCTTTGCCAGCTTGCGTTCGCTCATGCGCTTGGCCAGGCGCGGGAGGATCAGCACGGCCACAACGATGACGATCAGCGTGATCGACATCGGGCGCTGGAAGAACACCGCCGCGCTGCCCTCGCCGATCGACATCGCGTTGCGCAGCTGCGCTTCGGCGAGCGGGCCGAGGATCATGCCGACCACCACGGGAGCGGTCGGGAAGTCGAAGCGGCGCATCACCACGCCCAGGATGCCGATGGCGTACAGCAGGAACAGGTCGAACGCGCTCTGGCGCATGCCGTAGGCACCCACCGTCGCGAAGATCAGGATGCCGGCGTAGAGCTGGGGCTTCGGGATCTTCAGCAGCTTGACCCACAGGCCGACCATCGGCAGGTTCAGCACCAGCAGCATCACGTTGCCGATGTACAGCGACGCGATCAGCGCCCACACCAGCGCGGCCGAGGTGGTGAAGAGCTGCGGACCCGGCTGGATGCCGTAGTTCTGGAACGCGCCCAGCAGGATGGCGGTGGTGTTCGAGGTGGGAATGCCCAGCGTGAGCAACGGAATCAGCGCGGCCGTCACCGTGGCGTTGTTGGCGGCCTCGGGGCCGGCCACGCCTTCGATGGCGCCGGTGGTGCCGAACTCGGCCTTGGCTTCCGCGTCCTTCGCGAGCTTCTTCTCGGTGGCGTAGCTCAGGAAGGTCGGGATCTCGGTGCCGCCGGCCGGGATGCAGCCGAAGGGCGTGCCGATGGCGGTGCCGCGCAGCCACGCGGGAATGGAGCGCTTCCAGTCGCGCTTGGTCATGTGCACGCGGCTGAGCTTGTTCTGGCCCTCGACCACCCGGCCTTCGTACAGCACGGCGTACAGCACCTCGGCCACGGCGAACAGGCCCACGGCCACCAGCACGATCTCGATGCCGTCGAGCAGTTCGGGAATGCCGCCGGTGTAGCGGCCCTGGCCCGAGATCTGGTCGAGGCCGATGCAGCCGGCCGCGAGGCCGACGAACAACGCCGTCATGCCGCGCAGCGTGCTCTTGCCGAGCACCGCGCTCACCGTGGTGAAGGCCAGCAGCATCAGCAGGAAGTATTCCGGCGGGCCGAGCTTGACCGCGAAGTCGGCCACGAAGGGCGCGAACAGCGTGACGATGACGGTGGCGATGGTGCCGGCCACGAAGGAGCCGATGGCCGCCGTTGCGAGCGCCGCACCCGCGCGGCCGCTCTTGGCCATCTTGTTGCCCTCCATCGCCGTCACCATGCTGGCGGTTTCGCCGGGCGTGTTCAGCAGGATGGAAGTGGTCGAGCCGCCATACATGGCGCCGTAGTAGATGCCCGAGAAGAAGATCATCGAGGCCGTGATGTCGACCTTGCCCGTGATGGGCAGCAGCATGGCCACCGCCACGGCCGGGCCGATGCCGGGCAGCACGCCCACGGCCGTGCCCAGGGCACAGCCGACCAGGCACCAGAGCAGATTGACGGGGGTGATGGCGGCCGCGAAGCCCGCCATGAGTGCGTTGAAGATTTCCATGTCAGATCCACCCGGTGTTGGTCAGGCCAGGCAGGTTGATGGCCAGGAATTGCGTGAACATCCAGAACACCGGTGCGGAAATGACTGCGCCGGTGACGAAATCGGTCACCCAGGTGCGGGGTGCGTTCACGCCGGCCTGCCCGCTCGCGCGGCGCAGCCCCTGCACGGCCAGCAGGTAGCACAGCGTGCAGCTCAGGATGAAGCCGAGCGTGGTGATGAGCGCCGCGTTGAGCAGCAGGCCCGCCGACACCCAGATGAAACCGGGCCAGTAGGCATGTTCAGCGCCAGAGGGAGCGTCGAGCTCGCGAAAGCCGCCGGTGCGCGCCTCCCACAGGATCCAGGCGCCGCACAGCATGAGCACCACGGACACCAGCCAGGGCAGAAAGTTGGGGCCGACGCCGCCGTAGCCCGCGTCGGAAGAAATGCCGATGGCACCGAAGGCCAGCGCGATGCCGGTCACCAGCACGCCGATGCCGACCAGGGTTTGCGGCCAGGTGACCGCGGGTTGCGGCGGGGCCGAGGAGTCTGGAGTTGTCATTTTTTGCTCCCGCATTCAGGGGAAAGAGAGCCCCTTCGAGGAACACCGAGGAACCGGCTCTGCCGGGCCTCAGGTGTTGCCCCCGGTAGGGGGTTGGCGAAGCGACACGAAGTGCGCGCAGCCTGGGGGCGAGCCTTGTTCAGACCATGCCGGACTTGGTCATGATGGCGCGCAGGCTCGCGAAGTCGTCGTCGACGAACTTGGCGAAGGCTTCGCCCGACAGCACGGCCGGCGTCCAGTCGTTCTTCTTGAGCGATTCGGCCCACGACGAGCTCTTCATGGCGGCCAGCACCATGTCGGTCAGCGCCTTGCGCTGCTCGGCCGAGATGCCGGGAGCGCCGTAGACGCCGCGCCAGTTGCCGATCTCCACGTCGATGCCCTGCTCCTTCAGCGTGGGCACGTTCACGCCCGGCAGGCGCTGCGCGGAGGTGACGGCGATGGGCTTCATCTTGCCGGCGGCGATGTACTCGGCGAACTCGCTGTAGCCGCTGCCGCCGATGGTGACGTTGCCGCCCAGGATGGCGGCGGTGGCCTCACCGCCCCCACGGAAGGCGACGTAGTTGATCTTGGACGGATCGGCGCCGACCTTCTGCGCGATCATGGCCGCGGCGATGTGCTCGGTGGATCCGCGCGAACCGCCGCCCCACTTGACGCTGCCCGGGTCCTTCTTGAGCTGCTCGACCACGTCCTTCATGGACTTGAACGGCGAGTTGGCCGGCAGCACGAACACGTTGTATTCGGTGGTCAGGCGCGCGATGGGCGTGGCCTGCGACAGGTTGACCGGCGGCTTGCCGGTGATGATGCCGCCCAGCATGACCGAGCCCATGACCATCAACGCGTTGGCGTCGCCCTTGGAGCCGTTGACGAACTGGGCCAGGCCCAGCGCGCCGGCAGCGCCGCCCTTGTTGTCGTAGGTGACGGTGTCGGCGACCTTCGCGTCCGTCAGCGCCTTGCCCAGCGCGCGGCCGGTGGTGTCCCAGCCGCCACCCGGGTTGGCCGGGATCATCATCTTGACGTTGGCGCCCGCCCGCGCGGACAGTGGCAGGGCCCCGGCGGCGGCCAGTGCGGCCAGTGACTTCAGAAAGGTGTCGCGACGCATGCGTGTCTCCTGGATTGGAAGGAATTTGAAAGGAAGCTGACTTTTAGCTGAGCGCTATCATGCGCCGCCCCGCTGTCAGTTGGCTGTCCGCCAGACTGGGGAAAACACCAAAGTACGCACCCCCGACGCCACCGTATGAAGCTGCTGCTGGTCGAAGACGACCCATCGATGCAAATCACCCTGCAGCGCACCCTCGGGCGCCGCCGGATCGACGTGCGCGTCTGCGGCGACGGCGCCGAGGCCGTCGCGCAATGGCGCGCCATCGAGCCCGACGTGGTCGCCCTCGACCTGAGCCTGCCCAACGTCGACGGCCTTCAGGTGCTGGCCCAGGCCCGTGCCGAGGGCCTGCGCACGCCGGTGCTGCTGCTGACGGCGCGCGGCACCGTCGGCGACCGCATCGTCGGCCTGAACGCCGGCGCCGACGACTACCTGCCCAAGCCCTTCGACCTCGACGAACTCGAGGCCCGCATCCGCGCGCTGCGCCGCCGCAGCCACGGCGTTGCCGGACAGGACGCGGGGCTGAACCCGCAGGAGATCGGCGGGCTGCGCTTCGAGCCCGACAACGGTGCCATCTACAACCGCGCCGAACTGCTCGAACTCACGCCGCGCGAACTGGCGCTGCTGAAGGCGCTGATGATGAAGCCCGGCCATGCCGTGACCAAGGAACGCCTCTTCGAGCTGGTGTTCCCGGGCGAGACCGACGTGCAATACGAGGCCATCGAGGTGGTGGTGTACCGGCTGCGCAAGAAGCTGGTGGGCACCGGCGCCGTGCTGATGACGATGCGCGGGCTGGGCTATCTCCTGCGCCCCGAGACATGACACGCCGCAAGCCCGTTCGATGACCCGTGCGATCTCGTTGCGTGCCCGGCTGCTGCTCGGCATCCTCGCGCCGGTGGCCGTGTTCATCGTGATCAACAGCGTGAGCCTGTATCGCCAAAGCCTGGCGGCGGCCACCACGGCCTACGACCGCACCCTGCTTGCCTCGGCCAAGACCATCGGCGAGCAGCTCGACGTGGAGGGCTACGACGACATGGCGCGGCTGCGGGCCATCGTGCCCTACTCCGCGCTGGAGGCCTTCGAGGCCGACAACCGCAGCCGTCTCTTCTACCGTGTCTCGGCACTCGACGGCGAGATGATCTCCGGCTTCGCCGAGCTGCCCTTCTGGCGCGGTCGCATCCCGGACCGCAGCGCCTATGCGGCGCTGGTCGACTTCTACGACGCGCAGTTCCGCAACCAGCCGGTGCGCGTGGCGGTGCTGCTGCAGCCGGTGGCGAGCGCGACCGGCCGCGGCATGGCCGTGGTCCAGGTGGCCGAGACGCTGGAGCTGCGCGAGACGCTGGTGCGCAAGCTGCTGGTCGACATGCTTTGGCGCCAGCTGCTGTTGATGGGCGTGATCGCGCTGGTCACGGTGTTCGTGGTGCAGCGCGCCACGCGGCCGGTGCGCGAGCTGGGCGAAGCCATCGAGAAGCGCCAGGCCGACGACTTCTCGCCCATCGACGCGCCCGACGCGCCGCGCGAGCTGCGCCCGCTGGTCGATGCCACCACGCAGGTCATGGGCCGGTTGCAGCGGCTGCTGGACCACCAGAAGCGCTTCGTGCGCGACAGCGCCCACCAACTGCGCACGCCGCTGGCGGTGCTGAAGGCGCAGGTGCAGTCGGCGCAGCGCGGCGACGTGGCCCCCGAACAGGCGCTGGACGAGATCAGCGGCACCGTGGACCGCGCGACAACGCTCGCCAACCAGATGCTGTCGCTGGCCAAGGTGGAACAGCTGCGCCAGCAGCCGGAATCGGTGACGCTCGACCTGGGCGACGTGGCGCGGAACATCGCGCTCGACCTGTCGCCGCTGGTGGCCGACAAGGCGCTCGACTTCGAGCTCGCCATCGAGGAGCCCGTGCCGGTGCGCGCCCACCAGTGGATGCTGCAGGAGCTCACGCGCAACCTGCTGCACAACGCGATCAAGCAGAGCCCGGCGGGCGCCGCGCTGTCGGTGGCTGTGCGCGCGGAAGGCCCCGACGCCGTGCTCGTCGTGCGCGACTGCGGCCCCGGCATCTCGCCCGAACTGCGGCAGCGCCTGTTCGCGCCCTTCGCGGCGGGAAGCACGTCGAGCGGCTCGGGGCTGGGCCTGGCGATCTGCCGCGAGATCGTGCTGGCGCTGGGAGGAAGCATCAGCCTCGACAACCGGAGCGCGCCCGGCGGCGCCGAGCGCGTGATCGGACTGGACGCGGTCGTGCGCCTGCCGCTGTACCAGCCGCCGGGCCGGCCGCTGTAGCGGGCCGTCTCGCGGCACAATTCCTGATCTCCACTTCCCCACATTCATGGACCGTCTGCGCATCGACAAATGGCTCTGGGCCGCCCGCTTCTTCAAGACGCGCTCGCTGGCCGCGGAGGAAATCGGCAAGAACCGCGTGCAGGTGAACGGAGACATCGCCAAGGCCTCGCGCGAGGTCAAGGCCGGCGACACCGTCGCCATACGCATGGGCCCGCTGACGCGGACCGTGACGGTGCGCGGCCTCAGCGGCCAGCGCGGGCCGGCGCCAGTGGCGCAGCAGCTCTACGAGGAAACGGCCGAGAGCCTGGCGGCACAGGCTGCGTTCAGGGAAATGCGCCGCGCGGGCATCGAGCCGGCCCTGGCCATCGAACAGGGCCGCCCCACCAAGCGCGACCGGCGCGAGCTCGACGGCGCGGTGCGCCGGCACACCGACTGGGACAGCCGCTGGAGCGCCTCGCTGCCGCCCGAGGACGACGAGCGCTGACGGCCGTCCGCCGGGTCGATCGCTTACGCTGTGGGCTTCGTTGTTCTTCACGGAGTCCCGCTTCATGGCCAGCTTCAAGAAATACCGCGTCGGCGGCAAGTTCAAGCTCTCGCACGTCGACCCCGGCGACACGCCCTTCTGCGAAGGCGATGAAGCCACGCAGCGCGCCGAAGTCGACGCGCTGGCGGTCGAGCTCGATGAGCTGCAGGACCTGCTGAACGCCGAAGGCCGGCGCAAGCTGCTGCTGGTGCTGCAGGGCATGGACACCAGCGGCAAGGACGGCACCGTGCGCTGGGTGTTCTCGCGCACCTCGCCGCTGGGCGTGCGCGTGACGGCCTTCAAGGCGCCGACCGTGGACGAACGCGCGCGCGACTACCTCTGGCGCTGCCACGCAGCGGTGCCGCGCACCGGCGAGATCATGGTGTGGAACCGCAGCCACTACGAGGACGTGCTGGTGCCCGTGGTCGAAGGCTGGATCGACAAGGCCGAGGCGAAGCGCCGCTACGCGCAGATCAACGACTTCGAGCGGCTGCTCACAGAGACCGGCACCGTGGTCGTCAAGTGCATGCTGCACATCGACAAGGACGAGCAGCGCGAGCGCCTTCAGGCGCGCATCGACACGCCCGGCAAGCAATGGAAGTTCAGCATGGACGACCTGGAAGTGCGCACCAAGTGGGGCGCCTACCAGCAGGCCTACCAGAACGCGCTGGCCGCCACGTCGACGGAGCATGCGCCCTGGTACGTGGTACCCGCCAACAGCAAGCGGCATCGCAACGTGATGATTGCCCAGCTGCTGGTGAAGACGATGCGTCAGATGAAGCTCAAGGCCCCGCCGCCGGACCCGGCGCTCAAGGGCATGATCGTCAAGTGAGCCCGGGGCCGGCGAAGCGGCCCGGCCCGGAACTCAGGCTCAGGAGCGGCGGATGACCGCCTGCGCCAGCACGCGGCACTTGCCGAACTCGCAGCGCACCGCCCAGGTTCCGCCGTTGTCGCAAGGCACGTTGTAGGTTTCGTAGCCGGGGCCCTTGGCCGTGAGTTCGGCGCGCGGCTGGATGTTGCAGCGGCCGGCCTTGGCCAGCGTCTCGACGTTGTAGGTGTCGACGCCCGTGCGGCGCGGCTTGACGATGACGCCCGGGTCGAAGGTGTTGCCGTAGAACGAGTCGCGCACGTTGGGATCGAGGTTGCGATAGCCGCGCTTGGCCATGCAATGCACGATGGCGATCTGCTGGTGCTCGGCGATGAGTTCGGAGCTGGGGCGGCCGTTCCAGTCGATGATGGCGGCGGTGATGCCGGTGTACGACGCAGCGGCCACGATGCCCTGGCCATGCACGGTGATCAGCCCCAGGCCCAGCGCGCCCCACATGGCATCGCCGGTTTCGCTGCGTGCCGAGATGCGATTGGCGGCGGTGCGACAGTCGGCCACGTCGTTGTCGTAGCGAGCCTTGTCCACGCCTTCCATGGCGACCATGGGCACATAGGAAGTGCCCCTGCCCGTTCCGGGCTCCGTGGGCGTGGTCGGTGCACTGGCGCAACCGGCCAGGGCCACGGCGGCGAACGCAATGCTCAGCAGCAGCTTCATGCAATCCCTCTTCTTCTTCGCGATAGTTGCGCGGATTTAACCATACATATAGTTACTCTTGAATCACCTTGTCGTGAATGCACGACGACGGCGCCCTGCCCGGCACATGCGACGATGCCCTGCAGAAGCCACACCCGCCACATGAAGATCGAGACCCCCGGCACATTCCTTTCCGCCCTTGCCGCCGCTGCCCTGACAGCCGTCCTGGCAGTACCTCCGAAAACGGCTGCAGCCCAGCAGACGACACCCGCCGACCTGGCCCGCAGGAACGCCTGCATGGCCTGCCACGGCCTTGTCCACAAGCAGGTGGGCCCGGGCTTCGTGCAGATCGCCGAGCGCTACCGCGGCGACGGCGAAGCCGCGGCGCGCCTCGCCGGGAAGATCCGCGACGGCAGCGTGGGCACATGGGGCCGTGTGATCATGCCCAGGCAGACGCAGGTTTCGGAGGCCGAAGCTCGCGCCCTGTCGCAATGGATCCTGTCGCAACAGCCGCCACGCTGAAAACCCCAAGGGAGCAAAACTGCTTCCGGATGGTTACAAAGTGAGAAAATAGGTTACATGCCTCGCGTCGGCTCCGGACGCGGCCCATGCCCCTGCACCTCTTGAACTACCGTCCCGCGCCCTTCTTCGCCAACGTGGTGCTCATCATTTCGATGGCGCTGCTGGGCATCATCGGCGTCTTCCTGGTCGGGGCGACGGGCCTGCAGCAGTCCGACGCGCTGCAGCACCTGACCAGGGCGGACTGGCAGGTCGACGACGCATCGGGCTTCAGCGCCCCGCCAACCACGCAGGAAAGCAGCACGCTGCCGGACAAATGGAAACCGGTCGAGCTGCCCCTGGCCCTCCCCATCGCGCTGCTGAGCCAGGCCGAGAACACCTCGACCACCACGACACGCACCACCTGGATCAGGCTGAGCACCCGCGGCCTGCACGCGGGCCCGGGGCCGCTGGCCCTGTACGGCGCGCGCATCAAGACCGACGGCACCATCGCGGTCTATGTCGACGGCCAGCTGGTCCATCGCGCGCAGCAGTCTGGCCCGCTGTGGAACAGCACCCGCACTCCGCTGTGGGTCCAGCTCGACGACAACAGCGTCGGCAAGGCGCCGCCCCGCGAGATCCTGCTGCGCCTCGAGCACACGCGCAGCGCGCAGGTGGCACTCTCGTCGCTGTGGCTCGGCCCCGTCGACGCACTGAGGGGCCGCCACGGGATGCGCCAGTGGCTGCAGCAGGAACTGCCCGCGATGCTTGGCGCGGCGTTCATGGCAGTGGGCGTGTTCGCGCTCTTCGTGTGGTTCAGGCGCCGCGACGAAACGGGCTACCTGCTCTTCTTCAATCTCGCGGCCACTTCCTTCATGCGGGGGCTGCATTTCTACGTGAGCCTGCCGGTCCTCAACGACTGGTTCGCATGGCTGACCGTCAACTCGCTCTTCTGGCTGGTGATGGTCGTGCACTTCTTCCTGCGGCAGCTTCATGGGCGGCAGCTCGCATGGCTCACCCGCGGCGTGGTCGTGACGACGGCGGCCATCGGCATCGTCACGATTCCCGGACTGGCCATCGTGCAGAACACGCCGCAGGTGACGCCGCTGATCTATGCGATCGCGGCGCTCATGGGCACGGCGGTCTGCCTTGTCGGCGCCGTCAGCGCGTGGCGCCGGTCCACCGAAGGCCGGCTGGTCGCGGTCGGCATCGGCATCTGCGTGCTACTGGGTATCACCGACTGGCTGCTGCAGAACAACTTCATCAGCCCCGAGGGCTGGTACCTCGGGGCGTACACCAACGCCGTCACCTTCAGCGTGTTCGGCGTGCTGATGTACCGCCGCTACATGCACGCCATCGGTGAAGTCGAGCAGCTCAACGCGAGCCTCGCGCAGCGCCTGCAGAAGCGCGAAGCCGAGCTGGAAGTCAGCCACCGCCGGCTGCGCGAAATCGAGCGCCGGCAGACCATCAGCGACGAGCGCCAGCGGCTGATGCAGGACATGCACGACGGGCTGGGCTCCTCGCTGATCAGCGCCATCCGCTCGGTCGAGGGCGGCGGCATGAGCGACGACAAGGTCTCGCAGATCCTCAAGAGCTGCCTCGACGACCTGAAGCTCACGCTCGACTCGCTGGAGCCGGTGGAGGCCGACGTGCTCCTGCTGCTGGCCACGCTGCGCTACCGGCTCGAACCTCGCCTCGAAGGCACCGGCGTCTCGCTGCGCTGGGAAGTGCAGGAACTGCCCGCGCTGGAATGGCTGGACCCGTCGAGCGCGCTGCACATCCTGCGCATCGTGCAGGAGAGCATCTCGAACATCCTGCGCCACACGCGCGCGACGGAGATCCGCGTGGCCACCTCGTTCGACGGCGCGGGCGTGTCCGTGACCATCGAGGACAACGGACAGGGCTTCGACATCGACAAGGCAATGGCCTCCTCGTCCGGCCGCGGCCTGCAGAACCAGCGGCGACGCGCGCGCTCGATCCACGGCACCGTCGACTGGGAATCCCGGCCGACGGGAACGCGGTTCGTGCTGTGGCTGCCCCTGCGGCGCGAGGCCCAGGCAGCCTGAGGGACGAGCCGCGCCGGGCGGCCGACTACAGCCGATCGACGGGAATCTTCAGGTAGGCAACGCCGTTGGCCTCGGCGGGCGGCAGGCTCCCGGCGCGGACATTGACCTGGACCGAAGGCAGCATCAGGGCCGGCATCGCCAGCGTGGCGTCGCGCGCACGGCGCAGGGCCACGAACTCCTCTTCGCCGATGCCGTCGCGCACGTGGATGTTGCCCTCCCTTTGCGCGGCCACGGTGGTGCCGGGCGCCGGCTCGCGCGAGGCAGGCGGGTAGTCGTGGCAAAGGTACAGACGGGTGTCCCCGGGCAGCGCGAGCAGCCGCTGGATGGAGCGATAGAGCTGGCGTGCGTCGCCGCCGGGAAAGTCGCAGCGCGCCGTGCCTACGTCGGGCATGAAAAGCGTGTCTCCCACGAACACTGCCGCGGGCCCTCCGGCCGGGTCCTCCACGAGATAGGCCACGTCCGCGGGCGTGTGGCCGCCTGCGTGGAGAGCCCGGGCCTGGAGCCGGCCGATGCGGAATGCCTCGCCGTCGGCAAACAGATGCTGGAACTGCGAACCGTCCACCGCCAGGTCTTCGGCATTGAAGACGCCCCGGAACACCCGCTGCACCGCGGTGATGCCGCTGCCCACTGCCAGCGTGCCGCCGAAGCGCTTGCGCAGATACGGCGCTCCCGACAGGTGATCGGCATGCGCATGCGTCTCCAGCAGCCACTGCAATGTCAGCCCTCGTCGCGCGATCGCCTCGGCCACCGCGTCCACCGGGGCGGGGTCGGTCCGCCCCGAATTCGCCTGGTAGCCCATCACCGGGTCGATGACCGCGCAGGAGCCTGCACCGTCATCGACCAGATAGGAAAAAGTCGAGGTGGCAGGGTCGAAGAAGTGCTGGATCGTCAGTTCGGCTTGGTTCATATAATGAAAGAAGTTTCATTGAACGAAATAAATTATATGACCCGCGATTCGGAATCGGTCCTGGCAGCCCACCTTGCGGCCATGCAGGGCCGCCCTCTTGCCCAAGCTACCCGCGACCGCCTGGCGCAGGCCATGCTCGACTGGTTCACCGCCGGGTGGTCCGCGATCGGCATGGCCGGCGCGACCGCGTTGCACCGGCTTGCCGCCGCCAGCATGCCGGGGCAAGGCCCGGCTCCGGTCTTCGGTGGCCCCTCTCTGCAGCCGCTGGCCGCGGGCTTCGCCAACGCCGGCATCGCCCATCTGCGCGAGATCGACGACGCACACCGCGCCGCGATGCTGCACCCTGGCGTGGTCGCCATCTCGCCAGTGATAGCGCTGGCCGCGACACAACCGCTGCCGATGCGGCGAGCTGCCGACGCGATCATTGCCGGCTACGAGGTGGCGCTGCGCGTCGGCGAAGTACTGGGCACGCGCCACGCCGCCGGCTTCCACGCCACCGCCACCGCCGGTTGCGTAGGCGCGGCGGCCGCGAGCGCGGTTGCGCTGGGCTTGCCGCAAGCGCAGTTGCACCACGCGATGGGAATCGCGGCGACGCAGTCCGCCGGCCTGTGGCAACTGGTGGACGACGAGGCGCACGAATCGAAGTCGCTGCACCCGGCCTTCGCCGTGCGCAACGGCATGATGGCCGCATGGGCTGCGCAGGCGGGCTTCCCCGGCGCGCGCGCCTTCGTCACCGGGCGACGCGGCCTCTACGCACTCCTGCAAGGAGACGGCCCGCTGGCAGCGCTGGACGGCGAGCTCGACGCGCCCGAACGGCTGAACACCGCCACCATCAAGGCCTGGCCCTGCTGCGCCCAGCTGTTCACCCCGCTGGATGCCGCGCGCGAAATCATGGACAGGCACCGCCCCGCGCCGCACGAGATCGAGTCGGTGGACGTGACCATCTTCCCGCACGCGCTGAAGATCGCCGGCGTGCACTGGCCGTCCAAGGCGGCGGAGACGGCCTTCTGCCTGCGCTACGTGATGGCCACCCTGCTGTTGAGCGGCCGACTGGGCATCGAGGACATGGAGACGCCCGACCTGCATTCGCCGACGCTGCTCGCGCTGGCCGAACGCGTGCGTGTGGCGACGGACGACGGCTTCCAGCAGGCCTTTCCGCGGAAACGCCCCGCGCGCGTGACCATCACGATGCAGGACGGCCGCAGCTTCAGCTCGCTGCGCGAACTGCGCCGGGGAGATCCGGAAGACCCCTTCGACTGGCCGCAGCTGCAGGCACGCATGCGCGCATTCGTCCCGGCGATGACCGATGCGCAGGCCGTGCGAATCGCCGACTGGTGCGCCACCTTCGCCGATGCATCGCGGGACGACGAGCCTTGCCTGCCGTCGCCCGAACTCTTCGGCCGCTGAGACCGCGCCCCGGCGTCAGGCCTGCACCGGCCTCCAGCCGCTCGGGGCCTTGCTGGCGAACCCCTGCAGGGCCAGTTCGTGCCGCACGATCTCCGCGGCCTTGCGCTGGGCCGCCACGCTATGGCGCGACGCCAGGCCGATGACCACCAGCGCGCCGAGAAAGGTGCCATCGCCGTCGAACACCGGAAGCGCGACCGATGCCATCTCGGCGACGCGCTCGGCGCGCGTCATCGCATAGCCCTTCGCATCGATCTCGGCCTGATGCTCCGTGGTGCCGCCGGTGAAGGCCAGGAGGATGTGGGCCGAGGAACCGCCGGCGGAAAGCGGAATGCGCGTTCCCACCTCGACGTGGTGGCGCACCTCCCTGGCCGTGTTCTCGCGGTAGAGGCAAACGCGCTCTTCCCCGCTGCGGATGTAGAAGGCCACGGTCTCGCCGGTCTGCTGCATCACCTCGTGCAGCACCGGCTGCAGCCGCGTGCCGAGGTCGAAGGTGCTGCGGTAGAGCATGCCCATGTGCAGCAACGCCGGACCGGGCGCGTAGCTGCCGCTGTCGAAGCGATGAATCATCCGGGCGCGCGTCAGCACGCCGAGCAGCCGCAGCAGCGTGGCCTTGTCCAGGCCCGTGCACTCGGCCAGCTCACGCAGGGACATGCGCAGCCGGTTTTCGCTGAAGCACTCGAGGATGGAAATGCCCCGCTCCAGCACGCCGGCGGGAGGCTTGGGTCCGACGGACGCTGCGGTATCGATTTCTTGGTTTTTCATGGTGGGCGCTCCGGGCTGCGGATTATCCGGGTTGACAGTTGCCGCCTGCGATCCTACAGTTTCATTCATTGAAGTTTGTTTTATTCATTGAAACAGACAAGAAAACGAAGAGACAACCCGCCGCCCAGCGGCGCAGCCATCGCGGAAGCGCGCAATCCATGTCGAACCCTGCCGACCCATTCGTCGAAGAGCTCCGTGCAATCACAGGCGCGGTCCACGTGCTCACCGACGACGCATCCACGGCGCGCTACGTCGGCGACTGGCGCCGCAACTACCCCGGCGCCGCGCGTGCCGTCGTGCGGCCTGCGAGCACCGAGGAGGTTTCGCGCGTGGTCGCCCTGTGCGCGACATGGGGAGTTCCCGTGGTGCCGCAGGGCGGAAACACGGGGCTGGTGGGCGGCTCCACGCCGGACGCGTCGAGCCGCGAAGTCGTGCTGAGCCTCGACCGCATGACCAGGGTGCGCCGCGTGGACCCTCTCGACAACAGCATGACCCTGGAAGCCGGCTGCACCGTGCTCGCGGCGCAGGAAGCCGCCGCCGCCGCCGGCCGGCTCTTTCCGCTTTCGCTGGCGTCCGAAGGCAGCGCCACAGTCGGCGGCGTGGTCTCGACCAACGCCGGCGGCGAACAGGTACTGCGCTACGGCAACACGCGCGACCTGACCCTGGGCATCGAGGTCGTGCTGGCGGACGGTCGCGTGCTCGACGCATCGGGAGCGCTGCGCAAGGACAACACCGGCTACGACCTGAAGCAGCTGTTCATCGGCGGTGAAGGCACGCTCGGCATCGTGACGGCGGCCACCTTCAAGCTCCATGCAAGGCCGGACAAGGTCGTCACCGGCTGGGTGGCCGTGCGCGATCCGCAGGCAGCCGTGGAACTGCTGGCCCGCCTGGGCGACGCCGTCGGCGAACGGGTGACGGCCTTCGAGCTGATCGGACGCGAGGCGCTGGCCCAGGTGCTCGCGCATGGCACGCCCGGCATGCGCGACCCGCTGGCGGGCGAGCACGCCTGGGCCGTGCTGTTCGACGTTTCCGAGACCTCCGCCCTGCTCGACCCGACGCCCGCGGTGGAAGACGCACTGGCCGGCGCGATGGAGCAAGGCCTCGTGCTCGACGCGGTGCTCGCCGCATCCGGCCAGCAGGCCCATGCGCTGTGGGCTCTGCGCGAACACGTGCCCGAGGCCCAGCGGCTCGACGGACCGTCGATCAAGCACGACATCTCCGTCGCCGTGTCGCGCATCCCCGAATTCATCGCCGAAGCCGGCGCCGCGCTGGAAGGCCTGCTTCCCGGCATTCGCGTGGTCTGCTTCGGCCACGTGGGCGACGGCAACCTTCACTACAACCAGAGCAAGCCGCCCGGCATGTCCGACGCAGCGTTCCGCGCGCGCGAGGAAGCCGTGCACGACGTGGTGCATGCGATCACCGCGCGCATGCAGGGCTCGATCTCCGCAGAGCACGGCATCGGGCGTCTCAAGCAGGAGGCCTTCCTGCAATACAAGCAGCCCGTCGCGCTGGAACTGATGGCGCGCATCAAGCATGCGCTCGACCCCGCGAACACCTTCAATCCGGGGCGAGTGTTGCCCCTGCCCGTCGCCACCCCGCGCCCCTCTTCCCTCTAGCACTTCAGGACTCACATGCCCGTTTCCGTTTTCGACATGCAATCGCTCCAGCACCTGTGGGGCACCGACGAACTGCGCAGGATCTTCGGCGAGGAGAACCGCGTGCAGAAGTGGCTCGATTTCGAAGCCGCGCTGGCCGCCGCGCAGGCCGAGCTGGGGATCATCCCGCCGGCCGCCGCACGCGAAATCGCGATGCAGGCGCAGGTGGAGAACATCGACATCGCCGCGATGTCGGCCGAGATCCGCCGCATCAAGCACTCGCTGGTGCCCGCGCTGAAGCAGCTGCAGTCGCGCTGCTCGAAGGAAAACGGCGAGTGGGTGCACTACGGCGCCACCACGCAGGACGTGGTGGACACCGGCGTGGCGCTGCAGCTCAAGGAGTTCCATGCCGTGGCGCTGCGCGACATCAAGGCGGTCGGCAAGGAACTCGCCCGTCTCGCTACCACTCACCGCGACGTTCCGATGGCCGGCCGCACGCACGGCGTGCAGGCCCTGCCCATCACCTTCGGCCACAAGTGCGCGGTGTGGCTCGACGAGCTGGGCCGCCATCACGAGCGGCTCGTGCAGGCCGCCCCGCGCGTGCTTGTGGGCATGCTGGCCGGCGCCGTGGGCAGCCAGGCATCGCTGGGCCCGAAGGCCGAGCAGCTGGAACACCTGATGCTCGACAAGCTGGGCCTGGGCACGCCCGCCATCAGCTGGGCGCCGGCGCGCGACCGCTTCACCGAGTACGCCAACCTGCTGGCCATGCTGGGTGCCACGCTCTCGAAGATCGGCAACGAACTCTTCAACATGCAGCGCAACGAATTCGGTGAAGTGGAAGAAGGCTTCTCGGACGGCAAGCTGGGCTCGTCGACCATGCCGCACAAGCGCAATCCGACATCGGCCGAGAACCTGGCCGGGCTGTCGCGCCCGCTGCGCTACAACGCCGCGATGATGGTCGAGGGCATGGTCCAGGAGAGCGAACGCGATGGCATCGCCTGGAAGATGGAATGGAAGGCTCTGCCCGAGTGCTGCATGATCGCCGGCGCCATGCTGTTCCAGGCGAAGAACCTGCTGGCCGGGCTCAAGGTCAACGCCGACGCGATGGCCGCCAACCTCGACCGGATGCGCGGCTACCTGCTGTCCGAGCGCGTCATGCTGGAACTGTCGGAGCGCGTGGGCAAGCAGACCGCGCACGAATGGATCTATGAAGCCTCGATGCACGGCATCACGTCGAAGCTCGACTTCGCCGACGCCATGCGCAGCCATCCCGGCCTCTCGAAGCTGCTGAGCGACGCCGAGATCCGCGACCTCACCGACCCGCTGCAGTACCTGGGCCAATGCGGCGCCACCGTCGACCGCGTCGTCGAGCAGCAGAAGGCCTGGCTGCAGGACTGAGCCGCCGCGCCTGAATCGCCGAACGGCACCCACAAGAGCAAAACGGAGACAGCCCATGACAACCTTTGCAAGCGCAACCATGCGCCGCCGCCGCATGGCGCTGGCATTGGCCGGCCTGCTGGGCCTGGCGGCCATGCCGGCATTCGCCGCCTATCCCGAGCAGCCGGTCAGGCTGGTGGTGGGGTTCCCTCCCGGCGGGGGCGGCGACCTGTACGGCCGACTGATCGCCAACGCACTCGGCAAGACGCTGGGGCAACCCGTGATCGTCGACAACCGCGCCGGAGCCGGCGGCAACATCGCGGCGGACGCGGTGGCCAAGGCGAAGCCCGACGGCTACACGCTGCTGCTCGCGATGAGCGGCAACCTCGCGGTGGCACCCGCCATCAGGCCGCAGGCCATCCCGTACAAGGCGCCCGAAGACTTCACGCCCGTCGGGCTGATCCTGGAAGCGCCGCACGGCCTGTTCGTCGCCCACAACTCGCGCTTCAGGACGGCGCGCGAACTGCTCGACGCGGCCCGCACGCAGAAGCTCAGCTTCGCCTCCACGGGCGCCGGCGCGGCCGCGCACATCGGCATGGAGATGGTCAAGAAGGAAGCCGGCGTCGAGATGCTGCACGTGCCCTACCGTGGCTCGGGCCCCGCCATCACCGACATGCTGGGCGGCCAGGTCGACTGTTTCTTCGCGACCGCCTCGCCGCTGGTCGGGCAGGTGCGCCAGGGGCAACTGCGCCTTCTCGCCATCACGGGCAATGCGCGCAACCCCGCCATTCCCGACGTGCCCACCTTCAAGGAGCTGGGCGTGAACGTTCCCGTGACCCAGTGGTACGGGCTGGTCGCGCCAGCGGGCACGCCCGCGCCGGTGGTGAAGTACCTGGCCGACCACCTGGGCCGCGCGCTCGCCACGGCGGAAGTGCGCGACGCGATCCGGCGCGATGCAGCCACGGAGCACAACCTGCCGATGGACGGCTTCGGCAAGTTCATCCAGGAAGACATCGCGCGCTACAAGGGCGCCGCCACGCCCGCCCTGCTCAAGGAGATCTCGCCCTAGGCGAGGCACGCAGCCCCTTCCTTCCGCACCTTTCACCGACTCTTCTCCTCCATGATCTTCGACACCCTGATTTCCCCCGACCAACTCGCCGCGGCACGGAAACAAGACCCCGCGCTGCTGCTGCTCGACTGCGGCTTCGAACTCACGGACCTGCAGGCGGGTCAGCGCGCCTACGACGCAGGGCACATCCCCGGCGCCTTCTACCTGCACCTGGAACACGCGCTGTCCGCCGCCAAGACCGGACGCAACGGCCGCCACCCCCTGCCCTCGCGCGAAGCCTTCGCAAGGACCACGGCTGCGATGGGCCTGAACGCCGATGCGCAGGTGGTGGCCTACGACAACGCCGGCGGCATGTACGCCGCGCGGCTGTGGTGGATGCTGCGCTGGGTCGGGCACCGGCAGGTCGCCGTGCTCGACGGCGGCATCGCCGCCTGGAAGGCCGCCGGCCACGCGCTCGACACCAAAAAGCCGGCACCGCGCCCCGAGGGCAGCTTCAGCCTGAAGGCTCCGCTGGTCGCGACGGTGTCCTATGACGAGGTCCTGGCCAACATCGACGGCACGCAGCGGCTGGTGCTGGACGCCCGCGCACCCGATCGCTTCCGCGGCGAGAACGAAACGATGGACCCGGTGGGCGGGCATATTCCCGGCGCGCGCAACCGCCTCTTCAAGGACAACCTGGGCCCGGACGGCCGCTTCAAGGCACCGGCCCTGCTGCGCAGCGAGTTCGACGCCGTCACCGGCGGACGCCCCGCCACTCAGCTCATCAACCAATGCGGCTCGGGCGTGACCGCCTGCCACAACCTGCTGGCGATGGAAGTCGCGGGACTGCGGGGCGCGGCGCTGTACCCCGGCTCCTGGAGCGAATGGAGCGCCCAGCCGGGCGCGCCCATCGCCACCGGCGCGGCCTGAGCCCCCATCGAGCGATCACAAGAACAGACTGGAGACACCCGTGCAAAGAATTCCTTCGATCGGACGCTGCTTCCGCATGGTCGCCGCGGCATGCCTGGCAGGCGCCGCAACGGTGGCCATGGCCGCCGGCTATCCCGAGCAGCCGATCCGGCTGCTGATCGGCTTTCCTCCGGGCGGAGGCGGCGACCTCTACGGCCGCACCATCGCCAACGAACTGGGCAAGCACATCGGCAAGCCCATCGTGGTCGACAACAAGCCGGGCGCGGGCGGCAACATCGCAGCCGAGCTGATGACGCAGGCCAAGCCCGACGGATACACCCTGCTGCTGGCGATGAGCGGCAACGTCGGCAGCGCGCCCGCCATACGCCCCAACCTGCCCTACAAGGTGCCCGACGACTTCGTCTTCATCAGCCAGCTGGTCGAGACGCCCTACGGGCTGGTCGTCAGCGGCAACTCGAAGATCAAGACCATCCAGGACTACATCGCCGCAGCCAGGGGCGGCAAGCTCACCTACGCGTCCACCGGTGCCGGCGGCGCGGCGCAGATCGTAATGGAAATGGTCAAGCAGCAGGGCAACCTCGACATCCTCCACATTCCCTACAAAGGATCGGGCCCGGTCATGACGGACCTCATGGGTGGGCTGGTCGACAGCTTCTTCGCGCCCTATACGCCGCTGATGGGACAGATCAGCAGCGGCAAGCTGCGGCTGCTGGCGGTGAGCAGCGAGAAGCGGATCCCGGGCATGCTCGACGTGCCCACGCTCAAGGAATCGGGCATCGACGTGGTCATGACCCAGTGGTACGGCCTGGCAGCCCCCAAGGGCACGCCCAAGCCCGTCATCGACAAGATCGCCCAGTCCGTGAAGCAGGCCATGCAGGCGCCCGAGGTGCTGCGCGTGTACCGCGCGGACGGCGCCCAGGAAGCGACGCGTACCGGCACCGCCTTCAGGGACTTCGTGCTGCAGGACATCGCCAACTACAGGCGCGGCGTGGAGCGCGGCAATCTCAAGGTGGAGTGACCCGCAGGTGCCCTCGTCGTCCATCACTGCGCCGGAACCCGGCACCGCCATGCGCCCGCACAGCGCCCATTGGGGCGTCTTCTCCGCGGGCTGGAAGGACGGCGCGCTCGTCGTGCGGCCGCACCCCGGCGACCCGGACCCGAATCCGCTGATCGAGAACTTCGCGACGGCCGTTCATCACCGCGCACGCGTCACCACGCCCATGGTGCGCCGTGGCTGGCTCGAGCGAGGGCCGGGCCCCGATGCGCGGCGCGGCGAGGACAGCTTCGTTCCCATGGCCTGGGACGAGGTCCTGGACCGGCTGGCGGCCGAACTGCGGCGCGTGCAGCAAGAGCACGGTTGCGAGGCCATCTTCGGCGGCTCCTACGGCTGGTCCAGCGCGGGGCGCTTTCACCACGCGCAGAGCCAGGTCCACCGCTTCCTGAACACCACGCTGGGTGGCTACGTGCGCTCGGTCAACAGCTACAGCGCCGGCGCTTCGGGCCCGATGCTGCCGCACGTCATCGGCACGATGGAGGAAGTGGCAAGGCGCAACGTGACCTGGGAGCAGATCGTCGAGCACACCGACGTGGTGCTGGCCTTCGGGGGCATGGCGCTCAAGAACTCGCGCGTGGCCTCGGGCGGGATCAGCCGGCACGTCGAGCGCGAGTCCATGCGCGCGGCCGCGGCACGAGGCTGCCGCTTCGTCTCCATCAGCCCGCTGAAGAGCGATCTTCCCGAGGAGGCTGCCTTCGAATGGCTGAGCGCCGTGCCGGGCACCGACACCGCGCTGATGCTCGCGCTGGTCCACCAGCTGGTGACCGACGGCTCGCACGACCGCGGCTTCATCGAACGCTATTGCGACGGCTGGAGCACCTTCGAGGATTACCTCATGGGGCGCAGCGATGGCATCGCGAAGAGCTGCGACTGGGCTGCCCCCATCTGCGGACTGCCCGCAACGCAATTGACGCAGCTGGCCCGCGACCTGGTCGGCAAGCGCGTGCTGGTGGTGGTCTCGCATTCGCTGCAGCGCTCCGAGCACGGCGAGCAGCCCGTATGGATGGGCGCGGTGCTGGCCGCCGCGCTCGGCCAGCCCGGACTGCCCGGCGGCGGCTACAACTACGCCCTGGGCACCCTGGCGCACTACGGCAAGCGCAACAACGCCGTCCCCACTGCGGCGCTGCCCCAGGGCGACAACGGGGTCAAGGCGTTCATTCCGGTGGCCCGCATCAGCGACATGCTGCTGAACCCCGGCCAGCCCTTCGACTACAACGGCAAGCGCCATACCTATCCGCACGTCCGGCTCGCCTACTGGGCCGGCGGCAACCCGTTCCATCACCACCAGGATCTGCGGCGCCTGAGCGAGGCCTTCCGTACCCTCGACACCTTCGTCGTGCACGAGATCGCATGGACAGCCACCGCCCACCACGCCGACATCGTGCTGCCCTGCACGATGACTCTGGAGCGCGAGGACATCGGCGCCACGCCCACCGATCCGCTGATGGTGGCCATGCACCGCGTCTGCGAGCCCCACGGGCTCGCGCGCGACGACTACGACATCTTCTGCGACCTGGCTCGGCGCCTGGGCGGGCTCGAAGCCTTCAGCGAAGGACGAGGCACCCGCGAATGGCTCGCGCACCTCTACGAGCGCACGCGCGCGGGCCTCGAGGCACTCGGCCTCGAAGCGCCGGACTTCCAGGCTTTCTGGCAGCGCGGCGAGATCACGCTGCCGCAGCGGGAGGACGACGGCGGCATCCTGCGCGCCTTCCGCAACGATCCAGAAGGAGCCCGGCTGGCCACGCCCAGCGGCAGGATCCAGGTCAGCTCGCCCACGGTGGCGGGCTTCGGCTACGCGGACTGTCCCGGCCATCCGGCGTGGCTGCCACCGAAGTTCGCGCCTGACGCGGTCCACCCGCTATGGCTCGTGGCCAACCAGCCGCACACCAAGCTGCACAGTCAGCTCGACTTCGGTGCCCACAGCCAGGCCAGCAAGCGCAACGGGCGCGAGGTCTGCACCATGCACCCCTCGGCGGCGGCCGCGCGCGGCATCCGCGAGGGCGACATCGTCCGTCTCTTCAACGAGATCGGCGCCTGCCTGGCCAGCGCGCACCTGTGCACAGACATGCGCGAAGACGTCGTGCAGCTGCCCACGGGCGCCTGGTATGACCCCGTGCTCGACGCCAGGAACAGGCCGATGTGCGCGCACGGCAATCCGAACGTTCTCACCCGCGACATCGGGACATCGTCGCTGGCGCAGGGATGCGCCGGACAGCTGAGCACCGTGCAGATCGAGCGCTTCGACGAGGCGCTGCCTCCGATCCGGGCCTACGATCCGCCGGAGGTCACTGCTCGTTGAGCGCCGCGCGCGAGACGATGTCTCGCAGGTCGGCTCCGTCGGCCAGCGTGCCGATCACGCCGGCATGCCGGCCTCCAAGGCGCGACTCGATGAAGCGCTGCGCGACCGCGCCGTCGCTGTGCCTGAGCATCTCGCTCGCCTGGAGCGCAAGGGCCATGCGCGTCACGATGGCTCGCGAGTTGCCCTCGTCGATCGCGCCCGCGCCGAGATCGTCGCGCAGGCTGGCGATGAACTTCGCATGCGCGGCGTTGCCCGCCGCCTGCGGTACCGACACCTCGTCGAGGAAGACTTCGAGCGCGCCCTTCTCGCGTCCCAGTGCGCGCACCACGTCCATGCACATCATGTTGGTGGTGCCTTCCCAGATCGAGTTGAGCGGCGCCTCGCGATAAAGCCGCGCGATCGGGTTCTCCATGATGAAGCCGTTGCCGCCGTGCACCTGCAATGCCTCGTAGACGAAGTACGTCGCGCGCTGGCAGTTCCAGTACTTGACCACCGGCGTCGCCACGCGGGCCAGAAGCCGCTCGCGTTCGTTCGATTCCATGCCGTCGGTAGCGCGCGCGACGCGCATCGCCGACAGCATGGCCGCTTCGCTTTCGAGCGCGAGGTCCGCCAGCACGTTGGTCTGCATGGGCAGGTCCGCCATGCGGCGGCCGAAGCCGTCGCGCGTCGATGCGTGGCCTATCGCCAGCGTCAGCGCCTGCCGCATGAGGCCGGCCGAGCCGACCGCGAAGTCCAGCCGCGTCAGGTGCGCGTGCGTGAGGATTTCTCGGATGCCGCGTCCCTCCTCGCCGACCAGCATCGCCCAGGTCTTGTTGAACTCGACCTCGCTCGATGCGTTGGAGCGGTTGCCGCACTTGTCCTTCAGCCGCTGCACCGCGACGCGATTGGCGCTGCCGTCCGGCAGGAAGCGCGGAACGAAGAGGCAGCTCACGCCCGATTGCGTTCGTGCCAGCGTGTAGAAGCCGTCGGAAGTCGGAACCGAGAAGAACCACTTGTGGCCCGTGATGCTGTAGACCTGCACGCCGTTGTCGGTGCCGACGAAGGCCGCCGTGGTCTGCGTCTGGCGCAGGTCGGAGCCGCCCTGCTTCTCGGTCATGGCATAGCCGATCACCGCGCCCGTCTTCTGCGAAAGAGGCAGGCGTCGCGGGTCGTACCGGCCCGAGAGCGTCTTCTCTCTCCACAGCGCGAACTCCGGCCGCCCTTCGAAGCCGGCGCACGCAGCGTACGCCATGCCGGTGGGGCAGCCAGTGCCGTTCTCGACCTGGTTCCACAGATAGCTCAGCACCGCGCGCGCGAAGTGGCCCGAGTCTTCAGTGGTCGTCCATGCAAGGCTTGGCACGCCATGCGCAAAGGCCAGGCTCATCAGTTGGTGCCATGAGGGATGGAACTCGACCCAGTCCAGCCTGTTGCCGAAGCGGTCGTGCGTGCGCAACTGGGGGTTGTGCTCGTTGGCGAGCCGCGCGAGGTCCTGCACCTGTTCGTCGCCTGCCAATGCACCCACAGCCGTCGCGTTCGGAATGCTCCATGGTGCATGCTTGCGAGCCAGTTCCCGTAGAGCCACGTCGCCCGTGAACGCGTTGTGGCCGATGCAAGGCTCGGCCTGGTTGAATACCTTGTGCGTTTCGACGCCGTCGGCCAGCGAAAACTGAAACGCCAGTTCTGTGCTCTCGAGAGGCATGTTCATGAAGATCTCCATGGAATGGCTTTGCGCCGCGCAGCATGGTGAATCATTCGCCGCGATTCGTGAACCTGATCTTTCCCGGTGCGACGCATCGCGTTCGAACGGAAGGCGGACGGAATGCAGACGGCCCGCAAAATGGCATAGCGTTTGCTTGAATCGAGTCACCGCGACCGGAAGCTTCCCGCTTCACCCAAGATCGCGCTGTAATCACCGGAACGAGACGGCCTTGCTCACCATTCAGGTGCCATCGACCGGTTGAACGAAGGGTGCGTTGCAACCGCTGATCCAAACGGAGGTATTCGTTGGCCAAGCTGGACCCTCTGAACACGTCGCGCTACTGGCATGCATCCGGCATCCCCGGCATGGACATGCTGCACGCCGACTTCACCACGCACGAATACGCGCCGCACGTGCACCATTCCTTCGTGATCGCGGTCACCGAAGTGGGCGGCGCGGAATTCAAGAGCCGCGGCCGCACCGGCATTGCGCATCAGCAGGCGCTGCTCGTCTTCAACCCTTCCGAGCCCCATTCGGGCCGCATGGGCGGCAGCAACCGGTGGCGATACCGGGCGCTCTACCTGGCCGACCCGGGCATCAGGCACCTGATGAGCACACTGGGAGTCGACCAGACCCGATACTTTGGTTCCAACATCTACGACGATCCGGAACTCATTGCCTGCTTCCTGGAGTTGCATCGGGCCTTCGACGGAGACAGCGGCCAATGGGATCCGCTGCGACAGCAGGAGCTCTTCGTCCATAGCTTCGGAACGCTTTTCCAGAACCACGCGCAGCCAGGCCAGCGCGTGCTTCCGGTGCCGGCGGATGCGAGCGTGCTCGCGCCGGTGCTGGAACTGCTGCGCGATGCCTTCGCGGAACGCCTGACCCTCGAGCAGATGGCGGCCGCGGCCGACCTGACGCCCTTCCAGCTGATCGGCGCATTCAACCGGACGATCGGCCTGACGCCGCACATGTACCTGACGCAGCTGCGTCTCAGGGCCGCCATCGGTCTTCTCACCGCGGGCCGTCCCCTGATCGAGGCCGCGGTCGCGAGCGGCTTCTACGACCAGAGCGCCCTCACCCGGCACTTCAAGCGCACCTTCGGCATGACGCCCCTGCAGTACGTCCGCGCGCGGATCAACTGAAAGGCCGAGAGCCTGACTCGCTCCCCGCGATACGCGCCGGGGCACCTTCACTTTTCCCGATACCACCTCGCGCGACATATGCGCGCCGGGTCGGCTTTACCTCGTCCGTTCCGGCCTCGCCAGGCCGGCCGCATTCTTTCGGCTCTCTTTTTTGGCTCTTGCTGCTGTGCCGCAATTTTTACCAATACGGCCTCCGGCACCCTGACTATCGTGCAACTAAATGGTTTCGGCCATTGCAAAGTAATCAGTTCGTTTTCAATAGTGTTTAACCCACAGGTGACCCATGCAAAATGTTGATCGCGGCATTACTGGTTCTTCCCTCGCAGGTTCTGCAATCCTGCTGGAAATAGGCGCTGAATACGGAGTCATCGATTTCCTCCAGAAATCGCCGATCGTGGACGCGGCAGCCGCTTCCCGCTCCTGCGGCATCAAGGAATCGGTCATTTCGGCCTACCTCGATTCGCTGAGCAAGGCCGGCATCATCGAGGACCTCGGCACCAAGGCACCGCCCACCTACAAGGTCGGCAGCAATTTCGACGAGCTGATCAACGAGGTCGGGTACCTCTCCTGGGCGCTTCGCGCCTGCGCGCCCCTGATCAACAACGCGAAGGAATTCTCGGAACGCAACGAGGAAGCTCAGGCCAAGTACCCGCGCAGCGGCGGCCTGGTCGCCCGCACGTCGAAGTGGATGGGGGAAAAGTCCTTCTATCCCCAGCCGGAGAACGCCATCGTCGCGATGGCACCAAAGAAAATCGTGGATCTTGGATCGGGCTCCGGCGGCTTCCTGATCCGCATGCTGCGCAAGATCCCGGGCTCCACGGGCGTGGGCATCGACCTGAGCGCATCGGCCACCGAGCAGGCCGTGCAGGCCGCCAAGGACGCCGGCATGAGCGACCGGCTGCAATTCGTGACGGCCCCCATCCAGGTGCTCGTGGAAGACGCGTCCCTCATCAAGGACGCCGACATCATCCACGCGGGCTTCGTCATGCACGACCTGCTTCCGGCCGAGGAAGCGACGCTCGACGCATTGCTGCGCGCCTGCTGCGCCTATGCGATCAAGGGCACTCTGATCATCGTCGATGCAATTCCCGTCGCCCAGTCGAATTGGGAAAAGCCGTTCGCGGCGGCATTCAACCACCTTCACAACCATTTCATGTCCAGGCGTCTTCTTAGCGAAGAAGAGTGGACTGAAAAATTGTTCCGCGCGGGATTTTCCAACGTGCGGATCGAAGTACTCGATCACCCTGGAGGGCGCATGCTGATGGCAAGCAAGTAATCAAGAAATTCAATTCTTCGTTTTTTCCTCGTGGCATTTTTTAACCAACCGTAATTAGGAGAAAGAAATGAGCGTTACCATTTCCGATCTGGTCGAAAGAGTTAAAAGTCATCGTTGCTATTCGCACCCGATTTTCAAGAATTGGGCGAAGGTCGAACCGGAGCCGCCCGTCGTCGGGGCGCTTTTCCACCAGATCCAGAGCTTCTGCGCGTCGACGCGTCCTGGATGGGCCTTCCCCGATGCACTGAAGGCGCACGGGCTGCACAGGCAAAGCGAGCTGCTCGAGGAAATCGTCGAGAGCGAATCGGGCCACGGCCCCGAGTTGGCGACCATGGCCGGCTACATCGTCAACCAGTCGGCCGAGCAGCCCGTCTTCGCGGACCTCTACAACCAGGAGAAGGTCGAGGCGAAGCTGAAGGCCTTCTCCGACCAGCTGCTCGGCTCCCTGCCCGGCTACGACATGGAGACCGGCCTGACCACCCAGGTCCGCAAGGCCATCGGCGTGTTCGACCACCGCAAGCTGACGGACATCGAGAACACCTACCGCAACCTCGGCACCACGCTGGCGCTGGAGATGATCTCGAACCAGCAGCTGATCCCCGGCGAGAAGTACTGCCTGGTGGACAGCGGCATCTACAACGCCGATCTCGAAGTGCCCGAGATGCACTACCTGCTGGAGCACTGGGGCGAAGTCGGCGCCGAGCAGCACCACGAGCAGAACGCGCGCACCGCCGTCGAGCTCGCGCTGAAGACGGAGTACGCGCACCTGGTCATCGAAGGCGCTGACGACTTCCTCGACTCGCTGACCGGCCTCTGGGACATCCTGGACGCGGCCCTGCTGCAGTCCGGCGTCGCGGCGCAGGCGCAGCAGCGCAAGGTGGCCTACGTCTGAAGGCGGCCGACGACGTCTTCTCCGCGCTCGGACACAGCGTTCATTGAAGCGAGTCGGGTAGCCACATGGTCGCCTATCTGATTGGCCGGATGTCCATCGTGAATCCGGACCAGTACAACGAGTACAAGCAACTCACGCCCGGCATCGTCGAGAAGTTCGGCGGCAGGTTCCTGACGCGGGGAGGCGAGCGCATGCACCTGGAAGGCGCTCACGACGACAGGCGCGTGGTTCTTGTCGAGTTCAAGACCGCGGACGCGGCGAGGGAGTTCTACGAATCGCCCGAATACACCCACGCAAGAGGGTTGCGAAAAGACGCCGCGGTCGACATGCAGCTCATGGTGATCGAAGGATTCGAAGAGCCGCTACTACGGCCCTAGCTTCTCGCCTTCGCCATGTCTGTCCTCCAGATCATTCACAACAAACCGAGCGATACGACCGATGGAGACCCGGTCGTATCGAACAGAACATGACGACAACCATCGCACTACCGGCTGCCTCGAAGAGCAGCTTCTTCTCGTTCGTCGCGCTGCTGCTGGGCGCGGCGGCATTGGCACTGGGCGGCGTCTTCCTGCGCCACAGCGAACTGCCTCCCACCGCCAGCGCGGTCTACCGGGTGGCGCTCGCGATCCCGATCTTCTTCCTGCTCGACATGCTCGCGGCAAGGGCCGAACCCGTACCCGCGAACATCGCCCCCGCCGACCGGCAGCAGCGCATGCCGGCCATTCCGGTGAAGCTCATCCTCGTTGGCTTCATCTTCTCGGGAAACCTCGCGCTCTATCACTGGTCGATGACGCTGACCACGCTGGCCAACTCCAACCTGCTGGCCAACCTCGCGCCCATCTTCGTGGTCCTCGGCTCCAGGATCTTCCTCGGCAAGCGGTTCAAGCCGGGCTTCCTGTTCGGCATGCTCTTCGCGCTGACCGGCGCGTTCATCCTCATAGGCCATCGGCTCGACTTCGGCTCCAGCTACATGGCGGGCAACCTGCTGGGGCTGCTCACTGCCGTCTTCTACGGCTCCTATCTGCTGGCGGTGAGCCTCGTGCGTTCCAACTACCGGACGATGACCGTCATGGCCTGGAGCAGCGTCGGCACCTTCATCGTGCTGCTGCCCATCACGCTGCTGCGCGGCGAATCGCTCGTGCCGCACACGCTCCACGGCGTGCTGATGCTGGTGGCGCTGGCCGTCGTTTCGCACGTCGGCGGCCAAGGCCTCATCGCCTATGCGCTGGCCAAGCTGCCTGCCGCGATGTCGTCGATCACCCTGCTGATCCAGCCCGTCATAGCCACCGTGTTCGGGGCCTATCTGTTCCACGAGTACCTGAGCGTCACCGAGTTCGTGGGCGCCGTGGTGATCCTGGTCGGCATTGTGACGGCCCGTCGTTTTTCCTGAGAAAGCAATCAAGCATCCCGCACAACCCGAGGAATTCATGTCCCAGTATCTTTGCCACATCGAACCCGATCGCCTCCAGTTCGAGGCGGACGTCATCGCACGCCGACCGAACGCAGTTCTTCTCGACAAGTCCTACTTCTATCCGGGCGGCGGCGGGCAACTGGCGGATCGCGGCACGCTGCAGTGGAACGGCAGCGAAGTGAAGATCGACCGCATCGAGATGGAAGGCAGGAACGCCTGGCACGTCTTCGACGAATCGGACATCGGCAAGGCCCCCGGCGACAAGGTGGTCGCAAGCGTCGACCAGGACTTCCGCTTCATGATGAGCCAGCTGCACACGGGCCTGCATATCCTCAACGCGCTCGTCTACCAGCGCTTCGAGGGCTCGCTGGTGACAGGCGTGCAGATGGCAGCCGATGGCACGGCCCGCATCGACTTCGACCTGCCCTCCGTCGACAACAACGAGCTGCGCAAGCTCGAGCCTCAGCTCAACAGCCTGATCTCCGACGGCCTGCAGGTGAATGCCGTGTACCTCGACGCGGCGGCGCTCTCGCTCGAGCCCGGCGTGCTGCGCAGCCGCTCGGTCGCGCCGCCTGCCCAGGACGACGGCACCACACGCATCATCGAGATCGTCGGTCTCGACCGGCAGGCCTGCGGCGGCACGCATCTCGCGAAGACTTCGCAATCGGCGCCGCTGCGCATCCTGAAGATCGAGAACAAGGGGCAGCACAACCGCAGGATCCGGATCGGCCTGCTCAAGTAGGCGGAAAGACATGCCGGCCGAAGCACCACCCGAAGCAGCCAGCTCCCGTCCCCTGCCCGAGGGCTTCCTGCCCTCGAACTGCACCTACGCGGAGCAGGACTGGCCCATTCTCGCGAGGCAGTGGTTTCCGGTCTGCCGGGCCGACGATGCGCTTGCCAGGCCCCGGCAGGTGATGGTGCTGAACCTGCGGCTGGTCATCTACCGGATGCCCGACGGCATCCGCGTCGGCCGCGACATGTGCCCGCATCGCGGGCTGCCGTTGAGCGGCGGCCGCGTCGAAGGCGAAGAACTCGTCTGCGCCTATCACGGCCTGCGATTCGGCTCCGACGGCCAGTGCACGAAGGTGCCGGAGAAGCTCGCGCCGAAGACGGCGGACTGCTTCAAGGTCACGATGTTCCCTGCGGTCGAGCGGCACGGTCTTGTCTGGACTTGCCTGATTCCGGATGCAGGACCGGAGGTTCCCGATGGAACTTCGGATTCACCATTCAAACTTTCAAGCGACCGCTTCGCTGAATCGATGGTTTTCGAATTTTTCGACAGCAGCATGATTGTCGATCCTGAAAATCATCAATCCTTGACGAACCTCGGACTCACCGAGTACCAAAGGCTTCTCGAAGAGATTGGCTTCAGCAGCGAGACAAGCCCTTCTCCGTCATCTGCCGCCTGATCTTTATCAGGCAGAAATTTTCGCCAATATCGCGGCGAATCTACCTGTCATGCTGCACCTCAAAGCGAGGCCAACACATGACGCAATCATTTCGCCAAGCAAGCACTGAAGTCCTTCCTCTATCGGGCATGGATCTCGATGTCCGTCCGGTGGAGCTTCTACTACGACTACGTCGCCTGTTGCTGTTCCTAGCCTGCTTTCGCGGGCATTGATGCGGCGGCCTTGCATTGAAGCCGGTCCGCACTCGTTCACACGAAATCCAAGAAGCACCAGATGACAGTTTTCTCCACCGAGTCTTTCGCGGACCACGAGCAGGTCGTTTTCATATCCGATGACAAGGTCGGGCTGCGGGCCATCATCGCCATCCACAGCACGCGGCTCGGGCCGGCGCTGGGTGGCTGCCGGATGTACCCGTACGCCGACGAAGCCTCCGCCCTGCGCGACGTGCTGCGGCTGTCGCGCGGCATGACCTTCAAGGCCGCGGCCGCCGGGCTGGGCCTGGGCGGCGGCAAGTCGGTGATCCTCGGAGATCCGCGCAAGAGCAAGACGCCCGAGCTGCTGCGGGCCATGGGCGTGGCAGTCAACCGCCTCGGCGGCCGCTACATCACCGCCGAGGACGTGGGCACTACCGTCGACGACTTCGCCTGGGTGAGGCAGAGCACGCGGCACGTGGTCGGCCTGCCGGTGGCACTGGGCGGCACGGGGGATCCCTCGCCGACCACTGCATTGGGCGTCTATCACGGCATCGTGGCCAGCGTCGCGCACCGGCTCGGTCGCGACCTGCGCGGGCTGACGGTGGCCGTGCAGGGCCTGGGCAACGTCGGCTGGAACCTCTGCCGGCTGCTCGCCGATGCAGGCGCGCACCTGGTCGTGACCGACATCGACGCGACGCTCGCGCACAAGGCCTCCGCCGAATTCGATGCGCTGGTGGTGGAGCCCGACGCGATCTACGCCGTGCGGGCCGACGTGTTCGCGCCCTGTGCGATGGGCGCCGTGGTGAACGACCGGACCCTGCCGCAGATGAAGTTCCGGGTGATCGCGGGCGGCTCCAACAACCAGCTTGCGCGCGACGAACACGGCAGGCAGCTGCGCGACAGGGAGATCCTGTACGCGCCCGACTTCGTCATCAACGCGGGCGGCCTGATCCGCGTGGCGTCGGAGCACGAGGGCTTCAACGCCGCGAAGGTGGATGCGCAGGTGGAAGGCATCGGCGCCACGCTGCACCGGATCTTCGAACTCGCCTCCCGCACCGGCACGCCGACCCATTCCGCGGCCATGCAGCTGGTGCAGGAGCGGCTGGGCGGACATCCCGCACAGCCCGGGCATCCCTTGCATCCGGCCGGCGGCGTCCGCGGCGGCGGCAACAACACTCTTGCCGAGCGTGTCGCATGAACACCATCGAGATCCTTCGCGCCCTGGTGGCATTCGACACGACCTCGCATCGCTCCAACCTCGACCTGATCCACTGGATCGCCGACTACCTCGCGGGGCACGGCGTCAAGGTGCAGCTCGTGCACAGCGACGACAAGCGAAAGGCGAACCTGCTCGCCAGCATCGGTCCCGACATTGCCGGCGGCATGGTGCTCTCGGGGCACAGCGATGTCGTGCCCGTGACCGACCAGAACTGGACTTCGAGTCCCTTCGCGCTGGCCGAGCGCAACGGCCGCTTC
Source organism: Variovorax sp. YR750 (assembly GCF_900109805.1). Lineage (NCBI taxonomy): Bacteria > Pseudomonadati > Pseudomonadota > Betaproteobacteria > Burkholderiales > Comamonadaceae > Variovorax > Variovorax sp. YR750. The sequence continues at coordinate 223,388 of NZ_FOBJ01000009.1, forward strand.
CACGGCCGCGGCGCGGCGGACATGAAGGGCTTCATCGCCGCCAGCCTCTCGGCCGTGCCCGCATGGCGGCGGCAACGGCTGCGCCGGCCGATCCACCTGGCCTTCTCCTACGACGAGGAGATCGGTTGCCTCGGCGTTCCGCAGCTCGTGGAGCAACTGAAGGCCCAGGTGCCAGCGCCTGCGCTGGCCATCATCGGCGAGCCGACCGAAATGCGGGTCGGCGTGAGGCACCGCGGCTTCTTCGGGCACCGGGCCATCTTCACCGGGCTGCCCGCGCATTCGAGCGACCCGTCGCTCGGTGCCAGCGCGATCGAGCCGGCGGCATACCTGGTCACCCGCCTGGCCGGGCTGCGGCGCCGCCTGGCGGACCAGGGCGGCGAAGCCACGATCAACATCGGCCGCATCGACGGAGGCACGGCAATCAACATCGTGCCGGGCTGCTGCGAAGTGCTGTGGGAGTTCCGCCCGAAGGACGAAGCGACAGCCGAGCTCGTGCGCAGCACGGTCCGCGAAGCGCTGGCCGACCTTCCCGCGGGCGTCACTGTCGAGGCTTCGCAGGTCGCAGGCGTGCCGGCGCTCTCGGCGCGCGACAACGACGCGGCCGTCTCGGTGGCACGCGAGCTCGGCGCCCTCTGGCCCGAGGCGGAGCTGCCCTTCGGCACCGAGGCAGGCTTCTTCCAGCAGGTCGGCATCTCGACGGTGGTGTGCGGCCCGGGCTCCATCGCCCAGGCCCACCAGCCCGACGAATGGATCGCCGCATCGCAACTGCAGGCGGCCGACCGCTTCATGCAGTCGGCCGGCGCCTGGGCGCTGGCCAAGCCCGCCGCCCGTCTCACTTCAACTCTCAAGACAGCATGAAAAACATCGACGCAGCCGCGCTGGCGGACGCCACCAGCAATTTCTCTCCGCTCGCCCCCGGCGCCCACGTGGCGCAAGGCGTGCAGACCCACGACGCCAGGCGCCGGACGATTCTTGCGGCGGTCATCGGCAACACGCTGGAGTGGTTCGACTTCGCCGTCTACGGCTTCTTCGCGCTCACCATTTCAAGGCTCTTCTTCCCCACGGGCGACGAGACCTCCTCTCTGCTGCTGACGGTCGCGACCTTCGGCGTGGGGTTCGTGATGCGGCCGATCGGTGCGATCGTGCTGGGCGCGCTCGGCGACTCGCGCGGGCGCAAGGCTGCGCTGTCGACCACGATCCTGCTGATGGCGCTGGGCACGGCCATGATCGGCTTCGCGCCGACGTACGCCGACGCGGGCCTCTGGGCGCCTGCGTGGATCGTGGTGGCGAGGCTGATCCAGGGCTTCTCCGCCGGCGGCGAGGTCGGCGGCGCGACGGCATTCCTCGTCGAGCACGCGCCCAAGGGGCGCAGGGGCTACTTCGCAAGCTGGCAGCAGGCGAGCCAGGCCGGCGCGCTGCTTCTGGGTTCGGTCTTCGGCGCGACGCTCACCGACGTGCTGACGCCCGAGCAGCTCGAGGCGTGGGGATGGCGGATTCCGTTCCTGTTCGGACTCGTCATCGGCCCGGTGGGTTGGTACATCCGCACCCGGACGCAGGAGTCGGAGAGCTTCGTGCAGGCCAAGGCGGCCCAGGGCCAGCACGGCCAGGCCTCCCCGCTGAAGCGGGCGCTCGGCTCCTACCGCAAGGAAATCATTGCCGGCTTCGGCGTGACCATCGTGTGGACGGTGTGCACGTATTTCTTCCTCGTCTACATGCCGACCTATGCGGTGCGCACGCTGAAGCTGCCGCAGAGCGTATCGCTGTGGGCCAACGGCGCGGGGCTGATGGTGCTGGTGGTGCTGGCGCCCTTCTTCGGCGCGCTGTCGGACCGGATCGGCCGCAGGCCCCTGCTGATCGGCTTCGCCACCGCGATCCTCGTGCTGGCCTATCCGGCGCTGTGGCTCCTCACGGCCGTGCCCAACCCGTCGACCCTGACCATCGTGCTGCTGGTCTTCGCGGTGCTGATCGCCGGCTTCACCGGCCCCGCGCCCGCTGCGATGGCCGAGCTCTATCCACCGGAGGTGAGGTCCACGGGTCTCTCCATTGCCTACAACTTCGCTGTCACGATCTTCGGAGGCTTCGCGCCGTTCATTGCAACGGCGCTGATCGCGCGGACCGGGAATCCGCTCGCTCCGGCCTGGTACGTGGTGTTCGCGGCGGCGGCCAGCCTGGTCGCGCTGCTGGCCGCCGGCTCGGCCCTGCGCAACAGGGACTGAGGCCGACGCGACCGATCGCTCGACCAATCAATCGATCAACAAATCGTCTCTCTCGAAAAAGAAAACACCACGCCACATGCCAGATCTAAAGAGCACCCTGAACCTGCTGACGACCCCGTTCCCGATGAAGGGAGACCTGCCCCGGCGCGAGCCGGCGCTGGTCGAGCGCTGGGCGCGGCTGCGCATCTACGAGCGGATGCGCGCCGCGGCGGCGGGACGCCCGCCGTTCATCCTGCACGACGGCCCGCCGTATGCGAACGGCGACATCCACATCGGGCACGCGGTGAACAAGGTGCTCAAGGATATGGTCTTCAAGAGCCGCTTCTTCGACGGCTTCGACTCGCAGTGGATTCCCGGCTGGGACTGCCACGGCATGCCCATCGAGCACCGCATCGAGCAGATGAACGGCCGGGGCCTGCCGACCGAGCAGGTGCAGCAGCTGTGCCGCGAATACGCCCTTTCGCAGACGCAGAGCCAGAAGAAGGACTTCCTGCGCCTGGGCCTGCTCGGCGACTGGGACAACGCCTTTCGCACGATGGATTTCGAGACCGAGGCCAATGAGATCCGCTTTCTCGACCGCATCCGGCAACGCGGCCTTCTGTTTCGCGGCCAGAAGCCGGTGAACTGGTGCGTCGATTGCCAGTCGGCCCTGGCCGAGGCGGAGCTGGAGTACGCGAACAAGCGATCGACGACCGCGTATGTGGGGCAGCGGGTCGTGGATGCGGCCGACCTCGCGGCGCGCTTCAGCCTTGCCATCGCGCCCGGCAGGCAGGCCCGCGTGGTGATCTGGACCACGACTCCGTGGACGTTGCCCGGCAACGCGGCCGTAGGCCTGGACCCGCAGGCCAGCTACGGCCTGTACGACTCGCCCGACGGCATGCTGGTGATGGCGGCGGAGACCGGCGGCAAGCTGCTGCAGTCCTTCGGTGTCGAGCACGAGCTCTGCGCGGTCGCGCCCGGCGCGGACCTCGTCGGCCTCGTGCTGAAGCATCCGCTGCGGGACGTCGACGTGCCCGTGGTGGCCGCCGACTTCGTCTCGCTGGAGACCGGCACCGGCCTCGTGCACCTCGCGCCGGCGCACGGCGCGGAAGACTTCGAGCTGTGCCGCGGCCTCGGCATCGCCGGCGACAACGTGATCGACGGTGCCGGCCGCTTCGTGGCGAGCCTGCCTGCCATCGGCGGCATGTCGCTCGAGGAAGGCAGCAAGGCCATTCTCGAAACTCTGAAGGCGGATGGCTCGCTGCTCAGGCAGGAGCGCATCGAGCATTCGTACCCTCACTGCTGGCGCCACAAGACGCCGATCCTGTTCCGCTCGACGACGCAATGGTTCATTGCCATGGACCATCCCGCGACGGGCGATGCGCGCACGCTGCGCGAGACCGCGCGAGAGGCGATCAGGGACGTGCCGTTCTACCCCGCTTCGGGCCGCTCGCGCATGGAAGCGATGATCGACGGCCGGCCCGACTGGTGCGTCTCGCGGCAGCGCGCCTGGGGCGTTCCGCTCGCCTTCTTCGTCAGGCGCAGCGACAACTCGCTGCACCCCGAGACCTCACGCCTCATCGAGGAAGTGGCGCGGCGCGTGGAGCGCGAAGGAATTTCCGCCTGGACTCGATTGAGTCCCGCGGACCTGGGCGTGGATGAGTCGGAGTTCGAGAAGCTGTCCGATACCCTCGACGTGTGGTTCGACTCCGGCTCCATCCACGCAACCGTCTACCGGGACCCGCGGCGCCCCGACGCGCACGGCCATCCGGCGGACCTGTACCTGGAGGGCTCCGACCAGCACAGGGGCTGGTTCGGCTCCTCGCTCATGACGGGCTGCGCGGCGGACGGCCACGCGCCGTTCAAGGCCGTGCTGACCCATGGCTTCGCCGTCGATGGAAACGGCAAGAAGATGAGCAAGTCGCTGGGCAACACGGTGAGCCCCCAGCAGGTGGCCGGAACGCGGGGCGCGGAGATCATCCGGCTGTGGATCGCGAGCACGGACTACTCGACGGACATCTCAGTTTCGGAAGAGATCCTGGACCGCGTCGTCGAGATGTACCGGCGCATCCGCAACACGATCCGCTTCCTGCTGCTGAACGTGTCGGACTTCGATGCGGGCGCCGACCGGGTGCCCGTGGAATATCTCGAAAGCGTCGACCGGCACGCTCTGGCCCGTTGCCGCGAATTGGCGGAGCAATGCCGCAAGGGCTACCGCGACTACGACTTCGTGGCCGTCACACGGCTGGTGCACGGCTACTGCGCCGACGAACTCGGCGGCTTCTATCTCGACGTACTGAAAGACCGGCTGTACGCCGGCGCACGCGACAGCCGCGACAGGCGCTCCGCGCAGACGGCGCTGCACGTCATCCTGGAGAACCTGCTGCTGCTCGTGGCCCCCATCCTCAGCTTCACGGCCGAGGAAGCCTGGGGAGTGCTGCACGAATCGTCCGCCGGGGACGACAGCGTGTTCCTCTACACCTGGGACGAGGCCGTGCCGCCGGTTACGGACGATCCGGAGGCTGCCGAGTTCTGGCGGCACGCGAGACAGCTCCGACCGAGCGTGATGAAGGCCATCGAGGATGTCCGCTCGTCCGGGAGCATCGGCCGCTCGGGCGAAGCGAGCGTTGTCATCGAGGCGCCAGCCGAGATCGTCGGATCGCTTTCGTTCCTGCGCGCCGAGCTGGCGTCGATCTTCATCGTTGCCGACGTGACCTTGAAGGAGGCCGACAAGGTCGACGTCAAAGTCAGGCGCACCGCGTCGCTGCGCTGCATGAGGTGCTGGAGGCACGACGCCTCGGTGCATGACGACACCGATGCCGAGCAGGGAATGCTTTGCGACCGCTGCAGGACGGTGCTGGCCGGCTTTCCCGAGCTGTCCGGTGCGTGAGGCAGGCGCGCAAGCCGATGCCTTGCTCAGGACGGGGGAGTCTCGCCCTGCCCGCGCTCCGCCAGGAAGTCGATGAATGCCCGCACGCGCGATGGCAGCAGGCGGCCATGCGGGTACATCAGGCTGACGGGACGTGAACGCCCGCCGAAGGGCTGCAGCACCTCGACCAGCTCGCCATTGGCCAGCTCCTTCTCGACCGTGAAGCGATAGGCCTGGAAGAGCCCCGCTCCGGCCTTGGCCAGGGTCACGCCGGCGAGCACGTCCTCCGCGCAGTTGTAGTGGCCCGTGGAGAAGACTTCCTTCTCGCGGCCGTCTTCCATGAACAGCCACGCGATCTGCCTGCCGCTGCTGGGCAGGTCGAACTGGATGCACTCGTGCTGCGCCAGGTCCGCGAGCGTTGTGGGCCGGCCCGCGCGCTGGAGGTAGCCGGGGCTGGCGACGACGACCAGTTCGGCATCTTCGAGGTGCCGGGCCACCATCGTCGAATCGGGCTGAGCCCGCAGGCGGATCGCGACGTCGAAGTTCTCTTCGCGAAAGTCGACATTGCGGTTGCTGACGTGCACCTCCACGCGGATCAGCGGGTACTGCGCGCGAAACGCGGGCAGCAGCGGCAGCAGGCGGTGGTGCCCGTAGGTGGTGGGTGCGCTGATGCGGATGGTGCCGCTGGGCTGCACCTGTTCGCCGGTGACCTTGCGCTCCGCCTCGACCAGTTGCTGGAGCGCGGCACGGCACTGCTCGAAGTACTCCCGGCCTGCCTCGGTAAGGCGACTGCTGCGCGTGGAACGCACGAACAGGCGCACCCCCAGGCGCTTTTCGAGGCGCGAGACCGACCGGCTGACCGCCGCGGGCGTGACGCCCGCGATGCTGGCTGCCGCGGTGAAGTTGCCCGACTCCGCGGCGAGGCAGAACAGTTCGATGCTGCCCAGCAGCACATCGTCGAATTGCCGGTGCATATTCATTACGCCATGTATCAATACAAGTGCTCTGGAGCCTATTTTTTGCGCATGACGTTGTCAATAAAGTCCCACTCAACCGGTGGGCGCACAGAAAAAGAGCCACCGGCCTCCCTGAAACCCAACCCATCCGAGGTACTCCATGAGCAAGTCTGAACAGAACACCGTCGTCATTACCGGCGCCAGCAGCGGCATCGGCCTGGGCCTGGCCGATGCCTTCCTGAAGCGGGGCTACAACGTGGTCGGCACCGGCCGCTCCGCCGATCGCCTGCAGGCCGCGGCCCGCACGCTCGATGCGGGAGACCGCTTCCTCGCCGTCGCGGGCGATGCCGGCCAGCCCGAGTCCGCGAAGAATGTCTTCGAGCAAGCCATCGCCCGCTTCGGCAAGGTGGACGTGCTGGTGAACAACGCCGGCATCTTTGCCGCGCAGCCCTTCGTGCAGTTCACGCCCGAACAGATCGAGGAACAGATCGGCACCAACCTGAAGGGCGTGCTGTACGCGTCGCAGGAGGCGGCCCGCCACATGATCGGGCGCAAGCAAGGGAAGATCGTCAACATCACGGCCGCGCTGGCGATGCAGCCGCACAGCGGCGTGCCGGCGCTGCTGGCGGTCGCGCTGAAGGGCGGCGTCAACGACGCCACGCGCGCGCTGGCGCTCGAGCTGGCACCGCACGGCATCACCGTCAACGCCGTCGCGCCGGGCCTGGTCGATACGCCGATGCATGCGCCGCAGTCGCACGACTTCCTGGCCAAGCTGGCGCCGCTCAATCGCATCGCGAGCGTGGGCGAGATCGCGGACGCGGTGCTCTACCTGGTCGACGCGGACTTCGTGACCGGCACCGTGCTGCCGGTCGACGGCGGCTTCAGCGCGGGCCGCTGAGGCGCTTTTTTTCATCCTTCATCCGCACGTCAAAAGGAGAAAGACACCATGCCATTCGTCAGCATCCGCATCACCCGCGAGGGCAACACCGCCGAGCAGAAGGCCCAGGTGATCAAGGAAGTCACCGAGACGCTGGAGCGCGTACTGCACAAGCCGCCGGAGTGGACCCACATCACCATCGAGGAGATCGACACCGACAACTGGGGCTTCGCGGGCGTCACGACCACCGAGATGCGCAAGGCCCAGGCTTCGGGCAAGCGCTAGGCTGGGCGACCCGATCTGTCACAGGGCAAAAGAAAAAACCCCGTCGATCAAACGATCGACGGGGCTTCATCAACTTGGCGGAACCGGAGGGATTCGAACCCTCGATGAGGCTCTACACCCCATACTCCCTTAGCAGGGGAGCACCTTCGGCCACTCGGTCACAGTTCCTGAAAGAAGCCGAGATTATGCCACTACTTAGGCGCCCGGCTGATCCAGATCGAAGGCTTTATGCAGTGCGCGCACTGCCAATTCCATATATTTTTCGTCGATCACGACCGAAGTCTTGATTTCGCTGGTCGAGATCATCTGGATGTTGATGCCCTCTTCGCTCAGCACGCGGAACATCTTGCTCGCCACGCCCACGTGGCTGCGCATGCCGATGCCGACGATGCTGACCTTGCAGATCTTGGTGTCGCCGACCACTTCGGTCGCGCCCAGCGAGGGCATCACCTTCGACTGCAGCAGGTCGATGGTCCGCGCGTATTCGTTGCGGTGGACGGTGAAGCTGAAGTCGGTCTTTCCGTCCTTGCTGAGGTTCTGGATGATCACGTCGACTTCGATGTTGGCGTCGGCCACGGCACCGAGGATGTGATACGCGATGCCCGGCTTGTCGGGCACGCCGAGCACCGAGATCTTGGCTTCGTCGCGGTTGAATGCGATGCCGGATACGACGGCTTGTTCCATGTTTTCGTCTTCCTCGAAAGTGATCAGCGTGCCGGACTTGGCCTCTTCATTGATGTCGATGTCCCACGGCGTGAAGCTCGAAAGCACGCGCAGCGGCACCTTGTACTTGCCGGCGAATTCCACCGAGCGGATCTGCAGCACCTTGGAGCCCAGGCTCGCCATCTCGAGCATCTCTTCGAAGCTCACGGTGGTCAGGCGGCGCGCATCGGGCTCGACGCGCGGGTCGGTCGTGTAGACGCCGTCGACGTCGGTGTAGATCAGGCATTCGTTCGCCTTCATCGCCGCGGCGATGGCCACGGCCGAGGTGTCGCTGCCGCCACGGCCCAGCGTGGTGATGTTGCCCTCGTCGTCCACGCCCTGGAAGCCGGTGATGACCACCACCTTGCCGGCGTTCAGGTCGGCCATCACGCGCTCGTTGTCGATGCTCTCGATGCGAGCCTTGGTGTAGGAGTTGTCGGTGCGGACCGAAACCTGCCAGCCCGCGTAGCTCACGGCCTCGACGCCCTCGGCCTGCAGCGCGATGGCCAGCAGGGCCGACGACGCCTGCTCGCCGGTGGAAGCCAGCATGTCGAGCTCGCGGTTGTGGGCCACGCCCGGTTTGCTGGGCGCCAGTTCCTTGGCCAGGCCGAGCAGGCGGTTGGTCTCGCCGCTCATGGCACTCGGAACCACGATCATCTGGTGGCCTGCGCGCGCCCACTTGGCGACGCGCTTGGCGACATTCTTGATGCGCTCGGTCGAGCCCATCGACGTACCGCCGTATTTGTGAACGATCAATGCCATGGGTGAATTCAGAGAAAAGAAAAGGGCCGCTGGATAGGCGGCGCCCTGCAAGCGGTCAGAGCGAAGTCTTCGGCGAGGGCGGGGCATTGTACCAATGCAGGAAATCGCCCTTCCGCTCGACGAAACCGGCGGCCACCTTGAGATGGATGCGGTGGCCGCGCGTGGTGCACGCGCGGACCTGTTCGAGCAGCTGGTCGAGCTGCGCCGCGCTGGGCGCGCAGCCGTGCGACTGCATCAGCCAGTGGCGCAGCAGGTTGGCCTGGCGCGCGCACGTCAGCGTCTGCAGAGTGGCGATGCGCGGCGGGCTCCCCACGCTTTCCAGGTCCTGGGCCGCCAGCTCGTTCAGCAGCTGCTGGGCCTGTGCGGCGTGGCCCACGCTGCGCGCGAAGGTGGCGCGGAATTGGGGAAAGGCCTGCTCCAACGCGGGCAGCAGCACGGAGCGGATCCTGTTGCGCGTGTAGCGCGCGTCGTCGTTGGTCGGGTCCTCGATCCACTGGAGGTCACGGCCGGCCAGCCATTCGCGGATCTCGGCGCCCGCGACCCCGAGCAGCGGCCTGTAGATGTCAAGGCCATTGCGCCGTGCATGCGCCGGCATGGCAGCCAGCCCCGGCAAGCCCGCGCCACGCGACAACGCAAGAAGCAGCGTCTCGACCTGATCGTCGGCATGGTGCCCGAGCGCCACGGATCGGATGGCTGCCCCGCCCTCCCCGTTGCGTGCCATTTCCGCAAACGCCGCATAGCGCGCGCGCCGCGCCGCATCCTCAGGGCTTTCGCCTTGCGCATGCCGCGCGTCGACGCGATGGACGATCAAGCGCACGCCCAGCCGCTCGCAGGTCGAGCGGCAATGCTGCTCGAATCCGTCGGCCGCGGCCTGCAGCCCGTGATGCACATGGAAAGCGACCACCTGCCTCGGCCAGCGCAATGCGCAGGCAGCGAGCAAGGCCGTCGAATCGGCGCCTCCGCTGAACCCCACCGCCAGCGGCCAGTGCGCCGGCTCGAACGCGGCAATGGCGCGTTCGAAAGCGGAGTTCATGACAGCGCCCGCCTATTACCTGCCGCCGCTCTCGGCCTTGGTGTCGTTGAAGCGGCCGTAGCTCTGCAGGCGCTCGTAGCGGCGCTCCAGCAGTTCCTTCGGCTTCAGGTCGCTGACCTGGCGGAAGGCGTCGTTGAGGGCGCGCTTGAGGAACGCAGCCATCTGGCGATGGTCGCGGTGCGCGCCGCCGACGGGCTCGTTCACGATCTTGTCGACCAGGCCCAGCGCCTTCAGGCGATGCGCGGTGATGCCCAGCGCATCGGCTGCTTCCTGCGCCTTCTCGCCTGTCTTCCAGAGGATGGAAGCGCAGCCTTCGGGGCTGATCACGGAGTAGATCGAGTACTGCAGCATCAGCAGCTGATCGCCGACCGAGATGGCCAGCGCGCCGCCGGAGCCGCCCTCGCCGATGATCGTGACGATGATCGGCACCTCGAGCTGCGCCATCTCGAAGATGTTGCGGCCGATGGCTTCCGACTGGCCGCGTTCCTCGGCGTCGATGCCGGGGTATGCGCCGGGCGTGTCCACGAAGGTGAACACCGGCAGCTTGAACTTCTCGGCCGTCTTCATCAGACGCAGCGCCTTGCGGTAACCCTCGGGCTTGCTCATGCCGAAGTTGCGCGCGGTGCGCTCCTTCGTGTCGCGGCCCTTCTGGTGGCCGATGACCATGCAGGGCACGCCGTTGAAGCGAGCGAGACCGCCCACGATCGACAGGTCGTCCGAGAAGTGACGGTCGCCGTGCAGTTCGACGAAATCGGTGAAGATTTCATTGACGTAGTCCAGCGTATAGGGGCGCTCCGGATGCCGTGCGATCTTGGTGATCTGCCAGGGCGTCAGGTCGCTGTAGATGTCCTTGGTGAGCTGCTGGCTCTTCTTGCCGAGCTGATCGATTTCTTCAGAGATGTCGACCGCGGATTCGGTCTGCACATAACGCAATTCTTCGATCTTTGTTTCGAGCTCGGCAATCGGCTGCTCGAAGTCGAGGAAGGTTCGTTTCGCCAACGTCTTCTCCTGTTTATTTCAGTTTGCTGCCCGCAAGTCCGTCGCATCCATTCCAGGAACACCGCGGAACCGGCTTCGCCGGGCCGCAGGTGTTGCCCCCTTGAGGGGGTTGGCGAAGCGACACGAAGTGCGCGCAGCCTGGGGGTGTTGCTAGTACGCGACTGGAGCGGGGTCCAGCGATCGCCAAATATACCAAGTCGCCACGCTGCAATAAGGCGCCCAGGCCACTGCGACGTCGCGGGCATCGCTGCGGCTGACCGGATCGCCCGAAAAGTAGTTGACGCTGATGCCGTGGAGCAGCCCCAGGTCGTCTACAGGCAGCACGTTCGGGCGCATCAGGTGGAAGATGAGGAACATCTCGGCCGTCCAGCGGCCGATGCCCCGGATGGCCACGAGCTCCTCGATGATCTGCTCGTCGTCCATGTCCTTCCATGCATCGACGTGCACCAGGCCCGAGTCGAAATGCAGGGCCAGGTCGACGAGGTACTCGATCTTGCGGGCGGACAACCCTGCTCCGCGCATGTCGTCGACCTTGAGCTTGAGCACGTTGGCCGGCGTCAGCTTGCGCGGCAGCGCGGCGAACTTGTCCCAGACCGACTGGGCGGCCTTCACCGAGATCTGCTGGCCGACCACGCTGCGCGCGAGCGTGGTGAACGCGTCGCCGCGCGACTCCAGGCAGGCGTCGCCGAACTTCGGAATCAGCCGCTTCATGACGCGGTCTTTCCGGGAGAGATGCTTGCATGCCTCCTCCCAATAGTCCGGCGTGTAGATCGTGACGCTGGACTTCCTGGGGGCGGGCATGGGGTTCGTCGTTCCGTTCACTGCGCGGCCGCCCAGGTCGTGCCCGTGGGCGAATCCTTGAGCACGATGCCCTGCTCGAGGAGTTCCTGGCGGATGCGGTCGGCTTCGGCGAAGTTCTTCGCTGCCTTGGCGGCGGCGCGCGCGTCGATCTTCGACTGGATGGTGGCTTCGTCGAGCGTTGTTCCGGCGCGCAGGAAGGCCTTTGGGTCGTCCTGCAGGATGTTCAGGCAGCCGCCCAGCGCCTTCAGCAGGCCGGCCTGCGTGGCCGACTGCGTGCGGTTCACTTCGCCCGCCAGCTCGAAGAGCACCGCCACCGCCTCGGGCGTCGCGAAGTCTTCGTCCATCGCGGCCCTGAAGCGCGCTGCGTGCGGGTCGGCCCAGTCGATCTTCACGTCGGCAGGTGCCACGAGGTCGAGCGCCGTGTACAGGCGCTTGAGCGAGGCGCGTGCATCGTCGAGGTGCACGTCGCTGTAGTTCAGCGGACGGCGGTAGTGCGCACGCAGCACGAAGAAACGGATCGTCTCCGCGTCGTACTTCTTTAGCACGTCGCGGATCAGGAAGAAGTTGCCCAGGCTCTTGGACATCTTCTCGTTGTCGGTCACGATGAAGCCGTTGTGCATCCAGTAGTTGGCCAGCGGCTTGCCGTTCGCGCCTTCGCTCTGCGCGATCTCGTTCTCGTGGTGCGGGAACTGCAGGTCCTCGCCGCCGCCGTGGATGTCCAGCGTCTCGCCGAGCAGTTCGCAGGCCATGGCCGAGCACTCGATGTGCCAGCCCGGGCGGCCCGCGCCGAACTCGCTGGCCCACTTCACCTCTTCGGGTTCGCTGGCCTTGGCGCTCTTCCAGAGCACCGGGTCGAGCGGATCGTCCTTGCCGTCGAGCACGGCCACGCGCTCGCCGGCATGCAGCTCGTCGATCGACTTGCCGCTGAGCTTGCCGTAGCCCGGGAACTTGCGCACCGCATAATTCACGTCGCCGTTCTCGGCGCGATAGGCCAAGCCCTTCTTCTCGAGCGTGCCGATCATCGAGAGCATCTGCGGGATGTAGTCGGTGGCGCGCGGCTCGTGCGTGGGGCGCTCGATGCCGAGCGCGTCGGCGTCCTCGTGCAGCGCGTCGATCATGCGGTCGGTCAGCGCGCGGATGCTCTCGCCGTTTTCAACGGCGCGGCGGATGATCTTGTCGTCGATGTCGGTGATGTTGCGAACGTAGGTCACGTCGAAGCCGCTCGACTTGAGCCAGCGCTGCACGATGTCGAAGGCGATCATCGACCGGGCATGGCCGAGATGGCAGTAGTCGTAGACCGTCATGCCGCAGACGTACATGCGCACCTTTCCCGGTTGCAATGGGGAGAAATCCTCCAATTCACGCGACAGCGTGTTGTAGATGCGCAGACTCATGAGATTCGGAAAGCGTCATTTCGCGCGCGTGCGGCACGGGCGAAAGACGGTGTTTTTCAGGGGTGACGGGGACTGTGGTCGCGAGGGGGTCGACATGGCCCCTCGGCTACAATCCGGGCAAGTATAAACGGCTGCCACCGCGCAGCGTCCGGGTGTTCCCCAAGCCCGCAAGCCTTCATCTCCCCCCATTTCCGTCGAGGCTTCATGAAGCACGCCGCATTCTCCAGACTCTCCATTGCCTTCGCACTGCTGTTCGGCCTCTGGGGCTCCGCAGCCCATGCGAACGAGTACGACGACGTGAACGCGCTGCTGCGCCAAGGCAAGTCGAACGAGGCGCTCGCCAAGGCCGACACCTACATCGCCGGCAAGCCGCGCGATCCGCAGATGCGCTTCCTGCGCGGCGTGATCCTCACCGAGCAGAACAAGCAGGCCGAGGCCATCATCGCCTTCACGCAGCTCACGCAGGACTTCCCCGAGCTTTCCGAGCCCTACAACAACCTGGCCGCGCTGTATGCGTCGCAGAGCAAGTTCGACCAGGCGCGCGCCGCCCTCGAGCAGGCACTCAAGCTCAACCCGAACTACGCCACGGCGCACGAGAACCTCGGCGACGTGTACGCGCGTCTCGCGGCACAGGAATACGTGCGCGCCCAGCAGTTCGCCAGCACCAACGCCAGCGTTGCGCCCAAGCTCGCGCTGATCCGACAGATCTTCACCTCGAAGACCGAGGCCGAGGCGGCGGCCCTGCCCGCGGCACCCGTGGTCATCCGCAAGCCGGTCGGCCGCACCAGCAAGTAAGCAGCCAGTCGCCGCCGTTCCGGGCGCCGCAATGGCGCCCACCGCGCGGCCCCGTTCCCTCATCCGCAAACGGAGCTCCATTTGACGATCAACTCCCTCTCCCGTTTCAGCCGCCGCGGCGCCCTCGTGCTGGCCGCAGCCTTCGCGTTCGCCGCCACCGGCCACGCGCAATCGGCAACGCCGCGCGTCAAGCTCGCCACCTCGGCCGGCGACATCGTGGTCGAGCTCGACGAGGCCAAGGCACCCAAGACGGTCGAGAACTTCCTGCAGTACGTCAAGGACAAGCACTACGACGGCACGGTCTTCCACCGCGTGATCGACGGCTTCATGATCCAGGGCGGCGGCTTCACGGCCGACCTGCAGCAAAAGTCCACGCGCGCTCCCATTCCGCTGGAAGCCAGCAACGGCCTGAAGAACGACAAGTACACGATCGCCATGGCCCGCACCGGCAACCCCAACTCGGCGACCTCGCAGTTCTTCATCAACGTGAAGAACAACGACTCGCTCAACGCCCCCAACCCCGACGGCTACGGCTACACCGTGTTCGGCAAGGTCGTTGCCGGCACCGACGTGGTCGACAAGATCCGCGCGGTGGCCACCGGCAACAAGGGCGGCATGCAGAACGTGCCGCTCGAGGCCGTCACCATCAAGTCCGCCACCGTGGTGGCGAAGTAATCCCTTTCAAGTAGGAGTCCTCTCATGAGCAATCCCCAAATCGAACTGCACATCAAGAACCTCGGCGTGATCACGCTCGAACTCGACGCCGACAAGGCGCCGAAGTCGGCCGAGAACTTCGTCGCGTACGTGAAGAAGGGTCACTACGACAACACGGTGTTCCACCGCGTGATCCCCGGCTTCATGGTGCAAGGCGGCGGTTTCGAGCCCGGCATGAAGCAGAAGCCCACCGACGCCGAGATCCAGAACGAAGCCAACAACGGCCTGAAGAACGACAACTACACCGTGGCCATGGCCCGCACCAGCGCGCCCCACTCGGCCACCGCCCAGTTCTTCATCAACGTGGCAGACAACGGCTTCCTGAACCACACCGCCCCCACGGCCCAGGGCTGGGGCTATGCCGTGTTCGGCAAGGTCACCAAGGGCGCCGAGGTGGTCGACAAGATCAAGGGCGTGAAGACCGGCCGCAAGGGCTTCCATGACGACGTGCCCCTCGAGGACGTCGTGATCGAAAAGGCCGTCGTCATCGCCGAATGACCGGCGACCGGCTCGGCTCGGCAGCAGCGGCGGCGGCATGAGCACGGTGGCGAACCCGGCCTTTTCGGAGCTGGTGGCGCCGCCCGCGTGGCGCACGGTCGACCTCATCTCCGACCTGCACCTGCAGGCCGGCGAGCCAGCCACCTTCGAGGCCTGGCAGGGCTACCTGCAGACCACGCCGGCGGACGCCCTCATCATCCTCGGCGACCTGTTCGAGGTGTGGGTGGGCGACGATTCCGCCACCCAGCCCGGCTTCGAGGCGCAATGCGCCGAGCTCCTGCGCCAGACCGCACAGCGGCTGCCGGTGTTCTTCATGCACGGCAACCGCGACTTTCTCGTCGGTGCCGCGTTCGCCGCGCAATGCGGCCTCACCCTGCTCGATGACCCGACGGTGCTGGTGCTGCACGGCCAGCGCTGGCTGCTGAGCCACGGCGACATCCTCTGCCTCGAGGACACCGAGTACCTCAAGTTCCGCGCGCAGGTGCGCACGCCCGGGTGGCAGGCCGCATTCCTCGCCCGGCCGCTGGAAGAGCGCCGTGCGCTCGCGCGCTCCATGCGCGTGCAGAGCGAAGACCGCAAGCGCAATCCGTCGATGGTCTGGGCCGACGTCGATACCGCCGCGGCGCGCGACTGGCTGCATCGCGCCAACGCCCATGCGCTGGTGCACGGCCATACGCACCGCCCGGCCGACCACGACTTGGGCAACGGCCTGCGCCGCATCGTGCTGAGCGACTGGGATGCCGACGCGCATCCGCCGCGCGCGCAACTCCTCTGCCTGTCCGCCGCCGGCGCGCAGCGCGTCGACCTGCGCTAGCCGCGCCGCCGCCAGCAATGTTCAAGTGGCTGCGCCGCCTGCGCGCCCTGCCCCCGATTCCCGAAGCCGCCTGGCAGGCCACGCTCAGGCGCTATGCCTTCCTGGGAGCGCTGCCGGATGCCGACCGCCAGCGGCTGCGAACGCTCACGGCCGAGTTCCTGCGCGACAAGGAGTTCCACGGCGCGAAGGGCTTCACCATCACCAACGAAGTGGCACTGGCCATCGCGGCGCAGGCCGTGCTGCCCGTGCTGCATCTCAAGGGCGGGCTCGACTGGTACGACGATTTCGTCGGCATCGTCGTGCACCGCTCCGAGGTGGTGGCACGGCGCAAGGTGATCGACGAAGCCCAGGTGGTGCACGAATACGGCGAAGTCGTCGCCGGCGAGGCCATGGACCGCGGTCCCGTCATGCTGAGCTGGGACGACGTGCTGGCCAGCAGCATCACCAGCGAGCGCGGCTACAACGTCGTCATCCACGAGTTCGCCCACAAGATAGACATGCGCGGCGGCGACGCCAACGGCTGCCCGCCATTGCCGCCCGGCTTCGCGGGCCAGCGCAATTCGCGCGCAGCCCGCGCAGCCTGGATGGCCGTGCTGCAGCCCGCCTATGACGATTTCCGCGAGCAGACCATCAAGGCGGAGCGCTTCGGCACCGAGGCGCCGTGGCTCGATGCCTACGGCGCCACGTCGATCAGCGAGTTCTTCGCGGTGGCCTGCGAGGCCTACTTCGTGAACCGCCCGAACTTCGCCCGCGACTTCCCCGGCGTGCTCGCGATCTTCGATGAATTCTTTCTGCCTAAAAGGCTCTAATCCCTCGCCCAATCTCGCTCTTCAGCTACCGATTCGATAGCATCACAACCCTTACCATTGATGGGTTATCAACTCACCAAAAAGGTAAACAACATGAGGGATTGGTTCTATCAGCTGACGGGCAAGGCGTGGATCGCGCTGGTGTTCGGCATCGGCATCCTGGGCTGGGCGGGATATGCGCAGTTCAAGGCGAGCTCGGACACGCACGGCACCGCCGTGGAAGATCTGGTCGCGAAGAGCGGCACGATCGTCAGCGGCAGCGAAGTCACCGAGACCACCAAGCGCCGCCGCGGCGGCAGCACCACGCGCCGCTATTTCGTGCTCGACGCCAAGCTGGCCGACGGCAACACGGAGAAATGGCGCGTCGACTACGCGGTGGGCCGCAGCAAGCTCGAGCCGCTGATCGACGAGGCCGTCGAGGTGCGCGTCGATCCTTCGGACAACAACCTGGTCTACGAAGTGAAGCTCAAGGGCAAGCCCGTGGTGTCGCTGGCCGATGTGCAGAAGATCATGGAAGTGAAGGACAAGGCCGCGGCATCGAGCGCCACGGACAAGGGCACGCTGATCGTCGGCGCCATCGCCCTGCTGCTTGGCATCGGCGGCCTCTTCGCCCGGCGCAAGATCCGCGACAGCTATCTGGCCGAGCAGGCTGGCACCGTGCAGACACCGGCCATCGGCGAAAAGGTCTGAAAGAACGGCTGAGAGAAACTCGGCATCGGCGCTGACGCGCCAATGAAAAAGGCGCCCCGCGGGGCGCCTTTTTCATGGCCGAAGGCTGCCTTCTTCCCTTACTTCCGCAGCAGCGCCTTCAGCGCGTTCTGCAGACGTCGCGCGCTGGCGGCATCGTGGGCCGCGGCCAGCACCTTGCCGGCGTCCTGGCCCCAGGTCTGGGCAGGCGCCGGGTCGCCGCGCTTCGTCAGCAGCTTGAGCTGCAGTGCACGACGCGCGTCGAGTTGCTCGGCGGGCGTCGGCACCTCGGCAGCCATTTCGAGGCGCAGCAGCGCTTCGGCAGCATCGTTCGCCGCAGCCGTAGGCGCGGAGCCGATGGCTTGCGACCAGCCGCTGCGCACGGCCGGCGTAACCGCGCGACCCAGTTCCTGGATGCTCGGCAGACGGCTGGCGTCGCGCTGCTCCCAGGCGCCCAGCACCTGGGTCAGCGCTTCGCCATGGGCCTGCGCCGCGAGCTTGCGCAGCGCCATGTCGGCACGCTCGAGAGCTTCGCGCTGTGCACGGAAGGCTGCGTCGCCCAGGCGCGGGCCGCGGTCTTCGCGCGGAGGACGATCGCCGAAACGGCCGCCGGGCGCGCCACGGTCGCCACCACGAGGGGCTCCACGATCACCGCGATCGCCGCCAGGACGACCCGGGCCACCGGCACCGGGACGGCCGCCATCGCGGCGGTCGCCGAAGCGGCCGCCGGCCCCGCCGCGCGCGGCAGGTGCCGGCTCGGCCTTCTTGCTGCTCGGACGGTCGTCGCCGCGCATCGCCACGACGGGCTTGGGCGCGGCCTTCGGCGCCGCGGCCGGTGCTTCGACGGCTGCGGCAGCTTCGCCGGCGTCGTGCGCCGCGCCATCGGTGCGTGCCGAAGCGTCGGCACCGTCTGCGGGCGCCACGAGGTCCGTCGAAGCGGCGGGCGCCGCGACCGGATCGGCGTGCGTGCCGGGCGATGCTTCCGCGTCGCTCGGGCTGGGCGCCTGTTCGGCGCTTTCACTGAATTCGGCGGCTGCCTGCCCCGGCGCCACGACCTCGGTCGCGCCGACCGACGGGCCGTCGGCCTTCGGTGCGGGCGGCGGCACCTCGCCACGCAGCGCGGCTTCGAGGCCGGCAATGGCCGCGCGGATCTTCTGCGCATCGCCGCCGGCGTTGGCCGCGTCGAGCGCCTTGGATGCCTCGAGCACGTGGCGGTCGTGCGCGTTCATCGCGGCCGACGCCTTCTCGCGCTCGGCGGTCTTGCGGTTGAAGGCTTCGTCGATGGGCGCGCGGAAGGCGTCCCACAGCTTCTGTTCATGGCGGCGATCGAGCGGCACGCTCTGCGCCTCAGCCTGCCAACGCTGCTGCAGCGCCTTGACGGCGTCGATGCGCAGCACCGACTGCGCGCCGAGCTCGGTCGCCTCGGCGATCATGGCCTGGCGGCGTTCGACGCTGGCCTTCTGCGCCGTCTCGAACGGCGCACGGGCGGCACCGAAGGCTTCGTTCCACAGCGGCTGCAGTTCGGCGAACACCTTCTCGCCCACGTGGCCGGCGTCGCGCCAGCGGTCGGCGAACTGGTGCAGCGCGCGGTTGTGCGCCTTCAGGTCGGTAGCGCCGGCATGCTCGGCAGCCCAGCCCTTGACCTCCTCGATCAGCGCGACGCGCAGGGCGCGGTGCTCGGCCGCATCGGCGCGGACCTTCTCGAGCCAGGCCTCGACCACCTTGTGGGCTTCGTTGCAGGCTTCGTCGAAGCGCTTCCAGAGCGCATGGTTGGGCACGCCGCCCTGGTCGGCCTGCTTCCACTGGTCGCGCAGGGAGCGCAGCGTTTCCTGCATCTTGCGGCCGCCGAGGGCCTGGCCTTCGGGACGCTTGAGCAGCCCCTCGGCCTTGGCGACGAGGTCTTCGCGAACCTTGTCGGCGCTCCAGCGCTGCCAGCCTTCGAGTTCGCCGGCAGCCACCAGCGCGGCATGCACGCGGGCTTCGAGCGGTGCCTCGACCAGCTTGCCATGCTCCTTGAGCACGGCGCGCAGCGCGGCGGCCGCGCCGGCGCTGGCCTTGCCGTGGCCTTCGGCGGTTTCCTGCTCGAGCTTGGTCAGCGCGGCCTGAACGGCGTCCTGGGCGGCGGCACGCACGGCCGGGTCGACCTTGGGGGCAGCCGGACGGGCGGGAGCAGCGGGCTTGGGCGCCACGACCTCGCCACGCGCGGCGCGCAGTTCGTCGGCCCACACGGGCACGGGCGGCAGCGGTGCCGCGGCATCGGCAGCGGCTGCAACAGCCTGCGCCAGCGCGCTGTGGAAGGCGTCGGACACCACCAGCAGCTGCGACTTGGAGGATTCGAGCTGCGGCGCGAACTTGGCGTCGAGGCTGCTCCAGTTGGTATCGGCGACGATCTCGGCCGCCTGCTGCTGCCAGTGCGTCACGTCGGCGCGCAGCGATTCCTCGGCGACCTGGGCATCCTGCCAGCCCTTGGTGGACAGCACTTCGAAGCGCTGCGCCAGCAGCACGGCAGCCTCGCGGTGTACCTGCGCGCGATGCTGCAGGTCTTCGATGCCCTTGACGCGCTCGGACAGCTTGAGCTTCAGGCCGGCCAGCGGCTCGCGCGACAGCGGAGCGCCAGCCTTGGCGGCGTCGCGCTGCCAGGCGAGCGCGTCGGCGATGTTGAGCTTGGACTGGGCGACGAGGGCTTCCGCCTTCTGTGCCCATTCGGCGGCAATCGCCTCCTGGCCCTTGGCGCGCTTGAGTTCGTCGAGCTTTTCGCGCAGCAGGCGCGCGGCGCCCTTGTCACGACCGCTCAGTTCCTTGAAGACTTCCTGCATCTGCTCGGGCGCCGGGTTGCCCGCGAGCCAGTCGCGGATGCGCGCGGCGCGCTCGCCGGAAGTCGGCGCGGTGAAGGCGCCGCCGGTGAGCGTGTCGAGGGCCTGAATGTCGTGTGGCTTGGAAGAAGTAGAGGTCACTGCGCGAAATCGTTGTCTTGGTAGAGAAAGCGAAGGCGCCGGCAAAGGCCGGCGCACATCGACATTTTCACCCACTTGCGGTCGCCCGCAGAAATCCGTACCGAAACGGAGACGCGCGCGGGGTCGTGGGTGGTGGAGCCGACGGACTACATATATAGCAAGCCGGAGGAAAAAACCAAGTCGGCGGGCCCGATCGCTCCCGCCCGTTCGGTATCGGGTTACTTCATGGTCAGGCTGAGCTCGGCGCCCGGCTTCCAGTCGCTGCCGCTGGCGCTGGTACGCACCGCGCCCAGGAAGAGCCGCTCGCTCGGCAGCTTCTTCGAGAGCAGGTAGTCGCGCACGGCCGCTCCACGCTCGACGGCGAGCTGGCGCATCGACTCCTCGTCGACCGGCACGCTGGCGAACAGCAGCTTTTCCATGTCCTGCAGCGGCAGGTCTTTGGCCAGGCCGACCATGTTGCGCGGCTTGGTGATGTCAGCGCGCTTGTAAACGGCGGTCAGCAGTTCGGGGTATTCGGCGTCGGTGACGGGCGGCACGTCGGTGCCGGTCTGGCCGCCGCGCACCGCAACGCGGCGCTTCTCGGCGTAGGCGAGCTGGCGCACGCGCTGGCGCTGGTAGGCGTCGCGCTCCTTCTCGAGGCTGGAGGTGCCGACCACGGTCATCTGCAGCGTGGGCCGGTCGGTCAGCGCCTTGGCGACCTTGTCGAGGCTTTCCTTGGCGGAAGCACTGAGTTCGGAACCGCCGGGCTCGAAGGTGATGGCGCTCGATTCGCCGCTGCCGCCGCCCAGGCCGCCCGTGAGCAGGCTGAACGGCGCGGTCACGGCCTTCACGACCAGATTGACCACGGCCTTCCAGATCAGCGGGCCGACGCTGAACTGCGGATCGTTGAGCGAGCCGCTGAGCGGCAGGTCGACATCGATCACGCCGTTGCGGTCGGCCAGCAGCGCCACGGCCAGCTTCACGGGCAGGCTGTTGGTGGAGCCGGCCACCTCGTCGCCGAACTGCAGCTGGTTGAGCACCAGCTTGTTGGTTGCCGTCAGCTGGCCATCGGGCGCGACCTTGTAGTTGACGTCCATGCTCATCTTGCCGCGCTCGATGCCATGGCCGGCGTAGCGCACCGAGTACGGCGACAACGGCGCCAGATCGAGGTCGCGCATCTTGGCCGTGATGTCGAGTTCGAGCGGCTTGGCCAGCGGATTGAGCTTGCCGGTGATTTCCAGCGCCGCGGTCTGCTGGGCCTTGCCGCGCAGCTCGAGGTCGGCCAGCGCGGGCCGGCCGCTCTCGCCCTTGGGCGGGTTCGACGAGAAGGAACTGAGCTTGCCGGTCAGCTCGCTCAGGTCGGCCGAGTAGTTGGGCTTGACGAACAGGTCGGTGAAGTCGATCTTGCCGTTGACCAGGCTCATCGGGCCGAAGTTGATGACCGGCGCTGGCCCTGCGTCGGTCGCCGCTGGTGCGGGTGCCGCCGCGACGGTGGCCGCCGGCTTGGCGGGCTCGGGCGCTCCGCCGACCATTTCTTCCGCCGACACCGCGCGGCCGGCGGGCCGCTGTGCCGTCGCCCGGGCAGTCGTCGTGGTGGTCGTTCCGCCCGGCCCCTTGCGGGTGCTGGCCTCGCCGGCAGCCGCGGCGGCTGCGGTCGCTTCGGCCTCGCCCTTCTTGGTCAGGCTCAGCAGGTTGAGGCGGCCGGTGGGGTCGACGATCACGCGGGCGAAGAAGTCGGTGAGCGTGGTTTCGCGCACGTCCACGTTCGGGGGCGCGTTGGGCGCCATGCTGACCTGCAGGCCGCGCAGGCTCAGGGTCTTCCAGCTCAGCAGCTGGTTGTTGTTGCGGTCGAAGCCGGGCGACTGGGTCAGCGAGACGCTGTTGGCGCGGAAGTCGTCGAGCGCCGTGTCGCCGGACAGCTTGACGCTCATGCCCGCAGGCGAGGTCGCGTAGCGCACCGTGCCGCGATAGCTCGCGAAGGCGCGGCGGATGTCGACGTTGAGCGCATCGGCGTAGTAGGCCTTGAAGGTATGCGCGGGGAACGACACCACCTCCACCCTGCCCTCGGCCGCGAGCGGCTTGAGCACGATGTTGCCCTTGTAGTCGAAGCGGCCCGGTTCAGAGCGTCCGGAGCCGATACGGCCCGAAACCTCCAGCGGCGAGGTCGTGCTGGTTTCGGGCGCGAGCTTCTGGGCATGCAGCTTGAAGGCCGTGACTTCGACCGTCACCGGTGTCGCGCTGGCCTTGTCCGAATAGGAAAGCGCGCCGTTGTCGACCGCCAGCGTGCCGATGGTCAGCGCCCAGGGCTTGGTGTTGGCGCCCGGCTGCGGCGTTTCGGCGGCCGCGGGCTTGGGCGCGGCGACCTTGGCCTCGGCTTCCTTCGTGCCGCCGCCGGCCGGCGTCTTGAGCCAGCGCTCGAACATCCAGCGCTTCTCGCTGTCGCGCTCCACGCGCACCTTGGGGTTGGTCGCGGTGAACGAGGCCACGTTCAGCGTGTGCTTCGTCATGTCGGCCTCGGCGTCGACCAGCTCGAAACGCCCGACGCTGGCCAGGGCAGTCTTGCCCTGGGTCAGCGCCAGCCCGTCGGCGGACAGGCGGCGGGCCTTGAACTTCAGGTCGGGCTGGGCCCAGGCGATGTCGATCTGGCCGCTGAGCTTGCCGTCGAGCGTGGGCTCCAGGCTCTGCGCCAGGTAGGGGGCAGCCAGCGACAGCGGCAGCGCGTCGACCTCGGTCTGCACGTCGGCCACCTTGTCGGTGGCGTTGCCCTTGAACTTGAGCGAGGCGCCGGCAATGGCGGTACTGCCGCTGAATTCGGCCGGCTTCTCCATCGGCCAGGTGACGCCCGCGACATTGATGCCTAGGTCGGTCAGGTCGACCGCCGCCGCGGGGTTGACGGTTTCGTCGCGCCAGCCGATGCGCCCGCCGTTCAGTGCCACCTTGTCCACCTGCACCTTCAGCGCCGGCTTCGGCGCGGGCTTGCCTGCCGCCGGCGCGCTCGCTGCCGCGATTGGTGGCGAGGCGACCTTCTCGGCTGCTCCGGTAGCCGGGTCGGTCGCGAGCAGGTTGAGCTTGCCGGCCGCGTCGCGGGCCACGGCGAGCTGCGGATTGGCCAGGGCCACCTCGCTCAGGTGGAACACCGACTCCAGCGGCCGCACGTCGGCCAGCGCCAGCTTGAGCGACTCGAAGGCCAGCAGGTCGCGGCCGCGCGCGTCGGCGACCTTGGTGGTGTGGGCCTCGACCGTGCCGGTGATCTTCAGGCCGGTGGTCGCGCCCTGCTCGAAGCCGATCTTCAGGTCGGCATCGAGGCTGCCCGCCTGCAGCTTCACCGGCAGGCCGCCGGGGATGTAGCCGAGGTAAGGCGCGAGGTCGAGCCCCTTGAACTGCACATGGGCGTCGGTCTTGCGGTTGTCGGCGAAAGGCGTTGTGAAGGCGGCCGAATCGAACTTGCTGCCGTTGAGCGCGAAGGCGAGCTTGGGCTCCGTATTGATGTCGCGCTTGGAATCCAGGTTGCTCAGGAAAGGCACCTTGAGCACGAAGTCGCGCAGCTCGTGCTTGCGCTTGACGGTCTGGTCGTCGAAGTCGACGGAGCCGCCATTGATCGCGATGTTGTAGATGGCAAAGCGCGCAGGCTTGGCGTTCGGGTCGGGCGGCGGGCCGGCCGAGAGCTTGGCCAGGATGTCGTCGATGTCGTACTTGCCGTCCGCCAGGTGCGTGAGCAGGATGGCCGGGCCGTCGATGGTGACGGCGTCGATCACCGGCGCAAGGCGGAAGATCGATTGCAGCTCCGCGTCGGCATAGATGCGATTGATGGCCACCTGCGGCTTGCTGCCGTCGGCGGTGGCGATGCGCAGGTCGTTCAGCGCGAGTTCGAGGGTCCAGGGTTTGAAGTCGATCTTGCCGACTGTTACCTGCCGGCCGAGCTTTTCGCTCGCGATCTTCTGGAGCTGGCTCTTGGCGATCGGCGGAACGGCCAGCCAGGCGATGACCCAGAAAGCAAGTAGCGCCAGCAACGCGACGATCCCACGCCGCACCCATTTGTTCTGTTTGATCGTAGCTACGTCCATCGCTGGAGTGTGCCGCAAACATGCGCCAACGCTACGTACGCAGAAAGGACGCAGGCCCCGTCCCGGAAGAATTACCGGAGAAAGGCCTTCATCGGATCTCCCAGATGAAGAAAGCCCGGTGAGTCGACGGAATGTCTTGTCACCGGGCTTGATGGCGGGCACAAAACCCATGCCATCGATTCGCGCGACCGGAAGTCAATGGTTCCCGCCGTGCTGGCAGCAAGAGATTGCCACCGTGACTCCTCGACCGCTGAACCCTCGGACTTGCACCTCGGGTTTCCCGGGCCTCGGAAGAACGCCTGAAAAGCCAGGCCCGTCCAGATTAGGCGTCGCTCCCTCCGATTGCAAACGTGTTTTACAAAGGGATTTCCCGTAAGCCTAAACGCCTCTACGGGAGCCAATTTTTTAAACATCTATTAGCATAAGAAAACAAATACTTATGCTTGACCGGGTATTTAGCCACGCTAGAATCCGCGCTGCCCTGACTGCCCGACGCAGAGGGGCCACCTGAATCCGCTGCCGAATTCCCCCGGCTTGATCAGGCCGCCGCGCTCCCAACCAACCCTTCACTCCATGCGCGGAGCCTGATTCGTACCAATCCAAGCGCCGCCGCCTTCATCCCTCGCCTTCCATGGCGTTGCGACTCGGGTGCCGCACAGAAAGGAAGAGCGATGAACAAGGCGTTTGATGTCACGGCCCGCGGGCTACGGACTTTCGTGTCCGACGTGGCAGACGGCTTTTTTGAAATAACCCACAACGGGTTCGCACTGGTCGGTCTGGCCATCGTGTTCGCGGCCCTCGCCCTGGTGGCGCGGCCCGACCTGCGCAAGACCGGCGAAGAGGAGCTGATGGGCTGGCTGCAGTCGCGCAAGCCCGCGCCCGAAGCCACCGACCTCGAGCCGACTGCCATCGAGCGCACCACGGCTGCGAGCCCCGCCGACCTGCCCAAGCAGCAGGCCGCCGTGGCCTACTGGCTGAGCAAGAAGTACCGCGTGGCCGCCGAGCCGCTGAGCGTGCTGGTGGCCGAGGCCTATGGCATCGGCAAGCGCACCAAGATCGACCCGACGCTGATCCTCGCGATCATGGCCGTCGAATCCAGCTTCAACCCCTTCGCCCAGAGCCAGGTCGGCGCGCAGGGCCTGATGCAGGTCATGACCCGCGTGCACGGCGACAAGTACGAGAGCGCGGGCGGCACGCTCACCGCGTTCGACCCCGTGACCAACATGCGCGTCGGCGTGAAGGTGCTGCAGGAATGCATCGCGCGCGCCGGCTCCCTCGAAGGCGGCCTGCGCTACTACGTGGGCGCGGCCAACCTCGAGGACGACGGCGGCTATGCCGCCAAGGTGATGGCCGAGCACGAGCGCCTGCTGCAGGTGGCCAACGGCCGCGCGCCGTCGACGGTCACGCCGCCGACCGTGCGCCCGCAGCCCATCCCCGTGGCGGTGCCTCCGGCCAAGCGCGAGGAAGGCTCCGAGCCGGCCAAGGTGGCCCTGCTTTCTTCCGTTTCCTGAAGAAGGAACATTGCGGTCTGGGTGTGGGCTCCTGAGCTACACTCGGCCGGTACGCGACTGGCGATAGGCGCAGCACCCGAACAAGGTGCCACGCGCTGACGTGGAATACCACTGGGAAGCGTGCCGCCTGGCCACAACAGGCGTTCAGCCGTTCGCCTGGGCAGCCCTTGTTTGGTTGAAGAACAAGGACCTCGTCTTCAAAGGACTGCCATGTACCAACGCAATATCCTGGTCGAACAGACCGATCCCGAAATCTGGGCTGCGATTCAAGCCGAAAACGCGCGCCAGGAACACCACATCGAGCTGATCGCCAGCGAGAACTACGCCTCGCCGGCCGTCATGGCAGCCCAGGGCTCGCAGCTCACCAACAAGTACGCCGAAGGCTATCCGGGCAAGCGCTACTACGGCGGCTGCGAGCACGTCGACGTGGCCGAGCAGCTGGCCATCGACCGCATCAAGCAGATCTTCGGCGCCGACGCCGCCAACGTGCAGCCGCACTGCGGCGCCTCGGCCAACGAGGCCGTGATGCTTGCCTTCCTGAAGCCCGGCGACACCATCATGGGCATGAGCCTTGCCGAAGGCGGCCACCTGACCCACGGCATGCCGCTGAACATGAGCGGCAAGTGGTTCAACGTCGTGAGCTACGGCCTGAACGAGAAGGAAGAGATCGACTACGACGCGATGGAGCGCAAGGCGCATGAGCACATGCCCAAGCTGATCATCGCGGGCGCATCGGCCTACTCGCTGCGCATCGATTTCGAGCGCTTCGCCAAGGTGGCCAAGGACGTCGGCGCGATCTTCATGGTCGACATCGCACACTACG
This sequence comes from Variovorax sp. YR750, assembly GCF_900109805.1. Taxonomy (NCBI): domain Bacteria; kingdom Pseudomonadati; phylum Pseudomonadota; class Betaproteobacteria; order Burkholderiales; family Comamonadaceae; genus Variovorax; species Variovorax sp. YR750. Next base: position 249,909 of record NZ_FOBJ01000009.1, read on the forward strand.
CCGGCCTCGTGGCCGCGGGCGTGTACCCCAACCCTGTGCCGCATGCCGACGTGGTCACCTCCACCACCCACAAGAGCCTGCGCGGCCCGCGCGGCGGCATCATCCTGATGAAGTCGCAGCACGAGAAGGCCATCAACAGCGCGATCTTCCCGGGCCTGCAAGGCGGCCCGCTGATGCACGTGATCGCCGCCAAGGCCGTCGCCTTCAAGGAAGCGATGTCGCCCGAGTTCAAGACCTACCAGCAGCAGGTGGTCAAGAACGCCCAGATCGTGGCGGAGACCCTCACGCAGCGCGGCCTGCGCATCGTGAGCGGACGTACCGAAAGCCACGTGATGCTGGTCGACCTGCGCGCCAAGGGCATCACCGGCAAGGAAGCCGAAGCCGTGCTGGGCAGCGCCCACATGACGATCAACAAGAACGCGATCCCCAACGACCCGGAAAAGCCGATGGTCACCAGCGGCGTGCGTATCGGCACCCCCGCCATGACCACCCGCGGCTTCAAGGACGAAGAGGCCCGCATCACCGCGAACCTGGTTGCCGACGTGCTCGAGAACCCGCGCGACGCGGCGAACATCGAAGCCGTGCGCGCCAAGGTTCACGCCCTGACGAGCCGCTTCCCTGTCTACCGCTGATTCTTTCCAGACAGTAGAAGAAGACGTGGCCGCATGAAATGCCCCTTTTGCGGCCATCTTGAAACGCAGGTCGTCGAGACCCGCGTTTCGGAAGACGCCGACTTCGTCCGCAGGCGCCGCCAGTGCAGCGCCTGCGACAAGCGCTTCACCACCTACGAGCGGCCCGACGTCAACTTTCCCGTGGTCGTGAAGAAGGATGGCAGCCGCGCCGACTTCGACTCGACCAAGGTGCGTGCCTCCATGATGCTGGCGCTGCGCAAGCGCCCCGTGAGCATCGAGCAGATCGACAACGCCCTGCTGCGCATCGAGCAGAAGCTGCTGGCCAGCGGCCTGCGCGAAATCGACTCGACGAAGGTCGGCGAACTCGTCATGCGCGAACTCAAGAAGCTCGACAAGGTCGCCTACGTGCGCTTCGCCTCGGTCTACCGCAGCTTCGAGGACGTGGACGAGTTCAGGCAGCTGCTGCGCGACATCTGAGCCGCGCCCTCCCCCTCACCCTTCATCTTCCTGCCCGCGTTCAGCGGTTCCAGCAGAGCTGCACCAGCGCATCCGAGGCGCTGACGTGGCCGGCCGCCAGCTTGACGCCCTGCTGGTTCACCGTGAGCGTTCCGCATTCATCGCCGCTCGACGCTCCTTGCGGCACGGCTCGCAGGGTGTAGGCGGTCGCGGTCCTCGTGCCGTAGCTGATGACATAGCTGGCCGAGCCTGACGACGGCGACCGGCTCAGCCCCGCCGGCAGCGCGACGCTGGCGGGCGGATATCCGCCATTGGCAGTCAGGTAGCGCTCGGTCCATTGCGCAGCCTGCAGTAGTTGCTGCTTCGCGTCGGCCCGCTTGGCCCGCAGCACATAACGCGTGTAGCTCGGATAGGCGATGGCGGCGAGGATGCCGATCACGACCACCACGACCATGAGTTCGATCAGGGTGAAGCCGCGCGAGTACGTCCGCTTGCCAGCCTGTGGCCTTGGGTGCTTTTTCATGGTTCGGCCTTCAGTTCGTCGAGATCAGGCTGCGCCAGCCGAAGCGGCGCACGATGTCCGGCCGCTTCGGCGTCTTGCAGTCGCCGGCGGCATTGCAGATCACGTCCTTGCCTTTTTCGCGGTCCTGCGGCTCGAAGACGATGTCGTCCCTGCCCGAGCGATTCCGGAAACCCAGATAGGCCCCCACCGCTCCGGAGCTGGTGTAGGCGATGCCCTCGGGGGCCGAGCCGCTGAAGAAGTCGACCACCAGCGACCAGCCGTCGTCGCCCGTGCCGGCAGTGCAATCGATCGAATTGCTGCTCGAGCCGGGAATGGTGGTCGAGAACAGCCCGACACCACTACCCAGCACGTCACCGGGATAGACGATGCGCTCCCCTGCCGTCGGCAGCTTCAGGTGCCAGCCGCGCCTGGCGTCGGAGCCGGTGTAGCTCACGCCTCTGCGGGAGACGGTGCGCAATGCGACATCGGCTTCCTCGACAGGAGTGGCGCCGATGGTCTGCGCCACGAGGTCGGTCAACGTCGCGGTGCCGGTGTTTCCGTTGGCCGGGTCCCAGATGCCGTACAGGTACTGGTCGGCGGTCGAGCCTTCGTCGCTGGAGGCGAACAGCCGCCCGGTGCCGAAAACCACCATGTAGCCGCCACGCGGATGCCCGACGACCACCGGCGCCGCCGTGATCGGCTGCGCGGCTCCGGCCGCGAACAGCGGCTTGTTGTCGAGGCTGGATGCGGCAGCGGTCGAACGTTTCGGGGCGACCGGGCCCATGGTGGCTTTCCACTTGCGGCTGTCGGAGTTGCTCAGGTCGAATTTCCAGAGGTTGCCGAGCAGGTCTCCGGCGTAGACGAGATCGACCTTGCCGTCGCCGTCACGATCCACCGGGCGCGGCGCGGACAGGCCATTGCCGGTACCGACCCTCTGCATGGCGGGCGCAGGAATCTTCAGGATCGCCTTGTCGCCGTCGAGATACTGGATCCACAGCACGGCCTTCTCGCTCTTGCTGTTGTAGCCGTTGCCCAGGATCACGGCCTTGCGCTCGTTGTTCAGCGGCGCCACCTGCAGCGCTCGCCCGGAGAAGGAATCGAGCGCGGGTTGCTGGAACTGATGGCCAAGGTCCTCGTCGACAAGCGCGGTCGTGTCGATCAGCGCCACCCTGGCCGCCTGGCTCTCCTCGATGTTTTCGGGCCTGGTGACATCGAGCACGAAGTAGCCCTTGCCGCCCGCTCCCAGCGTGCCCACGAGCAGGGACCTCCACTGCGCCGCCTTCTCGGCGTCCGTGACCCTGGCGGCGGTTGTCGCCCCGCTGCTGCCCATGTAGATGTCCGCCACGAAGGCGCTGCCGTCGACGTAGTACCTGTGCGAGTAGGCGCCCTCGCTGAGCCGCTTGAGCCCCGGCGCTTCGGCCGTGCCGAAGAGGCCTTCGGGCACATAGGCGAACTCTTCCCTGCCGGTCGACGCGTTGAAGGCGTGCAGCATGCCGTCGTTGGCGCCGACGTAGACCATCGGCGCACGGGCAACGCTCGCTGCGAACCTGGCGTAGGCGTCGTTGGTGAAGCCGCTCCTGGGCTTTCCGGCGTACCAGACGCCGGAGCCCACGATGTCGCCGAGCACGTGAGCGCGCTTGCGCAATCCCAGGCCGGTGCCCTCGTTGCTGCGGTCGCCGCGAACGAAGTCGAGCACGCCCTGACCCAGCGCCGTGCTTGCCGTGTCGGTGTCGGTGCTGCCCTTGAGCGCATCCTTTTGCGCGTTGCTCAAGCGGCTCCATCGGAACGGCACGCCGGAGCCGCTGGTCGCGGCACGGGTGGCCGTTGCCGCGGTCGTGCCCGAAAAGCTGAGCACCTTGCGATCGCTGCCGTGCGCTCCCGGCGTCGCCATGCGCGCGTCGAGCAGATCGCGCGCAGACCAGACGGACGAGGATGCCAGCCTGCCGTCGGCGCCGAACCTCGTGGCGGTGAGCGTGCCCGACCAGTCTGCGGAGTCGTAGCCGGCCTGGTAGACGGTCGTGCCTGTCGACACCCTGGAGCCGCTGGCGGCGATGGAGGTCAGCGGAAGGCGCGTGTCGGTCATGATCTGTCCGAGGATCGATTTGAAGGCGCTGTCGAGCGCCCGGGCGTTCGAGGCCGGCGTGAAGGTGCCGCGGCTGTTGAGCGCGGCGTGCCACAGGTCCATGCGCACGGCGGCGGCGTTGGAAGATTTCTCCTGGTAGTACCCGCTGCCACCGTTGAAAGTATTCCAGGCTTGCATCCCCAGCGTGCTCGCCAACGGGTCCGCCCATGCGACCGTGCCGTCGACCAACCGCGCATAGTCGCCGCTGTAGGTGGGCTGTGCAGCCCCCGACGAAATTACGGGAACGCCCGCCCACGAAGAGGCAGCGCCGAATCCGATGGTGTAGGTCGTCAGGTGCTGCCAGCCGGCCGGATCGTTCTTCGGATTCCAGTACTCGGGGACTGCCTCCGAACCGACCGCCACGGTGCCGACCTCGGCAACGATCTTCCGAATATTGTTCGGAATACCCGGCTGCAGGTCGCTGGCCCAGTAATGGAAGGCCATGTCGGCCAGGGTTGGGCGGTATTCGGTCTTGGGCGTCCAGTTGCCCCACCACGCATCCTTGCTCCAGTTGGCAACATCGTGGACGGCGCCAACGTTGTCCTTGTAGGGCGCGCGCGGCACATAGGCCACGGAGTCGGGCAGGACGCGGCGCGTCCCGTCCTCGTTGCCGATGGCCGGCATGTTGAGTTCATTGGGATCCTGGTTGAATCCGAAGAGGTTGTAGTCGCCATCCGTCATGAATATGTGGAAGGACCTGCGGCAACCCGACGTCGCGGCCCCCTCCACTCCCGGATCGTCCGAATACGGGCTGTACCTGCCGGTGGTCTTCATGTATTCGCCGGCGCGGGTCATCATGGCGTGCAGGGGCGTTCCGCCGTAAGGAACCAGCAAATCGACCCAGGCCATGAAATTGGCGCGATGCGCGCCGTCCAGCGAACGCATCAGGTTCGCATTGCTGCCGCCTCCGATACGGCATTTGCCCGCCCGGTAGCGGCCTGGCGAGGTGTCCCCGAAGAAGCCGACACAGTTGTTGTCGTTGCTGTTGCGGCTGTCGACGTTCATCGCCTGCCAGGCAAGGCGGATCCGGTCGTTGGGAATGTTGGCCTCCGCGAAGTTCTCTCTCAAGGCGGCCTTCAGCGCTTCCATTCGAGAGGGGATTCCGGCGACCGAGCTATTTCCATCGGATGCACGCGATGAAAAATCCATGCTGCCCGAGTTGTCGACCGACACGATCACGTTGGGCGCCGGCTCCTTGACCGCGGTGTTGCGCGGCACCTGCGCCAGTGGATACGGCGCGGCGCAGCCGATGGACTGTGCCAAAACAAGTCCGCACACGGCGGTCCTCTTCGAAATTCCGGTGATGCTCATATGTATCCCTCCCGCCATGCTCAATTCACCCCTCTGACCGGGTCCGGGTCGAAGGACGCCTGCAGTTCGACCCGCGTGCCGCCCGTCAGGCTCGGCGAGCGCGCGCCGGTCGCGACCGCGGTGATCCGGTAGAGCGGGTATTTGCTGTTCCTTCGGTCGATCACCTCGATCCAGTACCTGGCACCGATCAGCGCCGGGCTGCCTGCATCGGGGGCTCCGGTGAACTGCCCATAGGACGCGTGCCCGTCCCTGTACGCATCGCGGGTCCAGAACCGGTAGGCCTCGCTGCCGGAGGCGGCCGCCACCGAATCGAGCGCGGAGAAGTAGCAGATGCCTCGCGCACAGCTGTCGGCCCCGTCGTTCATGTAGGCGGTCACCCAGCCGGTGTCGCGGTCGGGGAAGACGCGGCCGTCTTCAGCCTTGCGGCAGCGCGATGCGGCAAGCGCCGCGCACGCCACATAGGTCTTGCTCGCGGAATCGAAGGCCAGCTGCCGGATGTCGCGCTCCGCATCCAGCAGTGCGGCTTCGGCCGCCTCGAAGGCGCGCTGGTATTCGCGCTGATTGCCCGCCACCGATTCGAGCAACTGGGCCGTTCGCGCGCCGCCGATCACCAGCAGCGCCGCGAGCAGCAGCATGATCATCACGATGAAGAGCGAAAAGCCGTGCTGCACCGGGCGCTCGCCAGCAGGACCGCGGAGCGATCTCGATCTCATAGCGCCCCCAGGTCGTTGCGCAGCGAGAACACCGCCGTGTAGACGCGCCGCAGCCTGCCGTCGCTGCCTGTGCGCGACTCCCCGTTGCAGTCGGTATGGCTGCCGCCGGGGTTGCTCTTCGAGGTACCGACGAGCTGAAGACAGATGCGCACCGTGCGAACGCTGTTGAAGTCCGCGACGTCGTCGGCCGTCACGTAGCGCACCACCTGCTGGCTCCCGGCCTTCGCATTGACGCCATACATCACGTCGAAACGCTCGACGCCGTCGATGACCGGCTGCGGCGTCGCATTGCCGCTGCCGCGGCACCTGAGCACGCCCTTGTTGTCCACCGAGAACTCGCTGGTGATCAGCCTCGCATTGCCCGACGCGGCAGGGTCGGCTGCGTCGTACCCGCCGCCCGATGCACGCCCGGGCTCCTGCCCCAGGCAGTCCTTGAAGTAGTCGGGGTTCGGCGCGTAGCCGAGCTTGAGCCTGTCGTTCTCCGCACCGCCGGGAGACTCCACGCCCCGGATCGCGAAGAAGGCCGGCTCGCCCGTGAGATTGGTGCCCTTGCCGGGGCTGACGCTGAAGTAGTACAGCGGCTCGGTGGCATCGATGGGGATGTATCCGGCCTGCCGGATCTGCTGCCCCAGCAGTCTGAACGCCAGGGCCGACGACTGGTTGAGCGCATTGACGTCGTCGCCCGTCATGGCGGTACTGCGCGTGCCGAGCATGGTCGCGATGGCGGCCAGCACGACGAGCATGCCGATGATCAACGCGACCAGGAACTCGACCAGCGTGAAGCCCGCCTGCCGCGACGCGGGCGCGATCGACTTGCGGCTCATGGCTGCGGCACCGCGACGGAGACTTCGAGACAGGCCTTGCCCGTGGGGCACTGCCAACCGGGGGCGGGGGCGATCGGATTGAGCACCGCCGGTTCGTCCCAGGCAATGTGCATGAACAGCATGCCGCCGGCTGCCGCCCTGCCCTGCACGTCGGCCAGACCGCCGGGCAGCGCAGCCGCCACCGCGTGCTTCCAGCTCCACAGGTCGTGCGCCGCAAGCTCGGCGGCATTGCAGCTGGCACCGGCGCTCACGCACGAGGGCTTCGGCTCGTCCTCATCCGCAGGCGACCAGTCGGCCACGTAGGGGCTGGCCGTTGAGGCACCGGCTACGGGATTGGCCCTGATGCGGTCGGCCATGTCGCCGGCCAGTTGCATGGCGATGTTCTGGTTGCTCGCGCCGACGCTGTCGGTCAGCACGCGGATCTGGAAGCCGGCCAGTGCCAGCAGTCCTAGCGAGAGCACGAGAAGCGCCACCAGGGCCTCGATCATCGAGAAGCCCGCCTGCGCGCCGCCCGGCCGGCGGGTGGAAGCGCCCGGCATCAGCACGATCCGCCCCCCTTCACCAGCTTGACGCGCCCGCCGAGCGACAGGCACACCGCGACGGCATTGGGCGAGCTGTCGCTGTCCGACGGGCGAAAGCCGAAGCTGGTCGCGCCTGTCGAATAGCCCATCGCGTCGAACGACATGGCGCCGCCCGTGTTCTTCTCGATCGCGACCCGACCGTCGGGGTCCTGCCGCTTGAGGGTTTCGCTGGTGCTTCCGCTTGCAACCAGCGTGTCCCAGCCGCAGCTCCAGTCCCGGCCCCGGCACTCCGCGCGCTGCTGGATGGTCACGGTCGTCCCGCGCCGGGCCGCCTCGGCTCGCGCCTGGCTCACGCTCGCGACCAGCGCGTTGGCCATGCCCTCGACCCGATACCGTTCGACGAGGCCGGTGAAGCTGGGCAGCGCCATCGCCAACAGCACGGTCATCAGTACTATGACGACCATCATCTCGACGAGCGTGAAGCCCCGCTCAGGCGCGCAGAATCCCTTGTTTTCCATGTCGTGCCGCCTGTCGCCTTGCACCACGTGCCGGACTGGCGTTTCTCCCTGATTGAAATGGCCGCGAATTCTATTTATGCAATTTCCCGCCAAATTGAATTCGCACGACAAACGGTCAAAACAAATAGATCGAAGGCGAGTTGTTTTCGATCGATTCCGAATTCACATTTGCAGCGAATTTGATTTAACAAAAGAATGACAAAAGAAAATCCGAATTTCATGATTCAGGCGCTGAATCTCGCGCGCCAGGCCGGCCCGGAAACCGATCCGAATCCACGCGTCGGCTGCGTGCTGGTCGCTCCCGACGGCACGGTGATCGGCCAGGGCCACACTCAGCAGGTCGGCGGCCCGCACGCGGAGGTCATGGCGCTGCGCGACGCGGCGGCACGGGGCAATTCGGTTGCCGGTGCAACTGCCTGGGTCACGCTGGAGCCCTGCTCGCACCATGGCCGCACCGGCCCGTGCTGCGATGCGCTGGTCGCGGCCGGCGTGGGCAAGGTCGTGGCGGCGATGGCCGACCCCAATCCGCTGGTCGCGGGTCAGGGTTTCGGGCGGCTGCGCGCCGCCGGCGTCGAAGTCGAGGTCGGGCCGGGCGCCGATGAAGCGCGGGAACTCAACCTCGGTTTCTTCAGCCGCATGGTCCGCAAGACGCCGTGGGTGCGGCTCAAGGTCGCGGCCTCGCTCGACGGCAAGACCGGCCTGCGCAACGGCGTGAGCCAGTGGATCACGTCCGAGCCGGCACGCGCCGACGGCCACGCCTGGCGGGCCCGCGCCAGCGCGGTGCTGACCGGCGTGGGCACGGTGATCGAAGACGATCCCAGGCTCGACGTGCGCCTTGTGCAGACCACGCGACAGCCGCGCTTGGTGGTGGTCGACAGCCAGCTTCAGACGCCTCCGGGCGCGAAGCTCTTCATGCCGGGCCGCGAGGTCTGGATCTACGCCGCGGTACAGAATGAACAAAAAGCCGCCGCCCTCGAGGCGCGAGGCGCCACCGTCACCTGCCTGCCCAATGCGCAGGGCAAGGTCGACCTGGCGGCGATGCTGAAGGATCTCGCCCGCCGCGAAGTCAACGAATTGCACGTCGAGTCCGGGCACAAGCTCAATGGCTCCCTGCTTCGCGAAGGCCTTGTCGACGAGCTGCTGGTTTATCTGGCGCCGAAATTGATCGGCGACGGGCTGGACATCGCCTCCGGCATCCACGCCGGCGGGCCATTGACCGAATTGGTGGGCGCATTGCCTCTGGAATTCCGCAGCCTCGGGGAGGTCGGCCCCGACCTGCGGATCGTGGCCAGGGTGGCCGGAAGGGACGCCTTCTAGCCCGCCCGCCGCGAAGCCCCTTCGTTCTCTGCGAAAATGCGCGGATGTTCACCGGAATCATCACCGGCGTGGGGCGCATCGCCGCCATCCACGACCTCGGCACCACCTCCTCCCATGGCAAGAGACTCAGCATCGAGGTGCCCGCCGGCTACCTCGACGACGTCGGTCTCGGCGACAGCATCGCGCTCAACGGCGCGTGCATGACCGTCACCACGCTCGCTCCCGAGCGCCAGCAGTTCACCATCGACATTTCGGCCGAATCGCTCGACAAGACCGCCGGCCTGACCGACGAAGGCAGCCGCATCAACCTCGAGAAGGCCTTGCGCGCGAGCGACCGCCTCGGCGGCCACATCGTTTCGGGCCACGTGGACGGCATCGGCAGCGTCAGCCGGTTCGAGCCGGTCGGCGAAAGCTGGGAGTTGCGCGTGGTCGCACCCGTCGCCCTGGCCCGCTTCCTCGCCTACAAGGGCTCGATCACCATCAACGGCGTGAGCCTCACGGTCAACAGCGTCAAGGACATCGCCGACGGCGCCGAGATCAGCATCAACCTGATCCCGCACACCGTCGAGAACACATCCCTGGGCAGCCTGAAGGCCGGCTCGAAGGTCAATCTCGAAATCGACACCGTGGCGCGCTACGTGGAGCGCATGCTTCAGGCGGGCGTGCTCACACCGACTCCATCCAAGGACATCTCCAAATGAACGCCTCCGTCACGCCGATCGGCGCCGCTTCCCGCGCCGCGCGCGCTCCAGCCCCGATCTCCTCGGTCGAAGAGATCGTGGCCGAGCTCGCCGCCGGCCGCATGGTGATCCTCGTCGACGAGGAAGACCGCGAGAACGAAGGCGACATCGTCATCGCGGCCGACCACATCACGCCCGAGGCCATCAACTTCATGGCCCGCCACGCACGCGGCCTGATCTGCCTCACGCTCTCGCGCGAGATGTGCGAGCGGCTGCAGCTGCCGCCGATGGTCCAGCGCAACGGCGCCAAGCATTCGACCGCCTTCACCGTCTCCATCGAGGCGGCCGAGGGCGTGACCACCGGCATTTCGGCCGCCGACCGCGCGCGCACCGTGCAGGCCGCCGTGGCGCCCAACGCCGTGGCCGCCGACCTGGTCCAGCCCGGCCACATCTTCCCGCTGCAGGCGGTGGACGGCGGCGTGCTGATGCGCGCCGGCCATACCGAAGCCGGCTGCGACCTCGCCGCCATGGCCGGCTGCTCGCCCGCCTCGGTGATCTGCGAGGTGATGAACGAAGACGGCACCATGGCCCGCCTGCCCGACCTGCAGATCTTCGCGGCCGAGCACGGCATCAAGATCGGCACCATCGCCGCCCTCATCGAGCACCGCAGCCGTGTCGAATCGCTGGTCGAGAAGGTCGGCTGCCGCGAGATCCAGACCGCCTGGGGCACCTTCACCGCCCACGCCTTCCTCGACAAGCCCAGCCACGGCGTGCACCTCGCGCTGGTGCGCGGCAAGTGGACGCCCGAAGAGACCGTGTCGGTGCGCGTGCACGAGCCGCTGTCGGTGCTCGACGCGCTCGAAATCAACCGCTCGCTGCACTCCTGGAGCCTGGACGCCAGCCTCTCGCACATCGCGAACGAGGGCAAGGGCGTGGCCGTGCTGCTGAACTGTGGTGAAACCGCCGGAGAGTTGCTCGCGCAGTTCGACGGCACCGCGCGCCCCGCGCAGGCACCCGAGCGCGGCCGCATGGACCTTCGCAGCTACGGCATCGGCGCGCAGATCCTGCGCGAATGCGGTGTGCACAAGATGAATCTGCTCGGCACGCCGCGTCGCATGCCGAGCATGGCGGCGGGCTACGGCCTGGAAATCGCCGGCTATCTCACGAAAGACTGAACGACCATGCAAGGTTCAAACAAGGGCGAGACGCCGCTCAACGGAAAGGGCCTGCGCATCGGCATCGTGCAGGCGCGCTTCAACGCCGACATCACCGACGCGCTGGCCTCGGCCTGTCTCTCGGAGCTCGAGGCGCTGGGCGTGGCCGCCAGCGACATCCACCACCTGCAGGTGCCGGGCGCGCTCGAAGTGCCCGTGGCGCTGCAGGCGCTCGCCGAGCGCGGCGGCTACCACGCGCTCGTGGCGCTGGGCTGCATCATCCGCGGCGAAACCTACCACTTCGAACTCGTGGCCAACGAATCGGGCGCGAGCGTGAGCCGCGTTGCGCTCGACTACCGCCTGCCCATCGCCAACGCGATCCTCACCACCGAAAACCTCGAACAGGCCGTCGCCCGCCAGACCGACAAGGGCCGCGACGCTGCCCGCGTGGCTGTCGAGATGGCGCAACTGCTGGCCACCCTTTCATGACCGAAGACCGCTCCAAGTCCCTCAAGGCCCTGAAGGCCGCCGGCGAAAAGCCCAAGCAGTCGCGCGTGGGCCTCACCAGCACCGGCGTGCGCAAGGCTGCGGCCAAGTCGAACCGCACCCGTGCGCGCGAATTCGCGCTGCAGGCGCTCTACCAGCACCTGGTGGGCCGCAACGATCCGACCGACATCGACCACTTCACGCGCGACCTCGCGGGCTTCCACAAGGCCGACGCGCTGCACTACGACGCGCTGCTGCACGGCTCCATCGAAGGCGCTGAACAGCTCGACGCGCTGATCCGCCCGCTGCTCGACCGCAAGTTCGAGGAGATCTCGCCCATCGAGCACGCCGTGATGTGGATCGGCGTGTACGAATTCCAGAACTGCCCCGACGTGCCCTGGCGCGTGGTGCTCAACGAGTGCATCGAACTCGCCAAAGAGTTCGGCGGCACCGATGGACACAAGTACGTGAACGCGGTGCTTAACGGGCTGGCGCCGCAGTTGCGTCCGCTCGAAGTGGAAGCAGATCGCGCTTCGGGGAAAGCGCGAGCATGAGGAGCGCCGCACGGCCGCCCGAAGGCGCTCGCCCCCTCGCTTGCGAGGGGGTTGGCGAAGGCGCGCAGCGCCGCAGCCTGGGGGTGCGATGAGAATTTCCACGCGCGCACAGCGCATCGAGCCCTTCTATGTGATGGAAGTGGCCAAGGCCGCCGGCGTGCTGGCCCGCGAGGTCGCCCACACCGACCGGCCGATGATCTTCCTTAACATCGGCGAGCCCGACTTCACCGCCCCGCCCTTGGTGCAGGAAGCCGCCGCCCGCGCGGTGCGAGCCGGCGCCACGCAGTACACGCAGGCCACCGGCCTCGACCACCTGCGCGAACGCATCAGCGCCTGGTATCGGCAGCGCTTCAACGTCGACGTGCCGGCCCGCCGCATCGTCGTCACCGCCGGCGCCTCGGCCGCACTGCAGCTGGCCTGTCTCGCGCTGATCGAATCGGGCGACGAGATCCTGATGCCCGACCCGAGCTATCCGTGCAACCGCCACTTCGTGAGCGCTGCCGAAGGCAAGGCGGTGCTGCTGCCGACCACGGCCGAGGAACGCTTCCAGCTCACGGCCGCCAAGGTCGAGGCCGCCTGGACGGACAAGACGCGCGGCGTGCTGCTGGCATCGCCCTCGAATCCGACAGGCACCTCCATCGCGCCCGACGAGCTGCGCCGCATCCACGAGGTGGTGTCCAAGCGCGGCGGCATCACGCTGATCGACGAGATCTACCTCGGCCTCTCCTACGACGATACCTTCGGTCAGACCGCGCTGGCCATCGACGAGAACGTCATCAGCATCAACAGCTTCAGCAAGTACTTCAACATGACCGGCTGGCGCCTCGGCTGGCTGGTGGTGCCCGAAGTGCTGGTGCCGGTCGTCGAGCGCCTGGCGCAGAACCTCTTCATCTGCGCGAGCACGGTGTCGCAGTACGCCGCGCTGGCCTGCTTCGAGGACGAGAGCATCGCCGAGTACGAACGCCGCCGCGCCGAGTTCAAGGCGCGCCGCGACTGGTTCATTCCGCAGCTGAACGCGCTGGGCCTGAAAGTGCCCGTGGTGCCCGACGGGGCGTTCTACGCCTGGGCCGACTGCACGTCCTTCGCCGAGAAGCTGGGCATCTCGGGCAGCTGGGACTTCGCCTTCGAGACGATGAAGCGCGCCCACGTCGCCGTCACGCCCGGTCGCGACTTCGGCACCGCCGAGACCGCGAAGTTCGTGCGCTTCTCCACTGCCAGCTCGATGGCGCATCTCCAGGAGTCCATCGAACGCCTGCGGGCGATGGCAGAGAACCGGGCCCGATGAGCTACGCGTTCCCGATCCGCGTCTACTGGGAAGACACCGACGCCGGCGGCATCGTGTTCTACGCCAACTACCTGAAGTTCATGGAGCGCGGCCGCACCGAGTGGCTGCGCTCCCTGGGCGTGGAGCAGCGCAAGCTGCGCGAGGAAACCGGCGGCCAGTTCGTGGTGAGCGAGACGCAGCTCAAATACCATCGACCCTCGCGACTGGACGACGAACTGCTCGTTACGGCCGATCTTCAACAACTGGGCACCGCGTCACTGATAATCGGACAGCGCGTGCTATCGAAAACAGAGCAGGAGCGAACGGGGGCCTCCGAACCCGTCCTGCTGTGCGAAGGCACGATCCGCATCGGATGGGTGGACGCGGCCACACTGCGGCCCGCACGCATCCCGAAACAGGTGACGGGAACCCTCGAGCGCTACAGCGGCTCCATGACTCAACCTTTCAAGCCATGAACCAAGACCTTTCCATCATCAATCTCCTGCTCCATGCGAGCTTCGTGGTGCAACTGGTCGTGCTGCTGCTCGTGATCGTCTCGATCGCAAGCTGGGCCGCGATCATCCGCAAGTACTTCGCGCTGCGGCGCATGCGGGCCCTCAACGACGACTTCGAACGCGAGTTCTGGTCGGGCACCAGCCTCAACGAGCTGTTCGCCTCCGCCGCGCAGAACGCCAAGTTCGCCGGCCCCATGGAGCGCATCTTCGCCTCCGGCATGCGCGAGTACCAGAAGCTGCGCGAGCGCCACGTCACCGACGCCGGCACGCTGCTCGACGGCGCCCGCCGCGCGATGCGCGCGAGCTTCCAGCGCGAACTCGATGCGGCCGAGCAGAACCTTTCCTTCCTCGCCACCGTCGGCTCCGTCTCTCCGTACGTGGGCCTCTTCGGCACCGTGTGGGGCATCATGCACGCCTTCACCGGCCTGGCCGCCCTGGCGCAGGTGACTCTGGCCACCGTGGCCCCCGGCATCGCCGAGGCGCTGGTGGCTACCGCCATCGGCCTCTTCGCCGCCATCCCGGCGGTCGTGGGCTACAACCGCTTCGCCCGCGAGATCGACAAGATCGCCATCGCCCTCGAAACGTACATCGAGGAGTTCTCCAACATCCTGCAGCGCAACCTGTCGGCCAACCCGGCCGCCGGCGGCGCGGGCTCCTCGGTGGCTCCGGCCAACCGCTGAACGGAGGCGCAGCGCATGCCCGCCGTTTCATCCCGGGGCCGCGGCCGCCGGACGATCAACGAGATCAACATGGTCCCGTTCATCGACGTGATGCTGGTGCTGCTGATCATCTTCATGGTCACCGCGCCGCTCATCACGCCGAGCGTGATCAACCTGCCCTCGGTCGACCGCGCCAGCAAGCAGCCCGACAAGCCCATCGAGATCGTCATCAAGAGCGAAGACGAAGTGCAGATCAAGAAGGACCCGTCCACCGGCACGGGCGGCACCTCGATCCCCATGGCCCAGATCGGCTCGGCCGCCAAGCAGGCCCAGGGCGGCGACGACCAGCGCCCGGTGGTCATCAGCGCCGACAAGGCCGTGAAGTACGAGACCGTCGTGAAGGCGATGAACCAGCTCAAGCGCAGCGGTATCGAGCGCGTGGGCCTGTCCGTCACGACCACGGGCGGCAAATAAGGCATGTCGCTCGCACTGGATCGCCCCGAGTTCGCACCGCCGCCGCAACGCGGCACTGGGCGTGCACTGGTACTGGCGCTCATCGCTCACGGCCTGCTGATCGCGGCGCTGACCTGGGGCGTGCGCTGGCGCAGCGACGCCGACGAAGGCGCCGTCGATGCGGAGCTGTGGTCATCCACGGTGCAGCAGGCGGCTCCCCGCCTGCAGGCACCGCCGGCCCCTACCCCGGTTCCCGCACCGCCGCCGCCCGCTCCCGCACCGGCCCCACCGCCGGTGGCCAAGGCCCCCGAGCCCGCGCCTGCGCCGAAGGCTCCTGACATCGCCCTCGAGCGCGAGAAGAAGCTCAAGGAGCAGAAGGAACAGCAGGAGCGCGAGCTCGAGCGGCAGCAACAGCAGAAGAAGAAAGAGCTCGAAGCCAAGCAGCGCGCCGAGGACGAGGCCGAGCGCAAGAAGGAACAGCAGAAGAAGCTGGCCGAGCAGAAGAAGCAGCAGGAAGCCGATGCCAAGCAGGCTGAGGCCAAGAAGGCCGAGGCCGCCGCGAAGCAGGCCGCCGCCGACCGTGCCGCTACGCTCAAGCGTATGCAGGGCATGGCCGGCGCCAGCGGTGCCGACGATTCGAGGGGCAACGCATTGCGCTCATCCGGTCCATCCGGGGGATACGGCGCGAAGGTGAACGGAGCGGTCCGCCCCAACGTCGTGTACCCCGACGCGGAACTTGTCAGCGGGAATCCGGGTGCCGAATTTGATGTTCGCTTGGCGCCCGATGGCACCATCGTCGGGACCCCCACCCTGACCAAGTCGAGCGGCCTGCCGACCTGGGACGAAGCTGCGCTGCGTGCATTGCAGAAGACAGAAAAACTGCCGCGCGACATCGATGGCACAGTGCCCCCTCGCTTGATTATCACGCTGCGTCCCAAGCGCTGACCCCTGCGCGCATCTAATGCGCAGCTAAGAAAACGGGGCCCTTCCGGGTGACTTGCACGTCACCCGGAACTCGATAATCGAGGCTCATGACCCCCAACGGCCGCATCCGCTACGGCAGCAGTCCCCTGCTCGCCAGCCCCACTCCCGTGTGGCGCAGCAAGTTCATCGTGGCCAGCGTCGCCTTCGGCTTCCTGCTGCTGGCCGGGCGCGCAGCCTACGTCCAGATCTTCGCCAACGACTTCTTCCAGCACCAGGGCGAGGTGCGCTACCAGCGCACGCTGGAGCTGCCGGCAAACCGGGGCCGCATCCTCGACCGCAACGGGCTGATCCTGGCCTCGGACATCCCCGCTCCCAGCATCTGGGCCATTCCGGAAGACATCGAGCGCGACGACCCGGCCACGCAGGAAAAACTCAGGCAGGCCGCGAAGCTGCTCGGCATGCCTCAGAAGGACTTCGACAAGAAGCTGGAGGACGAGGACAAGAGCTTCGTCTGGATCAAGCGCCAGGTCGACGAGCCCGTGGCGAAGCAGGTTGCCGCGCTCAACATCAAGGGCATCTACCTGCGCCGCGACTACCGTCGGCAGTACCCCGAGGGCGAGGCGGCGGCGCACCTGGCGGGCTTCACCAACGTGGAAGACATCGGCCAGGAAGGCATCGAACTCGCCTTCGACCACGACCTGGCCGGCAAAGCCGGCTCGCGCCACGTACTGAAGGACCGGCTGGGCCACATCGTGGAGGACACCGAGGACCAGGTGCCGCCCACGCCCGGCCACGACATCCAGCTCAGCATCGACGACCAGGTGCAGTTCGTGGCCTACGAGAAGATCCGCGACGCCGTCATCGCCAACAAGGCGCGCGCCGGCAGCGTGGTGGTGGTGAATGCGCAGACGGGCGAGCTGCTGGCCATGGCCAACTACCCGAGCTACGACCCCAACGACCGCCACAGCCTCACCGGCGAGCAGCTGCGCAACCGCGCGATGACCGACGTGTTCGAGCCCGGCTCGACGATGAAGCCCATCACCGTCGCCACCGCGCTGCAGCTGGGCCGGGTCACGCCCAAGACCATCATCGACACCAATCCGGGGCGCATCACCGTCTCGGGCGCGACCATCCACGACGACGAGAACTTCGGCGTGCTCACGGTCGAAGGCGTGATCCAGAAGTCGAGCAACGTCGGCGCGACCAAGATCTCGCAGCGCATGTCGGCGCAGGAGATGTGGAATTCGCTCACAGCCGTGGGCCTCGGCCAGAAGCCGCAGACGCCCTTCCCCGGCGCGGTGACCGGCAGGCTGCGGCCGTGGAAGTCGTGGCGGCCGATCGAGCAGGCCACCATGTCGTACGGCTACGGCCTGTCGGCGTCGCTGTTCCAGATCGCGCATGCCTACACGGCCTTCGCGCACGACGGCGAGGTGATCCCCATCAGCCTGCTGAAGAACCACGGCGAGGAACCCGCCGGCGTGCAGGTGTTCTCGCCGCTGGTGGCCAGTGAAGTGCGCCAGATGATGCACATGGCCGCCGCGCCCGGCGGCACCGCGCCGCTGGCCCAGACCGTGGGCTACTCGGTGGGCGGCAAGACCGGCACCGCGCACAAGCAGGTCGGCAAGGGTTACGCGAGCAACAAGTACCGCGCCTGGTACACGGGCATGTCGCCCATCGACAAGCCGCGCATCATCGTCGCGGTGATGGTCGACGAGCCCAGCGCCGGCAAGTACTTCGGCGGCCTCGTGGCCGCGCCGGTGTTCAGCCAGGTGGTGCAGCAGACGCTGCGCATCATGAACGTGGTGCCCGATCTCGCCGTGACGTCGATGGCGCACTGAACCGAGCTGCCTCCATGCTCGTTTAGGATCGTCGGCAACATTTGTTGCCGGCGCTCCTGACATGGTCGAAACCACCCCTGCCGTAAGCCTCGAGGACCTGACTCCGCTGCCCTACCAGCGCGCCCTGGCCGCATGGCTTGAGGCGAACGAGCCCGAGGTCTGGCGCTGGGCCGCCTCCGCCGAGGCGCGCGAGGAGCACGCCGCCACCGTGCGCGCCGAACTGCTGCGCAACTCCTACCGGCTCGACGCGGCCGCGCACCCTGAGCTGCATGCGCATGCCCAACTCGCCTCGCAGCGGCTGGGCATCACCGCGTCCGTCACGCTCTACCAGGCGGGCGACGGCGCGATGAACGCCGCGATCCACTTCATGCCCGGCGAGGCGCACATCGTGCTCTCGGGCCCGCTGCTGGAGCGCCTGCAGGGCGCCGAGATGCAGGCCGTGCTGGGTCACGAGCTGGCCCACTACCTGCTGTGGGAGCTCGACGGCGGCAGGTACCACGTCGTCGACCGGCTGCTGAACGCCACCGCGGCCGATCCGCGCGCCGATGCCAGCCACCTGCAGGCGGCACGCCGCTACGCGCTCTACACCGAAGCCTTTGCCGATCGCGGCGGCTGCGTGGCCTGCGGCGCGCTGGAGCCGGCGGTGAGTGCGCTGGTGAAAGTGCAGACCGGCCTGAGCCAGGTCAACGCCGCCAGCTACCTGCAGCAGGCCGAAGAGATCTGCGCCGCGCCCGACATGCAGACGCGCGGCACGAGCCACCCCGAAGTGTTCGTGCGCGCCCGTGCGCTGCGCCTGTGGACCGAACGCGAGCCCGATGCCGACGAATGGCTGGCCGGCGCGCTCGAAGGCCCGCTCGACCTGGGCACGCTCGACATCCTCGGCCAGCAACGCGTGGGCGCAATTACGCGCGCCACCATCGCCCAGCTGCTGCAGCGGCCCTTCCTGCAGTCGGAGCCGCTGCTGGCGCACGCGCGCCGCTTCTTCCCCGACTTCAAGCCGCCCGGTTCGGCCATGCCCCCGCCCGAGGAGGTGCCCGCCGGCCTGCACGACTACCTGGCCAGCGTGCTGGTCGACTTCGTCGCGGCCGACCCCGAGCTCGACGACGTCACCCTCGCCGCCGCGCTCGGCATCGCCGAAGCACTGGGCTGCGCCGGGCCGCTGGAGCAGCGCGTGGTCAAGGACATGCGCTTTCCCAAGCGCAACCTCACGCGCGTGAAGCGCGAAGCCGCCGCCCTGCTCGACAAGGCGCAGTCCCAGCACCAGCAAGCCGCGACCACATGACGACACAGGCATCCGCCCCCCTGCTGCAACTGATCGACGCCGCCGACGCGCACGGCGGCCTGCAGACCGACGATGTGCTCAAGCTCGCGCTGCCGCTGCTGCGCGAGGTGTCCGCCCTGCACGAGCAGGGCAAGGTCGCCGCCCTCGGCAGCGCGTTTGCCTACCGCGTTACCGAGGCCCCGGCGCTCGCGCTCGCGCAGCCCGAAGGCACCGAGCCGCGCCGCAACCTCGAAGCGATCGCGCCGCTGGAGCAGCCAGCCACGTCGGTGCTGCGCGTGGTCGGCGAACAGCGCGTGACCATCGACGCCGATGCCGGCTTCTCGGTCGAGAACCTCATGCTCATGGCCGACGCCGCGCCCGATGCGCTGCCAACGCGCCCGGTCTACCTGCCCGGCTACGGCGCCTGGGAGCAGCGCTTCGCGCATCACGACGCGCTCAGCGACATCCTGTGCCTGGGCCAGGTGCTCGCCAGCCTCTCGTGCGGGCTCGACTTCAACGACGGCGAGGAGCTGGGCCGCTTCGTCGCGAATCGCGGCAACCTGTTCAACCTGAACCGCCGGCTGCATCCGGTGGTGGCCGCTGTGATCTTCGAGATGACGGCGCTCGACCGCCACGAGCGCGCGCGCGACCTGCCCTCGGTGATCCGCCGCCTCGAAACCTACCGCGACCAGCCGCTGGACCTGGGCCTGGAACGCATCGCTCCCGCCAAGGACGGCGCCGGCCAGCGCCGCGAGGCGATCCAGCTGCACCTGCGCGACCGACTGTTCGACCTGTCGCGGCGCAACCGGCTGCTGTACTTCAAGCCCACGCAGGCGCACGTGAACCTCACTATCGCGAGCGTGCCGCTGGTGGTCGACATGCACAGCATCCGCGTCGACCAGCTCTGCCTGTGGGACGGCCGCTTCGCCTCCGACATCACCGCGTGCAGCCCCGTGCCGCTGGCGCGCTGGCTACGCTTCGAGGACCAGCCCTACCTGCCCGGCGCGCTCGACCGTATCCTGCAGGAGGCGCGGCGCGATCGCTCCGAATACGGCTTCTCGCAGCTGTCGCTGGTCATCGCCTTCCTGCGCTGGCACAACCTCAAGGAAGACGCGGCCGAGCGCATCGCGTCGCCGCTGCTGATGCTGCCGGTGGAACTTACGCGCAAGAAAGGCGTGCGCGACCAGTACCTGCTCGAGGCCTCGGCCAGCGAGGCGCAGGTCAACCCCACGTTGCGGCACCACCTGCGCCAGCTCTACGGCATCGTGCTGCCCGAGACGGTGGACCTGCGCGAGACCACCATCGAGCAGTTCCACGCCCAGCTCGCCGCGCAGATCGCGCAGAGCGAGCCCGGCGTGCAGCTGCGGCTGGTGCGCCAGCCCGAGATCGCGCTGATCCACCAGCGCGCACGGCAGCGGCTCGAACAGTTCAAGCGCCGCACCCGCGTGCGCGCCACGTCGGCGCTGCCGACGGCGGTGCACGACTTCAGCTACGCGCAGGACGACTTCCGTCCGCTGGGGCTGCAGCTCTTCCACGCGCGCGTGCGCGGCGTGCCGCTGCCGGTGCGAGACGCCGTAGGCGCAAGGCCGCAGCCGCGCGCGCCGCAGATGGCTCCCGCCGCCGCCTCGGCCGAAACCGAACGCAAGACCATCGAGCTGCGCGAAAGCACCGGCAACCCGTACCAGTGGGACATCGACCTCACGGCCGTGACGCTGGGCAACTTCAACCACCGCAAGATGTCGCTGGTGCGCGACTACTCGGGACTGGCCGAGTCGGGCATCGCCAACGAAGCCTTCGACCGCGTGTTCTCGCTGCAGCCGCGCCAGGTAGATGCAGAGGCGCCGCCCTCGCTGCCGCTGGCCGAGCAGTGGCCCGTGGTGCAGGCCGACGCCACGCAGACCGCCGCCGTCGCGCTGGCACGCACGGGCACCAGCTACATCATTCAAGGTCCTCCAGGGACGGGCAAGTCGCAGACCATCACCAACCTGATCGCCGACTACGTGGGGCGCGGCAAGCGCGTGCTCTTCGTGTGCGAGAAGCGCGCCGCCATCGACGTGGTGTTCCACCGCCTGCGCCAGCAGGGGCTGGACGAGCTGTGCTGCATGATCCACGACTCGCAGGGCGACAAGAAGGCCTTCGTGCAGAACCTGCGCAAGACCTACGAGCACTGGCTCGAAGCCCCCGAGGAGCTGGCGCAGGAAAGCGCCGAACGCGGCCAGCTGGTCGATGCGATGGAACTCGACCTGCGCGCGCTGGAACGCTTCGACGCCGCAATGCGCGAGGTGCCGGCACATATCGCAGTGACGCTGCGCGAGCTGGTCTCTCGGCTGATCGCGCTCAAGCCGCATGACCCGGCGCTGACGCCGCTGCAGGCCGAGGCGCTGCCCGCCTTCGCCGCATGGCGCGGCCATGCCGAACTCATCTCGCGCCTGCACCTGGCCGTGACCGAAAGCCTGGGCACGGCGAGCCTTGCGCAGCACGCGTTCGCGCAGCTCGCGCCCTCGCTGCTGCGGCAGGAAAAGCCGCTGGCGAAGCTGGTCGAACTCTCCGAACGCGCCGCCGATTCGAGCGGCACCTGCCTCGATGCATTGGCCGGCGCCTGGCCGCCGCTCGCCGAAGCCCGCGCCACATGGGCGGACGCCTTGGCCGTAGTGGCCGATGCGCGACGCGTAGCCTCGCTGGCCGCACGCGGACAGCTCAGCCTGCTCGACGGCACGCACGCCGACAGCCTCGCGCTCGGCAACACCATGACCGAGCGCCGCGGCCTGACGCAGGCGCTGGACGAAGCACTCCAGCGCACCGCCCAATGGCACGACAAGCTCACGCCCGCCGACACCGAGGCCGGCCTCGCGCAGGCCCGCGCCCAGCAGGGCTCCCTGCTGCGCTGGCTCAAGCCCTCGTGGTGGCGCCTGAACGGCGAACTCAAGCGGCGCTACAACTTCGCGGCCCATGCGGTGCGCCCGCAGCCCAGCCAGATCCTCGAACAGCTGCTGGCCGAGCACACGGCCCGCGCCGCCGTGCAGAAGCACCAGGCACGGATCGAGGCCGACTACGGCTGCGCCGACCCGGAAGCCTTCGTGCAGCAACTGCAGGCGCTGCGCAGTCCCGACGGCAGCGCCGGCCTGCGCGCGGAATTCCAGGCCCATCTGCGCACCGGCGCCAGCGCCGCCACCCGCAGCGTCGAGCAGCTTGCCGCCGCCGGCACGCGCGTCGACACGCTCGACGCCCTGCTGCGCGAACTGCTGCACGACGCCGCCGGCCAGCCGCTGGAGGCGCTCGAAAAGCTGGCTCGCACCCTGCGCGAACAGGCCGACGCCCTGCCCTCCGTGCTGGTGCCGCTGCAGGAACTTGCCGAGGCCGACCCCGCCGTCGCCACGGCCCTGCGCACCCTGCCGCTGCCGCCCGATGCCATCGAGTACGCCGTGGCGCGCGAGAGCCTGGAGCGCGTCTATCGCACGGAACGCTGGCTCCCGCGCTTCGACGGCGCCGCGCTCGCGCGCCACGCCCAGCGGCTGGCAGAGGCCGAGCGCAAGCTGCTCGAGCGCAACGCCCGCACGCTCGCCGCCGCGGTGCGGCAGCGTTTCCGCGACCATGTGCAGAAGAGCGCTCTTTCAGCCAGCCAGCTCGACGCCGAGGGCAAGCTCTTCAAGAAGAGCTACAACGCCGGCCGCCGCGAGCTCGAGCACGAGTTCGGCAAGACCATGCGCTACAAGGCGATCCGCGAACTCGCCAGCGGCGACACCGGTCAGGTGGTGCGCGACATGAAGCCGATCTGGCTCATGAGCCCGCTGTCGGTGTCCGACACGCTGCCGCTGGCGGCCGACCTGTTCGACGTGGTGATCTTCGACGAGGCCAGCCAGATCCCGGTGGAGGAAGCCGTGCCCGCGCTGTATCGCGCGCCGCAGATCATCGTGGTGGGCGACGAGATGCAGCTGCCGCCGACCAGCTTCTTCTCGTCCGGCCGCGATCCCGAGGACGACACCGTCTCGGTCGAGGAGGAAGGCGACCGCATCGCCGTGGTGCTCGACGCCGACAGCCTGCTGAACCAGGGCGCGCGCAACCTGCCCGCCACGCTGCTGGCGTGGCACTACCGCAGCCGCTACGAGTCGCTCATCGGTTTCTCGAACGCGGCCTTCTACGCGGGCAACCTCTACACCATTCCGGACCGCAGCCTGCCGGCGCCAGAGCGCGACGAGATCCTGGTGCAGTCGCGCAGCCCCTCGGACGAATCGGCGGCCGCACAGGCCGACGCGCTGCTCTCGCGCGCCATCAGCTTCCACCGCGTGACCGACGCGGTGTACGAGAACCGCGTGAACGAAGGCGAGGCGCGCCACATCGCGCAGCTGGTGCGCGAGCTGCTGCGCCGCGAGACCGGCCTGAGCCTGGGCATCGTGGCCTTCTCGGAAGCGCAGCAGGGCGAGATCGAGGAAGAGCTGGAAGCGCTGGCCTCCGTCGACAGCGCCTTCGCTGCACGGCTCGAGGCCGAGTACGTGCGCGAGGAGGACGACCAGTTCTGCGGCCTCTTCATCAAGAACCTGGAGAACGTGCAGGGCGACGAGCGCGACGTCATCCTGCTGAGCATCTGCTACGGGCCGAACCCCGAGGGCCGCATGCTGATGAACTTCGGGCCGATCAACCAGCGCGGCGGCGAAAAGCGGCTCAACGTGATCTTCAGCCGCGCGCGGCACCACATGGCGGTGGTCTCGACCATCCGGCACGAGGCGATCACCAACGACCACAACGAGGGCGCGGCCGCGCTGAAGAATTTCCTGCGCTATTCGGAATGCCTCTCGCGCGGCGATGCGGGCACGGCAAGGCGAGTGCTCGAAGGCATGAACCCGCTCACGCGCGGCAGTGGCGGTCCGCGTCATGCGCGGGCCGACGAGGTGACGGCGCAGATCGCCGCCGCGCTGCGTGCGCGCGGCCATGCGGTGGACGAACAGGTGGGGCAGTCGCGCTTCCGCTGCGACCTGGCATTGCGCACGCCCGGTTCATCGCCGAACGATGGTCACTACGCGCTCGGCATCCTGGTCGACACCGCCACCCACTACGAGAACCGCAACGTGCTGGAGCGGTACGTCTCGCGCCCGCGCATCCTCGATGCCTTCGGCTGGCGGGTGATTCAGGTGCTGGGCAAGGACTGGCTGCACGAGCCCGACGCGGTGCTCGAGCAGATCGAGCAGGCCCTGGCGAAGGCCGGGGCTGCGTCCAAGGAGGAAATCAGCGCAGCACGCTGAGGCGCTTCACGTCGAGTTCGACCTTGCTGCCGATCAGGTCCTTGTCGAACTCGCCCGTGACCTCGACGCGCACCTTGTCGTCGATCTTCACGCCCGGCGGGAAATGCTTGGCGTCGATCTCCACCTTGATGCGGCCGGTTTCGTCCGCGAAGGTGTAGTGCTCGCCGCCGTCGTGCGACACGATGAAGCCGCGCAGCGTGACGTGCTGGTCGTCCTTGCCGGTGTCGAGCAGCTGCTTCACGCTCATCGTCGGCACGGTGCTCGGGCCGGCATACGGCGTGCCCGATCCGGCTGCCGGCTGGGTGCTCGGGCCGGTGTACTGGGCCGAGGCGGCAAAGGGCAATGCCAGGGCCAGGGCAACGACGAGGGACTGTTTCTTCATGGCGGGATCCTCCTGAGCTTCATGATTGAAAAGCGAGAGGCATCGTAGCGAGGGCCTCAAAGAGCCCACGCCCGCCGGGCACTTGTCATCGCGCCGGCAGAAATCAGTCGTAGACGATCAGCGCCTTGCCCGCTTCGGCCTGCGCGGTCCAGCTGGCCAGGGCCGCGTCGGTCGGGAAGAACTTCGCGCGGTCGCCCAGCTGCAGCTCGACCTGCGCGCCCGAACGAGCCATCGACAGCCGCACCGGCAGCCCCTGGATCAGGTCGCCGACCTCGGTCTGCTCGGTGCGCGGCGGAAAGTCCTTCAAGAGGCGCGCGATGTCGGGCGCCTTGCCGTTCACCGCCACGCGCAGGAACTTGCCGAAGCGGCAGCGCGCCGAGGCCAGGTCCCACACCTGCTGCACCTGGAAGCGCGCCTCGAAGCCGCCGCGCGCGGGCTGCAGCCGGCCGCTCACGATGACGAGTTCGTCGTCCTTCAGCGTGTTGCGGTTGGCGTTGATGAGCGCCTCGTCGGCCGTGGCGTCGATGGAGTCCGACTTGTCGTCGAGCTTGAAGATCGCCAGCCGCCCGCGCTGGCCGTTGATGACGCGGAAGTCGCTCACGATGCCGGCAATGACCTGCTGGTCGCGGCTGTCGAGCAGGTCGGTGATCTCGCGCTTGCAGAAGCGCCGCACCTCGTGCGAGACCTCGTCGAACAGGTGGCCCGAGAGGTAGAAGCCGATGGCCGTCTTCTCCAGCGTCAGGCGCTCCTTCACGCCCCAGGGCGTGGCGTCGACCAGGTCGGGCTCGGCGGTGGCGGAGCCATGCTCGGAGTCGCCGAAGATGTCGACCTGCGATGCGTTGGCCGCCGTCGCGTTGGCGAATTCGAAGGCGCGGTCCAGCGAGGCGACCAGCGACGCGCGGTTCTGCTGGATGGCGTCGAAGGCGCCGGCCTTGATGAGCGCTTCCACGGTGCGCTTGTTGATGCGCTGGCGGTCGATGCGCACGCAGAAGTCGTACAGACTCTTGAACGGCCCGCCCTCCTCGCGCGCGCGCACCACGGCCTCGACCGCGAGCTGGCCCGTGCCCTTCACGGCGCCAAGGCCGTAGCGGATGATCTTGTTGGTGACCGGCTCGAAGCGGTAGTTGCCGCGGTTCACGTCCGGCGGCTCGAAGGTGATGCCGAAGTTCTTCTGGGCGTCCTCGAACAGCAGCTTGAGCTTGTCCGTGTCGTCCATTTCCACGGTCATGTTGGCGCAGAAGAACTCGGCCGTGTAGTGGACCTTGAGCCAGCCCGTGTGATACGCCAGCAGCGAGTAGGCGGCGGCGTGCGACTTGTTGAAGCCGTAGCCCGCGAACTTCTCCATCAAGTCGAAGATTTCGTCGGCCTTGTCCTGCTCGATGCCGTGCGTCTTGAGCGCGCCCGCGCGGAATTTCTCGCGGTGCTCGGCCATCTCCTCGAGCTTCTTCTTGCCCATCGCGCGGCGAAGCAGGTCGGCGCCGCCGAGCGAGTAGCCGCCCAGGATCTGCGCGGTCTGCATCACCTGCTCCTGGTAGACCATGATCCCGTAGGTCTCGGAGAGCATCTCGGCCACGGCCGGGTGCGGGTACTCCACGTCCTCGCGGCCGTGCTTGCGCGCCACGAAGCTGGGAATCAGGTCCATCGGGCCCGGGCGGTACAGCGCGTTCAGCGCGATCAGGTCTTCCAGGCGCGTGGGGCGCGCGTCCTTCAGCATGCCCTGCATGCCGCGACTTTCAAACTGGAACACGGCTTCGGTCTTGCCGTCGGAGAAGAGCCTGTAGGTGGGCCCGTCGTTCAGCGGGATGTTCTCGAACGCGAAGTTCTCCTGGCCCTTGTGGCGCTTCATGATGAACTCGCGCGCGATCTCCAGGATCGTGAGCGTGGCCAGGCCCAGGAAGTCGAACTTCACGAGGCCGATGGCTTCGACGTCGTCCTTGTCGTACTGGCTCACGGCCGATTCGCTGCCGGGCTGCTGGTAGAGCGGGCAGAAGTCGGTGAGCTTGCCCGGCGCGATGAGCACGCCGCCGGCGTGCATGCCGATGTTGCGGGTCATGCCTTCGAGCTTCTGCGCGAGCTCGACCAGCATCTTGACTTCTTCTTCCTTCTCGATGCGCTCCGCGAGCTGCGGCTCCATCTCGATGGCGTAGTTGTTCTTGTCGCCCTCGATCTTCTTCTCGGGCGGGTACTGCAGCGTGACCGACATGCCGGGCTTGTTCGGAATCAGCTTGCTGATGCCGTCGCAGAACATGTAGCTCATGTCGAGCACGCGGCCCACGTCGCGGATGGCCGCGCGCGCGGCCATGGTGCCGAAGGTGGCGATCTGGCTCACGGCGTTGCGGCCGTACTTGTCCTTCACGTAGTCGATGACGCGGTCGCGGTTGCCCTGGCAGAAGTCGATGTCGAAGTCGGGCATCGAGACGCGCTCGGGGTTCAGGAAGCGTTCGAACAGCAGCTTGTATTCGAGCGGGTCGAGGTCGGTGATCTTCAGCGCGTAGGCCACCAGCGAGCCGGCACCCGAGCCCCGGCCCGGGCCCACGGGGCAGCCGTTGGTCTTTGCCCACTGGATGAAGTCGCCCACGATCAGGAAGTAGCCGGGGAACCCCATCTTCAGGATGGTGTTGATCTCGAACTCCAGCCGCTCGACGTAGCGCGGGCGCTCGGCGTCGCGCTTGGCCTCGTCGGGGTAGAGATGCTTCAGGCGCAACTCGAGGCCGTCGAACGACTCCTGGCGGAAGAAGTCGTCGATGGGCATGCGCACGCCCTCGGCGATGAAGGGCGTCGGAAAGTCCGGCAGCTGCGGCTTGCCCAGCACCAGCGTCAGGTTGCAGCGCTTGGCGATCTCCACCGTGTTGGCCAGTGCGCTGGGCACGTCGGCGAACAGCGCCTGCATCTCGGCGCTCGACTTGAAGTACTGCTCCTCGGTGAAGCGGCGCACCCGGCGCGGGTTGCCCAGGATTTCGCCTTCGGAAATGCACACGCGCGCCTCGTGCGCCTCGTAGTCCTCGCGCTCGGCGAACTGCACGGGGTGCGTGGCGACCACCGGCAGGTGCAGCCGGGCCGCCAGTTGCACCGCGGCGATGACGTGCGGCTCGTCTTCAGGCCGGCCCGCACGCTGCAGCTCGATGTAGAAGCGGTGCGGGAAGATGCCCGCCAGTTGCAGCGCCAGCTCGGCGGCACGCTCGCCCTGCCCCTGCAGCAACGGCTGCCCCAGCGGCCCCGCCTGCGCGCCCGAAAGCGCGATCAGCCCGCCCGATAGCTCCTGCAGCCATTCGAGCTTGCAGGCCGCCTGCGACTGGCCCCGGCCCACGTTCTGCGTCCACGCCCGCGCCAGCAGCTCGGACAGGTTGAGGTAGCCCTCCATGTTCTGCACCAGCAGCACGATGCGGGTCAGGGCGCCGGGCTCCTTGCCCAGCCCGTCAACGAAGGCCTCGGCGCCGACGATGGGCTTGACGCCCTTGCCCCGGCCCTGCTTGTAGAACTTGACGGCCCCGAACAGGTTGTTCAGGTCGGTGATGGCCAGCGCGGGCTGCTTGTCGGCAGCGGCGGCCTTGACGACATCGTCGATTCGGTTGGTGCCGTCGACGACGGAAAACTCGGTGTGCAGGCGCAGGTGAACAAACATGCTTGCATTGTAGAAAGCAGCGTCTCCACGATGTGGGTTGGCAATCCCTGAAATTGCCCTCGGCAACACCCCGCCGGGGCCCGGCAGAGGCCCCGCACCCGGGCGATATTCCGCCGACACCTAAAATCCCGCCCCGTGCAAGAGATTTTGAATATCGCGGCCTACAAGTTCGTGGCCATCGACGACAGCCCCGCGCTGCGCGAAGACCTGCGTGCCCGCACCCAGGCCCTGGGGCTCATGGGCACCATCCTGCTGGCGCCCGAAGGTATCAACATGTTCCTGGCCGGAACGGCCGACAGCGTGCGGGCCTTCCTGGCCCATCTGCGCGCCGACGCCCGCTTCGCCGACCTCGAGGTCAAGGAGAGCTGGTCGGCCGGCCAGCCTTTCCGGCGCATGCTGGTGAAGCTCAAGCGCGAGATCATCCGCATGGACCACCCCGCCATCCGCCCCGCCGCCGGCCGGGCGCCCGGTGTGGACGCCCCGACGCTCAAGCGCTGGCTCGACCAGGGCCATGACGACGAGGGCCGCGAGATCGCCCTGCTCGACACCCGCAACGCCTTCGAGGTCGACTACGGCAGCTTCGAGGGCGCCATCGACTGGCGCATCGACAAGTTCACCGAATTCCCTCCCGCCCTGCGCGCGCACCGCGACGAGTTCAAGGGCAAGACGGTGGTGAGCTTCTGCACCGGCGGCATCCGCTGCGAGAAGGCTGCCATCCTGATGCACGAGGAAGGCGTGGAGAACGTGCTGCAGCTCGAAGGCGGCATCCTCAAGTACTTCGAGGAAGTCGGCGGCGCGCACTACAAGGGCGACTGCTTCGTCTTCGACGGCCGCGAGGCCCTGGCGCCCGACCTGAGCGCGCGTTCGGCGCGCGCCAGCGCCCGCGCCTCGGAAGACCCCGACCTCGCCATCAAGCAATAACGGCGACAGCGACGACAAGACGCGACAGGCCTCCTCCCATGCGCATCCTCCTGGTGGAAGACGAACTGGACATGGCCTCGTGGCTGATCCGCGCGCTCACCCAGAGCGGCTTCGTGCCCGACCATGCGCCCGACGCGCGCACCGCCGAAGCCTTCATGGCCGGCACCGAATACGACGCCATCGTTCTCGACCTGCGCCTGCCCGACAAGCACGGCCTGAGCGTGCTGGCCGACATGCGCGCCGCCGACGACCGCACGCCGGTGCTGATCCTCACCGCGCAGGGCGCGCTGCAGGACCGGGTGCGCGGCCTGAACCTGGGCGCCGACGACTTCCTCACCAAGCCCTTCGAACTCGAGGAGCTCGAGGCGCGCCTGTCGGCGCTGGTGCGGCGCAGCCGCGGCAAGCAGCACCCGCGCCTGCAATGCGCCTCGCTCTCGTACGACAGCCAGAGCCGCGCCTTCACGCTGCGCGGCACGCTGCTGTCGCTCACGCCGCGCGAGCAGGCCGCGCTCACCGCCCTGCTGCTGCGCAGCGGCTCGCCGGTGGGCAAGTCGCAGCTCTTCGCCAAGGTGTTCACCAACGACAGCACCGCCGGCCCGGACGCCATCGAGGTGGTGCTGCACCGGCTGCGCCGCAAGCTCGCGGACAGCGACGTGCGCATCGTCACCGTGCGCGGCCTGGGCTACATGCTGGAGAGCATTGCCGATGGTTCCTCAGCCCCGGCCAGCACCCGACTCCCCGGCGAAGGCGACTGAGGCGCCGCAGCCGCAGCGCTTCGGCATCCGCGCGCGCCTGCTCGCGCTGCTGCTGCCCGGCATCGTCGCGCTGTTGGCGCTCGACAGCTGGAACGACTACCAGACCCTGACCGACTCGCTCGTGGTCGCCTACGACCAGAGCCTGCTCGAACCCGTGCAGGCCCTGGCCAACGGTATCGTGGTCGCGAGCGACGGCAGCGTGCGCGTGCAGGAGCCGTTCTCGATCCAGGCGATGTTCGAGTCGACGCGGCTGCGCTACAAGTATCTGCACGTCGGCGTGCAGCGCATTCCCAAGGGCGAGGCGCTGGACGTGAACTCGCCCGAGACCACGCTCATGGGCGTGCCCGGCCTGCCACGCCCCGCGCAGCGCCCGCCCGACGGCACGCCTGTGTTCTACGACGCGGAGCACGAAGGCCATCCGGTGCGCGTGGCCGCGCTGCGCCAGACGGTGTACGACAACGTCCATCCCGGCGTCGCCTACAGCGTGCTGATCCAGGCGGCCGAGGGCACCAGCCCGCGCGCCCGGGCACAGGCCGAGACGCTGCGCCAGGAGGTACTGCGCGACACGCGCATGGTGCTGGTGACCGCCCTGCTGGTGTGGCTGGGCGTGGCCTGGACGCTGCGCCCGCTGGAGCGCCTGCGCCGCTCGCTGCGCGAACGCCCGCGCGACGACCTCACGCCGCTCGACGCCGGCGGCGTGCCGCGCGAAGTCGCGCCGCTGGTGGATGCGGTCAACCACCACATCGCGGGCCACCGGCGCATGGTGGCCGAGCAGTCGCAGTTCCTGGCCGATGCCTCGCACCAGCTGCGCACGCCATTGAGCATCCTGTCGATCCAGGCCGGCTACGCGGTGCGCGAGACCGATCCGGCGCGCATGCGCGAGTCGCTGCACGCCATCGTCGCGCAGCTCGCGCGCACGCGGCGCCTGAGCGAGCAGCTGCTGGCGCTCGCCCATGCCACCACCGGAGACGAAGCCGCGCCCGCCGGGGAGCCGGCCATCGCCGACCTCAACGCCATCGCACGCGGCGTGGTGCTCCAATACCTGCCCCTCGCGCGCGAGAACGACCAGGACCTGGGCTGGGTCGATGCGCGCGGCGACATCGTCGGCGACGAAGCCGACGGCACGGACGAGGCAGGCGACGATGACGACGCGCCCGTGCTCCCCGTCTCGGCCAATGCCGCGGAGCTGCACGAGGTGCTGGCCAACCTCGTGCACAACGCCATCAAGTACACGCCGCGCGGCGGCAACATCACCGTGACCGTCAGGCGCGAGGCATCTCACGCATTGGCCGAGGTGTGTGACAGCGGACCGGGCATCGCGCCCGAACGGCGCGAGAGCGTGTTCGAGCGCTTCCATCGCGACACATCCTCGACCACCGGTGCCGCGCAGGGCGCCGGACTCGGGCTCACCATTGCGCGCAGCTATGCACGACGCAACGGCGGAGAGATCGAACTCTCCAACGCCGACATGCCCGAGAGGCCCAACGGCGGCGGATTGCGCGCGACGCTGAGACTGCCTCTTCGCGCTGCCTGAACTGCGTCGCAAGGCGCAACTGCAGGCGCGGCTCGAGCCCCGTTTTTGCAAGGGTTTCACCCGATACGCCGGTACGTGATTACACGTATTTTGCGGCCCGCAAGGCTGTACGAGCCTCTCCCGAAAGGGGATTGAAAGTCTCGATTCCTAGACTGCGCTCCTTCCAAACGAAGGAGACTTATGCAGCACCAGCTCGGTGAAGATCCGGCCTCGCACGCGCCCCGGCCCGCTTCGAAATTCAAGAAAGACTACTACGGCGGCGCACTGCTGATCGTGGTCGGGCTGGCAGCCGTGTATGCCGGCGTCGGCTACCGCGTGGGCGAGCTCGCGCACATGGGCCCGGGCTTCTTCCCCGTCGCGCTCGGCGCGCTGCTGGCGCTCACCGGACTGCTCATCGCAATTTCCGCGCGCGGCGACAAGGCTGGCAATGGCGGCGCGAGCGAGGAAGCCGCCTCGCACGGCCACCCGGGCGGCATGCCCGACCTGCGCGGATGCATCTGCATCGTGCTCGGCATCCTCGCCTTCCTGCTCTTCGGCGAATACGGCGGCCTGCTGCCCGCGACCTTCGCCATCGTGTTCATCTCGGCGCTCGGCGACCGCGACAACACGCTGACCGAGGCGCTGCTGCTTTCGCTCGCGATGTGCTTCATCGCGGTGGTGGTCTTCTGGTGGGCGCTGAAGCTTCAGCTGCCCCTGTTCCAGTGGGGAGGCTGACACCATGATCGGTCAATCGCTCCACGACCTCTGGTTCGGCTTCGGCGTGGCCTTCCAGGGCTCAAACCTGATGTGGTCCTTCTTCGGCGTGCTGGTGGGCAACCTGATCGGCGTGCTGCCGGGCATGGGCGCGCTGCAGGCCATCTCGATCCTGCTGCCGCTCACCTACGTGATGCATCCGGTGCCCGCCATCCTGATGCTGGCCGGCATCTTCTACGGCTCGCAGTACGGCGGCGCCATCGGCGCCATCCTGATGAACATGCCCTCGCATCCGCCGCACGCGGTGACCTGTCTCGACGGGTACCCGATGACCAAGCAGGGCAAGGGCGGCGTCGCGCTGGGGGTGACGATGATCGCCTCGTTCCTCGCGGCCTCGGTCGGCATCATCGTGATGATCTTCGCCTCGCCGCTCCTGGTGCAGATCGCGTTCAAGTTCGGCCCGACCGAGATCTTCTCGATCATGCTGCTGGGCCTGCTCGCCGGCTCCACCATGTCGCGCGGCTCGCCGCTCAAGGGCGTGGCAATGACGCTCTTCGGCCTGCTGTGCGGCGTGGTCGGCACCGACGTGAACAGCGGCAGCTTCCGCTTCGCCTTCGGCCTGCCCGAGCTGAGCGACGGCCTCGAGCTGGTGGCGATCTCGATGGGCCTGTTCGGCGTGGCCGACTTCCTGCTCAACGTGAACCGCATGAAGACCATCGGCGACACCGGCACGCTCAAGCTCAGCGACATGCGCCCGAGCAAGGAAGAGCTCAAGCGCGCCTTCCCCGCGATGATCCGCGGCACCATCGTCGGCACGGTGTTCGGCGCGATGCCGGGCACGGGCCCGACCATCACCACCTTCATCGCCTACGCGCTGGAACGCAAGGTGTCGAAGACGCCCAACAGCTTCGGCACCGGCATGATCGAAGGCGTGGCCGGCCCCGAGGCCTCGGCGCACTCGAAGACGCAGGTCGACTTCATCCCGACGATGAGCCTGGGCATCCCAGGCGACGCGGTGATGGCGCTGATCCTCGGCGCGCTGCTGATCCAGGGCATCCAGCCCGGCCCGCAGCTCATCACCGAGCATCCGGACATCTTCTGGGGCCTGATCGCCTCGTTCTGGATCGGCAACGTGATCCTCGTGATCCTGAACGTGCCGCTGATCGGCGTGTGGGTGAAGCTCTTGAAGGTGCCCTACAAGTACCTGTTCCCGGCCGCGATGTTCTTCATTGCAACCGGCGTGTACAGCACGCAGAACAGCCTGTTCCAGATCTGGGAAGTGCTGGTCTTCGGCATCGTCGGCGCGGTGCTGATGACGCTGGAGTTCTCGGTCGCGCCGATCCTGCTGGGCTTCGTGCTCGGGCCGATGGTGGAGGAAAACTTCCGCCGCGCGCTGCTGCTGTCGCGCGGCGACATGTCGGTGTTCGTGACGCGGCCGATCAGCGCGACCTTCATCGGGCTGTGCGCGTTGCTGCTGCTGGGCGTGAGCTACTCCGCGTGGCGCGGTCGCGGTGGCCGCAAGGGCGTGGTCGAGCTGCCCAAGACGCCTGAAGGTGCACCGCCCGCCGAGACGGTGTCGATCAGCGGCAAGTAGTCAGCCATCAGCAAGAAGAAAGGCCCGCATCGCGGGCCTTTTTCATGTCTGCGGTTTTCCGTTCGCCGCCTACTTGAGCTTCTGCGCGAACGCCAGCAGGCGCTCGCCGTCGCCGTCGGTGAACACCGAGGCCGGCGTCAGGCCGACGTAGCGGCCGCCCTCGTGCGGCCGGGCCTCCACGAGCTGCATGCCCACGAGCTTGCCGCTCTTCACGTAGCGGGTCTCGATGTAGATGCCGGTCTGGCCTTCCTTGTTGATCGGCAGCTCGGCGACGGCCGCGTAGTCGTCGGCCTTGAGCAGCTGCGTGAGCCTGTCCTTCAGGTGGAAGTCGTACCAGGCCTGCTGGTAGACCATCGACTCGCCGGTCTGCACGTGCTTGAGCATGAGGACCAGTTGCCGCTTGAAGAGCTTCAGCTCCTTCATCAGGAACTCGAAGAGATCGCCGTATTCGCCCGGTGCAACCTCGGGTGTACGAAAGACTGCCATTTGCCTTGCTCCCTTTCTGGGGATGTCGTTGGGACGGCGATCCCCTCGATCGCCGCTTGCGGGGCGGAGCTTACCGTCCTCGCAAGACAGGCCGGCCCGGGGCAGTTCAGAGCGGCGTGGTGCCCGTGTCGGGCTCGCGCACGCCGAAGGGCTTGCCCGGCAGCGGAATGAACTCGGTCTCGCCGGGCACGTGGCCCATGCGCTGGGCGGCCCAGTCGGCACCGGCCTCGAGGATGCGCTCGCGCCGGCTCGACACGAAATTCCAGGTGATGTAGCGCGGGCCGTCGAGCGGCTCACCGCCGATCACCACCAGCCGCGCGGCGGCGCTGGCCGTGAGCACCGCACCCTGCCCGGCCGGCAGCACGGCCATGGAATGCACGGGAACCTGCTCGCCGTTCACCGCGAGATCGGCATCGACCGCGTAGACCGCAAGCTCGGGTGCCAGCGCGGGCAGCTCGAAGCGGCCGCCCGCGGGCAGCGCGATGTCGAGATACACGGTCTGCGAGAGCGTCTTCACCGGCGAGCGGGCACCGAAGGCCTCGCCCACCAGCACGCGCACCGCAACGCCCTGCTCCGTCAGCTCGGGGATCGCGTCGGCCGGCGTGTGCTCGAAGCTGGGCTCGATCTCCTCGTGTGCCTGCGGCAGCGCGGCCCACAGCTGCAGGCCGTGGTTCACGTAGGTGTCGGCCTTCAGGCGCTCGGGCTTGCGCTCGGAGTGCACGATGCCGCGGCCCGCGGTCATCCAGTTGATGGCGCCGGGCAGGATCTCCTGCACGCTGCCGAGGCTGTCGCGATGCATCATCGCGCCCTTGAAGAGATAGGTGACCGTCGAGAGCCCGATGTGCGGATGGGGGCGCACGTCGTGCTCGGTGCCCGGCTGCTCGGTGGCCGGGCCGAAATGGTCGAAGAACACGAAGGGACCGACCGAGCGCTGCTGCGCCGCCGGCAGCAGGCGCCGCACGTTGAAGCCGCCTCCGAGGTCCTTGTCGTGCGGCTTGAGCAGTCGGGTTTCGGGGGTGGCGTCAGTCATCGTGTTCTCCGTGAGTGATTGGTCGGCTTCGTTCGTCGCAGTCCGTTCGCGAGACACCGCGGAACCGGCTTTGCCGGGCCGCAGGTGTCGCCCCCCCCCGGCGAGGGGGTTGGCGCAGCGACACGAAGTGCGCGAAGCCTGGGGGTGAGTTCTAGCCTCGCGATCTTGCCACCGTGCCGATGCGCTCACCGAAAGCACGGGCAGTGTCGAAATCGCCCTTGAGCATTTCGGCCGGGCTCGCGTCCGACGGCGACTGCGTCAGCAGGCCGCCGTAGCCGCCCACGTAGTTCAGCGCGTCGCGCGTCGCCGCCTTGCTGTTGCTCGGCAGGATGCCCATGCTGACCCAGATGCCGCTGTGCTGCATGGCCAGCGTCCACAGGTAGGTCATGGTCGTGACCTTGTCGCCGTTCATGGTGGCGCTGTTGGTGAAGCCGGCGAAGAGCTTGTCCTTCCAGCCCTGCGTGTACCAGACCTTCGACGACGCGTCGGCGAATTTCTTGAACTGCCAGCTCACGCCGCCCATGTAGGTCGGCGAGCCGAAGATGATCGCGTCGGCCGCGGCCAGCAGCTCCCAGCCGCCTTCGGGCAGGTTGCCGTCCGCGTCGATGGCCAGCAGCTGCGCGCCCGCGCCGTCGGCGACGGCCTGGGCCACGCGCTGTGTGTGGCCGTAGCCGGAATGGAAGACGACGACGATGTTTGCCATGGGATGTTTCTCCTGAATGAACGATGGGGAAGGTGCCCCTTCGCGAACACCGAGGAACCGGCTTTGCCGGGCCTCGGGTGTTGCCCCCGGCGAGGGGGTTGGCGAAGCGACACGGAGTGCGCGAAGCCTGGGGGAGAGCTTACTTTTTGTCGATGCTGAAGCGGCCGGGACCGAAGGCAGCCAGTGCGAGCAGGCCGCCGGCGATGGCGATGTTCTTGTTGAAGTTGATCTGCTGCATCATCTTCATCGCATCAGGGGCCGACCAGTACTTGTGGAAGAACAGCGCGGCCGCGACGGTGAAGATCGCCATCACGATCGCCGTCCAGCGGGTCTTGAAGCCCAGCAGCAGCGCGATGCCGAAGCCCAGCTCCACGACGATCGCGATGACCGCGCCCACTTCGGGCAGCGGCAGGCCGACGGAGGTGATGTAGCCGACGGTGCCCCCGAAGCCCAGGAGCTTGCCGATGCCGGCGGGAACGAACAGGTAGGCGATCAGGATGCGCCCGATGAGGGCCAGGGTGTCCTGCGCGGGGTTGGGTGCGGTGTTTGCGGTTGCCATGGTTGAAAACTCCTCGGTTGTTGGATTGGAAAAGAGAGAAAGGTGAAAAAAAGCCGGGCGGCCAGCGCCCGGCAAGGGGGAAAGATCAGGCGGCCAGGTCGAACACCAGCACTTCGGCGTCCTTGCCCGCGCCCAGCGTCACCTGCGATTCGCCTTCGAGCATCGCGGCGTCGCCGCCGGAGAGCTTCTGGCCATTCACTTCCAGCTCGCCGCGCACCAGGTGCACGTAGCTCTTGCGCTTCGGGTCGAGCGCCAGGCTGGCCTTTTCGTCGCCGTCGAACAGGCCGGCGTACAGGCTCGCGTCGGCGTTCACCTTCACCGAGCCTTCGCTGCCGTCGGGCGAGGCCACCAGGCGCAGCTTGCCGCGCTTCTCGGCGTCGCTGAACTTCTTCTGCTCGTAGCCGGGCTCGATGCCGCGCACGTTCGGCAGGATCCAGATCTGCAGGAAGTGCGTGGTCTCGTCGGCCTTGTGGTTGAACTCGCTGTGCATCACGCCGCGGCCCGCGCTCATGCGCTGCACGTCGCCGGGAGGAATGCTCTCCACGTTGCCCATGCTGTCCTTGTGCGCCAGTTCGCCCGAGAGCACGTAGCTGATGATCTCCATGTCCTTGTGGCCGTGGGTGCCGAAGCCGGCGCCCGCCGCCACGCGGTCTTCGTTGATCACGCGCAGGTTGCCGAAGCCCATGTGGGCCGGGTCGTAGTAGTTGGCGAAGGAAAAGCTGTGGAACGAGCGCAGCCAGCCATGGTCGGCATAACCGCGTTCCTGTGATTTACGGACTTGCAACATCGTCTTGCTCCTTCTGCCCTGCCCCGGTGGGGTGTCGGGCCTTTTTCGTATGCCGCGCCGGATGCGCAGCGGATGAGAAGAATTTTGGGCCGCCACCCTCCTCGGAAAGACGCCGCGGTTTGATGGCAACATTCAAATATTTTGATCAATGGAGCCACGATGCCCAGTCCCAGAGACGTGCTGACCCCCGACGCCCTCGCCATGCTCCAGACCGTGGCCAGCACCGGCAGCTTCGCCGCCACGGCGCGCGCGCTGAACCTCGTGCCCAGCGCCTTGAGCTACCGGGTGCGCCAGATCGAGGACGCGCTCGACGTGCTGCTGTTCGACCGCAGCGCCCGCCAGGCCC
The DNA here is from genome assembly GCF_900109805.1 of Variovorax sp. YR750. Lineage (NCBI taxonomy): Bacteria > Pseudomonadati > Pseudomonadota > Betaproteobacteria > Burkholderiales > Comamonadaceae > Variovorax > Variovorax sp. YR750. The sequence continues at coordinate 287,262 of NZ_FOBJ01000009.1, forward strand.
GGCTGACCGAGGCCGGCGCCGAGCTGTTGCGCGAGGCCGAACGGCTGCTCAACGAGATCGACGCGGTGGCCAACCGCGTCAAGCGCGTGGCCACCGGCTGGGAGCCGATGCTGACCATCGCGGTCGACAGCGTGATCGCGCGCGACCCGCTGCTCGACCTCGCCACCGCCTTCTTCGCGCTGGAGCCGCCCACGCGGCTGAAGCTGCGCGACGAGACGCTGATGGGCACCATCGAGGCCCTGACCTCCGGCGAAGCCGACCTCGCGATCGGCGCGGTGCTCGACGCCGCGAGCCTGGCCTTCACCTCCACCGGCATCCGCAGCCGGCCGATCGGCGAGTTGAGCTTCGTCTATGCGGTGGCGCCGCACCATCCGCTGGCGCGCATCACGCAGCCGCTGAGCGACACGGTGATGCGGCAGCACCGCGCGGTGGCGGCGGCCGACTCGGCCCGTCAGGCACCGGGCCTCACGGTGCATCTGGTGGGCGGACAGGACGTGCTCACCGTGCCGAGCATGCAGGCCAAGATCGCGGCGCAGCTGCACGGGCTGGGCGGCGGCTTCCTGCCCGAGCCGATGGCGCGGCCGTACATCGAGGCCGGGCACCTGGTCGAGCTGCAGACCGAGCGCAAGCCGCCGCGGGGTGAGCTGCACTGCGCATGGCGCGTGCGCAGTGCCGGCAAGCCCGGCCGGGCGCTCGAATGGTGGCTGGCGCAGTTCGAGCACGAAGGCACGCGGCGCGCGCTGCTCGAACGGCATCGGGGGCGATGAGGCAGCCGTGCTTCATCGACGGGGCCGACGAGTATTGCCGAGGATCGCGCAACGCCGCTAAGGGTGTGCCCTCAGGCGAAGCGGCCGCCGGACCGATGTAGAGTGCAGACACATCCATCCGCATTCCATCCAGAAGAAAAGAGTCGTTCATGAGCACTCGCGCAACTGCAAAGAAACCGGCCAAGGCCGCCGCCGACCGCCACCGAACTCCAGCCGCCCCGTCTTCTTCGCCTCCTCCCTCCTCCTCTTCCCGTTCCTCCTCCCGCCACTACGCCGTCGTCGGCGCCGGCATCGCCGGAGTGGCCTGCGCGCGGACGCTGGCGCAGGCCGGCCACAAGGTCACGCTGTTCGAGCGCAACGACGCAGCCGGCGGACGCATGGCCAGCGTGGACACCGCCTTCGGTCGCTTCGACAGCGGCGCTCAATATTTCACCGTGCGCGATCCGCGCTTCGCCCTGGCGCTCGAAAGCGCGCCCGGCACCAGCAAGCGCTGGAGCGCCAACCTCGTGCGCGTGCTCGACGCCCACGGCCGCGTGGCCGAGGCTGCCCTGCCCTCGCTCGAGCCGCACTGGGTGGCCCAGCCCGGCATGGAGTCGCTGGTGACCCGCTGGGCCGCTCCGCTGGGCGACAGCCTCGTCACCGGCACGCAGGTCACGCAGATCGAGCCCGATGCACTCGACCCGAAGCGCTGGCAGCTGCGCACGACCGGCGCCGACGATTCGCGCCACGTCTACTCGGGCTTCGACGCCGTGCTGCTCGCCGTGCCGCCGGCTGGCGCCCGCGCGCTGCTGGGCGACGGCAAGCTCTCGGCCACGCTCTCGCGCAAGATCGAACCCGTGCGCATCGCGCCCTGCTGGACGCTGATGATCGCCTACCCCCAGGCCAACCAGCCCAACATGTCGCACCTCGGCCCGCAGTGGAACGCGGCGCGCAGCACGCACCACCGCGTGGCGTGGCTGGCGCGCGAGTCGTCCAAGCCCGGGCGCGAGCCGATCGAGCGCTGGACGCTGCAGGCCAGCGCGACCTGGTCGGAGGAACACCTGCGCGACGCGCCCTCGCGCATCGAGGCCAAGCTGCTGCGCGCCTTCGCCGAGATCACCGGCATCCACGCCACGCCGGCCCACGCCCAGGCCATCTGCTGGAACGAGGCCCAGACCCAGGTGCCCGTGGGCACCACCCACCTCTGGGACGCCAAGGCCCGCATCGGCATCGCGGGCGACTGGTGCACCGGCCATCGCGTGGAAGACGCCTTCCTCTCGGGCCTGTCGCTCGCGCTCGACGTGATCTGACCGGGAGATGAGGGAGACCGGCCGCTTCGCGCCCTCGCCCACCGGCCCGCTGCACGCGGGCTCGCTGGTGGCCGCGCTCGCGAGCTGGCTCGACGTGCGCGCGCGCGGGCCGCAGGCGCGCTGGTTGGTTCGCATCGAGGACGCCGACACCGAGCGCTGCCTGCCCGGCATGGGCGAGCACATCCTCCAGCAGCTGGCCGACTGCGCGCTGCTGCCCGACGAGCCCCCCGTCTCGCAGACCCAGCGCACCGCCCGCTACGAGGCCGCACTCGATCGGCTGAAGGCGCGCGGGCTGGCCTACCCCTGCGGCTGCTCGCGCAAGGACATCAACGAGGCGCTCGCGCGGCTCGGCCATCGGCACGAACGCCACGGCGAACGCGTGTACCCCGGCACCTGCCGCGACGGGCTGCACGGCAAGCCCGCGCGCGCATGGCGCTTTGCCACGGAGAAATTCGAGGCCGACCTCCCGCCCACGCCCAGCGTGCCGTGGGAGGAAGACGGCGACGATGCAACCGCCGGCGGCGAACTCTGCTTCGTCGACCGCCGCCTGGGCCGCCAGTGCCAGAACGTGAGCCGCGAGGTCGGCGACTTCGTGCTGCGCCGCGCCGACGGCCCCTGGGCCTACCAGCTCGCGGTGGTGGTCGACGACGCCGAACAGGGCGTGACCGACGTGGTGCGCGGCGAGGACCTCACGGACAACACCGCGCGCCAGATCCTGCTGCAGCGCGCGCTGGGCTTTCCCACGCCCAGCTACCTGCACACGCCGCTGGTGCGCGGCGCGGACGGCGACAAGCTGTCGAAACAGAACGGCGCCACCTCCATCGACACCGGCTCCCCGGCAGCCGCGCTGGCCGCGCTCGACGCCGCCGCACGGGCGCTGGGCCTGCAGCCCGCCACGGCCGCCGACTGCCCCTCGGCGCTGGCCGGCTGGGTGCCCCAATGGCGCGATCTCTACAATTCGCGCCTGTGATGAATCTTTCCGATACCGTGTCCAACGACCTCCCTCCGGGCAATGACGAGGGTGCCGACGAAGGCGCCGACAAGCCCCATCCGCTGCACCGCCGCCTCAAGAGCTTCGTCAAGCGCGGCGGCCGCACCACCGAGGGCCAGGCGCGCGCCTTCTCCGAACTGGGCCCGCTGTACCTGGTGCCCTACAAGCCCGAGCCGATCGACCTGACCGCCGCCTTCGGCGGTCGCGCCGGCCCGACCGTGCTGGAAATCGGCTTCGGCATGGGCGAGGCCACCGCGCACATCGCGACGGTGCTGCCCGACACCAACTTCTTCTGCTGCGAAGTGCACGAGCCCGGCGTGGGCGCGCTGCTCAAGCGCATCGGCGAGCAGCAGCTGTCGAACATCCGCATCTGCGCGCACGACGCCGTCGATGTGCTCGACCACATGCTGCAGCCCGGCACGCTGGCCGGCGTGCACGTGTTCTTTCCCGATCCTTGGCACAAGAAGCGCCACAACAAGCGCCGGCTGATCCAGCCCGGCTTCGTGACCAAGCTCGCGCAGCACCTGCGCCCTGGCGGCTACATCCACTGCGCCACCGACTGGCAGCCCTATGCCGAGCAGATGCTCGAAGTGCTGGCTGCCGAGCCGCTGCTGCGCAACACGGCTGAGGGCTACGCGCCCAAGCCCGAATACCGTCCGCTCACCAAGTTCGAGAACCGCGGCATCAAGCTGGGCCACGGGGTGTGGGACCTGGTGTTCGAGCGCAAGGCCTGACCCTCCCCCGCATCTGCCCGCCCCCGCCCCGGCCGCCGGGGCTGCCGGGTTGAGCCTGCCGGTCCGGCATGGCACGATCCCGCGGATGACCAGCAGCAAACCCGACGCCGAGCAACTGCATCTTCGCGAACTGGCCCGGCTGCGCCGCGTTCGCGACCGCATCGACCGCGAATACGCCCAGCCGCTCGACGTCGAGGCCCTCGCCTTCGGCGTGCACATGTCGGCGGGCCACCTCAGCCGCCAGTTCAAGCTCGCGTATGGCGAGTCGCCCTATTCCTACCTGATGACGCGGCGCATCGAGCGCGCGATGGCGCTGCTGCGCCGGGGAGACCTCAGCGTCACCGAGGTCTGCTTCGAGGTCGGCTGCTCGTCGCTGGGCACCTTCAGCACACGCTTCACGGAGCTTGTCGGCATGCCGCCCAGCGCCTACAAGCGCCAGGCCGCGCTGCAGACCGCGGGAATGCCCTCGTGCGTGGCGAAGCAGGTCACGCGACCGATCAGGAATCGAGAAGCGCCGGTCGTGGAGCCGCATCTAGACTGAGCGCTCCTCGACAACACAACGACCGGACGACCACCATGAACCTCAGCATCCACGCCAGTTTTCTTCCGCACAACGACCCCGAAGCCTCCCTCGCCTTCTACCGCGACCTGCTCGGCTTCGAGGTCCGCAACGACGTCGGCTACGGGGGCATGCGCTGGATCACCGTCGGCCCGGTCGGCCAGCCCGCCGTGTCCATCGTGCTGGCGCCACCGGCCGCCTACCCCGGCATCACCGACGAAGAGCGCCGCACCATCGCCGAGATGATGGCCAAGGGCACCTACGCCGCCATCCTGCTGGCCACGCCCGACCTCGAAGGCACCTTCGCGAAACTGCAGGCCAGCGACACCGAGATCGTCCAGGAGCCGACCGACCAGCCCTACGGCGTTCGCGACTGCGCGGTGCGCGACCCCGCGGGCAGCATGATCCGCATCCAGCAACTGCGCTGAGGCGGGGAAACGAACCGATGAGCACGAAGGCCCCGAAGAAGACTACGACCACGACCGCGACGAAGACGGGCAAGCCGGCGAAGGCGCAGGCCCGAGCCTCCGCGCAGCACGCAGCCGACAGCCACGACATGATCCGCGTGCACGGCGCGCGCGAGAACAACCTGAAGGACATCAGCATCGAGATCCCGAAGCGCAGGCTGACGGTGTTCACCGGCGTCTCGGGCTCGGGCAAGAGTTCGCTGGTGTTCGGCACCATCGCGGCCGAGTCGCAGCGGCTCATCAACGAGACCTACAGCGCCTTCGTGCAGGGCTTCATGCCCACGCTGTCGCGGCCCGATGTCGACGTGCTCGACGGCCTGACGACCGCGATCATCGTCGACCAGCAGCGCATGGGCACCGACCCGCGCTCCACGGTGGGCACCGCCACCGACGCCAACGCGATGCTGCGCATCTTGTTCAGCCGCCTGGGCAAGCCGCACATCGGCCCGCCGGGCGCATTCGCCTTCAACGTGCCATCGGTCAGCGCGGCCGGCGCCATCACCATCGAGCGCGGCGCGAAGACGAAGACCGTGAAGGAAACCTTCAATCGCATCGGCGGCATGTGCCCGCGCTGCGAGGGCCGGGGCTCCGTCACCGACTTCGACCTGTCGCAGCTCTACGACGACGGCAAGTCGCTCAACGAGGGCGCGCTCAAGATCCCCGGCTACAGCATGGACGGCTGGTACGGCCGCATCTTCCGCGGCTGCGGCTTCTTCGACGCCGACAAGCCGATCCGCAAGTTCACGAAGAACGAGCTGCACGACCTGCTCTACAAGGAAGCGACCAGGATCAAGGTCGACGGCATCAACCTCACCTACGCGGGGCTGATCCCGACGATCCAGAAGTCGTTTCTCTCGAAGGACGTGGAGGCGATGCAGCCGCACGTGCGCGCCTTCGTCGACCGCGTGGTGACCTTCTCCACCTGCCCCGAGTGCGACGGCACGCGGCTCAGCGCGGCGGCGCGCTCGTCGAAGGTCAAGGGCATCAGCATCGCCGACGCCTGCTCCATGCAGATCAGCGACCTGGCCGCGTGGGCGCGCGGCCTGAAGGAGCCCTCTGTGGCGCCGCTGCTCGAGGCACTGGCGGCGACGCTCGATTCCTTCGTGGAGATCGGCCTGGGCTATCTCTCGCTCGACCGGCCCTCGGGCACGCTCTCGGGCGGCGAGGCGCAGCGCACGAAGATGATCCGGCACCTCGGCTCCTCGCTCACCGACGTCACCTACGTCTTCGACGAGCCCACCACCGGCCTGCACCCGCACGACATCCAGCGCATGAACGAACTGCTGCTGCGGCTGCGCGACAAGGGCAACACGGTGCTGGTGGTGGAGCACAAGCCGGAGGTCATCGCCATCGCCGACCACGTCGTCGACCTCGGGCCCGGCGCGGGCACGGCGGGTGGCAGCGTGTGCTTCGAAGGCAGTATCGAGGGGCTGCGCGCCAGCGGCACGGTCACCGGCCGGCACCTCGACGACCGGGCCACGCTGAAGAAGAAGGTGCGCAAGCCGACCGGCAAGCTCGAGATACGCGGCGCGACGGCGCACAACCTGCGCAAGGTGAATGTCGATATTCCGCTCGGCGTGCTCGCGGTCGTCACCGGCGTGGCGGGCTCGGGCAAGAGCTCGCTGGTGCACGGATCGATTCCGGCCGGCGCGGGCGTGGTGAGCATCGACCAGGGCGCCATCCGCGGCTCGCGGCGCAGCAACCCGGCAACCTACACCGGGCTGCTCGACCCGATCCGCAACGCTTTCGCGAAGGCCAACGGAGTTAAGCCGGCGCTCTTCAGCGCCAACTCCGAAGGCGCGTGCCCCACCTGCAACGGCGCGGGCGTCGTCTACACCGACCTGGCGATGATGGCCGGCGTCGCCACCACCTGCGAGGAATGCGGCGGCAAGCGCTTCCAGGCCTCGGTGCTGGAATACCGCTTCGGCGGGCGCGACATCAGCGAGGTGCTGGCGATGCCGGTGGACGAGGCCGCGGCCTTCTTCGGCGAGGGCAAGGCCCGCACGCCGGCCGCGCACGCCATCCTGCAGCGGCTGGCCGACGTGGGGCTGGGCTACCTGCGGCTCGGGCAGCCGCTCACCACGCTCTCGGGCGGTGAGCGCCAGCGGCTCAAGCTGGCCACGCAGATGGCCGAGAAAGGCGACATCTACGTGCTCGACGAGCCGACCGCCGGCCTGCACCTCGCCGACGTGGCGCAGCTGCTGGGCCTGCTCGACCGGCTGGTGGATTCGGGCAAGTCGGTCATCGTGGTCGAGCACCACCAGGCCGTGATGGCGCATGCCGACTGGCTCATCGACCTCGGCCCCGGCGCGGGGCACGACGGCGGCCGGGTCGTCTTCGAGGGCACGCCCTCGGACCTGGTCGCCAAGCGCGCCACCCTGACCGGCGAGCATCTCGCCAGTTACGTCAAGGGAGGCTGACCCCACCCGCGCGTTTGCCGCCTTCCACCCTGGCCCCGATATTGCTACACTTTTTTACTAATGTGAAAGAAGGTGTCCAATGAACAGGTCACGCAGGGAATGGTTGGGCAAGGCATGTGGCGCGCTGATGCTGGGAAGCGGCATCGGGGTTACCCACCCCGTCATGGCGCAGGCCACGCGGACGCCGGCGGCGGGCGGAGCGCGCGTCGTGCTCCTCGGGCAATCGGTGCCGCTGACGGGCAGTGCTTCGGAAATCGGCACCGCCTTCGCCGCCGGCAGCCGCCTCGCGGTGAGCAGCTTCAACGAACGCAACGCCGCCAGCGGCCTGCAGCTCAAGCTTCTGCAGCTCGACGACGGCTACGACGCGGCCCGCGCCACCGCCAATGCGCGCACCCTGCTCACCGCCGACAAGGCCGACATGCTCTTCGGCTTCGTCGGCACGGCCAGCAGCGAGGCCGGCGCGAACGTCGCCACGCAGCAGGGCAGCCTGCTGTTCGCGCCCTTCGCGGCTTCCGACACGCTGCGCGGCGCCGAGCACCCCAACGTGTTCCATGTGCGCCCCGGCATGATCGACGAGGCCCTGAAGATCGTGAGGCAGTGCGCCACCGTGGGGCAGACGCGCGTGGCGCTGGTGGGCGACGACGACGCCATGGGCCGCGCCGGGCTCGCGGCCGTGGAACAGGCCATCACCGAACTCAGGCTCACGCCGCTGGTCGCGACCGCGCTCGTGCCGGCCAGCGGCGACAAGCTCGACGCGGCACTGAAGGAAGTGCAGAAGCAGTCTCCGCAGGCCATCGTGCTGGTGTCGCTCTCGGGCACCACGGCCAACGCGATCCGCAAGCTGCGCAAGAGCGGCTACGCGGGCAGCTTCATGGCCTTCTCCATCGTCGGCATCGACCCGCTGTACGCCACGCTCGGCAAGGACATCGGCGGCATCGTGATCTCGCAGGTGGTGCCCTCGCCCCGGCCCTCGGCGATTCCGATCGTCAAGGAGTACCTCGCAGCCGTCGACAACTCCGACCAGACCGCGTCGTACGAAGGCCTCGAAGGCTTCATCGCTGCAAAAGCGGCCGGCGAGGCGGTGCGCCGCGCGGGCAAGGGCTTCAACACGGCGAGCCTGCAGCGCGTGATGTCCGGCATGACCGACTACGACGTGGGCGGCTTCCGCATCAACCTGCGCCCGGGCCTGCGCGACAGCGTGCGCAACATCGACCTGATCAGCATCTCCGCCGACGGCCGCGTGCTGCGGTAGTCCGCTTTCGCATCCGCTTCGCGCGGATCGTCAGGCCGGCGTGTCGCGCAGCAGCTCGGTGAAGCGCTTCTGCACGTAGCTCGCCGTCGCTCCTGGCTGACGCCCCTGCAGCCACAGCATGCGCACCGACAGCCTCGGCAGCGCCAGCGACGGGCAAGGCACTTCCTGCAGCGCCTGCCTGAAACCCTCGTAGTGCGCGATGTTGACGGGCAGCACCGCCCAGCCGAGCTTGTCGGCCACCATCTCGGCCGTGCTGTAGAAGCTGTCGGAGCGCCAGACCCTGGGGCTGTAGGCCACCTCGTGCACGTCGTCGGCATGCATCAGCAGCTGCCGGTGGCGGGCCAGGTCCTTGCGCCGCACCACGCGCCCGTCGGCCAGCGGATGGCCGTTGGCGACGAACACGCCCTGCGGCACGGTGCCGATGTGCCGCTGGTCGAAGCTCGCGCGCACCGGTCCCCTGTCGAAATGGAAGGCGACGCTGGCGCGCTCCTGCTCGACGTAGTCGGCCACCTCGGTGGCCGCGCCATTGAGCAGCGTGAGTTCGAGGCTGGGAAATTTCACCGAGATCTCGCGCATCAGCGTGGCGATGGCGGTGTACGGCAGCGCCTCGTCGAGCGCCAGCGACAGCGCGGCCTCGTTGCCCGCGTTGAGCGAGCGGGCGCGCTGGTCGAGCTGCTCGGCCTGGCGCAGCAGCTCGCGCGCCTCGAGCAGCAGCACCTGCCCGGCTTCCGACAGCTGCGCGTTCCTGCGCGAGCGGTCGAAGAGCGCGACGCCGAGGTCCACCTCGAGCAGCCCGATGGCTGTGCTCACGGCCGACTGCGCCTTGCCGAGGTGACGTGCGGCAGCCGAGAACGAGCCGCACTCGGCGGTCGTCACGAACTGGCGCAACTGGTCGACGGTCCATTCCATGCGGTGCTCCTGAACTCGATGCATAACCCTATCCATCTGATTTTCAGATGGATTTCATCTTTATCCATCCATTTTAATGGCGCAACATGGCGCCCATGCTGAAAGATCCCCGTCAAACAAAGGCGCCGCTGCGAATCGAGTGGTGCAGCGATCCCGCCAGGGAGCGGGCCATCGTCGAGTTGTTCATGAAGCAACTGAGCCCCCGCTACATCTCCCACTCCGAGCTGCAGGAGCAACGCGCCGTCGCGATCGGCGAGTGGCGCCCCGACCTGGCCGAGGTGCTGGGCGCGCAGGTGCGCCACGCGCTCGCGCAGCCCGTTGCCGCATCGCGCTCGCTGATCGCGACCGCGCACGATGAAGACAGCGGCGCACTGGCCGCCGTCGCATTCGTTTCCATCGACGAGACCCGCCTGGCCTCGCGCCCCTTCGCCACGCTCGACGATCTCGTCGTCGACGCATCCCGCCAGGGCAGCGGCGTGGGCCGGCTGATGTTCGACTGGATCTGCGCCGAGCTGAAGCCGCGCGGCATCCGCCGCCTCTTTCTCGAAAGCGGCATCGGCAACGAAGGCGCCCACCGCTTCTTCGAGGCACGCGGCTGCACGCCGGTGTCGATCACGATGCTCAAGGAGCTGGAGGCCTGAGCCATGACGCACACCACGAACAACACGAGAAAGTGGATCACGCTGCTGATCGTCTCGACGGCGCTGCTGCTGATCGTGATCGACATGACCGTGCTCTACACCGCGCTGCCCAGGCTCACGCACGATCTCGGCGCGTCGGCCTCGGCCAAGCTCTGGATCATCAACGCCTACACCGTCGTCGTCTCCGGCTTCCTGCTGGGCATGGGCGCGCTGGGCGACCGCGTGGGCTACAAGCGCATGTTCATCGCGGGGCTGGCCGTGTTCGGCGCGGCCTCGCTGTGCGCGGCCTATGCGCCGGGCGCGGGCGCGCTCATCGCCGCGCGCGCCTTCCTGGGCCTGGGCGCCTCGATGATGATGCCGGCCACGCTGGCGATCATCCGGCTCGCCTTCACCGACGACCGCGAACGCGCGCTGGCCATCGGCGTGTGGGCCGCGGTGGCCTTCGGCGGCGCGGCGCTCGGCCCGGTGGTGGGCGGCGTCCTGCTCGAGTACTTCTGGTGGGGCTCCGTCTTCCTCATCAACGTGCCGGTGGTGCTGGTGTCGCTGGTGCTGGGCCTGTGGCTGCTCCCGGGCGAGCGCGCCACCAGCCGCAGGCCGTGGGACTTCATCGGATCGGTGCAGGTGTTCGCCGCGCTGGTCTGCCTGGTGCTGACGATCAAGGAATTCGCGAAGCCCGAGCCATCGCTCGCGGTGGCCGTGGCGAGCGGCACGCTGTCGATCGTCGCCATGCTTCTCTTCGTGCGGCGCCAGCGCCGCAGCACGTCACCGCTGATCGACTTCAGCCTGTTCCGCAATCCGCACTTCTCCAGCGGCGTGATCGCCGCCACCGTAGCCTCGGCTGCGCTGGTGGGTGTGGAGCTGGTGTTCAGCCAGCGGCTGCAGCTGGTGACCGGCCTCACGCCGCTCGAGGCGGGCCTGGCCATCCTGCCGATTCCGCTGGCCGCCTTCGTGGCCGGGCCCATCGCGGGCCTGCTGCTTGCGCGCATCGGCTCGCGCAGCATCATCGTGCTGGGCCTGGCCACCACTGCCGTGGCGCTCTTCGGGCTTGCGCTGACCGTCGAGGCATCGGGCTTCGCGCGGGTGGCCGTGCTGGCGCTGCTGGGCGTGAGCGTCGGAGCGACCATGACGGCCGCCTCCAACGCCGTCATGAACAACGCGCCGGAAGACCGCGCGGGCATGGCCGCGTCGGTCGAGGAGGTGTCGTACGAACTGGGCAGCGTGCTCGGCGTGGCGCTGCTGGGCAGCGTGCTCTCGTCGAGCTACACGGCCGCGCTGGTCATTCCGCGGACGCTGGCCGTGCCCGCCTCGGCCAGCGACGGCATCGATGCCGCGCTGCTGGCCGCGGAGAGCCTGCCGGCGCATGCGGCGACGCAGCTCGTGTCGCTCGCGCACGCTGCGTTCGACAAGGGCTTCTTCGCGGTGATCGCCGCGGCGGTGCTGATGGTGATCGCGGCCGCGGGCTCGGTCGCTGCAATCGGGTGGCAAGCCGGCGCGCGACGGCAGCGCACGCGCACTGGAGAGTGCGCGTCCTGAACTGCTCGCGGCGCAATCAGCCGGCGCTCGCCGCCTCGTCGATCAGCGCCGCCACCTCGACGGGCTTCGACGCCAGCGAGGCATGGCTGGCCGCCAGCGTGATGACCTTCTTCGCGCCCAGCCGCGCCGACATGCGCTCCTGGTTGGCCGGCGCGATCATGCGGTCGTCGCTGGAGATCTGGTACCACGACGGCTTCTTCTTCCACGCCGGCGCGGTGATCGCATCGCCGAAGGTGCTGGCGAGCGGCGCCTTCTGCGTCACGCCCATCACGAGGCCTTCGTCGGGCGTGAGGTCCTGGCAGAAGCTCTCGTGGAACTTCTCCGGCTTGACCCACAGGTAGCCGTCGCTGTCGGGCGCCAGGTTGGGCACGGCCACCGGCGGGTGCTCCTGCGTGATGCCGCCGGGGCTTTCGCCCGCATCGGGCGCGAAGGCCGCGATGTAGACCAGCCCCGTCACGTTGGGCAGGTCGCCCGCCTGCGTGATGACCGCGCCGCCGTACGAGTGGCCGACCAGCAGCACCGGGCCGTCGACCTGCGCCACCATCTTGCGCAGCCGCTGCGCATCGTCCGCGAGCGAGGTCAGCGGCAGTTCCACCGCGCGGATTCCCGTGTGCCCCTTGCGCGAAAGCTCCACGATGACCTTGGCCCAGTGGGCCGCGCCGCCCCAGAAACCGTGGACCAGAACGACTGTCGGTTTGTTGCTCATGATTGGTTGCCTTCCTGTGATGTCTACCGTGCATGGCCGCACCGGCGTCCGCTCTTGATGGCTCCGGCCGGTGCGGGGCTTGTCGGCCGGCGGCCGACGCGCACTTATACGCCGCGCAGCTTGTCGGCATGTGAACAACCACACCCGTCGCCCAAGCGCGGGGAAGACGGGCTGCCTTAACGCTGGCCTAACAGTTGCATAAAAGTTCTATAAACCACGCCTCATAGATTGCCCGCTCCTTCCCCGAAGCGAAGAAACCGATGAACGACATCGACGCAAGAAAAGCTTGCGCCGCACGCGCGGCGCCGCCTCCCGCCAGGCAAGTACGCCGAAAGCATGCTCCCGCAACCGGCCCCGCACCCGGCCTCGCAACCGGCTTCACGCTTGGCCTGGCGCTCCTGCTCGGAGGCTGCACGCTCGGGCCGGACTACAGCCGGCCGGCCATCGACATTCCCGCGTCGTTCAAGGAAGACGACGGCATCACCTGGCGGCGCACGCAGGCCGACCCGCAGGCGGTGCTGCCGGGCACCTGGTGGAGCGCCTACGGCGACGAAGTGCTGGGCTCGCTCATCGAGCGCGCGCTGCAGGCCAACCAGAACATCGCGGCGGCCGAGGCTTCCTACCGCGCCGCGCGCGCCACGGTGGCGGCGAGCGAAGCCAGCCTCTATCCGGTGCTCTCGCTCGGTGCCTCGGCGAGCCGCAGCCGCAACCTCGCGAGTACCGGCGGCTCGTCGGGCAGCGGCACGCAGTCGAGCCTGCTGTCCACGCAGGTCAGCGCCAGCGCCACGGCCAGCTGGGAGCCCGACCTGTGGGGGGAGGTGCGGCGCCAGGTCGAGGCGAGCCGGGGCAGCGCGCAGGCCTCGGGCGCGCAGCTGGCCGGGCAGCGGCTGTCCATCGCCGCCACGCTGGCCAACAGCTACTTCGCGCTGCGCCAGCTCGACATCGACATCGCGCTGCTGGGACAGCAGGAGCGCATCCACGCCCGCGTGCTCGATATGACCCGCGCGAGCTTCCAGCATGGGCTGGTGGCTGCCGACCAGGTGCTGGTGGCTCAGGACAACCTGGAGTCGTCCATCGCCGCCCTGGCCGCCTCGCGCGCCGCGCGCGCCCAGTACGAGCACTCGATCGCGGTGCTGACCGGCGTGCCTCCGGCGGCCTTCGCGCTCGCCCCGCAGCCGGAGTACCGCTTCGCGCTGCCGCCGGTGCCGCTGGCCCTGCCCTCGCAGCTGCTGCAGCGCCGCCCCGACGTGGTGGCGGCGGAGCGCAACGCCGCCGCCGCCAATGCGCGCATCGGCGTCGCGCAGGCGGCCTTCTTCCCATCGCTCACGCTGTCGGCGCAGGCCGGCTACCGCAACAACAGCCTGTCGCAGCTCTTCACCGCGCCGCACCGTTTCTGGACGGTGGGCCCCGCGCTGGCGGGCACGCTGTTCGACGGCGGTGCGCGCAGCGCCGCGCTGGAAAGCGCGCGCGCCGGGTACGACCAGAGCGCGGCCAACTACCGGCAGGCCGTGCTGAGCGCATTCCAGAGCGTGGAGGACAGCCTCGCGTCCTACCAGCAGCTGCAGGGCCAGGCCCGTGCCTTCGGCGCCATCCTGCAGCGCAACCAGCAGCTCTTCGCCAGCGCGCGCGCACAGCGCAGCGCCGGCAGCACCAGCGAACTCGAGCTGCTGACCCAGCAGCTCGCGCTTCTCACCGCCGAGCAGAACCTGCGCGACACGCAGGGCCTGCTCACCCAGAGCAGCGTCACGCTGATCCGGAACCTCGGCGGCGGCTGGCAATGGGACGAAGCCCAGGGCACTCCTGCCTCCGCGCCATCTTCCTCCACGGCCTCCTCATCCACACCCGCGACACCGCACACGACGCCCTAGCCGCCATGCGCATCCACTCTCTTCATTCATCGACGCGCTGGCGCCTTGCAACCAGCATCTCGCTGGCCGCCACGCTGCTGGCCGCCTGCGGCCCGCAGACCGCCCCGCCCGCCCCGCCGCCGCCCGAGGTCGGCGTGATCGCCGTGCAGCCGCGCGACGTGCCGCTGGTCAAGGACATGGTCGGCCGGCTCTCGCCCTTTCTGAGCGCCAACGTCACCGCCCGCGTGTCGGGCGTGCTGCAGCGGCGCACCTACGTGGAAGGCGCCAACGTCAGGCAGGGGCAGGTGCTCTTCGAGATCGACCCCGGTTTCTACCGCGCACAGCTGGAGAACGCGCTGGCCGTGCTGGCACAGGACCAGGCTACGCTGGCCAACGCGCGCGTGACCGCCGCGCGCAACAGGCAGCTGCTGCCCGTTGGCTCGGTCTCGCAGCAGACCGTGGACAACTCCGACGCCGCCGAACGCAGCGCCGCCGCCAGGGTGCGCGCCGACGAAGCAGCCGTGGCCACCGCGCGGCTCAACCTCGGCTACACCAAGGTCACTTCGCCCATCGACGGCATCGCCGGCCAGCAGCAGCTCACGGTGGGCGCGGTAGTGGGCAACGGCACCAGCGACGGCGGCGCCAACGGCACCCTGCTGGCCACCGTGCAGCAGATCGATCCGCTCTACGTCAATTTCACGGTGAGCGCCGACGAGCTGATGGCGCTGCGGCAGGCTCAGGCGCAGGGCCGGGTTTCGCTCGCGCAGCAGAACCGGGTGCAGGTGAAGGTCAGGCTGCCCAACGGCGCGCCGTACGAGCACCCGGGCACGCTCGACTTCACGGCCGCGGTGGTGAACGCGGCCACCGGCGCGGTCAACCTGCGCGCGCGGCTGCCCAATCCGCAGCAGGCGCTGTTGCCGGGCCTTTACGTCACGCTCTCGGCCGAACTCGGCGAGCAGAAGCAGGTGTTCCTGGTTCCGCAGCGCGCGATCCTGCGCGACACGGCCGGCGCCTACGCGCTGGTGGTCGGGCCCGACGCGAAGGTGCTGCGCAAGAACGTGCAGGCCGGCACGGCGCGCGGCAGCGACTGGATCGTCACGGGCGGTCTGGCCGCCGGCGACCGCGTGATCGTGAGCGGCCTGCAGGGCGCGGCGCCCGGCAGGGAGGTCAAGGCTTCGGACTGGCAGCCGCCGCCACCGGCACCCGTGCCCGGGAACGTGCCCGCGCCCGCTCCGGCCGCACCGGCATCCGCCCCCGCTCGCTGAAGGACCGCCCGCATGCCGAAGTTCTTCATCGACCGCCCGGTCTTCGCCTGGGTCGTCGCCATCCTGATCTCGCTGGTCGGCGCCATCGCCGTGAGCCGGCTTGGCATCGCCTCGTACCCCAACGTCGCGCCGCCGCAGATCACGGTGACAGCCACCTATCCCGGCGCCAGCGCCGAGACGATGGAAACCACCGTCACGCAGGTGATCGAGCAGCAGCTCATCGGCCTGGACAACCTGCTGTACTTCAGCTCCACCTCGCGAGCCAACGGCACCGCCACCATCACGCTGAGCTTCGCCACCGGCACCAACCCCGACACCGCCGCGGTGCAGGTGCAGAACAAGGTACAGCTGGCGCAGCCGCTGCTGCCCTCGCAGGTCACGCAGCAGGGCGTGGTGGTGGCCAAGGCGAGCCCGGACATCCTGATGTTCATGCAGCTCATCTCGGACGATCCGACGATCGACTCCGGCCGGCTCAACGACATCATCGCCTCGCGCATCCTGCCGGTGATCGCGCGCATCGACGGCGTGGGCAGCACCATCACGCCGGGCTCCGAATACGCGATGCGGCTGTGGCTCAACCCCGACAAGCTCCAGGCCTACGGCCTCTCCGCCAGCCAGGTGCTCACCGCGGTGCAGGCGCAGAACGCCCAGTTCGGCGCCGGCTCGCTCGGCGCCGATCCGGCAGCGCCGGGACAGGAGGTGACCGCCACCGCGGCGGCCGACACCCTCTTCACCTCGCCCCAGCAGTTCCGCGACATCATCCTGCGCGCCAACAACGACGGCACCGTGGTGCGCCTGTCCGACGTGGCGCGGGTCGAGTTCGGCCCCCAGACCTACGGCCAGCGCGCCCTGCTCGACGGCAAGCCGGCGGGCGGCCTGGGCATCAACCTCGCGCCCGGCGCCAACGCGCTGCAGGTGGGCGAGACCATCAAGAAGCAGATGGACCTGCTGGTGCGCGACCTCCCCGGCGTGCGCTGGACGGTGGCCTACGACACCACGCCCTTCATCACCGCATCGATCACCGAGGTGGTGAAGACGCTGTTCGAGGCGATCGTGCTGGTGTTCCTGGTGATGCTGGTGTTCCTGCAGAACCTGCGCGCCACGCTGATCCCCACGCTGGTGATTCCGGTGGCGCTGCTGGGCACCTTCGCGGGCATGCAGCTGCTGGGCTTCTCGCTCAACCAACTGACGCTGTTCGGCATGGTGCTGGCCATCGGCATCGTGGTGGACGACGCGATCGTGGTGATCGAGAACGTCGAGCGGCTCATGACCGAGGAAGGGCTGGAGCCCCGGGAGGCCACGCGCAAGAGCATGGGGCAGATCACCGGCGCCATCGTGGCGATCACGGTGGTGCTCACCGCCGTGTTCGTGCCTTCCGCGCTGCAGCCCGGGGCCACCGGCATCATCTATGCGCAGTTCGCCTTCACCATCGCGCTGTCGATGGCCTGCTCGGCCTTCCTGGCGATGACCTTCACGCCCGCGCTGTGCGCCACGCTGCTCAAGCCCACCGACCACGCGCGCAAGAACGCCCTCTTCCGCGGCTTCGACCGCCTCTTCGACTGGGTGGCGCGCACCTACAACGGCCACGTGGGCTGGGCGCTGCGCCACGCGCCGCGCTGGATGCTGGCCTTCGTGCTGGTCACGGTGCTCACGGGCTTCCTGTACGCGCGCATGCCCACCGGCTTCGTGCCGGGCGAGGACCAGGGCTCGGTGCTGGTGTCGGTCACGCTGCCGCCCGGCGCCACGCTGGAGCGCAACGACCGCGTGATGGCGGAGATCCGCGAGCGCATCCTGAAAAGCCCGGTGGGCGCGAGCGTCGATGCGATCTTCCAGGCACAGGGCTTCGGCTTTGCAGGCAACGCGGAGAACGCCGGCACGGTCTTCGTCAAGCTCAAGCCGTGGGAGCAGCGAAGCAAGACCGCGATGGAGCTCATTCCCGAGATCACCCGCGCGCTGCGCGGCCTGCCCGACGCGCAGGCCATCGCGTTCAACCAGCCGGCCATCCGCGGCCTGAGCCAGCTCGGCGGCATCGACATGTTCCTGCAGGCGCGCGCGGGCCAGTCGCGTGCCGAGCTGGCACAGGCCTCCCGCACGCTGGTGGAAAAGGCCGGCCAGAACCCGACGCTGTCAGGCATCCGGCCCAACGTGCTGCCCGACGCGCCGCAGTGGCAGATCGCGGTCGACCGCGCGCAGGCCTATGCGCTCGGGCTGACGCTCACCGACGTCTACAACGGCGTCGCGATGCTGCTGGCCCCCACCAACGTCAACCAGTTCCGGTACGACGGCCGCATCAAGCGCGTGTACATGCAGGCCGACGCGCCCTTCCGCATGGGCCCCGAGGCGCTCGACCGCGTGTACACGCCGAGCACGCTGGCGGGCAGCGCCGGCGCGATGGTGCCGCTGTCGAGCGTGGTGAAGGCCCAGTGGGGCACCGGGCCGATCGCGCTGCAGCGCTTCAACGGCAACGCGGCGGTGCAGATCGTCGGCAACCCGGCGCCCGGCACGTCCACCGGGCAGGCGATGGCCACGCTGCAGGACATCGTACGCAACGAACTGCCGCCGGGCTTCGGCTACGACTGGAACGGCCTGTCCTACCAGGAGCAGCAGGCCGGCAACTCGGCCACGCTGCTGCTGGTGCTGTCGGTGGTGGTGGTGTTCCTGTGCCTGGCCGCGCTGTACGAGAGCTGGTCGATCCCGGTGGCGGTGCTGCTGGTGGTGCCGCTGGGCATGCTGGGCGTGATCGCCTTCTGCTGGCTGGCGGGCTTTCCGAACGACGTGTTCTTCAAGATCAGCCTGGTGACGGTGATGGGCCTGGCGGCGAAGAACGCGATCCTGATCGTCGAGTTCGCGGTCGAGGCGCAGCAGCGCGGGCTGACGCTGTACGAATCGGTGCTCGAAGCCGCGCGGCTGCGGCTGCGCCCGATCCTGATGACCTCGCTGGCCTTCATCCTCGGCGTGTTCCCGCTGATCGTCTCCAGCGGCGCGGGCGCGGTCTCGCGGCACGAGATCGGCATGGGCGTGACCGGCGGCATGCTGTTCGCGACCTTCCTCGGGCTGCTGATGATCCCGGTGTTCTACGTGGTGGTGCGGCGCGTGCTGGGCGACAAGCTCGACCAGCCCTCGCGCAAGCTGGCGAAGACAGGGACCAAGCCGGAAACGGGGTCGATGCCCGCCGACGAGGCCGCAGACGGCGTGCGCCCCTAGCCCATGCTCACCAGCTTCCTCAGCGCATCGAGCGACAGCAGCTCGATGCGCCCGTAGCCCAGCGCGACCACGCCTTCGGCTGCCAGCGCGTTGAGCTCCTTCGACAGCGTCTGGCGCGTCACGCCGAGCATCATCGCCAGCGCCTCCTGCGGCAGCTGCAGCTCGTGCCGCAGGTGCACCGACTGCGTGGCATCGCCGCGCGCCAGCACCAGCAGCCGGTGCGCCACGCGCGCGCGCAGGCTGCGCAGCGTGGCGTCTTCCGCGAGGCCGTAGAGCATGCGCACGCGCGCCGCCAGCATCGCGGCGATGGCATTGGAGAAAACCACCTCGCGCATCAGTTGCACGAAGGCGGCGGGCGGCACCACCAGCAGGTCGAGCGCTTCCAGCGCGGTGGCGTCGTGGGTGCGCGGCGAGCCGTCGATCAGCGTGATCTCGCCGAACCAGTTGCCGGGCTCCAGCACCGCGAGGATGGCCTCGCGGCCGTCCTGCCGCAGCGAGGAGATCTTGATCGTGCCCGCCACCAGCCCGTAGAAGCCACCGTCCGTGGCATGGATGGGGTCGCCCTGGCGAAACACCATTGCGCCGCGCCGCACGTGGTGAAGCTCCGCCGCGGCTACCAGCGCCTCGCGCTGGGCGCGCGGCATGCTCATGAACCACGGGTTGCCTTCCAGCGCGGCACGGTGCGCGGTGGAAAGGCGCGGTTTCGGGGAGGTGGCCATGAAGGAGGAATGACGAGGGAACGGGGGTTTACCAGAACCCCGCATTGTCAAATTCTTGACAGTTGATGGTCAAGCGCAGGCATACAGTGATCAGCTCCCCACAAGACAAGAACGGAGACTCCGGCGATGAACGCACGCGCAAGTTTCAAGAGCATGCAGGAAAGCACGCGCGAAGACTGGCAGCTGATCGGTGGCGAATTCATGCAGTTCGCGGGCGGCCTGCCCGCGCGCGTGATCAAGCACCTGCAGATCCTCGAGGGCGACTACGGCGGCTTCCCGGTCGACCGCTACACCCACTCGCTGCAGACCGCCACCCGCGCGCTGCGCGACGGCCGCGACGAGGAATACGTGGTGTGCGCGCTGCTGCACGACATCGGCGACACGCTCGGCAGCTTCAACCATCCCGACATCGCCGCGGCCATCCTGAAGCCCTTCGTAAGCGAGGCCAACCACTGGATGGTGCAGAACCACGGCATCTTCCAGGGCCACTACTTCTTCCACCACATCGGCCTGGACCGCGACATGCGCGACAACTTCAAGGGCCACCCGCACTACGAGCGCACGGCCGAGTTCTGCGCGCTCTACGACAACCCCGCCTTCGACCCCAAGGCCGAGACGCTGCCCATCGGCGAATTCGAGCCCATGCTGCGTCGCGTGATGGCGCAGCCGAAGCAGAGCATCTACAAGGCCGCGCTCACCGAGCCCGCGGCCGCCTGACCCCATCCGAGGACCAATCCCATGAACGCCTTCGCCCAACCCGAAATCCAGAAGCTCGTCTCCGCCGAGGAGTGGCAGCTGCGCGTCGACCTCGCCGCCTGCTACCGCCTCGTGGCGCTGCACGGCTGGAGCGACCTCGTCTTCACGCACATCAGCGCGCGCATTCCCGGCCCCGAGCACCACTTCCTGATCAACCCCTACGGCCTGATGTTCGACGAGATCACCGCGTCGAGCCTGGTCAAGGTCGACCAGCAGTGCAACAAGATCATCGACTCGCCCTACCCCGTGAATCCGGCGGGCTTCGTGATCCACAGCGCGGTGCACGCCGCGCGGGAAGACATCCAGTGCGTGCTGCACACCCACACGCGCGCCGGCATCGCCGTGAGCGCGCAGAAGAACGGCGTGCTGCCCATCAGCCAGCAGTCGACCTTCGTGCTGGCCTCGCTGGCCTATCACGACTACGAAGGCGTGGCCTTCCGCGACGACGAGAAGCCGCGCCTGCAGGCCGACATGGGTAATGCGAACTTCCTCATGCTTCGCAACCACGGCCTGCTGACCTGCGGCAAGACCATTGCCGACGCCTTCCTTTCGATGTACACCTTCGAGGCCACCTGCCAGATCCAGATCGCGGCGCAGTCGGGCGGCAGCGAACTCACGCACGTGGACCCGCGCATCGTGGAAGGCGTGGGCCAGGCCATGAAGGTGCAGACCGGCGGCATGGGCGGCCAGTTCGTCTGGCCGTCGCTCATCCGCAAGCTCGACCGCATCGACGACAGCTACAAGCAGTAAGACCTTCGTCGGTCCCGGTTTCCACGGCTGCCAGCGCCTGCGCGACAGGTGCTGGCGGCCATTTTTTTGCCACGCGAACAACAACTACAAGAAAAGAAGAACCAACGAGGAGACAGATCCATGGACAGTACCGTCATCGTCACCCGCTTCCTGTTCGGCGCGCTCGCGCTCGTGATGTTCGGGCTCGGGCTTTCGCTTTCCCTTGCCGACTTCAGGCGCCTCTTCAAGCACCCGAAGGCCGTGACCATCGCGCTCGTGCTGCAGGTCGTCGGCCTGCCGCTGGCCTGCTACGCGATCATCACGGGCTTCGGGCTGCCGCCGGTGTTCGCCATCGGGCTGATGCTGCTGGCGGCCTCGCCGGGCGGCATCTCGGCCAACCTGTTCTCGCACCTGTTCGGCGGCAACGTGGCCATGAACATCTCGCTCACGGCCGTGAACACGCTGCTGTCCATCGTCACGCTGCCGCTCATCGCGAACTGGGCCATCGGCCACTTCGCACAGGGCGGACAGGTGGTGCCGCTGCAGACGCGCAAGCTGGTGGAGGTCATCGCCATCGTGCTGGTGCCGGTGGCGCTCGGCATGTTCGTGGCCTCGCGCCGACCGGGCTTCGCGGCGCGCATGGAGAAGCCGACCAAGATCTTCAGCGGCGTGGTGCTCGCGGTAGTGACGGTGCTGGCCATCGCGAACGAGTGGAAGACCATCACGACCACCTTCGCGCAGATCGGCGTGCCGGTGCTGCTGTTCAACCTGCTGAGCCTGCTGGCGGGCTACTACCTGAGCCGCGCCGCCGGGCTCGACAAACCGCTGGCCACCGCCATCAGCTACGAGATCGGCATCCACAACTCCACGCTGGCGATCTTCATCGCGGTGAGCGTGCTCGGCAGCTTCCCGCTGGCGCTGCCGGCGGCCATCTACTCGGTGGTGATGTACATCACCGCGCCGCTCTTCGGCTGGCTGCTGCTGCGCCGGCCCGCACCGGCGACCGCGCCTGCGCGATGATCGGCGGATGGAACTCCGGCAACTGCGCTACTTCGTCAAGGTCTGCGAGCTTCGCAGCATGGGCCGCGCCGCGGTCGAGCTGGGCGTCGTCACCTCGGCGCTGAGCCAGCAGATCAGCCGGCTCGAGGGCGAGCTCTCCACCCGGCTGCTCAAACGCAGCTCCAGCGGCGTGGTGCCCACCGATGCCGGCGTGGCCTTTCTCCACCAGGCCCAGCTCGTGCTGCGCCATGCCGACGACGCGGTGCTCGCGGCGCAGCAGGCGCGGCTCTCAGGCCACGTGAGCGTGGGCCTGGCGCCCACCACCGCCACGGTGCTCGGCGTACCGCTGATGCGCGCCATGCGCGAGCGCTACCCCGAGGTGCGGCTGCACATGGTGGAGGCGCTCTCGGGCCATCTCACGACCATGCTGCAGGCGCGGCAGCTCGACCTGGCCGTGCTGTTCCAGACCGACACCCCGCGACGCTGGAGCGTGACGCCGCTGCTGGCCGAGAAGCTCTTCGTGATCGCATCGCCCGCCCTGGCACAGCGCCCCACCGGTGCGCGCGTGCGCCTGTCGCAGCTGGCCGACCTGCCGCTCATCCTGCCCAGCGGCAGCCACGGCCTGCGCGCCACGCTGACGGCCGCCTTCACGCGGGCACGCATCTCGCCGCGCATCGTGGCGGAGGTCGACGGCCTTGCGCTGTTGATGGACGCGGTGCGCGCCGGCCACGGCGCGACCATCCAGCCCGGCGCCGCCACCGCGCGGCACGACCGCGACGACTTGCAGCTCACGCAGATCGCCGACGCGCACGTGGGCCGCCGCAACCTGCTCGTGAGCCTGTCGGACGACGAGCTCTCCCCCGCCGCGCTGGCCACGCGCGTGGTGGTGGCAGAGACGGCGCGTGCGCTGGTGCGCGAGGGCCGCTGGGCCGGCGCCAGTCTTCTCGAAACGTGAACACCCGTTGCCCGAACCGGCCTTTCGCCTGAAGGCCGGCCTGCCTAGAGTCTCCTGATTCCAAGGAGACCCACGAGTGATGGACGTACTGGTTGTCGGAGGCGGCAATGCCGCCCTCTGCGCCGCCCTGATGGCGCGCGAGGCAGGCGCCTCGGTGCTGCTGCTCGAAGCCTCGCCCAAGGCTTGGCGCGGCGGCAATTCGCAGCACACGCGCAACCTGCGCTGCATGCACGACGCACCCCAGGACGTGCTGGTCGATGCCTACCCCGAAGAGGAATACTGGCAAGACCTGCTGAAGGTGACCGGCGGCCTCACCGACGAGCACCTCGCGCGCCTGGTGATCCGCGCCTCGTCGAACTGCCGCGACTGGATGCGCAGCCACGGCGTGCACTTCCAGCCGCCGCTGTCGGGCGCGCTGCACGTGGCGCGCACCAACGCCTTCTTCATGGGCGGCGGCAAGGCGCTGGTGAATGCCTATTTCCGCAGCGCCGAGAGGCTCGGCGTGCGGATCCGCTACGAAACGCCCGTGGCCTCGGTGGAGCTCGACGGCGACCGCTTCGTGGCCGTGCGCACCGAAGCCGGCGAACGCATCGAGGCGAAGAGCTGCGTGCTGGCCGCCGGCGGCTTCGAGTCGAACCGCGAATGGCTGCGCGAGGCATGGGGGCGGAACGAGCGCGGCGAATGGCCGGCCGACAACTTCCTGATCCGCGGCACGCGCTTCAACCAGGGCGTGCTGCTCAAGCACATGATCGAAGCGGGCGCCGACAGCGTCGGTGATCCTTCGCAGGGCCACATGGTGGCCATCGACGCGCGCGCGCCGCTGTACGACGGTGGCATCTGCACGCGCATCGACTGCGTGTCGCTGGGCGTCGTGGTCAACCGCGAGGCGAAGCGCTTCTACGACGAGGGCGAGGACTTCTGGCCCAAGCGCTACGCCATCTGGGGCCGGCTGGTGGCGCAGCAGCCGGGCCAGATCGCGTGGTCGGTCATCGACCAGAAGGCGGTCGGGCGCTTCATGCCGCCGGTGTTTCCCGGCACTCAGGCAGCCACGCTCGGCGAGCTGGCACGCAAGATCGGCCTCGACGAAGCCACCTTCGTGCGCACCGTGGAGGACTACAACGCCGCATGCCGCGTCGGCCGCTTCGACCACACCACGCTGGACGACTGCCGCACCGAAGGCATCGCGCCGGCCAAGACGCACTGGGCGCGCCCCATCGACACCGCGCCCTTCCACGCCTACCCGCTGCGTCCCGGCATCACCTTCACCTACCTCGGGCTGAAGGTGGACGAGACGGCGGCCGTGCGCTTCGGCGGCCGCGCGAGCCCCAACCTCTTCGTGGCCGGCGAGATGATGGCCGGCAACGTGCTGGGCAAGGGCTACACGGCGGGCGTCGGCATGAGCATCGGCACGGCCTTCGGGCGCATCGCCGGCACGCAGGCGGCCAAGGCCGCGCGGGCTTCCACGAAGAACGACAAGGAGGCCGCGCTTGCAGCAGCTCACTGATCTCGTCGCACGCGCCCGAGCGGATGCCGAGGGCACGCCCGCGCAGCGCGTGATTCCCATCGCCCCCGCGCTGCCGCTGAGCGCCGGCGAAGAAGAAGTCGCGCGCATCCTGCAGATCTGCAACGCCTGCCGCTACTGCGAAGGCTTCTGCGCCGTGTTCCCGGCCATGACCCGCCGGCTCGACTTCGGCAACAAGGCCGACACGCACTACCTTGCCAACCTGTGCCACAACTGCGGCGCCTGCCTGCATGCCTGCCAGTACGCGCCGCCGCACGAGTTCGCGGTGAACGTGCCGCAGGCGATGGCGCAGGTGCGCATGCAGACGTACCACGACTACGCATGGCCGCCCGCGATGGGGGCGCTGTACCGCAAGGCCGGCCTCACGGTCGCACTGGCACTGGCGGGCGGACTCGCCCTCTTCCTGGTGCTGGCCGTGGCGATGTCGGGCTCGCTGCTGCACGAGCCGATGGCGGGCAACTTCTACGCGATCTTTCCGCACAACCTGCTCGCGCTGGTGTTCGGCGCGGTGTTCCTCTTCGTGATGTTCGCGCTGGCCATGGGTGTGCGCCGTTTCTGGCGCGATGTATCGCCTGCGCGCGACAACCCGCGCGCCGAGGTGGCAGGCGTGCGCACATCCGCCGGCGCCGAGGCCGCGCACGACGCGCTGCGCCTGAAGTACCTGGACGGCGGCCACGGCGAAGGCTGCAACAACGAGGACGACCGCTTCACCCTGTGGCGCAGGCGCTTCCATCACTTCACCTTCTACGGCTTCATGCTGTGCTTCGCCTCGACCTG
Source organism: Variovorax sp. YR750 (assembly GCF_900109805.1). NCBI lineage: Bacteria > Pseudomonadati > Pseudomonadota > Betaproteobacteria > Burkholderiales > Comamonadaceae > Variovorax > Variovorax sp. YR750. The sequence continues at coordinate 312,303 of NZ_FOBJ01000009.1, forward strand.
CGTGGCGACGCTCTACCACTACCTGCTCGGCCTTCACGCGCCCTATGCACTCACCAGCCTGCCGGTGTTGCTGGGCACGGCAGGCGGCATCGGCCTCGTCATAGGCCCTGTCGGCCTGCTCTGGCTGAACCTGCGGCGCGACCCGGCGCACGGCGACGCCGCGCAACGCCCCATGGACCGCGGCTTCATCGCGCTGCTGCTGCTCACCAGCCTCACCGGCCTCGCGCTGCTGGCGTGGCGCGACACGCGCTTCATGGCGCTGCTGCTGGCGGTGCACCTGGGCGTGGTGATGGCGCTTTTTCTCACGCTGCCCTACGGCAAGTTCGCGCACGGCATCTTCCGATCGGCCGCGCTGCTGAAGTTCGCCATCGAGAAGCGCCTGCCCAGCCGTCTGCAACTCGGCTCCGACTGAACACTCACCCGCGAAGGAAAGACTCATGACACAACCCGGCGTACTCCGGATTCCATCGATGAAGGGGCAATGCTCCGAAGCCGAATGGCAGGCCCGCGTCGACCTCGCCGCCTGCTACCGGCTGGTGGACCTCTACGGCATGTCCGACATGATGGCCAACCACATCTCCTCGCACGTGCCGGGCGAGAAAGGCGCCTTCCTCATCAACCCCTACGGGATGATGTACGAGGAGATCACCGCCTCCTGCCTCATCAAGGTGGACCAGGACGGCAACATCCTGTCGAAGCCAGACTTCGGCGAGCTCGACTACGGCATCAACAAGGCCGGCTACGTGATCCACAGCGCCGTGCATGCCGCGCGGCCCGACGTGGCCTGCGTGATCCACACGCACAGCTGGGCGTCGATGGCGGTCTCTTCGCTCGAATGCGGCCTGCTGCCGCTCACGCAGACCGCCATGCGCTTTTTGAAGATCGGTTACCACGAATACCAGGGCGTGGTTCTGAACACCGAGGAGCAGGCCTCGCTGCTGGCCGACCTGGGCGACGGCGAGGCCGTCATCTTCCGCAACCACGGCGCGCTGGTGGTGGGCCGCAGCGTGGGCGAGGCCTTCAACTGGATGCACCGGCTGGAGCTGGCCTGCCGCGCGCAGATCGGCGCGATGTCGTGCAACTCGCCGCTCAAGGCGGTGCCGCAGCACATCCTGGAAGAGACCTGGAACAACTACCAGCCCGGCACCCGCAGGCCCTACGGGCTCATGGAATGGCCGGCGCTGCTGCGCAAGCTCGACCGCATGGACCCGGGCTTCCGCGACTGAGCCTCCCTCCATCCGCTTCAGCCAACTCCCACGAGGACGAACAACAATGACACGAGACAAGCTTTCCTTTCCCTACCTGCGCAGGCTCTTCTGCGCCACGGCGCTGCTCGCCACCGCTGCCTGCGCCGCCGCACAGACGGCCTATCCGAACAAGCCCGTGCGCGTGGTCGTGGCCTTCACGGCCGGCGGCACCACCGACATCCTCGCGCGCGCGGTGACGCAGCAGATGTCGGAAAAGCTCGGCCAGCCCTTCGTCATCGACAACAAGCCCGGCGGCGGCGGCAACATCGGTACCGAGTTCGTGGTGCGCGCACCGGCCGACGGCTACACGCTGATCGTCAATTCCGTCGGCCCCATGGCCGTCAACCAGACGCTCTACAAGAGCCTGCCCTACGACCCGCTCACCGACCTCGTGCCGGTGGTGCAGATCGCCGACGTGCCCAACGTGCTGGTGGTCAACCCCGCCGTGCCCGCGAAGACGCTGGAGGAGTTCATCGCCTACGCCAAGGCCAACCCTGGCAAGCTGAACTACGGATCGACCGGCATCGGAACTTCGTCGCACCTGTCGAGCTATATGCTCGGCAAGCGCGTGGGCGCGGACATGCTGCACGTTCCCTACAAGGGCGCGAACGCGCTCAACGACCTGCTCGCGGGCCGCGTGCAGTTCATGTTCGCCACCATTCCTTCCGTCATCTCGCACATCAAGGCGGGCAAGCTGCGCGCCATCGCGGTGAGCAGCCAGAAGCGCTCGCGCTCGCTGCCGGACGTGCCCACGGTCGCCGAGAAGGGCTTCGCCGACTTCTCCGCCGGCTCGTGGTTCGGCTTCTTCGCGCCCAAGGGCACGCCTGCGCCGGTGATCGCGCTGCTCAACAAGTCGGTGAACGACGCACTGCCTTCGCTCGAAGCCCAGATGATCCGCGAAGGCGCCGACCCGGTGGGCGGCACGCCCGAGCAGTTCGGCAAGTTCACGCGCCAGGAGTACGAGAAGTGGAAGGCGATCGTGCGCGAATCGGGCGCGACCGCCGAGTGAGCGCCGGATGACGAGTACCCCACCCCTGCGTATCCTGATGAGCGCGCAAGCCGTCGCGCAGGCGGCGTCCGACCTGGGTGCCGCACTCGGCGAACGCACGCACGTTCTGGTGAGCCCGGGCGACGATGCCGACATCGCCTTCGTCTCGCGCGACGTCACCGGCCTTTCGACCAAGCACGAGGTGCTGCCGCACACGCAGGCCTTTCACGACGCGATGCGCAATGCGCCCTCGCTGCGCTGGGTACACGCGCATTCGGCGGGCGCCGACCGGCCGGTGTACGGCGAGCTGCGCGCGCGCGGCGTGGAAGTGACGACCTCTTCCGGCGCCAATGCCGGCGTGGTGGTGCAGACCGCGCTCGCGGGCGTGCTGATGCTGGCGCGGCAGTTTCCACAGCTGATGGCCGCGCAGCGCGCGCATGCATGGTCGCCGCTGGTAGGCAGCGGCCTGCCGCGCGACCTTGCGGGGCAGACCGCCGTGATCGTCGGCTGGGGACCGATCGGGCAAGGGCTGGGTGCGCTGCTCGCGGCGCTGGGCCTGCGCGTCGTGTCCGTGCGCGGCAGCGAGGCTGCGGCCGCGGCACCGGCGCACGAGAGCTTCAGCTACGAGCAGCTGCACACGGTGCTGCCGCGCGCCGACTGGCTGCTGCTGGCCTGCCCGCTGAGCGAACGCACGCGCGGCCTCGTCGATGCGGCGGCGCTCGCGCTGATGCCTGCGGGGGCGCGGCTGGTGAATGTCTCGCGTGGCGAAGTCGTCGACGAAGCGGCGCTGGTCGACGCACTGCGCAACGGCGCATTGAGCGGCTCCTACCTCGATGTGTTCGCACACGAGCCGCTGCCGGCAGGCTCGCCGCTGTGGAACCTGCCGAACGTGATCGTCACGCCCCACACCGCGGGCCATTCGGACGGCAACGAGGCGCGCGTGGCCACCATGTTTCTCGACAACCTGCGGCGCTGGGTGCGCGGCGAGCAGCTGTTGAACCGGGTGGCCTGAAGCGGTCGCCTTTTATTCCGGGCGGCATGGAAATGGCCGCGCCTTGCGTTTGCCGCGAGCATTTCTTCACGCATTTCCCTGCTTTCCGCGCTTCGTCATCCTCCTCGAATCGCTCGCTCGAATAATCCGAAAAAACTATTTTCGGTCGAGCAGTCGACTATTCAGGGAGGATCTCTCGTGCCCAAGCCCATCCTGGCCGGCCGTCGCGTCACCATTGCCACGCCCATGGGCGAGGCGCTGCAATTCCACCGGCTGGTCGGCCGCGAGGCGCTGAGCCGGGCCTACGCCTTCGACGTCGAACTGCTGGGCAGCAGCAACGCCATCGACCCCAAGGCCCTGCTCGGCAAGACGGCCACGGTGTCGATGCAGACCGGGCACGGCGGCACGCGCCATCTCGCAGGCATCGTCACCCGCTTCGGGCTCGTGCGGGAAGACGCGCGGCACTGCTTCTACGCGATGAGGCTGCGCCCGTGGTTCTGGCTGGCCTCGAAGCGGCACGACTACAGGATCTTCCAGGACCGCAGTGTTCCCGAGATCCTCGCCGAGGTACTCGGCCGCTACGGGCACCCCTTCGAGCAGAAGCTCACACGCAACTACAGGGCGTGGAGCTATTGCGTGCAGTACGGCGAGAGCGACTTCGATTTCGTGTCGCGCCTGTGCGAGCACGAGGGCATCTGCTACTACTTCCGGCACGAAGCCGCCCAGCACGTGCTGGTGCTCGCGGACGACATCGCCGGCTCGCACGACCCACTGCCCGGCGGCGAGACGGTGCGCTACCACCCGCACGAGCAGTCGGGCATGACCGGCGGCGAGGAGCCGGCCGAGCGCATCTATGCCTGGGAAATGGCCGAGGACCTGCGCTCCGGCCACCACTGCACCGACGACTACGACTTCGAGAAGCCCAAGGCCGACCTGAAGAGCCGGCGCCAGATGCCGCCGGGCCACGATCACGACGGCCATGAAGTCTTCGAGTGGCCCGGCCACTACCTGCAGAACGGCGACGGCGAAATCTACGCCGGCATCCGCAACGAGGAACAGCTGAGCGCGCGCAGCCTCGTCTCCGGGCGGTCCAACCTGCGCTCGCTGGCGCCGGGCCACACGCTGCGACTTGCCGGCCATCCGCGTGACGACCAGAACCGCCAGCACCTGGTGCTCGGCGTGGCCTATCACCTGCAGGAGAACCTGCGCGCCAGCGAAGGCACGGCCGGCACGTCGGGCGGCTCCATCCAGCGCTTCGCCTTCGATGCGCAGCCCACCAGCTTCGCGTGGCGCCCGCCGCGCTCCACGCCGAAGCCCCGCACCGGCGGTCCGCAGACGGCCGTGGTGGTCGGCCCGGCGGGCGAGGAAATCTGGACGGACCAGCATGGGCGGGTGAAGGTGCAGTTCCAGTGGGACCGACTGGGAAGCAATGACGAGAACTCGTCGTGCTGGCTGCGCGTGTCGCACGGCTGGGCGGGCGCGCAGTTCGGCACGGCGGCGCTGCCGCGCATCGGGCAGGAGGTGGTCGTCGATTTCCTCAACGGCAACCCCGACCGCCCGATCATCGTTGGCCGCTTTCACAACGCCGACGAAATGCCGGCATGGAAGCTGCCCGCCCAGACTCACCTGATGGGCATCCGCAGCCGTGAACTCGGAGGCGGCCTGCGCGGCAACCACCTGGCCCTCGACGACAGCGCGAGCAAGGTGCAGGCGCAGCTCAAGAGCGACCACCAGTGCAGCAGCCTCAGCCTCGGGCACATAGGCCGCATCGAGGACACCGCCGGCCGCAAGGACGATCGCGGCCAGGGCTTCGAGCTGCGCACCGATGGACACGGCGCACTGCGCGCCGCGCACGGTCTGCTGGTGAGCACCGAGCCCCGGCCGAACGCGCGGGCGCACATCACCGACATGGGCGAGACCATCGCGCGGCTCACCCAGGCCCGCGACGTGCACGAAGGCATGTCGCAGATAGCGCTGGCTGCCAAGGCTCACGAGGAAGGCGATCAAAGCGAAGTCGCCAGGGAACTCAAGCAACAGAACGATGCGATCAGGGGCAAGACCGGCGGCGCCGCGCAAGGCGAGTTCCCGGAGTTCGACCAGCCGCACCTGACGCTCGCCAGCCCTTGCGGCATCCAGGCCTCCGCACAAGGCTCAAGCCATTTCGCGAGCGGCGGACACAACGCGCTCACCAGCGGCGGGCACACCAGCGTCGCCAGTGCGAAGAGCTTCCTGGTTTCGGCGAGGAACGCGGTGCGCATGTTCGCCTACAAGGCCGGCATGAAGCTGGTGGCGGGCAATGCGGACATCGACATCGCGGCGCTGAAGAACAGCATCAACGTGCTTGCGAAGATGAACATCCGGCAGGAGGCCGACCGGATCACGATCACGGCGGCCGAAGAGGTCGTGATCAACGGTGGGTCCAGCTACACCTGCTGGAACGCTTCGGGGATCGTGCACGGCACTCGGGGCATCTGGCGGGCGCATGCGACCACGCACAGCTTCGTGAAGCCCGACAGCCGCACGCCCGACAAGATGAACCGGGACGTCCAGACGCGCTTCGACCAGGAGGTCATGTTTCATCACGTCGATGAAAAGGACACCCTCGCGGCAAGGCAGCGCTTCGAGCTCTTGCGCAACGGCGAGCCCAGCTCGCGGGCTGCGCCTTCCGGCGAGACGACGGGGCCGGGCCGGCAAGGCGGCGAGGTCACAAGCACCGACGGCACCACGCGGCAGCAGCGATCGGATGGCCCGGAGGTCTACAAGGTCCGATGGCTCGGGAGGAAAAAGTGATGGCGGTACAGGGAGAAGAAGAGGACATCTGGCTGGACTTCAGCCTGGGTCTGGGCGGTTTCGCGGAAGTCACCGCCGTGACGACGCCGCTCGACGACAGGAGAAAGATCCGCGTGCGCGTGCC
>NZ_FOBJ01000047.1:0-2564 GCF_900109805.1 Variovorax sp. YR750
TGCATGCTGCGGATGAAGTGCGACAGCGCCTCGTGGCGCACCATCACGCCCTTGGGCTTGCCGGTGGAGCCGGAGGTGTAGATGACGTAGGCCAGGTGCTGCGCGTGCAGCGGCACCTCGGGGTCGTGCGCGGGCTCGCCCGACAGGTCGAGCCGATCGAGCGCGAGCATGGGCACATCGGGCAGCCGGTCGTGCAGATGGCTTTGCGTGAGCAGCAGCGAAAGGCCGCTGTCCTCCACCATGTACGCGAGCCGGTCCTGCGGATATTCCGGATCCAGCGGCACATAGGCCGCACCCGACTTGAGAACGGCCAGCACGCCCGCCACCATGTCCGCGTCGCGCGACACGGCAATGCCGACCTTGCTCTCCGGCGTGACGCCCGAGGCGATCAGCCGGTGCGCGAGCCGGTTGGCGCGCTCGTTGAGTTGCGCGTAGCTCAGCGATTCGCTGCCGCACACCAGCGCAATGACATCGGGACGCGCCCGCACCTGCTGTTCGATCAACCGGTGCACCGGCGGAGCATCGGCATGGCGCGACGTGTTGTTGCCCAGTGCCTGCAAACGAAGCCGTTCGCCGTCGGCAAGCAGGTCGATGGACATCACGCGCCGCCCCGGCTGCTGCGCCAGCGCATCGGCTAGCCCCCGCAGCGCGGCGTGCATCCAGTCGCAGAAGCACTGCGCGCCGATGCCGCGCGCGACCTGGGCAGCCAGCTCGAAGCCCGTGCCCTGGTCGTCCACCGCCATGGAGAACGGATAGTTCGTACGTTCCTCGCCGCCGATCACCTCGATGCCATCCCAGCCGGACGGCGCCTCGGCGCCCGGTGCGGCCTTGGGGGTATAGCGGTAGTTGAGCAGCGCCGAGAACAGCGGCACACCGCCGGCAAGGCCGCTGCATTTCTGTGCCTGCGACAGGCTCGCGTGTTCGTGATGCACCAGGTCGGTCAGCAGCGCGTGGGTCTGGCGCAGGCATTCGGCCACGCCCTGCCCGCCGATGCGAATGCGCAGCGGCAGGGTGTTGATGAACATGCCCAGCGCGCGCTCGACGCCCTCGCCGCCCTGCATGCGGCCGAACAGCACGGTGCCGAACACCACGTCGTCGCGGCCCGTGGTCCTGGCCAGCACCAGCGCCCAGGCCAGGTGGAACAGCGCGGCGGTACCGACGCTCTGGCGCTGGGCCTCTCGGCGCAGTTGCGCCGAAAGCGCGTCCGGCAGCACGAGGCGCACTTCCTCCACGCCGGTGCCGTCGCCCTGCACGTCGAGCATGTTGAAGGGTGCGGTCGGCTCCTCCACGTCCGCCAGCATTCGGCGGAAGAAGTCGTCGTGCTCGGCGCGGCTCACGCCCAGCCGGGCCTGCGCCACGTAGCGGCGGAACGGCATGGGCGCCGGCAGCTCGCCGTGGCGGCCCTGCTGGATGAGCGCGATCTCGTCGATGATGAGTTCGACCGTCGTGTGGTCCATCACCAGGTGATGGCAGGGCAGCTGCAGCAACCAGCGCGCTCCCTCGGCATCGTGCGCGGCAACGGCGCGGATCATCGGTGCCTGTCGCACATCGATGCGGTAGCGGCCGGGGTCCACGCGGGCGTCGAGGCGTTCGGCCACGCTGCCGTGCGCGGCCCCTTCGTCCTCGATCTCGTGCAGCCACTGCAGCCGCAGTTCGGCATGGCGCTGCACGACCTGAACCGGCTCTTCCAGTTGCTCCCAGTGCACGGCCGTGCGCAGGATGTCGTGGCGCGCGATGACCTGGTTGAAACTCTCGACGAAGCGCACCAGCCGCGCCTCGGTGTCGAAGCTCAGCAGGCACGGCGTGATGTAGGCATCGCCCTGCGACTGCAGCAGGTGATGGAACAGGATGCCTTCCTGCAGCGGCGCGAGCGGGTAGACGTCCTGGATGTTGGCGGCACCGCCGGGCACCGCCGCCTCGAGGCGCGCGACCTGCGCCGCGTCGAGCTTCACCAGCGTGATCATCTCCGGCGAGAGCGCGGTGCAGTCTTCGGGAATGCCGTTCGCCGGCACATCGACCTCAAGCCGCACCGAGTCGCGCGCCTCGGCCACGGCCAGCGCGAAATCCGCGAGCCGCGGCTTGCGGAACAGCGTGCGCACCTCGGCGCTCCAGCCCAGACGACGGACCTGCTCCAGCAACTGGATCGCCAGCAGCGAATGCCCGCCCAGTTCGAAGAAGTTGTCGCCGCGGCCCACGCGCTCAACGCCCAGCACTTCGGCCCAGATGCCGGCAAGCGCACGCTCGATGTCGTCTGCCGGAGCCTCGTAGGCATCGGCACCCGCGCGCTCGGGCACCGGCAGCGCCTTGCGATCGACCTTGCCGTTGGCATTCAGCGGCAGCGCCTCCAGCACCACGATCACCCCGGGCACCATGTGCTCGGGCAACGCCTGCAGCAACCTCCTCTTCAGCTCCGCCACATCGACAGCCTGCGTGCCCGAGACATACGCCACCAAGCGCGCCCCGCCCGCAGCCTGCTGCTGCGCCACCACCACCGCCTCGCGCACCCCAGGCTGCGCCAGCAACTGCGCCTCTATCTCCCCCAGCTCGATGCGGAAGCCCCGGAT
>NZ_FOBJ01000023.1:0-107264 GCF_900109805.1 Variovorax sp. YR750
TGCAGCGCGCCGCTGAGCTGGCGCACCGTGACCGCGTCCTGTGCCTGCGTGCCGTCGGCGACGTTGGTGATCTGGCGGTAGGTGGTGGCGCTGCCCACGGAGAGCGCACCCAGGAGCGTGCGGTCGGCGGTGTTGAACGGGATCAGCGCGCTGCCCGCGGGGATGTTGCCCGTGCCGGCGGCGATCGCCCGGTCGGAGACGGAGCCCGAGCCTATGGCGACCGAGCCGTCGACGGTCGCGCTGGCGTTCTTGCCCGAGGCGATGGCGTCGGCGCCTGTTGCGCCGAGGTTGTCCTCGTTGCCGCCGCCGGTGGAATTGACGCTGTAGTACTTGATCTTGTTGGCCGTGATCGTGGTGTTCAGCTGGCTCACGTTCACCGCGTCGGTGGGGCCCACGCCGGGCGCCACGTTGGTGATCACCGTGTTGTTGGCGTTGATGCCCGTGATCGTCACGCTCGGGCCGCCCGTGATCGTGAGGCCGTTGTTGTTCATCACCGTGCCGCCCGTGGTCACGCTGGTGAAGCTGGGCGTCGCGCTGGTGGCGATCTGCACCTCGGCGCCGTTCTGCGTGATGGCGATGTTGTTGCCTGCCGTGTAGGTGACGGCGGTGCCCGGAGCGATGTTCTGCACGCTGGTGCCCGTTGCCGTGCCGGTGCCCGTCTGGGCCGTGGTCAGGTTCCAGCCCTTGCCGGCCGTGGTCGCCACCTCCGCGATCGCGTCGTTGGTGGCGGACAGCTGGCTGCCGTTGATGGCATCGGTGGAGGTCCCGGAGATCCTGCCGGCGGCCACGTTGGTGATGGTGCGCTCGGTGCCCGGCGCACCGACGCTGACGGTGCTCGTGGGGTTGATGCCCTGGAACTTGTGCGTCGTGCCGTTGATGGTGACGCTGGGAGTTCCCACGGCCGTCGCGGTGACCGAGCCGGAACCGAGCGCCACGTCGCCCGCGTTGTTGGCGATGGCCGTATCGCCGAAGGCGACCGCGCCTGCCGCCAGCGCCTGGCTGGTGCTCCCGATCGCCACGCTGCCCTGTCCGACCACGGTGTTCTGGAAGCCGATGCCGACCGCGCCCTGCGCCGGCGTGCCGGGCACGCCCACGGCCTGGCCGCCACCGCCTACCTTGTTGGTGTTGCCCATCGCCACGGAGCCGTTGCCGGTGGCGGTGTTGTCGAGGCCGCTCGCGATCGCGCCGTTGCCGGTGGCGGTGTTCGGGTCGCCGATGGCCACCGCGCCGTTGCCGTTGGCGACGTTGCCGGAACCGATGGCTACTGCCTTGCCGCCGGTGGCCGTCGAGCCGTTGCCGATTGCGACTGCGTCTGCGGAGTCGGCGACGGTGTTGAGGCCCATCGCGATCGCGTTGAGCGCGGAGGCCTTGGCGTTGCTGCCGATGGCGACCGCCTGCTCACCGGCCGCTGCGGCAAGCGTGCCCACCGCGGTGGCGTTCTTGGCGGCCACGGTACCGAATCCCAGTGCGGTCGCGCGCGTGGCACTGGCGGTGGCGTTGTTGCCCATCGCCACGGTGCCATCGGCCGCTGCGTTGGCGCCCGACCCCGCCGCGACCGAGCCGACGCCGCTCGACAGGGCCTGATTGCCCATGGCCAGAGAGAAGTCCGCCGAAGCATTGGCGAGGTTGCCGAGTGCCGCGGAGCTGATGCCCGCTGCGTTGGCCAGGGGGCCTATCGCAACCGCGTTGTTCGCGCTGGCATTCGCATTGAGGCCGATGGAAGTCGTCGCGTTGCTGGCGACGCCGATGCCCGCGTTGGTGCCGATGGCGATGTTGTCGTTGCCCGTTACCAGGTTGCCCGCCGATGCCTTCAGAGTGGCGTCGTAGGCGACGCTGCCGTCGCCTGTGCCGAAGGCGACGTTGCGCGCTCCCGTGACGCCCGAACCCGCGCCGCGCATCGCGCTCGCAATGCCTCCCCCCATGGCGGTGTTCTGTGCGCCGCTGACCAGCGTTCCGGCCGCGATACCCACTGCGGCCGAACCTGTATTGGCGATCGTCGAGCCCGCGCCGGCACCCTGGCCGACCGCGACTGTGCTGTCGCCGACAGCGATCGCTTGCGCACCGAGCGCAAGCGAACTGTTGCCTTGCGCTCGAGTGCCGTTGCCGAAGGCGGTGGCCGCTTCGCTGGTTGCCATTGCCTGGTTTCCCAACGCGACGGCGCGCAACGCGGTTGCCTGGGACAGGGAGCCGATGGCGACGGTGCTGAGGGCGTTGGCGGTCACGTCCGTGCCGATGCCGATGGCGCCATCGGCCAGTGCGCCAGTGGTGGGCCCGGTGCGGGCACCCAGATAGATGGAGTTGACGCCTGAGCTGAAGGCCTGAAACCCCAGGGAGATCGAATTCTGTGCGGAGCTCAGGGAGTTGTACCCCACCGCGAGCCCGCCGAGTTGCTGGGCTTGCGCAAGAGAACCGAGCGCGGTGGCCCCGATCCCCGAGGCCTTCGATTGGAACCCCATGCACGAGGCGGTGCTGTTGTACGCGTTGAAAGGCGACGCCGAGCAGTCGACCGACTGTGCCTGCGCCGGGGCGGAGCATCCGGCCCAGCCCAGCGTCAGCAATGCCGTCATGACCCCCGCGCGCAGGCGCCCTGAAGGGGGCAGCGTGAGCGCGCCGTTCGCGCCGGTGGCCGCCATGCGGCTTGCGCCGCGGCTGCCGCGTGCACTTGCGGTTTCAGACGCCGCGACCCAGGCGCCAAGGGACTCGTTCCACAGAGAGCGGTAAGTTTTATTCATGAGCTCCATCCATCCGTTTGAAAGACCGATCGAATGGCTGAAGACCATTCGGCCCCCTGTTTCTTTGAATTATTTTCAGCCGGCAAATCTAAAAAGGCGGATGGAATTAAGCAATCGAAAATGTCTCTTTTTGGAGTCATTTAGAAGAATAAAAGCGAATTTTCAATTGAACCTTCAAATTCAATAGTAATCCAAAGATACCAATGAATTATTTTCTTACCATGCAATTCTGGACTCGACAATGAAGTTATTCTTCGTAATCATCAATTCGATATCAATGACAATGAAAATGTTATTTGTCTTTGGTGGGATGGACGGGTAGACGCGCCCGTACGCGAGGTGAGAGAGGAAAGGGAAGCAACCGGCCTGCAAGGCAGGATTTCATGAGTACATTGGGATGCTTTTCGACCAATTGACGGCCGCTTTTCCGAATTTCCATTGCCCGCGAACAATGACTGGCCAAAAACCATCCAAACTAAGTCGAATTAATTGCTTCATGCGCAAAAAAAACAGCACCGGCAACGCAAAAAAGCACCAGTCGGCCAAACACGCGAATCGACCTGGAACGCATGCGCACAGCGAGAAAAGAGATTTCCGGCGTTTTTCTCGACACCCCGCAATTCGAATGCCCTGCCCTCGGCGAACTCCTGGGCTGCGAGTTCGTCGTCAAGCTCGAGACCGCCAACCCGATCGGCTGCCTCAAAGGACGCGGAACGGTGGTCGTGACCTCGCGGATCGCCGCGAGCCCCGGTCCCAGGGCCGCGGCAGCAGGCGGCCGGCCGGTTCAGCTCACTTCGCGAACCTGGCCGCGTACTCGCGGAACATCGCGTTGCGCTCGTCGAGCGCTTCCTGCGTGGGCGGCACCATGATCGGAGCGCCTTCGCCGGCGAAGGCCTGGCATTGCTCCACATAGGGCCGCAGGCGTTCGTGATAGAGCGGCGATGCCGCCTCCATGTTGCCGCCGGCCTCGGTCCAGGTGCTCGCCAGCAGTTCCGCCGACACCATCGCGAGCGTCGTTCCCATGCCCGACAGCAGCGCCGCGCAGTGACCCGCGTCGCCGATGACCGCGACGTTGCCGCGCGTCCAGCCCGGCATGCGGGTCTGGCTGACCGAATCGAAGTAGAAGCCCCTGGCGTCGGGATCGACGAACGCCTCGCGCATCGCGGGCACCTGCCATGCTTCGACGCGGGAAAGGAGCCGGTCGATCAGCCGCCGTTGCGCATCGAGATCGCGGTAGTCGTAGTCGATCTCCGGGCTGGCCGCGAGCATCATTCCCTGCGGGCCGTCGCCCGCATCGCGCACCGCGACCGTGAGGCCGGGCACGTTGAGCATGGCACGGTGCCACGTCCGGTCAGCCGGAAGATCGACCAGCGCGACGTAGTGGCCGAAGTGCCGGACGTAGTCCTTCTCCGGCCCGAAGGCGAGCCGGCGCACGTTGGAATGCAGGCCGTCGGCACCGACCACGAGGTCGTACCGTTCCCGCAGCCCGTCCGCGAATGCGACATCCACGCCGCCGGCCCCGTCGGCAATCGCCGCGATGGAGGCCTTGAAGCGGAACTCCACGCCGTCGGGTATGGCGTCCAGCAGGATCCGGTTGAGCCGGTCCCGCGTGATCTCGATGTCGTCGTCGGTCTCGTTGGCGAACCAGCGCAGGTCGAGGGTCGCGACCTGCGCTCCCGTACCGTCGAGCACCGGCGCCGGCTCGAGGATGGCGACCTTCTCTTCCTCGATCCTCGCGAGGATGCCCATCCGTTGCGCGGTTGCGAGCGCACGCCCGCGAACGTCGATGGGCGCGCCGCCGGGGCGCAGGCCGTCGGCGCGCTCCACGACCGTCACCCGGTGGCCGAGGCGGGCGAACCAGCAGGCCGCCGAGAGGCCAGCCATGCTGGCGCCGGAGATGAGAACGTCCATGGCCTGCTCCTTCGCCTGCTACAGCCTGAATTCCCTGGCCATCCGGATCACCGCCTGCTTGTCGAAGGCGTTGATGTCGTCGATCAGCTCGTTGGTGAACAGCCGGTTCGGGTCGCCGAGTTCGCTGGCCAGCTTCGGGTTCTTGCTGCTCTCGGCCGTCATCTCGATGTTGGCCTTCCACTCGGCCACCGACGACGCGCCCATGCGCTGGTCCGGATCGTCGGGCCGGCGCATCCAGCTGTTCCTGCGGTCCTTGAGGATGAATGCCAGCTCCTTGCGCGCCTCGTCCTCGCTGCGGCCCTTGGGCCGGCTCTCGGGGTACGTGGCCCAGTGCAGGTCGATCGCCGCATCGAGGTTCGCGTTCGAGAAGAGAGTCGACTTCGCGATGCCCTGGAACAGCGCCACCAGCGCCTTGCGATCGTCCTTGAGCAGCTTGCGCGGCACGCACAGCCAGCCCGAGCCCAGCTGCGCGAACTTCGGCGTGAGCGGCACGTAGCGCAGCTTCGTTCCCACCAGTTCGATGCGCGCGGCGGCGGTGTCGAAGGCCACCATCGCGTCCACGCGGTCGTTGTCGATCGCCGCGCCTGCGGGCGCGCCGTCGCCGATGGCGATGTATTCGCATCGGTCGTCCTTCAGCCCCAGCTCGGCCAGCATGATCTTCGTGATGACGATGCCGGTGTCGCCCTGGCTGCGCACGCCGATGCGCTTGCCCGCGAGGTCCGCGGCCGACCTGATCGGGCTGCCGGGCTTCACGACGATCACGTTCGCATTGCGCGGCAGCCACTTGTAGACGCTCACCAGGTCGAGCGACGGATCCTTCGCCATCGCCGGCAGCAGGATGCCCGGCACCGCCGGCCCGAAGTCCACGTGCCCAGCGCGCAGGCTCTGCAGCGCCTGGGTCATGCTCGACATGTTGACGTACTCCACGTCCACGCCCTTCGACTTGTAGAAGTCGAGCCTGGGGTGCTGGCCCGCGGTGGTGAAGCACTGCTGCGGATCGTTCACCGCCGCGGTGTTCGCCACCTTCATCACCCGTACACCCTGCGCCAATGCCGGCAGGCCGGCTGCAAGACCGAGGGCGCCGAGGCCCAGGCCGAAATCACGTCGCGTCAACATGGCTCGCTCCTTCTTCATGCGAAAAGAAATGCGGGAATGCGGGATGCAGGAATGCGCGGCTCAGACGTTCACCGCCCGCTGCTGCGAGGCGTCGGCCGGCATCCAGTGCAGCACGCGGCGCTGGATGCGGCGCAGCAGGTCGCTCAGCACGATGCCGATCACCGACAGCACCACGCACACCGCGAAGCTGCCGCCGGTGTCGGCCTGCGCTTCCATCTGCAAGATGAGCACGCCGAGCCCCGCCTGCGCGCCGACGAACTCGCCCACCACCGCGCCCACCACGCTGAAGGCGGCGGCCATGTTCAGCCCCGCGAAGATGTACGGCAGCGCGCTCGGAAACTTCGCCTTGCGGAAGATCTGCCACTGCGTGGCCGAGAGCGAGCGCAGCAGGTCGATCCGGTCCGGGTCCACCGCCTTGAAGCCCGCGATGCTGGTCACGAGCACCGGGAAGAAGGTGAGCAGGCAGATGATCATCACCTTCGAGCCGATGCCGAAGCCCAGCCACACCACGATGATCGGCGCGACCGCAACCTTGGGCACGCTCTGCAGCGCGGCGACGTAGGGCTCCAGCAGCGCCTCGACCTTCGGCATCTGCGACACCACGATGCCGATCGCGAGGCCCACGCCGCTGCCGATGAGAAAGCCCAGAAGAATCTCGGTCACCGTCACGCCGCCGTGATACCAGAAGCCGTCCTTCGCCAGGGGCCCGGTGGCGAGGCCGCGCCACAGCGCGACGGCGATGTCGCTCACCGGCGGCACCAGGTGCTTCGGCACCTTGAAGAGCCGCACGGCCCCTTCCCACGACCCGAGCAGCGCGACGAGCAGCAGGATCGACTGCACCCGTGTAGACGCGAGCGGATTGGCGCGGCGCCGCCGCGGCTTCTCCCTTGCCGGGATCGAGGGGCTAGCCGCGGACGGCGCGGCGGAATCGGTCTTGGCGAGCATGGCGGTGGTCATCGGGAGCCCCCTGTCAGTCGAATGAAGCTGCATGCGAGAAGCGCTCGCGGATCGATGCGGACGCGGCGGCGAAGGCGGGATGCGACATCACCTCCATCGACCGCGGACGCGGCAGGTCGACGGGCAGCACGCGCTCGAGCGTGCCCGGCCGCGGCGACATCACGAACACCCTGTCGCCGAGGAACACCGCCTCGGGAATCGAATGCGTGATGAGCACCACCGTCTTGCCGCTTTCCATCCAGATGCGCTGCAGCTCCAGGTTCATGCGCTCGCGCGTCATCGCGTCGAGCGCGCCGAAGGGCTCGTCCATCAGCAGGATCTTCGGGTCGTGCAGCAGCGCCCGCGCGATCGAGGCGCGCTGCTGCATGCCGCCGCTCAGCTGGCGCGGCAGCTTGTGCTCGAAGCCTTCGAGTCGGACCATCTGCAGCAGCTGCATCGCCCGCTCGCGCGCCTGCTTCGCGGGAATGCCGAGCACCTCGGCCGGCAGCATCACGTTCTCGAGGATGGTGCGCCAGGGCAGCAGGATCGAGCTCTGGAACACCACGCCCACGTCGCGCCGCGTGCCGCGGATCGGCTGTCCGTCGAGCACCACGCGGCCGATGTCGTAGTCGAGCAGGCCCGCGAGGATGCGCAGCAGCGTGCTCTTGCCGCAGCCGCTCGGTCCCACGATGGTCACGAAGCTGCCCTGCTCGATGCTGCAGTCGATGTCCTTCAGCGCGAGCACGCCTCCACCGCCGTCGCCGAAGTGCTTGGAGAGCCCTTCGATGCGGATGTAGTCGGGGCGCCCGCGCGCGCCTGCGGTCGCGCGTTCATGGTTCGTGCTCATGGCCTGGCTCCTTCGGGTTTCAGGTCTCGATCAGGTCTCTAGGAAGCGGACGATGTGCTGCGCCAGCACCTGTGGCGCCTGCATCGCGGTGACGTGGCCGACGCCGGGCAGCAGCACCGCATCGGCGCCGCGGATGCGGCCGGCCATCGAGAGCGTCACGCTCGCGGGCACCACGCGGTCGAGTTCGCCCGCCAGCACCAGCGTGGGCGCGAGGATGTCGGCTACGCCTCTTTCGAGCGCGGTCTGCACTGTCGCCATCCGCCGTGAGGAACGCGCAGAGCCGGGCCGGGCGTTCGCGAACACACGTCGCAATTCTGGCCGCTGCGCCAAGAAGGCTTCCGGAAAGAACCATGTCGCCAGCTCTTGCGCGCTGGCCGGCAGGTCGCGGCGCAGCTCGCCCAGGCGCCGCGCGTCGGGACACAGCTCTTCGTACGGCCTCGGCAGCGGCCATGTGCTGCCCAGAACGAGGTGATCGACCGAACGCGGATGCATCAGCGCCAGCGCCTGCGCGACGCGGCCGCCGAAGGACGAACCGAACACGTGCGCACGCCTGAACCCCAGCGCCTTGACGAGCCGCCGCGCATCGTCCGCCAGGTCGGCGAGCGTCGACGCGCGCTCCGGCCCCTCGGTCTCGCCGCAGTCGCGCTGGTCGTAGGCGATCACGGTGAAGTGCTTCGACAGATGCGGCACCAGCGCCGCGAACATCTGCCGCGAGGCTTCCGCGCCGTGCATCATCAGCAGCGGCGGGCCGTCGCCCTCGCGGTCGAAGGCGATGCGCAGCTCGCCCGCCTGCACGAAGCTCGTCATGCGGCGCTCCCTTCTTCCAGGTCCATCCAGAAGGTCATCTCGATCTTCAGGCCGCGCGGATCGTGCAGGAAGAGCTGGTGGATCGCCCAGCCGGGAATCGGCGCCTCGGCGAAGGGAATGTCCAGTGCGCGAAGGTGCTCGCGCATCTCGGCCAGTCCGCGCGAGCGGAACGAGATGTGGTCGACGTGGCCGGTGACAGGCTCGTCCGCATCGCCGGGTCCATCAGGCGTCGACAAGTGTGCGTAGAGATGAACGATGGGCTGGCCATCCGCGTACAGCCACGCGCCGGGCGCTGGAATCTCCGGCCGCGCGCCGACCGTGAGGCGCATCACGCGCGTGTAGAAATCGACCAGCGGCGGCAGCTCGTCCGGCGTGCAGCGGATGGTGAAGTGGTGCAAGGCGGTCACAGGCATGGCGTCTCCTCCTCGAAGCTGTAGGCGAGCCCGGGCGCGGAAGGCACCCATCGCGCGGCGGCGAGCGCCAGCAGCCGGATGCCGAAGAGCTCCTCCGGCTGCCAGCGCTCGCGGGTGCCGAAGACGTTGAAGGTGGCATAGCAGAGGCTGCCTTGCAGCATCGGCACGTTGACCACGCTGCGCAGCCTGTAGGCGCGCATCTGGTCGAAGTCGTCGAAGTTCTGCGCGAGCACCTGCTCGCCCTCGCCCACGAACACGCGCCCCTGCACGAAGAGGCGTTCGGTCCACGGCGTGCGCGTCTTGCGCTTCGCGCCGTTGACCGGGAAGGTCGCGGCCTCCGACGAATAGAAGCGGCGCAGCAGGACTTGGCCGGCCGCGTCGCGCCCGGTCGTCACGTTCTGCTGGATGCTGAAGATGCTGCCCGGGGCGATCCGAAGGCGGCAGCCGTCGATCCGGCGCAGTGCCTCGTCGGCGCCGGCCGCCTCGGCCAGGGCGTCCAGGAAGCCGGCCGTGATGCCGGTGGTCGTCGGTGCATTGATCGGGTCCATGGGAAAAGTCTAGGACTCGCAATTCACCAAAGTGAAATAATTTCTGATAGCCCGATAACCATGGAGTTATGGCCTTGCCCACAGCCCGCGACCCCGCCGTCGAACTGCAGCACGCGCTGCTCTCGCGCCTCAAGCTGCGCCAGCTTTCGCTGCTGCAGGCCATCGACCGGCATCGCACGCTCAGCCGCGTCGCCGCCGAGATGCAGCTCAGCCAGCCGGCGATCACCAAGGCGCTGCACGAGGTCGAGGACATCTTCGGCAGCACGCTCTTCGAGCGCTCCAGCAGGGGGCTGGTGCCGACCGCCGCGGGCGACGCGGTGCTGCACTACGCGCGACGCTGGCTGGCCGAGCTCGAGGCAACCACACGTGTGCTCACCTCGCTGGAAGCCGGGCGCAGCGGGCGCCTGCGGCTGGGCCTCACGCAGCAGGTGCCGCAGCAGCTCATGTCGGCGGCGCTCACGCACCTGCTCGACCGCTCGCCGCGCATTTCGGTGATGGTGCGCGAAGGCACCACGGACGAGCTGGTCGCCGGCCTCGTCGCCCGCGAACTCGACTGCGCCATCGGCCGCTCCTACGACGGCGATGCGAGCGGGCTGGTGCAGGAAGCCATCCACGAGCAGGAACCCTGCCTCGTGGTCGGCGCGAAGAACGTCAAGCGCCTCTCGCGCGGGCCGCTGGACTGGGCGCGGCTCGCGCAGCTCGACTGGATCCTGCCGCCGCCCAACACGCCCATGCGCAGGACCTACAACGCGATCTTCGTCGGGGCGGGCGTCCAGCCGCCGCTGCCCATCCTGGAGACCACGGCGATCCGGAGCATCGAGACGGTGCTGCGCCAGGAGTCCAACGCCATCACCATCTTCGCGCGCGACGTGCTGGCCGGCATGGAGCCCGCGGGCCACTGGGCCGCGCTCCCCTACCGGCTGAGCTGGAACCTGCCGCCGGTGAGCTTCTTCACGCTGAAGGAGCTCGAAGCCCACCCCACGGTGCGATCGCTGCGCGGCGCGGTGGTCGAGACGGCGCGGCGCATGAAGCGCTCCGCCGGCTGAACCCTTTCACGCGGACGGCCGGGCCAGCGTCGCCAGCTTCTTCCTGGCCGCCTGCAGCAGCCCGCCCTTCTCGACGGGCAGCTGCGCCTTGGTATCCCCGAGCGCGATGATTTCGTGCACGTTGCCGGCGGCGAGCTTCGAGGCCAGCGGATCGCGCGGCGACATGCCGTCGAGCCTGCCGAGCGGAATGACGTGCACCTTGAGGTGGCGACTCATGCTCTTCGACAGCTTCTGGCAGGCCGCCGCCATGGTGGCCTCGTCGGGCACGAGCTGGCCATGCACGACGAGCAGCTCCACGGTGCCCTGCGCGTCCTCGCCCAGCACGAAGGCGCGCACGACCGAGTCCTTGAACTTGGACCGCAGCATGGAACGGATCGGCTCCGCCACGGCGAACGACTTGAACGCGATGCGCCGCAGCTCGTCGTGGAAGACGAAGGAGCGATCGACCTGCAGGGTCTCGGCCTGCTCGGCCTTCGCCGCCTGCCGCTTCACCATGCCGCTCTTGACGAGATGCTCCACGGTGAGCGCCGCATCGGCCTCGCCGAGCTTCGAGCGCCTGGCGAGTTCGCCGGTCGGAAGTTGTTGATCGGGTGCCGCGTACAGGATCGCGAGGAGCTTCTGCACTTCGGGAGAAAAAAGGAAATCCGCGGCACTCATCCTGGTTGGCTGCTGAGCAAAAAAGCCCGCATTATCCGGCGGCGACTTCCGCGTCATCGTGTCGATTTGCGTCCTGCTTTCGCGGGCTTGCTCGCACCCCGGACACTCGCGCGAGGCACCTGCCCCAGCGCCGGCTTCAAGAGCGGCGCATGGCTGCCGAGAAAGTCCCACAGCGCAGTCGCCACGGGGCCGTGCGGTCTGTCGCGCAGCCGCGCGACCACGAGGTCCTCGACGATGCCCGGAAAGTGCCGCCCCGCGATGGACAGCAGCCGCCCTTCCTTCAGCTCGGGCTCGACGAGAAAGCGCGGCAGGTGGCCCCATGCCATGCCGTTCGCGATGAGTTCCTTCTTCATCAGCATGTCGGGCACCGAGCACTGCGGCGCGCCTTCGACCACGTAGTGCTGCGTCTCGGGCGCGCGGCGGGCCGAGTCGCGGATCACGCATTGGGTGAAGCGCTGCATCTGCTGCGGCGTGATCGCAGCCGTGACCGGGAACGGCAGGAAGCCCGCGGCCACGACCGGCACCATCGCCACCTTTCCGAGGTCGATCCAGTCGAGGCGCACGTCGCTCTTGGCGACCCGGTGCACGATGAGATCGGCCTCGCCGTCGAGCAGGCGCTCCCACGGCCCGGTCACGGATTCGAACTGCAGATGAAGCCGCGTCTGCGGCCACGCGCCGAAGAAGCGGCCCAGCAGCTGCAGCACGGGCGTCAGCGGGCACAGGTCTCCGAGCACGACGCGGAGCTCGGCCTCCTGCCCCATGGCCAGCTGCTCGGCGTAGGTCTTCAGGTCGCCCGCTTCCCGCAGCAGCGATTCCGCCTTGCGATGCAGCGCGCGCCCTGCGTCCGTCGGCTTCACGCGGTAGCCGGAGCGGTCCAGCAACGTGATGCCCAGCTGCTGCTCCAGCTTGGCCACCGAGGCGATCACGGAGGGGTGCGTGCGGTGCAGCCGCTCCGCAGCGGCCTGGAAACCGCCGTGGCGCAGGACGGCGTCGAAGCATTGCAGATCGTGGAGCGTGAAGGTCGATGACATCGTTGGTTCTTCGTACAAAGATGGTCTGAACTTTGTAGTATCCGCCGCGCCGGTGCCTGCCTACGATGAAGCCATCGTCAAACACATCGCAAGGCCAAGCACCATGGACTCGAACCTTTCCTTCTTCACCACCGGCGACGGCGTTTCCATCGCCTATCGCTTCGACGGGGACGCCGGCCTGCCGGTGCTGCTGCTGTCGAACTCCATCGGAACCGATCTGCACATGTGGGACGCGGAGGTGCCGCGGCTCGCGCGCCACTTCCGCGTGCTGCGCTACGACGCCCGCGGCCACGGCGCGTCCGGCGCACCGGCGGTGCCCTACTCGCTCGACCGCCTCGGGCGCGACGTCGTCGAGCTGCTAGACACGCTGGGGCTGGAACGCGTCCACGTGCTCGGGCTGTCCCTCGGCGGCATCGTCGCCCAATGGCTGGGCGTGCACGTGCCCGAGCGCATCGACCGGCTGGTGCTGTCGAACACCGCCGCCTGGCTGGGCCCGGCCGGCCAGTGGGACCAGGCCATCGCCGGGTTGATGGCCGCGCCGGACATGACATCCACGGCCGACACCTTCCTGCGCAACTGGTTTCCCGCCCGCATGCTCGAGGCCCGCGGAGCCACCATCGAGGCGTTCCACAGGACGCTGCTGCGCACGCCCAGGGAAGGCATCGCCGGCAGCTGGGCCGCCGTGCGCGACGCCGACCTGCGCAGGACGCTGCGCCTGATCGCGAGCCCCACGCTCGTCATCGCGGGCGAGCAAGACACCGTGACCTCGGCCCGCCACGGCGAGGAGCTCGCGGCGGGCATTCCGGGTGCGCGCTTCGAGCTGCTGCCGGTGGTGCACCTATCGAACGTCGAGCAGGGGGAACGCTTCGTCGAGCTGGTGCTGGGGTTCCTGGGCGCCGATGCGGAGGCCCGCAAGGAGCCTGTTCCAGAAGCCGGCTGAAGGCCTGGCGCGCTCAGGCCCGAGCAATGAAAAAAGGCCTGCTCCCGAAAGAGCAGGCCTTCAGTGACAAGTCCGGGTAACCGGCTTCAGAACGGAATATCGTCGTCCATGTCGTCGAAGCCCGACGACGACTTGGCCGGTGCCTGGCGCGGAGCCGGCGCCGGAGCGCGCGGTGCAGCCGCGGGCGCACGCGGGGCGTAGCCGCCACCGCCGCCACCACCGCCGCCTTGCGAGTAGCCGCCGCCACCGCCGTAGCCGTCGTCATCGCTCGGGCCCGACGGGCCGCCCTGGCCCTGGCGGCTGCCGAGCATCTGCATCTGATCGGCGCGGATCTCGGTGGTGTACTTTTCGATGCCGTCCTTGTCGGTCCACTTGCGCGTGCGCAGGCTGCCCTCGACATAGACCTGCGAGCCCTTGCGCAGGTACTGGCCGGCGATTTCGGCCAGGCGGCCGTTGAAGACGATGCGGTGCCACTCGGTGGCCTCGCGCATTTCGCCGCTTTGCTTGTCCTTCCAGCGATCGGTGGTGGCCACTGTGACGTTCGCGACCTGGTCGCCGCTCGGGAATGTACGCATCTCGGGGTCGCGCCCCAGATTGCCGACGACGATGACTTTATTGACCGATGCCATATGCACTGCCCCTGATAAGTAGATGGAGGAGGAGGTTGAGAAGAACCCTCGATTGTGCCCCAAGGCGGCTGCCCGCACTCCCGCCGGATGCCAGAATGGGACTTTGCGATGAATCGGGAACCTGACTTTTTCGAGCATCTGCGCGCCGAGCTGTCGAGCGGGCGCGTCTGGCTCGACCGCGTCATCGTGCTGGGCTACGCCATCGCGGCAGGCCTCTTCGTGGTGGGCTTCACGCTGGCCAGCGACTGGGTCTTCGGCGAGTTCCACCGCTTCTACCGCGCCTGGCCCTGGGCGGTGCTGCTGACCACGCCGCTGCTCACGGCCGGCATCGTCTGGTTCACCCTGCGTTTCTTCCCCGGAGCCGGCGGCTCCGGCATTCCCCAGATCAAGGCCGCCCTGCATCCGGCCCTGCCCGGCGAGCGGCGCTTCGTCTTCGCCTCGCTGCGGCTCACGGTCGCGAAGATCGGACTGGGCGTGGCGGGTTTCGCGGCCGGCCTGTCGATCGGGCGCGAAGGCCCCTCCGTGCAGGTGGCGGCGGGCGTGATGCAGCATGCGCGCCGCTGGCTCTCGCCCAACACGGCCATCGACGGGCGCGCGCTGCTGGTGGCCGGTGGCGCCGCCGGCATCGCGGCGGCATTCAACGCACCGCTGGCGGGTGTGGTGTTCGCCATCGAGGAGCTGTCGGGCCGGCTCGAGGCGCGCTCCAGCGGCCTGATCATCACGGCCATCGTGCTGGCGGGCCTGGTGGCGGTCTCGGCCTTCGGCAACATCAGCTACTTCGGCGTGATCCGCGTGCCCCGGCTGGGCTGGGACGTGCTCGCGCCCGGCCTGCTGGTCACGCTGCTGAGCGGCGCCGCGGGCGGACTCTTCGCACGGCTGCTGATCGCCTCGCTCACAGGCACGGCCGGACGCTTCAACCGCTGGCGGGCGCGCTTTCCGGTGCGCTTCGCGGCCGTCGGCGGGCTGGCGGTGGCCGTCATCGGGCTGGTCACGGACGGCGTCACCTTCGGCGCGGGCTCCGAGGCGGTCAAGCAGATGCTGCAGGGCCACGACGAGCTCACGCCGCTGTACACCGTGCTGAAGTTCGTCGCCACCTGGCTCACGGCCTGGTGCGGCGTGCCGGGCGGCATCTTCGCGCCGTCGCTGTCCATCGGCGCGGGCATCGGCGACGCGGTGGCCCGGCTGGCCAGCAGCGAGCAGGGGCCGGCGCTCATCGCCATGGGCATGGCCGGCTTCCTGGCGGCGGTGACGCAGGCGCCGCTCACCGCCTTCATCATCGTCATGGAAATGGTCGACGGCCACTCGATGGTGCTGAGCCTGATGGCCGCCGCCATGCTGGCCAGCCTGGTCTCGCGGATGATCAGCCGCCCGCTGTACGACACGCTGGCCGAGCACATGGTGGGCCGGGCGATCAGCAGTGGGGGCAGCGGGGGTGGCACCGAAGCGGTGCAGCCGCCGCCATCGCCGGAAGTCCCCACGCCCAAGCCTCCAGAGCCCGGCCACTCGCCATGAAATCCCCGGCGGTCTATCATGTCCGGTTGCCCTCGGACGATCGCCCCCTTGAATTCAAAAACCACTGAATACACCGACGCCGACGCGGAAAGCGCTCGCGACGCGGAACTCGAACGCAATACCTACCTCGGCGCGGTGCTGGCGCAGCAGCGCATCAGCATCCGGGGTGCGCGCACGCACAACCTGAAGAACGTCGACCTCGACATCCCGCGCAACAAGCTGGTGGTGATCACCGGCCTGTCGGGCTCGGGCAAGTCGAGCCTGGCCTTCGACACGCTGTATGCCGAAGGACAGCGGCGCTACGTCGAGAGCCTGTCGGCCTATGCGCGGCAGTTCCTGCAGCTGATGGACAAGCCCGACGTCGACGTGATCGAGGGCCTCTCGCCCGCCATCAGCATCGAGCAGAAGGCCACCAGCCACAACCCGCGCTCCACCGTGGGCACGGTGACCGAGATCCACGACTACCTGCGCCTGCTCTACGCCCGCGCCGGCACGCCCTACTGCCCCGACCACCACCTGCCGCTGCAGGCGCAGACGGTGTCTCAGATGGTCGATGCGGTGCTGGCATTGCCCGACGAGCCCCGGCTGATGATCCTGGCGCCGGTGGCGCGCGAGAAGAAGGGCGAGTTCCTCGAGCTCTTCGCCGAGATGCAGGCAGCCGGCTACGTGCGCTTCCGCGTCGACGGGCAGACCTACGAATACAACGACCTGCCCAAGCTCAAGAAGACCGAGAAGCACGACATCGACGTCGTCATCGACCGCCTGCGCGCGCGCCCCGACATGCAGCAGCGCCTGGCCGAGAGCTTCGAAGCCGCATTGCGCCTGGCCGAGGGACGCGCCATCGCGCTGCAGTTGGGCGCCGAGGGTGCGCCCGACAAGGAACACCTGTTCAACGCAAAGTTCGCCTGCCCGATCTGCCACTACTCGCTGTCGGAGCTGGAGCCGCGCCTCTTCTCGTTCAACTCGCCCGTGGGCGCCTGCCCCAGCTGCGACGGCCTCGGCCACCGCGAGGTGTTCGATCCGGCGCGCGTGGTGGCCTTTCCATCGCTGTCGATGGCCAGCGGCGCCGTCAAGGGCTGGGACCGCCGCAACGGCTACTACTTCAGCATGATCGAGAGCGTCGCGAAGCACTACAAGTTCGACGTCGACGCGCCCTTCGAATCGCTTCCCGCCTCGGTGCAGCACGTGCTGCTGCACGGCTCGGCCGCCGAGGAGATCAAGTTCAACTACACCATGGAGTCGGGCAACTTCGCGGGCAAGAAGCTCACGAAGAAGCATCCCTTCGAGGGGATCATCCCGAACATGACGCGGCGCTACCGCGAGACCGACTCCGTGATGGTGCGCGAGGACCTCGCGCGCTTCCGCAACCTGCAGCCCTGCCCCGACTGCGGCGGCTCGCGACTGCGGCCCGAGGCGCGCAACGTGTTCCTGGTCGACGAGAGCGCCGCCGACAACGGTGCCGAGCGTCCGCGCATGGCCATCTTCGAGCTCAGCCGCCTCACGCTGCGCGATTCGCTCGACTGGTTCCAGAAGCTCAGGCTGCGCGGCGCCAAGGCCGACATCGCCGACAAGGTGGTGCGCGAGATCGGTCTGCGCCTGAAATTCCTGAACGACGTGGGCCTGAACTACCTGAGCCTGGACCGCAGCGCCGAAACGCTCTCTGGCGGCGAGGCGCAGCGCATCCGCCTCGCCTCGCAGATCGGCTCGGGCCTCACCGGCGTGATGTACGTGCTCGACGAGCCCAGCATCGGCCTGCACCAGCGCGACAACGACCGCCTCATCGGCACGCTGAAGCATCTGCGCGACATCGGCAACAGCGTGATCGTGGTCGAGCACGACGAGGACATGATCCACGCCGCCGACCACGTGATCGACATGGGCCCCGGTGCCGGCGTGCACGGCGGCCGCGTGATGGCGCAGGGCACCTACACCGAGGTTTCGTCCAACCCCGACTCGCTCACCGGCCAGTACCTCTCGGGCGCACGAAAGATCGAAGTGCCCAAGCACCGCACCGCCTGGCTGCCGGCGACGAAGCAACCCGCCTTCCATGAAGGCAAGAAGCCCCCGCGCTTTCCGCCCAGCCCCGCCGCCGAGCGCCGCGCCGCGCGCGAGGCCGCGCACCTCGCCACGCAGACCGACCTGCAGGAAATCCGCGTCGTCGGCGCCACCGGCAACAACCTGAAGAACGTGAGCGTGGCCTTCCCCGTCGGCCTGCTGACCTGCGTGACGGGCGTGTCGGGCTCGGGCAAGTCCACGCTGGTGAACGACACGCTCTACACGGCGGTGGCGCGCACCATCTACCGCGCGCACGAGGAACCGGCCGCGCACGAGTCGGTGGAAGGCATCGAGTACTTCGACAAGGTCATCAACGTCGACCAGAGCCCCATCGGCCGCACGCCGCGCAGCAACCCGGCCACCTACACCGGCCTGTTCACGCCCATCCGCGAACTCATGGCCGAGACCAACACCGCGCGCGAGCGCGGCTACGGCCCGGGTCGCTTCAGCTTCAACGTGGCCGGCGGGCGCTGCGAGGCCTGCCAGGGCGACGGCGTGGTGAAGGTCGAGATGCACTTTCTGCCCGACGTGTACGTGCCCTGCGAGGTCTGCCACGGCCAGCGCTACAACCGCGAGACGCTCGAGGTGCTCTACAAGGGCAAGAACATCGCGCAGATCCTGGAGATGACGGTCGAGGCCGCGCACGACTTCCTCAGGGCCGTGCCGACCATCGAGCGCAAGCTGCGCACGCTGCTCGACGTGGGCCTGAGCTACATCAAGCTGGGCCAGTCGGCCACCACGCTGTCGGGCGGCGAGGCGCAGCGCGTGAAGCTCGCGCTGGAGCTCAGCAAGCGCGACACCGGCCGCACGCTCTACATCCTCGACGAGCCGACCACCGGCCTGCACTTCGCCGACATCGAGCTGCTGCTGAAGGTGCTGCACCAGCTGCGCGACGCGGGCAACACCATCGTCGTGATCGAGCACAACCTCGACGTCATCAAGACCGCCGACTGGCTCATCGACATGGGCCCCGAGGGCGGTGCCGGCGGCGGCACGGTGGTGGGCGAAGGCACGCCGGAAGACATCGCGGCGAACGAAGCGAGCCATACGGGGCGGTACCTGAAGCGGCTGCTGAAGTAGCCGCGCCCTGCACGAATGCACGGGCCGCGCCACAATCGCGCCCCATGCCTTCCTTCACCCCGCGCCAGTTCGTCATCCTCGTTCTCCTGACCCTCGCGTGGGGCTTCAACTGGCCGGTGATGAAGCTCGGCGTGGCCGACTACCCGCCGCTGGGCTTCCGCGCGATCTCGATCTGGCTCGGCCTGCCGGTGCTGGCCATCGCGCTGGTGTGGCTCAAGGTGCCGTTCCGCGTGCCGCGCAGCGCGTGGCCCGAGCTGGTCTGGCTTGGCGCCACCAACATGTTCGTCTGGCACGCCTGCATCATCCTCGCGGTGAAGGCACTCTCGGGCGGGCGCGCCGCGATCCTGGGCTACACGATGCCGGTGTTCTCGGCCGTCATCGGCGCCCTGCTGTTCTCCGCCGCGCTCACGCGGCGCGCGTGGCTGGGCGTTGGCGCCTGCGCGGTCGGCGTGGGGCTGCTGCTGTGGCACGAACTCACGAACCTGTCGGGCCGGCCCGGCTACGTGGCGCTGGCACTGGTGGCCGCGGCCACGTGGGCGCTGGGCACGCAGCTGCTGCGCCACACGCGCATCGGCCTGCCGACGCTCACGCTCTCGTTCTGGATGACCGCGATGACGGCCGTGGTGATGACGGCGCTCTCGCTGCTCTTCGAGCGCGAGCAGCTCTACTGGCCAGGCCGCGTGGCATGGGGTTCGATCCTCTACAACGCGGTGCTGATCTTCGGCTTCGCCCACGCCGCATGGTTCTACCTCGCGCGCGGCCTGCCGCCGATCGCGTCGACGCTGAGCGTGATGTTCATCCCGGTGCTGGGCGTGTTCAGCGGCGCGGTGTGGCTCGGCGAGGCCGTGCACTGGCAGGACTGGGTGGCGGTGGCGCTGATGATGGTGGCCATCGCCTCGGTGCTCTGGCCCTCGAAGACAGCCACCAAGGGCTGAGCCCGGACCTCAGGTGGTCGTCTGCACGTGCAGGCGGCTGGTCTTGCAGCGGTGCAGCGCGCGGTAGTGCTCCAGCGGCCTGCCGTTGGCACCGTAGGCGATCGACTCGATGCGCAGCAGCGGCTCGGGCTGAGGCAGGTTGAGCAGGTCGCAGGTCTCGGCGTCGGGCAGCACGGCGTCGATCCAGCGTTCTGCGCGCACCAGGCGCAGGCCGTACTGGCGGCGCAGCACGTCGTAGAGCGAGCGGTCGTCCAGGCGCGTGCGGTGCAGGCCCGGTGCAAGGTCGGCGGGCACCACGGTCTCCACCAGCAGGCGCAGCTCGCCGTCCACGCTGCGCAGGCGCTTGAGCGCAACCACCTGCGTGTCGTCGGTCAGGCCGAGCGACGCGGCTTCCTGCTCGGTGGGCGCGCGCAGCTCCTGCGTGAGGATCTGCGTGCGCACCGAGCGGCCCTTGCGCTCCATCTCGTCGGAGAAGCCGAGCACGGTGGAGACGAAATCTTCGTCCCGCTCGCGCGCCGACACGAAGGCGCCCCGGCCCTTGATCTTGTAGATGAGGTTGTTGCGCACCAGGTCGGCCAGCGCCTCGCGCACCACGATGCGCGAGATGCCGAACTGCTCGCCCAGCTCGGCTTCGGATGGCAGCTTGGCGCCGATGGGCAGCACGCCCTGCAGGATCTGCATGCGCAGCGCGTCGCGGAACTGGGCCCACAGCGGGGACTCGGAATCGCGGTCGAGTACGGTCGAAATTTCGGTCTGAGAGTTCACGTCGAGGGCTGGCCCATGGCCTGAGGAGTCATCAATGATGCATCGAAAGATGCCGGCGCATCGGCCGCCACCGGCGAAAGCCGCACGCCGTGGCGCTCGCGCAGCGCGGTGGCGCAGGCCTTCAGCTCGGCATGCTGCTGTGCTGCGTCCCAGCCCAGCGCCTCGGCGGCGATGCCGGCCATCTCGGCCAGCGCGGCGTCGGTGACGAGCCCGCGGATGGCCAGCAGCGTGCGCCGGATCACGAGGTCGTCCAGGTGCACCACGCCGGTTTCGAGACACAGATACGAAAGCTCGGCGACCGAATAGTCGGGCGCATGGCGCAGCGGCATGTCGCCCGAGGCGGCCAGGCGCTGCGCCAGCGGCAGCGCCTTCGATCCGTAGCGCCGCAGCAGCACCTGGGCGCGCGTGCGGCTCATGCCCGAGGCGCCGACCATGCGCTCGACGAAGCGCTCGGCCGCCTGCGCATCGGCCGGCAGCTCGGCACCGCCGCCGATGGGCAGCATGTCCGTCGATGCCGTGCGCGGACGGCCCAGTTGCTTCAGCACTTCGTTGGTGGCTTCCTCGGCGAGCGCGCGAAAGGTGGTCCACTTGCCGCCGACAAGGCCGACGACGGGAATATCGCGCGTGGCGCTCGGCGGATCGAGCACCACCGAGTGGTCGCGCGAGATCTGCCCCGGCTTGTCGGCGTCGGAGCGCGCGAGAGGCCGCACGCCGACGTACGTGTAGACGACATCGCCACGGTCGAAGCGCAGGTTCGGGAACACCTCGGCCAGCACTTCGAGCAGGTAGTCGACCTCCTCCGGCTCGGTCGCGATCTTGTCGGGGTCTTCCACCGGGATGTCGGTGGAGCCCACCAGCACGCGGTCGAGGAAGGGATAGACGATGCACACGCGCCCGTCCACCGCCTCGAAGTAGGCCATGCGACCTTCGAGCGCATCGCGCAACGCGGGATGGTCGAGCACGAGGTGCGAGCCCTTGGTGCCCATCACGCGCGGACCGCCGCCGCCGAGCACTGCCGTGCTCCGGTCCAGCCATGCGCCGCTGGCGTTCACCACGGTGTCGGCCGTCACGCGCACCAGCGCGCCGGTGATCTCGTCGCGCAGCGTGATGATGTTGCCCGCGCAGCCCATCACGCGGCAGTAGTTGGTGGCGGCCGAGCGCGGCTGGTCGCGGCAGGCATCGCCGATCAGCTCGAGGATGAGCCACTCGGGGTGGCTGATCCACGCGTCGAAGAAGGTGGCCGTCCAGCGCACCGCGGCGCGGAACAGGCTGCGGTCGCCCGGCGGCACGCGGCTGATGCGGTGGTTGGGCATCACGCGCTGGCGGCGGCCCAGCAGGTCGTACAGGCGCAGGCCCGCGGCCACGGCCAGCAGCCCGCGCGTGCGCTGCGGCGGCGTGCGGCCGAAGAACTTGAGCGCGCTGCTCATCAGGCCGCCGAAGAAGCTCGACAGCGGCACCACCGTCTTCAGCGGCTGCACCAGATGCGGCGCGTTGCGCAGCAGCAGGTTGCGCTCGCGCGTGGCCTCGGCCACCAGCGAGAAGCTGCCGTTCTCCAGGTAGCGCAGGCCGCCGTGGATCATGCGCGAGGGCGCGCTGCTGGCACCCGCGCTGAAGTCGCCCTTGTCGACGATGAGGCAGTCCACGCGCTGCAGGCACAGGTCGCGGAACACGCCCACGCCATTAATGCCGGCGCCGATGATGACCGTCGAGAAATGGCGGTCCGCCAGGGATGCCGGGCGTACGAAGGGCAGTTGCCAGGCGCTCATCGGGAAACCTCCGCGCTGGGCGCTGCGGTGCGGACGCCTTCGGGCGGCCGGGCGGCGCCCATCGCGCCTCCCGCCAAATGGGAAAACACAGGAGACATGGTGTCGATCAGTTCGTTGAAGCCGGCGATGAAGTCGGCATGGGCGCGCGCCTGGGCTGCGTCGGGTTCGACGGTGTCGCAGGGCGCGAGCAAGGCGCTGCCTTGCTCCGCGCGGTCGATGCCTTGCGACATGGCGGCGTAGATGGCGGCGCCGCGCGCGCCGGTCTCGTCGTCGGCGCAGCGCTCGACCGGGTGGCCGAGGAAGCCCGCCAGCAGGCGCACGAGGCGCGTGTCGCTTGCGCCGCCGCCGAGCACGGTGGATGCGGACACCGGCAGCCCGCAGGCCGCGAGGCGCGCCGTGTGCCGTGCGTGCAGCGCGGCAACCGCATCGACCACCGCGCGCGCCATGTCGCCGCGCGTGTGATGGCTCTTGAGGCCGACGAAGCCCGCCGTCACGCCACCGCCGCCGTTGACGAAAGGCAGGAAGCGCAGGCCGCCGGCACCCAGCGGCACCGACATCGCCAGGTCGACCACCGCGCGCGAATCGGGCAGCCCGAGCACGCCGGCCAGCCATGCGATGTTGGCCATCGACGAGGGGCTGTTCTCCATGTAGAGGCGCTTGTCCTCGCGTCCGAAATTGACGACGGCGGCCACCGCGGGCTTGGGCTCGATCACCGGCCCGATGACGGCGTTCACGCACCAGGTGCCGAAGACCGACACCGCGCGCGAGCGCCCTTCGGCGCAGATCGCGGTCATCGAGGCGAGCAGGTCGATGGCGCCCATCGCCACGGGAATGCCGGCGGGCAGGCCGCACAGTGCGGCTTCCGAAGGCCGCAGCCTGCCGACGATCTCGCCGCTGGGCACCAGCGGACCGAAGACGCGCGGGCCGAGATCCGCGATGCCGGACGCATCGAAGGCCGCCTGCGACCAGGTGCCCGTCTCGATCGACACAAGCCCGGCGGTGCTCGCATCGCTGGCGTCGGTCGCGATCTCGCCCGTCAGCAGGAAGCCGAGGTAGTCCTTCGCGAACATCAGCCGGCGCACCGCGCCGCGCTGCACGGCATCGGTGCCCAGCAGCTCGGCCGCGATCACCGTGGGCTGGCCGGGCCAGGGCTGGCAGCCCACGTCGGCGAAGAGCGCAGGGCCGTGGCCTAACGCAAGGGAACGCGCACGCGCGTCGGCGCGCTGGTCGGTGGAGGCGACGGCGCGTCCGCTCACGAGCTCTATGCGCGCATCGAGCGCATAGAGCCCCGCGCCATGGCCGGTGCAGCCGATGGCGCGGACCTCCGCCACGCGGTCTCCGAGTTGATGGGCGACGTCGCGCAGCACGTGGGTGAGCGCTGCGCGGATGGCCGTCGCGCTCACTTCGCATCCCCCTCCGGGCAGCCGGTCGTGCGGCAGTGGCATTCGGGACAGGGCGACGGAGCGGCCGCTCCCGGCTTCGAGGGCCAGGGCTTTCAGGCTGCTCGACCCCATGTCGATGCCGATCAGTATGTTTGGCTTCATGTCATAACAGCTTCGGCTGAATAAAAGCACCTTGCCAGTAGCGTTTCCCCTAGTTATCCCTGCAAACGGCCAGCGCGTACATTCTAGCCTGTCATAACAACTGATGTGACAAAGAGGTTCCAAGGGCTGCCCTGAAAAGCGGCAGCCACAAGCTGTGCCACCCAACGTGAGGAGACAAAAAATGAGGCGTAATTTCCTGAAGTCCGCAGCCGCAGCCGGCATCGGCCTGGCCGGCGCAAGCGCGTTCGCGCAGCAGCAGGCGGCTGCCCCCGCCGCGGCAGGCGGCCTGCGCGGCAATTCGAGCGACGTCTACGTGATGAACGTGATGGTGTCGGGGGTCGAGTACTGGTTTCCGGTCTACGAAATGATGAAGCAGCTCGGCCGCACGCTGGGCGTTCGCACCCGCTACACCGGCACGCCCGAGTACGACGTGAACAAGCAGCTCGCGTCCTTCGAGCAGGAGCTGGCGCGCAAGCCCGCGGGCATCCTGCTGCACCCGATGAACCCCGACCCGTTCATCGAGCCGATCAACCGTGCCGCGGCGATGGGCATCCCGGTCGTCACCTTCGCGGCCGACTCGCCGAACTCCAAGCGCACCTCCTTCGTCACCTCCGACAACGACCGCGAAGGCACGCAGGCCGCCGACGCCATCGCGGCCTCGCTGGGCGGCAAGGGCGAATACGCGGTGCTGGAGAACCCCGGCCAGGACAACCACGACCGCCGCATCGCCGCCTTCATCAACCGCATGAAGGCCAAGCACCCCGGCATGAAGCTGGTCGGCCGCGCCGCCAGCAACCAGGACCCGAACAAGGCCTACCAGGCGGTGCTGAGCCTCGCGCAGGCCAACCCGAACCTGGGCGCGCTCTTCATGCCCGAGGCCAACTCCGCCCTCGGCGCGGCGCAGGCCAAGGTCGAGACCAAGAAGAACATCAAGGTGATGTGCTGCGACGTGAACGCCAAGATCCTCGACATGATCAAGTCGGGCGACGTGTTCGGCTCCATCAACCCGAACCAGGGCATGCAGGGCTACATGGGCATGATGATGCTGTTCCTGGCCAAGAACCCGACGCTCATCGACCCGATGAACGACGCCAAGCGCAACGGCACCAACCCCATGGCCGTGCCCTTCCTGGACAACGGCCTGTCGGTGGTGAGCAAGGCCAACGCCGACGACTTCTACTGGGACAAGTACCTCGCCCGCCGCGGCACCAAGGGCATCGGCGAGTGAATGGGCACGAAGCGATGAGCGCACTGCTCGAATTGCGGGGCATCAGCAAGCGCTTCGGCGCTTCGCGCGCGCTCTCGGGCGTGGACTTCTCGCTGCACCGCGGCGAGATCCACGCCCTGTGCGGCGAGAACGGCGCGGGCAAGTCCACGCTGATGAACATCATCGACGGCATCCACCAGCCGGACGAGGGCACGATCGCGCTCGACGGGCAGCAGGTGGTCATAGACGGCCCGGCACATGCCATGCGCCTGGGCATCGGCCTGGTACACCAGGAGATCGCCCTGTGCGGCGACGCCACCGTGGCCGAGAACATCTTCATGCCGGAAATCAACGCCGGCAAGAGCGCGTGGATGAACTACGCGAGCCTCAACGAACGCGCGGCCAAGGTGCTGCAGCGGCTGGGACAGGACGTGGACCCGGCCGCGCTGGTGAAGGACCTGAGCATCTCCACGCAGCAGCTCATCGAGATCGCGAAGGCGCTCACGCTGGACTGCAAGGTGCTGATCCTCGACGAGCCCACCGCCGCGCTGACCGACAACGAATCGGCCGCGCTCTTCAAGGTGCTGCACGACCTGCAGGCGCAGGGCATCGGCATCATCTACATCAGCCACCGCATGGCCGAGATCTTCGCGCACTGCTCGCGCGTGACCGTGCTGCGCGACGGGCGCGACGTGCACAGCGGACCGCTGGCCGAGCTCGACGCCGACGGCCTGGTGCGCCGCATGGTCGGGCGCGACCTGGGCAACTACTACCCACCCAAGCAGGATGAGCCCGCATCGGGCGAGCACGTGCTCGAGGTGACGGACATCGCCGACGGCGAGCGCGTGCACGGCGTGTCGTTCAGGCTCAAGCGCGGCGAGATCCTCGGCATCGCGGGCCTGATGGGCGCCGGCCGCAGCGAGCTCGCCGAGACCATCTGCGGCCTGCGCACGGCCCGCGGCGGCAGCGTGCGGCTGCGCGGCAGGGAACTCGCCATCCGCAAGTACAGCGACGCGCTGCGCGAGGGCATCGCCTATCTCAGCGAAGACCGCAAGGCGGCCGGCGTCTATCTCGACCTGCCGATCGCGCAGAACATCGCGTCGATGGCGCTGAAGCGCGTGAGCTCGCGCTTCGGCCTGCTGCAGCGCGCGAGCGAACGCAAGCTCGCGATCGAACTGGGCGCCAAGCTCAAGCTCAAGTCCGACGGCGTCGACATCGACGTCGCGAGCCTGTCGGGCGGCAACCAGCAGAAGGTGGCCATTGCCAAGCTGCTGGCCACCAACCCGTCGGTGCTGCTGATGGACGAGCCCACGCGCGGCGTGGACGTGGGCGCCAAGTCGGAGATTCATCACATCCTGCGCGACCTGGCCAGCCAGGGCGTGGGCGTGATCGTGATCTCCTCGGAGCTGCCCGAGATCATCGGGCTGTGCGACCGCGCGCTGGTGATCCGCGACGGCCGGCTCGCCGGCGAGGTGCAAGACAAGGACATGACGGAAGAGGTGCTGCTGCGGCTGGCCTCCGGACTTTGCGAAGAGGAAGCGACAGCATGAATTACCCAGCACAACTCGATGCGGGGACTGCCCCCGGTCTCCAGCAACGCCAATCGGGAGGAGGAGGTCCCGTGAAACCCGCCAGCAAACTCGGCAGCATGCGCGAGATGGGCCTCCTGCTCATCATCGCCGCGCTGTGCGTGGGCATGAGCTTCGCCTCGCCCTACTTTCTCACGTGGGACAACGTGCGCGCGATGCTGCTGTCGTTCTCCATCGAGGGCATCGTGGTGGTGGGCATGACCATCCTGCTGATCGTCGGCGGCATCGACCTGTCGGTGGGCTCGGTGGTGTGCTTCGCGATGGTGGTCACGGGCAAGCTCTTCCTCATGGGCTTCGACCCGTGGACGGCGGGGCTCATCGCCATTGCCGCCAGCGCCATGATCGGCGCGATGATCGGCGGCTGCGTCACGCGCATCGGGCTGAACCACTTCATCGCCTCGCTGGCCTTCATGGTGATCGTGCGCGGCCTGTGCCTCGCACTCACGCAGGGCACGCCGCAGTCGCTGTTCTCGCTGCCGGCGGAGTTCAAGTTCATCGGCCAGGGCACGCTCTTCGGCATTCCTGCCGTGATCCTGATCTTCCTGGTGATCGTGGTGGTGAGCGACTTCGTGCTGCGCCGCTCCTCGCTGCTGCGCCGCGTGTTCTACACCGGCAGCAACGAGAAGGCTGCGCTCTATTCGGGCATCCGCGTGGGCCACGTGAAGTTCTGGGTCACGGTGCTGTGCGCTGCATCGGCTGGGCTCGCAGGCGTGATCTACACGGCGCGCTTCGGCGCGGCCACGCCGACCTTCGGCATGGGCATGGAACTCAACGTGATCGCCGCCGCGGTGATCGGCGGCGCCAGCCTCAAGGGCGGCTCGGGCACGGTGCTCGGCGCTGTGCTGGGCCTGGCGCTGCTGTCGGTGGTGACCAGCTCGCTGATCCTGCTCGACGTGTCGCCCTACTGGCAGGACGTGATCAAGGGCGTGATCCTGCTCGCGGCCGTGACCATCGACCACCTCATGAACACGAGAAAGACCAAGCGATGAGCAACAGCACCAACAACGCATCGGCCATGAAGAAGACCACGCTCGGCCCCTCGGGCATCGAGTGCTCGGCCATCGGCCTGGGCACCTGGGCCATGGGCGGATGGATGTGGGGCGGCGGCGACAACGCGGCCGCCGTGCTCGCCATCCAGGCTTCGCTGGACGCAGGAGTGAACCTGATCGACACCGCGCCGGCCTACGGCCTCGGGCGCTCCGAGAGCATCGTCGGCACCGCGCTGAAGGGCCGGCGCCACGAGGCAGTGATCGCCACCAAGTGCGGGCTGGTCTGGCACACCCAACAGGGAACGCACTTCTTCGAAGAAGACGGCCACCCGGTGTACCGCTACCTCGGGCGCGAGTCGATCATCCACGAGGCCGAAGAAAGCCTGAAGCGCCTGCAGACCGACTACATCGACCTCTACATCACGCACTGGCAGGACAGCACCACGCCGGTCGAAGAGACGATGAGCACGCTGCTCGAACTCAAGAAGCAGGGAAAGATCCGCGCCATCGGCGTGAGCAACGTGAGCCCCGAGACGCTGGCCGAATACCTCCGGTACGGCCCGGTCGACGCCGCACAGGAGCGCTACAGCCTGATCGACCGCGAGATCGAGCAGACGCTGGTGCCGCTGTGCACCGAGCACAACGTGGCAGTGCTGGGCTACTCCTCGCTGGCGCTGGGCCTGCTCGCGGGCCCCATCGACCCCGAGCGCAAGTTCACCGGCGACGACCAGCGCGCCACCAACCCGCGCTTCAGCGCGCAGAACCGCGCGAAGCTCAAGGCCTTCTTCGAGGAGCTGGAGCCGCTGCGCAAGCAGCTCGAATGCTCCTTCGGCCAACTCATGATCGCCTGGACGCTGGCGCGCGGAAGCATCTCGGTGGCGCTGTGCGGCGCGCGCGTGAGCAAGCAGGCCATCGAGAACGCGGGCGCCGGCTCGGTGCGCCTGCACGACGCCGCGCTGGAGCTGATCGACGCGGCAGCCGGCAGGCACCTGGGCTCGCTGGCCTGAGCCGCCCTCTTCTTTTCTGTCACACCAACACACAAGGACTTCTTTCCGTATGTCGAAGGACAAGACCGCACGCCTGAACAGGCTGCTCAACAACGGGCGCTGCCTGGACATCGCGCTCGACCACGGCGTGTGCAACGAGCCCAGCTTCCTCGACGGCCTCGAGGACATGCCCTCGGTAATGGACCGTCTCGTGGCCGCCCGCCCCGACGCGATCCAGCTCAACTACGGCCAGTCCGACCTGCTGCAGGACCGCCCCGGCCGCGACAAGCCCGCGCTGGTGATGCGCATCGACATGGGCAACCCCTACAACGCCACGCGCCACCGCGTGATGTGGGCCGTGCTGCAGAACGAGCACGACCCGGTGCTGCCGGCCGTGCAGCGCGACGCGGCCTGCGTGGTGGTCAACCTCTTCATGCTGCCCGACGAGCCCGACCTGTTCCGCCAGTGCGTGCAGAACATCGCCCGCGTGCGCGCCGACTGCGACCGCTACGGCATGCCGCTGATGATCGAGCCGCTGGTGATGCAGGCGCCCTCGGCCGGCAGCCGCTACTCGGTGGACGGCGATGCCGAGAAGATCGTCACGCTGGTGCGCCTGGCGCGCGACATGGGCGCCGACATCATCAAGGCCGACCCCACCACCGACCCCAAGGACTTCCACCGCGTGGTGCAGGCCGCGCGCTGCCCCGTGCTCGTGCGCGGCGGCGGCCGCGAGGACCTGCAGCAGGTGTTCGCGCGCTCGCGCGTGCTGATGGACGAAGGCGCCGTCGGCATGGTGTACGGGCGCAACGTCTACCAGCACGGCAATCCGTCGGCGGTGGTGGATGCGCTGATGGCCATGATCCACCGCGGCGCCAGCGCCAAGGAGGCATGGGACATCTACGAATCGGGTGGCGCGAAATGACATGACGAAGACGCGCCCTCTTTAGGAGGAAGAAAGAAGGAAGAAAGCTCACGGCGGGCGACGGATGCGTCGCCCGCCGGGGTGCGTCCTGCGCGCGCGTTTTCTGCCACGCGCCCAGGCAGGCAAGGAAGAGACGAGAGAGACAAAGAGAAAAGACAAACACGGAGTTAGTTGGCCGAGAAGAAAACGGTTCCCCTGCGGACTTCAAACAACCTGGAGGCGACGATGAAAATCCGGTATTACTTGATGGCGTTCCTGCTGCCGTTCGTCACGCTGCTGACGCACGCGGCAATCACGGGGGTCAGTCCGATGACGACCCTGAACAACATGGCGACGGCGGTGGCCGAAGCCGTGGCCGATCCTCTCCCCCTGCAGGGACCGGGCCTCGGCAATCTCACCTACACCTCGGCCGAGCTGTTCAAGCCGGTCTCGATGATCACCAGTGCCGCGCATCCGCTGGACCCGGCGCACAGCAATGCCTACGAGTCGCGCGAGGTGCCCGCCACCTACCCGGGCCGCAAGGACTACGGCATGAACGCCGGCATCATGGTCAACGGCTACTTCCTGACCTCCTTCGCGCCGGACAGTGGCCTCGGCCCGGGCGGCTTCCTGCTGTACGACATCTCGAACCCGCGCCAGATCAAGCTCGTGAAGAAGATCTACGAGCCCGAGGGCCGCACGCAGGAATTCCGCGAGACCCACTCCTTCGGCACCGCGAAGATCGGCGGCAAGACGTACGTGGTGCTGCCCAGCATCAACGGCGTCGAGTTCTGGGACTTCACCGACGTCAACGACATCAAGCAGGTGAAGAAGCTCGCGCTGCCCGGCGTCAACGGCGGCGACTACGAGAACGTGGCCTGGCAACTCTGGTGGCAGGCGCCCTACCTGTACGTGGCCTCGGCGGGCCGCGGCATCTTCATCGTCGATGCCACCGACCCCGCCAACGCCGTGGTGGCGAACCGCGGCGCCGGCAAGCCCAACCCGGTGCCCACCGGTGAGCTCGGCGGCTTCCGCATCGGCCCGATCTTCACCATGGGCAACCACATGGTGCTGACCTCGATGGACAACACCGCGGGCTTCTCCAGCCTCGACATCTCCGACCCGCTGAACCCCAAGGTGCTGGACACCGTGGGCTCCAACCCCAACTACTACGCCACCTGCTTCGACGGCAAGACGCTGCACGCCTCGGCGCGCGGCGGTGGCGCGAAGATGTACAGCTACGACCTGAGCGACCGCTCCAACTTCGTGGCCGAGGACAACCGCCTCGTCATTGACGAGCAGCTCTACTGCGCCACGCAGGACAACTACGTCATCCAGGGTGCGCAGACCTACATCCACAAGGTCGACGTGAGCAATCCGCTGAACCACGTCGAAGTGGGCCGCGGCAGCATCCTGCGCGAGGACGATCCGAACTTCTCGCACTCCGACAACGGCCAGGTCGCGGCCTTCGGCAACCTGATCTTCGTGGGCAACGACCACGGCTCGGGTAGCGGCTTCGTCGTGCACCAGGTCGACCCCGACACCACCAAGCCCGAAGTGAGGCAGGTCTCGCCCGCCAGCAACGCGAAGCAGCAGGCGCTGACCTCGCGCATCGGCCTGGGCATGAGCGACAGCATCCTGCCCGAGAGCGTTAACTCCAACACCTTCATCGTGCGCCCTGTGGGCGGCAACACGCTGGCGGGCACCTACAGCGTGCAGCTGGGCATCATCAACTTCCACCCCGCGCAGCCGCTGCAGCCGGGCACCAGCTACGAGGTGTTCCTGCCGGCCAACGGCGTGAAGGACTATGCGGGCAACGCCATCGGCGCGGACTACAAGTCGGTGTTCCACACCGGCAACGCCGCCGAGATCGGCCTGATGCACTACTGGACGCTGGCGGGCAACCTCTCCGACCAGATCGGCGCCAACAACGGCACGCCCGCCACCGGCGACGCCTTCGAGAGCATCGGCCTGAACTTCGCGAACCGCACGGCCGGCGTGCCGCTGAAGAGCGACACCGTGGCCACCGTGCTGGGCGGCAGCGCCTCGCTGAGCTTCTACATGAAGACCACGCAGGCCGGCGGCCCCAACTCCTGGACCGCGCCCGGCATCTTCGGGCGCGACCAGTCCGGCGGCGCCGACGACGTGTTCTGGGGCTGGCTCGACAACAGCGGGCGCATCAAGCTCTCGGTCGGCAACGACGGCGGCACAACCTCCACCGCGGCGGTGAACGACGGCACCTGGCACCACGTCGTGATGACGCGCGATGCCGCCTCCGGCGCGCAGGCCGTGTACGTCGACGGCACGAAGACCACCTCCACCGGTCCCACCGGCAACAAGGGCCTGTCGAACAAGTTCGCCGTGCTCGGCCAGATCCAGGGCAACGCGGCGCTCTTCAAGGGCACGCTGGCGGAAGTGCGCGTCTACGGCCGCGTGCTGAGCGACACCGACGTGAACACGCTGCGCGGCCAGGCCATCATCGGCGACCCGGGCATCGGCGGCGGGCCCAAGCTGGTGAACGGCCAGCTGGTGTTCAACCCGGCCACGCTGGGCAGCAGCGGCGCGCAGTACCGCTGGAACTTCGGCGACGGCACGCAGACCGCCTACTCGAACCAGGCGAACTACAGCTACACCTACACGCGCCCCGGCCACTTCACGGTGACGCTGACGGTGAAGGACGCCAGCGGCCGCGAGACCTTCTACACCTACAACCTCACGGTGATCATGCCGGTGACGGCGAAGGCGCCCACGCACACCACCAACATCGCGGGCGACGCGAACTCGGTGTACTCGGTGAACCCCGACAGCGGCACGGTCGCCGCCATCGACTCGCAGAGCCTCGTCAAGCGCTGGGAAGTGCGCGTGGGCGACGAGCCGAAGACGCTGGCCGTCGGCCCCGACGGACGCATCTGGGTCACGGTGCAGGGCGAGGACAAGCTGGTGGTGCTCAACGCCGCCGACGGCAGCCTCTCGGCCACCGTGCCGCTGGCCTACGGCAGCGGCCCCTACGGCGTGGCCTTCACGCCCGACGGCACCAAGGGCCTGCTGACGATGGAAAGCAAGTCGGTGCTGATGAGCTTCAACCCGAGCAACGGCACCACCACCGGCGCGGTCGCGCTGGAGGGCGCGCTGCGCGGCATCGCGGTCGAGTCGGGCTCGCAGGTGGCCTACGTCACGCGCTTCAAGTCGAAGATGACGGGCGGCCAGCTGCACAAGGTGAACCTGCAGAGCATGAGCGCCATCACCACCGTCGCGCTGCCGGTGGACACCACCACGGTGGACACCGAGAGCCGCGCGCGCGGCGTGGCCAACTACCTGAGCCAGGTGGTGATCTCGCCCGACGGCGCACGTGCCGTGCTGCCCTCGAAGAAGGACAACATCGTGCGCGGCAAGTACCGGGACGGCAACAACCTGGTGCACGACCAGACGGTGCGCTCCATCCTGTCGCAGGTCAACCTGCAGACGGCGGCGGAAGAGTTCGGCGAGCAGATCGACTTCGACGACCGGGCACCGGCACGCGCGGCGCTCTTCTCTCCCTCGGGCGACTACCTGTTCGTCGCGCAGATGGAAGGCAACCGCGTCGCCATCGTCGATCCGTACAGCCGCGCGGTGCGTGGCGAGATCAACGCCAGCAGCGCGCCGCACGGCCTGTACCTCGACGCGACGCGCAAGCGGCTGTTCGTCAACAACTTCCTGGCGCGCTCGGTGACGGTGCACGACGTGGCGACGGTGCTGTCGTCGGAGACCAATGTGCCGACCTTCCTGCAGACCGTGTCGACGGTCGCTGCGGAGCCCATGTCGCCGGCAGCTCTGCGCGGCAAGCAGGTGTTCTACAACGCGTCGGATCGTCGCATGAGCAAGGACAACTACATCTCCTGCGCGAGCTGCCATGCGGACGGCGGCGACGACGGCATGGTGTGGGACTTCACCCAGCGCGGCGAAGGCCTGCGCCGCACCATCAGCCTGCAGGGCCGGCGCGGCCTGGGCCACGGCAAGCTGCACTGGACGGCCAACTTCGACGAGGTGCAGGACTTCGAGAACGACATCCGCAACGAGTTCGGCGGCACCGGCTTCCTGACGAACGCGGACTTCGCGGCCACCTCCGACCCGCTGGGCGCGCCCAAGGCCGGCAAGAGCGCGCAGCTCGACGACCTCGCGGCCTACCTGACCTCGCTGACCAAGTACATGCGCAGCCCCGCGCGTGCGGCGGACGGCAGCCTCAGCGTGGACGCCGCGCGCGGCCAGACCGTGTTCAACACGGCGCAGTGCGCGACCTGCCACACCGGCGCCACCTTCCGCGACGGCGTGCGGCACGACGTGGGCACGATCCAGGCCTCCTCGGGCAAGGGAATGAACCAGCCGCTGGCGGGCGTGGGCTTCGACACGCCGACGCTGCTGGGCACCTGGAACACCACCGCGTTCTTCCACAACGGCCAGGCGGCCACGCTGCAGGACGTTCTCACGAGCGGCCACGGCAACGCCTCCAGCCTGCCGTCCAACGACGTGGTGGCCCTGCGCGAATACGTGCGCTCGCTCGACAACGACCCGACGCCGGTGGTCACGCGCATCCGCTCGAACCACAGCAACCTGTGCGTGAACGTGAAGGGCGCGGCGACCACGAGCGGCACGACGGTGGTGCAGTGGCCGTGCGGCAACGCGGGCAACGAGCGCTTCACCGTGACCCAGCTCGGTGGCGGCTTCGTGCAGTTCAAGGCCGAACACAGCGGCCTGTGCCTGGCGCAAAGCGGCACCGCGACGACCAATGCGGCCGTGGTCCAGCTGGCCTGCTCGGCCGGCGACACGACGCAGTGGAGCCTGGTCGGCGCGGCCCTGCGCAACCGCGCCTCGGGTTCGTGCCTGGACGTGCCGAACAATGCGACGACGCAGGACACGGCGCTGATCACGTGGACCTGCAACGGCGGCAACAACCAGAACTGGACGCAGCTTCAGTAGCAGGCAAACCCCCAGGCTGCGCGCACTTCGTGTCGCTTCGCCTACACCCTTGCAGGGGGCAACACCTGCGGCCCGGCGAAGCCGGTTCCGCGGTGTTCCGCGAAGGAGCCGCCCGTTTTCACGGGCGGCTTTTTTTCTTTGTCTCGTCTGCATTGGCTGCATCCGCTCCATGACCTCTCACGTCATGGACCGTGCGCAGCCGCTCTGGGAAAGTACGTCCATCGAGGAAGCAACCAGTGCCTCGATTCACCAACCAACCAGGAGAAAACACCATGACCGGCTTCAACATCCTTCCCCTCGCAGTTGCACTGCTGATCGGCGTCGCCGCCCTCGGCTCGTGCCTCGGCATCGGACTGGTCGGCCAGAAGTTCCTGGAGAGCACCGCGCGCCAGCCCGAGCTGGTCGATACGTTGCAGACCAAGTTCTTCCTGGTGGCGGGCGTGACCGACGGGGCGTTCATCATCGCCACCGGCATCGGCCTCTGGTTCGCCACCGCAAATCCTTTTGGCTAACCCCCAGGCTTCGCGCACTTCGTGTCGCTTCGCCCCACCTTGCAGGGGGCAACACCAGCGGCCCGGCAAAGCCGGTTCCGCGGTGTTCCTTAAGCAGGCCCGCGCATCAGGAAGCAAGACGACGTATTGGCACCATTCGTGCTAGCACTGTTGACACCGAATTGTTTACAGCTAAAGTATTTAGCTATCAACGGTTTGATGTCGCCGGTGCCGCATGGGGCGGTGCCGGTGCGTTGTTTCTGCATCCTTTCCTGCCGGAGAACCCATGAGCCGCCTGCCCCCGAAGTCGCCCGCGCTGCCGCGCACCCTGCTTTCGCTGCTGCTGTGCGGCTCAGTCCTCGGTGCTGCGGTGTCCGCCACGGCCGCCCCTGTCAAGGTGGGCCTGGCCCTCGACATCTCAGGGCCGTTCGCGGCATTGGGCGCCGAGGCGCGCGACGGTTTCGCGCTCGGCATCAAGCAGCTGGGCGGCAAGCTCGGCGGGCAGGACGTCGAATTCGTGCAGGCCGACATGGCCGGCAGCCCCGACCAGGCCAAGCAGCTGGTCGACCGCATGATCCAGCGCGACAAGATCGACCTCTTCAGCGGCCCCATCGGCTCCAACGTGGCGCTGGCCGTGGGCCCGACGCTCTTCAACGCGAAGGTGCCCTACCTCTCGGCCAACGCCGGCCCGAGCCAGTTCGCGGGCGCGCAGTGCAACGCCTATTTCTTCGGCACCGCCTACCAGAACGACCAGTTCCACGAGGCCGCAGGCAAGTTCGCGCAGGACCGCGCCTTCAAGAAGATCGTGCTGATCGCTCCCAACTACCCGGCCGGCAAGGACGCGCTGGGCGGCTTCAAGCGCCAGTTCAAGGGCCAGGTGGCCGACGAGCTCTACACCAAGCTCGGCCAGATCGACTACGCGGCCGAACTCGCGCAGCTTCGCGCGGCCAAGCCCGACTCGATCTACTTCTTCCTGCCCGGCGCGATGGGCATCAACTTCATCAAGCAGTTCGTGGGCGCGGGCCTGTCGAAGGACATCACGCTCGTGACCAGCGGCTTCTCGGCCGACGAGGACGTGATCGGCGCAGTGGGCGAGCCCATGCTCGGCCTCTTCAACACCTCGCACTGGGCGCACGACCTCGACAACGCCGCCAACAAGGCCTTCGTGGCCGCGTTCCGCAAGGAATACAACGGCCGCTACCCGTCGGTGTACGCGGCGCAGGCCTATGACGCGATCCTCGCGATGGACGCCGCCGTGAAACAGGCCGGCGGCAACGCGCAGAACCGCGAAGCCGTGGTGGCCGCATTGAAGAAGGCCAACTACGCCTCGACGCGCGGCAACTTCAAGTACGCCAACAACCACTATCCCGTCGAGAACTTCTACCTGCGCGTGATCGGCAAGGACGCGCAGGGCAAGGTCACGAACAAGCTGATCAACACCGTGCTCACGAACTACGGCGACTCCTACGCCGACAAGTGCCCACTGAAATAGGCTCGCCCCCAGGCTGCGCGGCACTTCGTGTCCGCTTCGCCAACCCCCTACCGGGGGCAACACCTGAGGCCCGGCGAAGCCGGTTCCTCGGTGTTCCCTGAAATCAATGCGGGCAACCCTCCTGATGGTTCTATGAGTGGAATTCTTGTTCTCGAGCAGCTGCTCAACGGCCTCGGCTACGGGCTGATGCTGTTCCTGCTGGCTGCGGGGCTCACGCTGGTGTTCGGCATCATGGATGTGCTGAACCTCGCGCACGGCTCGCTCTTCATGGCCGGCGCATACGTGGCGGCCGAGGCGCACACGCGCACCGGCTCGTTCGCGGCGGCCATCGTCATTGCGGTGGCGGT
This sequence comes from Variovorax sp. YR750, assembly GCF_900109805.1. Classification (NCBI taxonomy): domain Bacteria; kingdom Pseudomonadati; phylum Pseudomonadota; class Betaproteobacteria; order Burkholderiales; family Comamonadaceae; genus Variovorax; species Variovorax sp. YR750. The sequence goes on from NZ_FOBJ01000023.1 coordinate 36,226, forward strand.
CACGGTGGTCGTGGCGCTCCTGCTCGAAGTGCTGCTGATGCGCCGGCTCTACACGCGCGATCACCTCGCGCAGGTGCTCGCCACCTTCGGCGTGATCCTGGTGGCCGACGACATCGTGAAGATGGCCTGGGGCCCTTCGCCGGTGATGGCGCCGACGCCCGCCGCGCTCTCGGGGCCGGTCGAGCTGATGGAGGGCCTGCCCTACCCGGCCTATCGCCTCGTCATTCTCGTCGGCGGCCTGCTGGTGGCGCTGGCGCTGTACCTGCTGGTGAACCACACGCGCATCGGCATGCGGGTGCGCGCGGGCGCCTCCGACCGGCCGATGGCCGAGCTGATGGGCGTGCGCGTGGGCCGCATCTTCAACGGCGTGTTCCTGCTCGGCGCGGCGCTGGCCGCATTGGCGGGCGCGCTGATGGGCCCGATCGTCGCCGTGCAGGTCGGCATGGGCGAGGCCATCCTGATTCCGGCGCTCGTGGTGCTGGTGATCGGCGGCATCGGTTCGGTGCGCGGCGCCTTCGTGGCCGCACTGCTCGTGGGCGTGGTCGACACCGTGGGCCGCGCCTTCGTGCCGATGCTGCTGCGCGCCACGCTGCCACCGGCGACCGCGGCCGACCTGGGCCCGCTGTTCGCCGAAGTCGCGATGTACGCGCTGATGGTGGTCGTCCTCATCTTCCGGCCCTCCGGGCTCTTCTCGGCACGCGCATGAAGACATCGTCAAGCTACATCGGCCTCGGGCTGCTCTTCGTGCTGCTCGCGGCGTTTCCGCTGCTCGCGCCCGTCTTCGGGCTCGAGTTCTACATCGGCTTCGTGCGCCGCGTGCTCGTCGTGGCGCTGGCCGCCGCGAGCCTCAACTTCATCCTCGGCTTCGGCGGCATGGTGGCGCTGGGGCACGCGGGCTTCATCGGCGTGGGCGCATACACGGTGGTGGCGCTCAGCGACTCCGGCGTGATGTCGGGCTGGATCATGTGGCCCGCGGCCGCGCTCGTGGCCGGCCTTGTCGCCGCGCTGATCGGCACGGTGGCGCTGCGCACGCGCGGCGTGTACTTCATCATGACCACGCTGGCCTTCGCGCAGATGCTGTACTTCGTGGTGGTGTCGCTGCGCCGCTATGGCGGCGACGACGGCTACACACTGATGTCGCGGCCCACGCTCCTGCCCGGGCTGGACCTGGGCAACGAGGCGAACTTCTACTGGGTGGTGCTGGCGATCGTGACGCTCACGCTGTGGTGGCTGCACCGCGCGACGCAATCGCGCTTCGGCCATGCGCTGATGGGCATCCGCGACAACGAGACGCGCATGCGGGCGCTGGGCTATCCGGTGTTCCGTCTGCAGCTGGTGGCCTTCGCCATCGCGGGCTCCATCGCCGGGCTGGCCGGTGCGCTGCTCGCTGGCGGCAACGGCTTCGTGAGCCCGGCGACGATGCACTGGACGCAGTCGGCCACGCTGCTGGTGATGGTCGTCATCGGCGGGCTGGGGCGCAGCTGGGGCGGGCCGGTGGGTGCCGTCGTCTGGCTGGTGCTCGAAGAAGCCTTGAAGCAGCACACGGAGCATTGGCACATGCCGCTCGGGCTGCTGCTGATCGCCGTGGCGCTGTGGGCACCCAAGGGACTTGCTGCCCTGTACAAGCGCCGCATGCCCCTCACCCCAACCCTCTCCCCAGAGGGGCGAGGGAGCAAGTCATGAGCCTTTTCAGAATCGAAGGGTTGGTCAAGCGCTTCGGCGGACTGCTGGCGACCGACCATGTGAGCCTCACCGTGGAACGCGGCGAGGTGCATGCGCTGATCGGACCGAACGGCGCGGGCAAGACCACGCTGGTGAACCTGATCACCGGCCTGCTGAAAGCCGATGCCGGGCGCATCCTGCTCGACGAAGCCGACATCACGAAGCTGAAGGACCACCAGCGCGTGGCCGCCGGCATGTCGCGCTGCTTCCAGGTGACGCGCGTGTTCCCGAAGGAGACCGTGCACGACAACCTGATGCTCGCGGCGCAGGCGCATGCAGGCACCAGCCTGCGCTTCATGGCGCCGCGCGCGAAGGAGCGCGATCTCGTCGATCGCGCCGTGGCGCTGGCCGAGCGCGTCGGCCTCGGCGCCGAGCGCACGCGCATCGCAGGCACGCTGCCGCACGGCGCGCAGCGCGCGCTCGACGTGGCGCTGGCGCTCGCGGCCGAGCCCAAGCTGCTGCTGCTCGACGAACCGATGGCCGGCATGGGACCGGACGAATCGGCGCGCATGGTGGAGCTGATCGAGTCGCTGCGCGCGTCGATGGCCATCCTGCTGATCGAGCACGACATGGACGCGGTGTTCCGCCTCGCCAACCGGCTCACCGTGCTGGTGCAGGGCAAGGTGCTGATGAGCGGCACCGCCGACGAAGTGCGGGGCCATCCCGACGTGCAGGCCGTCTACCTCGGCACCGAAGCCGAAGGCCATTCATGAACACGGCCACCATGACATTGCTCGAAGCGAAATCCATCGAAGCCGGCTACGGCGCCAGCCAGGTGCTGTTCGGCATCGACCTCGACATCCGCCCCGGCGAAGTGCTCGCGCTGCTCGGGCGCAACGGCATGGGCAAGAGCACGCTGCTGAAGGTGCTGACGGGCACGCTCTCGCCGATGCGCGGCAGCGTGCACTTCGGCGGCGCGGCCATCGGAGGACACAAGCCCGACGCCATCGCGCGGCGCGGCGTGGCCATCGTGCCCGAGGGTCGGCATGTGTTTCCGAACCTCAGCGTCGACGAGCACCTGCGCGCCTTCGCAAGGCCGCGTCCGGGCAGCGCGCCGCGCTGGACCCTGGAGGCGCTCTACGGCCTGTTCCCCCGTCTGTCGGAACGCAAGGCCAACGCGGGCAACCAGCTCTCGGGCGGCGAGCAGCAGATGCTGGCGATTGCACGCGCGCTGTCGACACATCCGCGCCTGCTGATCCTCGACGAAGCCACCGAAGGCCTGGCCCCGGTGATCCGCGAGGAGATCTGGCATTGCATCGCCACGCTCAAGGCCGAGGGCGAAGCGATCCTGGTGGTCGACAAGTACGTGCAGCGCCTGCTGCCGCTGGCCAACCGCCACGTGATCCTCGAACGCGGACGCGTGGTGTGGCAGGGCGACTCGGCCGCGCTGGATGCCGACCGGTCGCTGTGGACGCGCTACCTGGGCGTGTAGAGGCAGCTTCGCCAGCAGCTCACGGCCGCAGGCGACGCGCCAGGAAGTAGACCCACGCCTCGTCGTTGCGGCCGACGCGCTCCATCTCCCAGCAGGGGTGCAGGCCGGCCGCCACGAGCTCCGCGGCGAACCGGTCCTTATCCCAGCACACGGTGTGGTACTCCCCGGTCTTCTCGCCTTCGCCGACGCGCATGGACACCAGGAAGACGCCGCCGGGCACTAGTGCATCGAAGACCTTGCGCAGCACCCCGGGTACCTGCGCGCGATCGACGTGGATCAGCACGCACATCGCGAGGACGGCGTCGTAGGGCCCGCCCAGCGCATCGGTCACGACGTCGAGCAGCTCGCCCTTCTTGCCCCGCTGCGCCTGCAGATCGAGAAATGCCTGCGCCGCGTCGGTGCGCCGGACCTGGCCGCCCAGCGACTCGACGAAGTCGGCGTCGCGCCCCGGACCGGAGCCGATCTCGAGCACGCTGCCGCCGGCGGGAACGAACTCCATCATCCGTCGCATCGAATCCGCGATTTCGGGCTGCAGCGGATGTTCGGCCACGATCGCGTTGTACTCGCGGGCATGCGCGTCGTAGGACTGGACGGTGCGGCGCGAATTTTCCAACGCCTGCGCGGGGGTCTTCATGGAGGCCTCACACCGATCGCGTGATGCCGCCGTCCACGCGCAGGTTCTGCCCGGTGATGTAGCCCGCGCCTTCCGATGCGAGAAAGCCGATGACGGCGGCGATCTCGCTGCTCTTGCCGTAGCGGCCCATCGGAATGCGCGAGCGGAACTCGGCCTTCTCGGGCAGGCTGTCGATGAAGCCGGGCAGCACGTTGTTCATGCGCACGTTCTTCGCGGCATAGGTGTCGGCGAAGAGCTTGGTGAAGGCCGCGAGGCCGGCTCGGAACACACCCGAGGTGGGGAACACGGGGTCGGGCTCGAAGGCCGCGAAGGTGGAGATGTTGATGATCGCGCCGCCGCCCTGCTGCACCATGAGCGGCGCGACGAGCCGCGCGGGACGCACGGCGCTCAGCAGGTAGACGTCCATGCCGCGATGCCAGTCTTCGTCGGTGATGTCGAGGATCGGTGCACGCGGGCCGTGGCCGGCGCTGTTGACCAGCACGTCGACGCGACCCCACTGGGCCACGACCTTGTCGACGAGGCGCTTGAGGTCGTCGTTCGACTGGTTGGAGCCCGTCACGCCGATGCCGCCCAGCTCGGCGGCCAGCGCCTCGCCCTTGCCCGACGATGACAGGATGGCCACGCGGAAGCCGTCATCGGCGAGCTTGCGTGCCGCGGCGGCACCCATGCCGCTGCCGCCTGCGGTGACGATGGCTACTTTTTTCTGGTCTTCAGAAGACATTCGGGATTCCTTGGTTCATGCGAGAGCTCGCATTTAGCCAAGGATTCGGATCTCCTGCCAAGTGGAGACTTTCGGCGATGTCCGGGGGCATGCACAGGCCGCCGGGGACATTCGCGGAGCAAGGCACCCCGTCGGCGTGATCGCACCCCGAAAGAAAAAACTCAGGCCGTAGGCAAGGTCGCCTGCATCGAAGCCCGCTGGTTGAACGCCTTGAACCACTTCGCGCTGTTAGGCGCCTCGGCGCGCCAGTCCACCGAAGGAAAGCGGAAGTCCATGTAGCCCAGCGCGCAGCCGAAGGCGATGGTGCCGATGTCGACGCGGTCGCCGAATGAAGGGGCGGCGGTTTCCAGCCATTCAAGGCCGGTGCGCACCTTGGCGAGCTGGCCGTCGGTCCAATCGGCCCAGCGCAGTTCCTCGGGGCGCAGCACGTTCTCGTAGCGTGCGAGCAAGGCGGCGCCGGTCATGCCGTCGGCAAGCGCCAATTCGGTGAGGCGGGCCCAACGCTCCTTGCCGTCGGACGGGAACAGCTTGCCCGACTGCGTAGCGTTGAGGTACTCGCAGATCACGCGGCTGTCGAACAGCACCTGGCCGTCGTCGGTGATGAAGGTGGGCACCTGGCCGAGCGGGTTCTTCGGGATGATGGTGGCGTCGCGCTTCACCGGGCCGGCCGCGCTCGGCAGCTTCTCGATGCGGTCGGCAATGCCGAGCTCGTGGGCCACGACCATGCACTTGCGCACGAAGGGGGAAGCAGGAGAGAAGAAGATTTTCATGATGATGATGCTGGGAGCTTGCGTTTCAGAGCTGAGCCTCGGAGCCGTGCGCCAGATGCATGCCGGCCACCCAGCCGAAGGTTAGCGCGGGGCCGAGCGTGATGCCAGGCGCGGGGTACTCGCCGCCCATCACCGAATGCATGTCGTTGCCGGCCACGTAGAGGCCCGCGATGGGAGCGCCCTGCGTATCGAGCACCCGGGCGTTGCCGTCGGCGCGGATGCCGAGCGCGGTGCCGATGTCGCCCGGGTACACCTTCACCGCGTAGAACGGCGCCTTCTGCAGCGGGGCGAGGCAGGCGTTGGGTTGATGGTCGGGGTCGCCGAGGTAGCGGTTGTAGGCGTCGCCGCCCTTGCCGAAGGCCGGATCCTGCCCCTGCGCGGCGGGCGGGTTGTATGCGGCGACGGTGCGTGCAAGCCCGGCCGGGTCCACGCCCGCCTGCTTCGCCAGGTCCTGCAGTGTGTCGGCGCGGAAGAGATATCCCGCGCGCACCAGATGCTCGCGCGGCCGCCCGCCGGGCAATGCGAGGCCCAGGCCCCATTTCTCGACGAAGTCGCTGTCGCACACCAGCAGCGCCGGAATGCTCGTGGCCTTGTCGTTCGCGCGGTACATGCCGCGCACGAACTCGTGGTACGAGGTCGACTCGTTGACGAAGCGATCGCCCCGCGCATCGACCGCGATGAGCCCTGGCTTCGCGCGGTCCCACACCAGGTGCGGATAGCGCAGCACGCTGCCATCGGGCCGCGTGAGCAACGAGACGGGCGCCCACAGCGCCGGCCCCGCATGCCCGGTGCCGAGCGTGCCGCCGGCCTCGCGCGCCATGGTGATGCCTTCGCCGACGTTGTCCTGCGGGGACATCGAATACGGACCAGTGGGTGCCGGATAGTGCTGGCCGCGCATCGCCGCATTCCACGGAAAGCCACCGGTAGCGACGACCACGCCGCGACGCGCATGCACGGTGATTTCCTTGCCATCGCGGCTCAGCTTCACGCCGGTGACCTTGCCGCCCGCGTCCTGCTCGAGCCCCAATGCCGGCGTGTCGAGCCAGAACGGAATGCCCTGCTTCAACACGCTGTGGAAGAGCCGTGCCGCCAGCGCATTGCCCAGCAACACGCGAGTGCCGCGATGATGGCCGCTCAGCCTGTCGCCGAAATAGCGCAGCACCAGCTTCACGCCGTGCTTCCACGAAGCGAACGAACGCCAGACGCCGAGCAGGTGCTTCACGTCCGTCATATTCACCATCATTCCGCCGAGCACGCAGAACTCGGGCAGCGGGTCGCGCAATGTCTTGAAGTGCGCGCCGAGCAGCCGGCCGTCGAACTCGATGGGGTCGAGCGAACGCCCGCCCATGGCAGCGCCTTCGCGGTCGGGGTAGTAGTCGGGCGAGTAAGTGCGTGCCGCGAGCTTCACGTCGGTGCGCTCGCGCAGGTAGCGCAGCGCGCGCGGGCCGGCGTCGAGGAAAGCGTGGCGCAGCCCCTCGTCGCCGGCGGCGCCCACGGTGTTCTGCAGATAGGTCAGTGCCTTCTCGCGCGTGTCGGGATGGCCGGCTGCTTCCGCCTGGTCGTTGAGCGGCACCCATACCGCGCCGCCGGAGATCGCAGTCGAGCCGCCGATGCGGTCGGTCTTCTCGACCACCAGCACGTCGAGCCCTTCGAGCTTCGCGGTGAGCGCGGCCGAAAGCCCACCCGCGCCGCTGCCGATGACGATGACGTCGTACTCGCTCTTGTCTTTCTGCTGTTGCTGCTGCGCCATCAGGCCCCCGAGCCGCCGAGCGACTTGCCGCCGTCGACGAAGAGCACCTGTCCGGTCACGAAGCAGGTCGAGGGCGATGCGAAGAAGGCCACGGCGTTGGCGATGTCCTCAGGCCGGCCGGCCGCGCCCGTGGGTTGCAGCGCGAGCTGCGCGGCCAGCCGCTCGGGCGTGAGCGCGCGCAGCAGCGGCGTGTCGATGAGCCCCGGTGCAATGGCGTTGACCATGATGCCGCGCGGCGCGAGTTCCATCGCGCTGGCGCGCGTGTAGCCCACCAGTGCGGCCTTCGAGGCCACGTAGTGCGGATGGTTCTTCGCGCCCAGGTAGGCGCGCGAGGCGATGTTGACGATGCGCGCGCCATCGGCCATCTTGCGCGCGGCCTCCTGCGTGAGCGTGGCCACGGCAAGCAGGTTGACTTCGTACATGCGGCGGAAGTCGGCGGAGCTCACGTCCATGAACTTGCGCTCGTCGAAGATGCCCGCGTTGTTGACCAGCGCGGTGAGCGGCGGCAGCGCCTGCACCATCGCGCGCACGGCCGGCTCGTCGGTCAGGTCAATGGCACGGCATTCCACGTCGAGGCCTTCGGCGAGCAGCGCATCGGTCTCGCGCTGCGCGAGCTCGCCGTTGTAGTCGGCCATCACCACGCGCCAGCCGTCGCGCGCCATGCGCTCGACGATGGCGCGACCCATGCCGCTGGCGCCGCCGGTCACGAGGACGAGCGGCTTTTCTTCACTGCTGTTGTTCATGTTTGTTCCGTTGGAAGGCGGCCGTCAGACCGCCAGGTAGCCGCCGTCGACAGGCAGCACCACGCCGTTGACGTAGCTCGCCATCGAGGACGCGAGAAAGACGACGGGCCCGGCGATCTCGTCGGCCTCGCCGTGCCGCTTGACCGGCACGCGGCTCAGGTACCAGTCGGTGCCATGCTCGGTCTCGCGCTGGCCGGCCGTCATGTCGGTGACCATCAGGCCCGGCGCCACCGCGTTCACGCGCACGCCGTACGGCGCGAGGTCGCGCGCCAGCACCTGCGTGAGCGAGCGCACCCCGCCCTTGGCCACCACGTAGCCGGCCGAGGAGATGCCCGCGCCGAAAGCCACGATGGAAGAAAGATTCACGATGCTGCCGTGCGTGCGCTTGAGCGCCGGCACGAAGGCCTGCGTCACGTTGAACACGCCCTGCAGGTTGACCGACATCACGCGGTCCCAGGCCTCGCGCGCGCCGGGCTCGTCGAACTTCGAGCGTGCCGAGATGCCGGCGTTGTTCACCAGGATGTCGATGTCGCCGTGCGATGCCGCGATGCGTGCCGCGAGCGCGTCCACCGCCGCGGCGTCGCTCACGTCGACGCTGTCTGCATCAGCGCGACCACCGGTTTCGCGGATCGATGCAGCCACCTGCCGGGCCACGTCGAGGTCGCGGTCCACCACCAGCACGCGCGCGCCTTCGGCCGCCATGCGGCGCGCGATGGCCTCGCCCAGGCCGCGCGCCGCGCCGGTGACGAGCGCGAGTTTGTCTTCGAGAAGCATGAAGTTTCCTTTTGCGAAGGCGCCGTCAGACGCCGAGGTAGGCGCGGCGCACCGCTTCGTCGTCGGCCAGTTGCGAAGCGGGGCCGTGCAGCGAGATCTCGCCGTTCTCCAGGATGTAGCCGTAGCTCGACACCGCCAGCGCGAGCTGCACGTTCTGCTCGACCAGCAGGATGGTGATCTTCTGTTCGCGGTGCAGCCGCTCGATGATTCCGAACATCTGCTCCACCAGCAGCGGCGAAAGGCCCATCGACGGCTCGTCGAACAGCATCACGCGCGGGCGCGCCATCACGGCGCGGCCGATGGCCAGCATCTGCTGCTCGCCGCCCGATAGCGTGGCGGCCATCTGGCCCTGCCGCTCCTTCAGGCGCGGGAACATGCCGTACACCGCCTCCAGGTCGTTGCGGATGCCCGCACGGTCGCGCCGCAGGTAGGCACCGAGGTCGAGGTTCTCGCGCACGCTCATGTCGCGGAACACCTGCCGGCCTTCGGGCACCTGCACGATGCCGCGCTTCACCAGTGCGTCGGAGCCGAGGCGGTCGATGCGCTCGCCCGCGAGGCGCACCTCGCCCTCCGTGCAATCGACGATGTTCGAGATGCAGTTGAGCGTGGTGGTCTTGCCAGCGCCGTTGCTGCCGAGCAGCGCGACGATCTGCCCCTCGGGCACTTCCACCGACACGTTGCACAGCGCCTGGATGCGGCCGTACGCCGCCGAGATGCCGCGCAGCGACAACAGTGCTTCCTCAGCCATGCGCGGCTCCCTTTCCATTTCCCTTGCCCAGATAGGCCTCGATCACGCGCGCATTGCTGCCGATTTCCGAAGGCGTGCCCTCGGCGATCTTCTCGCCGAAGGCCATCACGGTGATGCGGTCCGAGATCGACATCACCAGCTGCATCACGTGCTCGACCAGCAGCACGGTGATGCCGTCGCTCGCCACCAGCTCCTTCAGCAGCCGGTCGAGGCTTTCGATCTCGCGGTTGCGCAGGCCCGCTGCCGGCTCGTCGAGCAGCAGCAGCCTGGGCTTGATGGCCAGCGCGCGCGCCAGCTCCAGCAGCTTCTGGCGGCCGAAGTCGAGGTCGCGCGCGGGCTGGTCGCGCTCGTCGGCCAGGCCCACGCGCTCCAGCAGGTGCAGGGCGTAGTCCTCGGTCTCGCGATCGGGCCGGCGCAGCAGGCGTCCCAGCGTGCCGGCGGCACGCGCATGGGTGCCGAGCAGCACGTTCTCCAGCACCGACAGCTCGGCGAAGAGCTCCAGGTTCTGGAAGGTGCGCGCGATGCCCAGCGAGGCCATGCGGTGCGGCGACACGCGCGTGAGCTCCCGGCCCTCGAAGGTCACGCTGCCGCTGCTGGGCGTGTAGAAGCGCGAGATGCAGTTGAAGGTGGTCGACTTGCCCGCGCCGTTCGGTCCGATCAGCGCATGGATGCGGCCCTGCTCCACCTGGAACGAGAGTCCGTTCACAGCCTTGAGGCCGCCGAACACCACGCTGATGTCGCGCACATCGAGGAATGCCGTCGTGCTCATCGCACGGCCTCCGCCGCGTTGACCGAGGTTGCGCGCTGCGCCTTGCGGCGCGCCGCGAACAGCGACGCCATGCCCTTGGGCAGGAACATCATGAAGAGCATGAGGATGCCGCCGTAGATGATTTCCTGGTACGACGGCGCCTGCCGCAGCAGCTCCGACACCAGGCCGAACACGATGGCGCCCGCCACCGCGCCGCGCACCGAGCCGAGGCCACCCACCACCACCATCGTGAGGATCAGGATGGTGGTCTGGAAGCCCAGGCTCTCCGGATGGATGAACGAGGTGAAGAGCGTGTACATGCCACCCGCCACGCCCGCGAAGGCCGCCGACAGCACGAATGCCGTGACCTTCACCGCACGCGTGTTCACGCCCATGGCCACGGCCGCCACGTCGCTCTCGCGCACCGCGCGGAACGCCGAGCCCAGCCGCGAGCGCGACAGCGCCACCGTGAGCCACAGCATCAGCGCCGCGATGGCCACCACGAAGGGATAAGCCTGCAGGTCGTTCATCAGCTGCAGGGCGCCCAGCGAGGCCGGCTTCATCTGCAGGCCGTTGGAGCCGTTGGTCACCGACTCCCAGTTCAGGAACACCCACTGCATCGCCTCGCCGAAGGCGAAGGTGGCGAGTGCGAGGTAGATGTCGCGCATGCGCAGCGCCAGCAGGCCGATGACCCAGCCCAGCGCGGCCGAGAGCACCGCGCCCGCGAGGATCGAGACGAAGAACGGCGGCTGCCACTGGTTGTTGATGAGCCCGGCCGTGTAGATTCCGATGCCGAAGAAGGCCGCGTGCGAGAGCGCGAACTGTCCCGTCTCGCCGATGACCAGGTGCATGCCGAGCGCGAGCACGGTGAACACCATCAGCAGGTTGACCACGTACAGCACGTAGCCGCTGGTGGTGAAGGGCAGCACCGCGAGCACCAGCGCCATCGCCAGCAGCACCGCGCGGTCGCGCCACGGAGATGAAGAAGAAGCAGGAGACACGCTCATACCTTCTTCACCTGCGGCTTTCCGCCGAGCAGGCCCTGCGGGCGCACCAGCAGAACCACCATGATCGCCACGAAGGGCGCGACCACGATGGCGTTGGACGAAATGAAGAGCCCCACCAGGTTCTCGACGATGCCGATGATGAAGCCGCCCACCACCGCGCCCGGCAGGCTGGTGAAGCCGCCGACGATGGCGGCCGCGTAGGCCAGGATGGCGATGTGGCCGATGTCCGGCGTGATGAGGATCTTGGGCGTGATGAGTAGCGCCGAGATGGCCGAGATGACGCCCGTGAGCGCCCAGATCTGCATGCGGATGCTGCCGAGCTTCACGCCCACGATCTGCGCGCCGCGCGGGTTCATGCCCACCGCGCGCATGGCCTGGCCGGTGCGTGTGCGCGTGAACATCAGGTACAGCAGCACCATCACAACCACGGCCGATCCGAAGATGGCGAGGTCGAGCAGCGTGAGCGAGGCCTGTCCGATCATGATCGGGTCCTGCGGCACCAGCGAGGGCAGCGAACGCGGCGTGTCGCCCAGGCCGGTCTTGCGCACCAGGCCCTTGAGCAGGTAGGCGAAGCCCAGCGTGGCGATCACCAGCTGCACGCCCACGCCGCGCGAGGCGGTCACGCGCTGCATCACCACGCGCTGGAAGAGCGCCGCGAGCAATGCCGTGACCGCGATGCTCGCGAGCACCGCGCCCCAGTAGGGCCAGCCCCACACCACCAGCGGGAAGAGCGCGGCGTAGCCGCCGGCCATGAAGATCTCGCCCTGCGAGAAGTTCGGCACGTCGGTGGTCTTGAAGACCATGACGATCGCCACCGCGAGCAGCGCGTAGACGCTGCCGGTGACGATGCCGGACAGCACGCCCTGCTGCACGAAAAGCCAGATGTCGGAAAGGCTCATGGGTTCGCGGCCGCCCTCAGGGCTTGTACTTCCACACGCTCTTGTAGCTGCCGGGCACGAGCGTCATGTTGGTTGCGTCGAACTTGATGTAGATGGCCGCCTCCTGCGCGGCACGGTCGTCGGGGCCGAACTCGATGGGGCCGGCCATCACGCCGGAGTCGAACTTCATCGTCGACAGCGCCGTGAGCACCTTCTCGCGCGTGGGGCTGGGGCCGGCGGCCTTCAGCGCGTTGACCACCGCCATGGCCGAGGGAATGCCGTAGGGCATGTAGGTCTGCGGGTAGCCGGGCTTGGAGGCCAGGTCGGGGTAGGAGGCCTTGTACATGTCGTACACCCACTTCAGCTTGGGACCGCCGGGCACGTCGGCCAGCACTTCCTGGATGTAGACGTTCTTGAAGGCGTCCTTGTTGCCCACGTTCTCCACCAGCTGCTTCAGGTCGGCGGTGGAGTTCACGGCCAGCACGATGGGCTTGTTGAAGCCGAGCTCGAAGGCGCGCTTGACGATCAGGCTCACGGGGCGCGCGTAGGTTGTGAGCAGCAGCACGTCGGGGTTGGCGGCCTTGATCTTCAGCATGGGCGCCGTGACGTCGGTGATGTTCGGGTTGACCGACTGCACCTGCAGGTCGATGCCGCCGAGCGCCTTGGCCTGCGCCTGGGCCGATTCCAGGTTCCAGCCGCCGTAGGCGTCGTCGTGGTTGATGTAGCCGATCTTCTTGGCCTTGAGGTGCTCGCTCGCGAACTGCACCATCGAACCGCCCACCGCGTGCTGCGAGATGGAGAACGCGCCGTAGATGTACTTCGACGGCGGATACAGCGCGCCGTCGCCCGAGGCGTTGAGCATCACCAGCGGGATCTTCGCGCGCTCGACGTATTCGCGCGCGCCCACCACGGCGGCCGAGCAGGAGCCGCCGTTGAGCAGGAACACCTGGTCCTGCTCGGTGAGCTTCTTCACCGCGGCCAGCAGGTCGTTGGCGTTGCAGCGGTCGTCCTCCACCACGAGCTCGATCTTGCGGCCGTTCACGCCGCCTTCCTTGTTGACCTTGTCGTAGTACATCTTCGCGGCGTTGATGACGTCGAAGCCGTAGTTCATCGACGCGCCCGACATCGGCGAGAACATGCCGATCTTGATGGTCTTGTCGGTCAGGCCGGGCTCGGCCTGCGCGAGCGCGGCGGGCGAGGCCGCGCAGAGCGCCGCGCCGAGTGCGAAGGGGGCCAATGCAGAAATCAGGAAGTTCTTTTTCATGAGCTGTCTCCGTTCGTTGGAATGAAGGGGTGAAGGACCGGTGCGTTGCCGTGTCACTGCATGCGGTAGCCGCCGTTGACGTCGATCACGTTGCCCGTGATGTACGCCGCCTGTTCCGAGACCAGGTAGTCGACCGCGCCCGCCACGTCGTCCACCGTGCCGATGCGCCCGAGCGGGATGTTGGCGGCGGCCGCGTCGAGCGCGCCGCTGCTGCGCACGGTGCCGCGCAGCATGTCGGTGTCGATCAGGCCCGGTGCCACCGAATTGACGGTGATGCCCATGTGCGCCGATTCGCGCGCCATGGCCTTGGTAAGCCCCAGCACCGCCGACTTGGCGCCGATATAGGTGGCGCTGGAGCGATAGCCGCCGAGCTGCGCCGCCACCGAGCCGAAGGTGACGATGCGCCCGTGCGCCACGGGCTTCGCCTCGCGCCGGCGCAGGTATGCACGCCCGCAGAGGAACACGCTGCGCGCGTTCACGGCGAAGGTGCGCTCCCAGTCTTCGAGCGTGGTGTCCTTGATGAGGGAGCGCTCACCGCCCGGCATCAGCAGCACGCCGGCCACACAGACCAGCGCGGCGACGGGGCCGATGCTGCCCTCGATGTCGTCGAACACGGCCTCGACGGCCGCTTCATCGCTCACGTCGAACTGGCGGAAGTGATGCCCCTCGCCCAGCGACTGCGCCACGGCGCGCGCGTTGCCGCCGTCGATGTCGGCGACGACGACGCGATAGCCGCTGGCCGCGAGCCGGCGGCACACGGCCTCGCCGATGCCCCGGCCGCCGCCGGTCACGAGGGCCAGCCGGCCGTGGGGTTGTGCATGATGGTCCGCCATGGGCTGAAGGGTCTCCGGGCCGCGCAGGGGCGGCTTGAAAGTTGATCGAGGGCCGCATTGTGTATACATGAAATCATTCATGCGCCCTCGTTTACCCTAACAACTCGAACTATTCGTTCAATTTCACGGCATCATGTATACCTGACATGGACACACTCTCCCAACAAGTCACAGAGACGCTGCGCACCTGGATCCTTCACGGCAGGCTCTCGCCGGGCATGCGCGTGGAGGAAGTGCCCATTGCCGAAAGCCTCAAGGTGTCGCGCACGCCGGTGCGCGCCGCGCTGGCCGCGCTGGCGATGGAAGGGCTGATCGACCATCAGCCGAAGAAGGGCTACCTGGTGCGCGCCTTCGCGCTCGAGGACATCCTCGCGGCCTACGAGGTGCGCTCGGTGCTGGAGGGCCTGGCCTGCCGGCGCTTCGCCTCGCTGGGCGTGGACGAGCCCACCGCCGCCCTGCTGCGCGAATGCCTGCGCGAGGGCGACGAAATACTTGCGAAGGGAAAGCTGCTGGTGGAAGACCTGGCGCCCTACCAGCAGATGAACGTGAAGCTGCACAACACGCTGATGCACGGCGCGCGCAACCCGTGGGTGGTGCGCTTCGGCGCACAGGCGCAGGCTGTGCCCTTCGCGTCGGACCGGATCATGCTGTGGAACGACCACGGCGTGATCCTGCGTTCGCACGACGACCACCACCGCATCGTGCAGGCCGTGATTTCAGGCGACGCGGCCCGCGCCGAGCAGCTGATGCGCGAGCACGTGTACTACGCCGGCATCCTGCTGCGCGACAACTACCAGCGGCTGCTCGACGAGCGCAGCCGCGACGGGCTGCCGCCCACGCTCGTCACGAACGAGCCGCCGGCTTCCTGATGCGCAGCATGCCCTCCTGCGCGGCCGAGGCAACAAGCCGGCCGTCGCGCGAATAGAGGCTGCCGCGGCACAGGCCGCGCGCGCCGCCCGCGCTGGGCGAGTCGAGCACGTACAGCAGCCAGTCGTCCATGCGGAAATCGCGGTGGAACCACATCGCGTGGTCGAGGCTCGCGGGGCGCACCTGGCCGCTCATGAAGCTCAGGCCGTGCGGCAGCATGGCGGCGCGCAGCAGGCCGTGGTCGGAGGCGTAGGCCAGCAGCGCGCGATGCACCATCGGGTCGTCGGGCAGCGGCGCGATGGCGCGCATCCAGATGGCGCTCTGCGCCGAGGTCGGGCGCACCTGCGGTGCGATCAGGTCTTCGGGGTCTACGCGGCGGTACTCGATGCCGTGCGGCTGGATCGCCTTGGTGCGCCAGGGCTCCGGCAGGCGGTCGCCGAGCGCGATGCGCTGGTCGAGTTCGCTGATGAGGCCCTCGGGGCCATCCACCTCGGGCATGTCGAACTGGTGCTCGACGCCCTCGTCCACGGTCTGGAACGAGGCGGACATCTCAAAAATGATGCGTTCCTGCTGGCGCGCCACCACATGGCGGGTGGTGAAGCTTCGGCCGTCGCGCACGCGGTCGACGCTGTACTCGATGGGCGCATGCTCGCCCGGCAGCAGGAAGTAGGCATGCATCGAATGCACCGGGCGCTCGGCGCCCACGGTGAGGCTCGCGGCCATCAGCGACTGGCCCAGCACCTGGCCGCCGAACACGGCTGGCGTGCCGATGTCCTCGCTCTGGGCCCTGAAGCGGTCGCCGCCCAGAGGCTCGAGCTGCATGAGCGCGACGAGTTCGTTGACGAGGCGGGAGGCGGTGGCGGGATCGGTGGTCATCGGGGAAGGAGGCAAAACTGTCGAAAAGGCAACCCTCGACCATAGCAAAGCCCGCGCCCGCAGGCTGTCGCGGGCCGGTCAGCTGCCTCCCGCCGCTCTCCCGCTACTCGGCTACTTGTAGAAGCACACGCCCATGAGGCGGGCGCGGCAGCCGTAGTCCGTGCCGCCCTGCACCACGCGCACCGGCACGCCGGACAGCAGCAGCGAGCCGTCGTCCGCATACACCAGCGGCGAAGGCGCGGCCTTGCTGAAGGGGGCGCTGAGCGTTTCCTGCTCGACATAGCCCAGGTACTGCCGCCGGGAGAAGTCGACCGTGTCGGCCGACTTCAGCGGCACCGCCGCATAGCGCTTGCCGTAGACGGTGCCGAAGTAGCGCAGCGACGGCCCGGGCCGGTCGCCGTATTTCGCGTCGGTCTTGGCGAAGCCGGTCTGGATCAGGAAGGCCCGGTCTTCGGGCGTCAGGTCGGCGTCGAAGGCCATCAGCACGTACTGGCCCTCGAAGCTCTGGTTGCGCGCCACCTTGAACTCGCCCAGCAGCGCGGGCGTGACCTTGGTGCGCCCTTCCCAGCGCAGCAGCGCCGCCACGGAGGGATCGCCGTCGAACACGTAGTGGTAGTTCTCGCCGGCGATGGCGACCTTGCGGCCGTCCTTGGCCGCGAAGAAGCTCAGCAGCCGGTCCTTGCCGTGCACCGGCTCGCCTTCGGGAGTACTGGCGCAGCCGGCCAGCGAGAGGCCGATGGCGGCGCAGGACAGCGCCAGGAGGGTGCGGCGCGCGGGTGTCGACAGCGAAGGGAAGTGCACGTTTCGTCCGGGGTTCGAGTTCATCAAGCCCCGGACTCTAGCGCGCCGCCGCGCTCAGCGGTCGAGGTCGACGCCGTCGGCGAGCAGCTTTTCCTGCAGCGCCGGAACGTCCACCTGCGCGAAGCTGCCGCCGCCCAGCGACGCCGCCGCCGTGCCCGCGGCCTGCCCCATGACGAAGCAGCCGCCGCTCGCGCGCGCGGCCGACTGGCCCTCGTGCGTCATCGATGCGCAGCGCCCGGCCACCAGCAGGTTGTCGAGCGTCTGCGGCACAAGCATGCGCCACGGCAGGTGGTTGTAGGCGTTGGCTTCGTCGCGCGGGAAGGCCCACTCGATGCGGCCGTCGGCGTGCATTTCCATGGGCCAGGCGTTCAGGCCGATGTTGTCGTCGAACTTCGCCGAGCCCAGGATGTCCTCGCGCCCGAGCGCGTACAGGCCCTGGATGCGCCGCGTCTCGCGGATGCCGACCTGCGGCGCGATCTCCACGATGGCCGACTGCGCGAAGCCCGGCACCTCGGCCTTCAGGAACCTGAAGTACTCCGTGATCTGGCGGCGGCCCTCGAGCTCGCCCTCGGTGAGTTCGCGCGCGTCGACGCCGTTCATCGCCCGGCCCTGCGAATTACGGATCTGCGTGACGTTGGCGCGCCACTCGCGCGGGTCCTTGTTGGGCCGCAGGATCGCGCCTTCGCGCGGGAACTTGTAGACGCCCGGCTTCTGCTGCTCGGCGCGCGCCATGAAGTCGTTGATGGCCTTGAACTCTCCCACCGCCTCCAGCGCAGCCGGTGCGTCGACCTGGCCGATGCGGAACATGGTGGTCGGGAAGAGTCCGCTGCCGTGGCCGTCGCCCACCTCGAAGGGCACGCCCGCGAAGGCGGCCACGTCGGCATCGCCGCTGGCGTCGATGAAGGCGTTGGCGCGAATGGCCTGGCGGCCCGACTTGGTCTCGACCACCAGTGCCGCGATGCGCTTGCCGTCGAGCACGACGGCGGCCGCAAGCGCGTGGAACAGCAGCTTCACGCCCGCTTCGCCGAGCAGCTGGTCGGCGGCGAGCTTGTAGGCCGAGGTGTCGTAGGAGCGCACGCAGATGCGCCCGCCCATGCCGTTCTGCGGCTGGTTCATGCCGTTGAGCGCGGCGATGCGGTCGATGAGCTCGTCGACCACGCCGCGCACCAGCTGCGTCATCTCGCCCTTGCGCTTGCCGTACAGGCCCGCGAAATTGGTGACGCCGCCGGCCGTGCCCATGCCGCCGAGGAAGCCGTAGCGCTCCACCAGCAGCGTGTTGGCGCCATGGCGCGCGGCGCTCACCGCGGCCGCGATGCCGGCGGGGCCGCCGCCGACCACCACCACGTCGTACTCGCCGAACACCGGCAGCGTGCGCGCCGGTTCATGCAATGTGGAAGTCATTCAAATAGATCCATGGATGTCTTTTCGGGAAACACCGCGGATCCGGCTTTGCCGGTCCGTCGGTGTTGCCCCCTGCAAGGGGGTTGGCGAAGCGACACGAAGTGCGCGAAGCCTGGGGGTGTGCTCACTGCAACTTGATGCCGCGGGCGGAAATGATCTTGGTCATGATCGCGGCTTCCTCGTTGACGCGCGTACGCATGCCGTCCGGCGAGGTGCCCACGGCCTGCCAGCCCTGCTCGAAGAGCTTGCGGCGCACGTCGGGGTTCTTCATCACGGCTTCGAGTTCGCGGCTGATGCGCGCCTGCGCCACCTTCGACAGGTTGGCCGGGCCCAGCAGCGCCACCCACACCTCGAGGTTGAAGTCCTTCACGCCGGCGTCGGACAGCGGCGGGATCTCGGGCACCAGCGCGCTGCGGCCGCCCGTGAGGCCGATGGCCTTGAGCTTGCCGGCCTTGATCTGCGGCATGGCCACGCCCGGAGGGATCAGGCCCATCTGCACCTGGTCGCCCAGCATCGCGGTGATGACCTGCGGGTTGCCCTGGTAGGGCACGTGCTCGGGCTTGAAGCCGGGCACGCGGGTCTTGAGCAGTTCCATGCCCAGGTGGCCGACCGAGCCGATGCCCACCGAGCCGTAGTTCCACTTGTCGCCGGCCTTGCGGCCTTCGTCGAAGAAGGCGGTGCCCGAGGGCAGGTTGTTCTGCGCCACCAGCACCAGCGGCGCGGTCGCGATCAGCGAGAGATACGTGAAGTCCTTGACCGGGTCGTACGGCAGCTTGGGATACAGCATCTTCGACGACGTGAGGTTGCCGTTGATGACGAGGCCCAGCGTGTGGTCGTCGTTGGCCTTGGCCACCTGGTCGGCCGCGATGTTGCCCGAGGCGCCGGCCTTGTTGTCGACCACGATCGGCTGGCCCAGCGCCTTCGACAGCGGCTCGGCGATGGTGCGAGCGGCGATGTCGGGCGTGGAGCCGCCGGGGAAGCCCACCAGCAGGCGGATGGGCTTGGTCGGCCAGGCGGCGTTCTGTGCGCTGGCGCTCAGGGGCAGCGCGGCAGCGGCGGCCAGGCCGCAGGCGATCAAAAGGGCTCTCTTGGTGGCGTGCATGAAGGGAAAGTGTGAAAAAGTTGTCAAAAACCTGAGAGGGTCAGCTTAACTGCCTGAGAAGACACCGGGCAAGCCGAGCCCTCCGCTATTCGAGGCTGATGTTGCCCCTGCGCACCAGCTCCCCGTACACCTTCGACTTGGCCTCGGCATTGCGCTCGATTTCCTCGGGCGACCATGCGAGCGGCTCGAAGGCGAAGGTGTCGAAGCGGGCGCGGATCTCGGGATCGGCGATGACCTTGGCCACGTCGGCATTGATCTTCGCCTTGATGGCCGCCGGCACGCCCTTGGGCGCGAGCAGCGACACGAAGGAATTCACCTCCAGCGATGCGGGTCCGCCCGCCTCGGCCATGGTCGGCACGTCGGGCATCTGCGGGATGCGCTTGCTCGCCGCGACCGCGATGTAGCGCAGCTTGCCGGCCTTGTAGATGCCCTGGCTCGACGGGATGCTCGCGAAGGCCCACGGCACCTCGCCGGTGCCCACGTTGGAGTAGAGCTGCGACACCTCGCGATACGGCGCGTGGCGCATGCGGATGCCGGTGAGCGCCTCCAGCTGCTGCGCGCCCAGGTGGCCCGGGCTTCCCACGCCCCACGAGCCGTAGACGATGCCGTCGGGGTTGGCCTTGGCGGCGGCGATCAGGTCGCCCATGTTCTTCCACTTCGACTCGGTGGCCACGGCCACGAAGAAGGGCGTGCGAAAGAGCGATGCCACCGGGTCGAAGTGCTGCAGCGTCACGAAGTTGCGCGACTTGTACAGGTGCGGCAGCGCGGCGATGTGCTCGCTGTCGAGCTGCAGCAGCGTGTAGCCGTCGGGCGCGGCGCGGCGGGCCTGGTCGATGGCGATGAAGCCGCCGCCGCCGGGCCGGTTGTCGACGAGCACGCGCTGGTTCCACAGGCGCGAGAGCTTGTCGGAGACGAGGCGCAGCACCGCGTCGGGGCCGCTGCCGGCGGCGAAGGGCGTGACCAGGGTCACGGGCTTGCTCGGGTAGTCGGAAGCCTGGGCCAGTGCCCCGGCAGTGGCCGTCAGGGCCAGGAAGCCCGTCAGCAGCGCGCGCGAAAAGTTCATGTCTCTTGTCTCCTGGGCCTTCGGCCTCGATGGTTATGAATGCTGAAAGAAAACTGCTTCAGTGCGGTGAGAGCGCCGCCACGGCTTCGGCGACGGCCGCGCCCGAAGGACGCAGCGACTCCGGCGCGTCGTCCAGGCAGCGCTCGGGCCGCCAGGCGTAGAGCCACTCGACCGCATCGTAGAAGCGCTCGGGCGTGCGGCCCGGCCAGAGGCTGTTGCGCACGAGGCGTTCCACGCCCTTGGCGTGATAGAGCCGCCCCATCTCGCGCACCGACAGCACCACGCGCGCCGTGCGGGCGACGCGCGCCGCCTCGTAGAGCTTGAAGGCGGCGGGCATGTCGAAGCCGCAGGCCTTCACGGCCTCGCCGAGCGTCACGGCGTCCTCGAGCGCCATGCACGCGCCCTGCGCGAGGTACTGCATCATCGGATGCGCCGCGTCGCCCAGCAGCGTGGCAGCGCCTTCGCTCCAGCGCTCGACCGGGTCGCGGTCCGCGGTGCTCCAGCGGCGCCACGAGGTCGGGCGATCGAGCAGCTGGCGGGGGCGCGCATGCACGCCCTCGAAGTACGAGAGCACCTCTTCCTTGCTGCCGTCGGTCACGCCCCACTCTTCCTTCTCGCGGCTGTGGAAGGTGACGACCAGGTTGTATTGCTCGCCGTGGCGCAGCGGGTAGTGCACCAGATGGCAGTTGGGGCCGGCCCAGACCACGGGTGCGTTCCAGCGCAGGTCGGCCGGCATGTCGGCCGCGGGCACCACTGCGCGATACACCACATGGCCCGACACGCGCGGCGCATCGCCGATGAGCTTGCCGCGCACCACCGACTTCACGCCGTCGCATCCCACGATGGCGTCGGCCTTGAAGCTGCGGCCGTCGCGCGTGACTACCGTCACCGCGTGTGCGCCCTGCCCGCCCAGGTCGATGGACTCGACCTGCGCCGAGGTGTGGAAGCGGATCAGCGGATGCTGCTTCACCGCCTCGTGGATCGCACCGTGCAGGTCGGCGCGATGGCTCACCGCATACGGATTCTTGAAGCGTGCGCGGAAGGCCTCGCCGACCGGCACCGAGGCCACTTCGCCGCAGTCGACGGCGTCCATCATCACCAGCCGGTCGGTGAACACCGAGCCCCGGCGCACTGCCTCGCCCACGCCCAGCGCGTCGAGCGCGGCGAAGGCATTGGGGCCGAGCTGCAGGCCGGCGCCGATCTCGCCGATGGTGGCGCTCTGCTCGAGCAGGTCGATGGAAACGCCCAGGCGCGCGAGCGCCAGCGCGGCGGCCATGCCGCCGATGCCGCCGCCGACCAGCAGCACGGTGGGAGGGTTCTTCGATGGAGTCATGGCGGGCCCGCGCTTTCCGGAGGATTCAGTCAGTCGATTCGGACGGTCAGCGACGGCAGGCGCTCGATGCTCACCTTGATGGTCTGGCCCGGCTTCACCGCGCCCACGCCTTCGGGCGTGCCGGTGAAGATCAGGTCGCCGGGCTGCAGCGTGAAGAGCGTCGAGAGGTTGGCGATGACTTCGTTCACCGACCAGATCAGGTGCGTGATGTCGCTCTTCTGGCGCACTTCGCCGTCCACTTCGAGCACGATGGCGCCGGCGTTGATCTCGCCCACGTCGGCCAGCGTGCGCAGCGGCGCGATGGGCGCGGAGAAATCGAAGGCCTTGCCGATCTCCCACGGGCGGCCCTGCTCGCGCATCTTCATCTGCAGGTCGCGGCGGGTCATGTCCAGGCCCACGGCGTAGCTGTGGATGTGGCTGGCGGCCTGCTCGACCGGGATGTTGGCGCCGCCCTTGCCGATGGCGACCACCAGCTCGGCCTCGTAGTGGTAGTTGCTCGTGAGCGGCGGGTAGGGAATGGACGCGCCCTTGCCGTCGAACACGGGCACTACCGAGGCGTCGTCGTTCGGCTTGCAGAAGAAGAAAGGCGGCTCGCGGTCGGGGTCGAAGCCCATTTCGCGCGCATGGGCCGCATAGTTGCGACCGACGCAATAGACGCGGCGCACGGGGAACTGCTGGTCGGAGCCCACGATGGGCAGGCCGACGATGGAAGGAGGCGTGAAGACGAAGGACATGGGAGGCTCCTGCCGCTCGGGGCGGCACACGGTCAAGAAGAAAGAAACGGCAAGAAAGAACGATCGCCCGGGCTTCAGGCGTCTTCGAGGAAGGCTTCGCGCAGGATGCCCATGGCCTGCTGCACGGGGCGGTCGGAGAAGCTGAAGAGCACGGCGTCTTCGCCCGGCGACGACAGCTTCAGCGGCGCCCACGAGGGAACGACGAAGGTGTCGCGCGGGCCGAACGCGAAGCGCTGGCCGGCGATCTCGGCCGTGCCGTGGCCTTCGACCACGCTGTACACGGCGCCGTCGGTGGCGCGGTGCGTCTTGCCCGCGAAGCCCTTGGGAAGCAGTTGCAGGTTGGTCGAGATGGTCGGCATCGGCGAGCCGCCCGTCAGTGGGTTGATGTAGCGCAGCTTGTGGCCCAGCCAGGCGTCGGGCGCTTCCTGCTTCTGCAGCTGCGCCAGCGCCTCGCGGCTGCGCGCATAGGGGTAGTTGAAGATCGGCGAGGTG
The DNA here is from genome assembly GCF_900109805.1 of Variovorax sp. YR750. Taxonomy (NCBI): domain Bacteria; kingdom Pseudomonadati; phylum Pseudomonadota; class Betaproteobacteria; order Burkholderiales; family Comamonadaceae; genus Variovorax; species Variovorax sp. YR750. Next base: position 58,919 of record NZ_FOBJ01000023.1, read on the forward strand.
GCCGACGCGTGGTCGTGCCGCACCGGCACCATGTTGTGGCCGAAGCGCGCGAGGCTGTTGCCCTCGGGGCGCGAGACGTGCTGCACCTTGGAGTCGTCGTTCTCGGCGAAGCCGGCGTCGAAGAAGCGCAGCATCGGGATGTCGAGGCCGTCGAGCCACACCACCGGCTCCACGCTGCCGCCGATGCCCTCGTTGCCATGGTCGTGCCAGGCCCATGAGGGCGTGATGATGAAGTCGCCCGGGTACATGGTGGTGCGCTCGCCGCCCACCGTGGTGTAGGCGCCCTTGCCGTCGACGATGAAGCGCAGCGCCGACTGCACGTGACGATGCGAGGGAGCGACCTCGCCCGGCATGATGAGCTGCAGCCCTGCGTAGAGCGACTGCGTGATCGACGAGTTGCCGGGCAGCGCCGGGTTCTCCAGCACCAGCACGCGGCGCACGGCCTCCTCGGCGGTGATGAGATCGGCCGACTGCATCAGCAGCGGGCGGATCTCGTCGTAGCGCCACAGGGCGGGCACGCAGGGCGTCTGCGGCTCGCGCGGCACGAGTGCGTGCAGCGACTCCCACAGCGGCGTGAGGTGCAGCGGGCGGATGCGGTCGTAGTAGTCGCGGCGCTCGGCCGCATTCGAGGGGGCGGGTTTCATGGGGCGGGTGTCTCCGTTGGCGGCATTGTTGGCCCGCACCACTATTTCCTCAAGACCGACAGCCAATACACGGAATTCGAAATTTCGATAATGGTGTCTTTTGCCGTAAGCAAGCAGGAGTCCCGCATGTCGAAGCTCGATCTCGAATGGCTCGCCGTGTTCGACGAGGTCTACAAGACCGGCAACGTCTCGAAGGCGGCCGAGCGGCTGGGCATGGCGCAGGCGGCGGCCAGCACCGCGCTCAACAAGCTGCGCGCCCACTTCGACGACCGCCTGTTCACCCGCACCGCGCAGGGCATGCAGCCCACGCCGCACGCCGAGCGCATCTACCCGAACCTGCGCGAGGCGCTGGTCCAACTGGCGCAGGCCCAGGGCAACCGCAGCAGCTTCGATCCCGCGCAGGCGCAGCGGCGCTTCCGCATCTGCATGACCGACATCAGCGAAGTGGTGCTGCTGCCCGGCCTGCTCGACCACCTGCGGCGGTCGGCGCCCGGGGTGCACATCGAGACCGAGATCATCTCCACGATCAGCGGCCGCCGGCTGCAGGACGGCGAAGTCGACCTCGCCGTGGGCTTCATGCCGCAGCTGGACGCGGGCTTCTACCAGCAGACGCTCTTCATGCAGAACTTCGTCTGCCTGGCGGCGAAGAACCATCCGCGCATCGGCACGAAGCTCACGCGCAAGCGCTTCGAGGCCGAGGCGCACGCGGTGGTGTCGACCTCGGGCACGGGGCACGCCATCGTCGACACCACGCTCGCGCGGCTGGGGCTGAAGCGCAACGTGGTGGCGCGGCTGTCGAGCTTCCTGAGCGTGGCGCGCATCGTGGCCCAGACCGAACTGCTGGTGGTGGTGCCGCGCATCCTGGGCAAGGTGCTGGCCACGCAGGAGCCGGTGAAGCTGCTGGAGCCGCCCTTCGCGCTGCAGGACTACGCGGTGAAGCAGCACTGGCACGAGCGCTTCCACGCGGACCCGGGCAACGCCTGGCTGCGGCGCACCATGGCGCAGCTGTTCAGCGGCAGCTAGCCGGGCGTATGCGCCCGGACGACGGGCGGCGTCCGGGAGCGGGTGCCCGCTCGCATAATCGCGGCTCCCCACTTCATAGTCACAGCCATATTCACCAAAGGCGGCCTCCCATGTCCTCGATCACCCTGCGCTTTCTTGCCGAACCCAGCACCGTCAACTTCGGCGGCAAGGTCCACGGCGGCACCGTCATGAAGTGGATCGACGAAGCGGGCTACGCCTGCGCCACCAGCTGGGCCAAGCGCTACTGCGTCACCGCCTTCATCGGCAGCATCCGCTTCCACCGGCCGATCATGATCGGCGACCTCGTCGAGGTGGAGGCCCGCCTCGCCTACACCGGCAACACCAGCATGAACATCTCGGTCGAGGTGCGCAGCGGCGACATGAAGGGCGGCGCGATGGAAAAGACCACCGAATGCCTGATCGTGTTCGTCTCGGTCGACTCGCACGGCCGGCCGCTGCCGGTGGAGGCCTACGTGCCCGGCACCCCCGGCGAAATGGCACTGGCCGAGCGCGCCAAGGCGCACCTGGACGCGAGCCGCGCGGCCGGCGGCACGCCCTGAGACCGGGCTTCACGGCATGGCCCCGTAGACGCGAAGCTCTAATGAAGAGAGCGCCGGGCGGCTAGAGTCAGGCGATTGTTTGCAAGCAAAGGAAGAAATCGCATGGCTACCCAGGACGACGACAGCAACGGCAAGGCCGCCGACCGCATCAAGGATTCCGCCCAGCAGATCTGGCTTGCCGGCCTCGGTGCCTTCGCCAAGATGCAGCAGGAAGGCAGCAAGGCCTTCGAGGCGCTGGTCAAGGACGGCGCGGGCATGCAGAAGAAGACCCAGCAGGCCGCCGAGGAAACCCTGGCCCAGGCCCAGCAGCGCATGGCCGGCTTCGCCAGCGAGTTCGGCACCAAGGCCGCCGGCCAGTGGGGCAAGCTGGAGAACATCTTCGAGGAACGCGTGGCGCGCGCGCTCGAGAAGCTCGGCGCGCCGAGCGCCGCCGACATGGCCGCGCTGCAGGCGCGCGTCGAGGCGCTCGAGGCCCAGCTGAAGAAGTCGCAGCAGGCCGCAGCGCCCCGCAAGACCGCGGCGCGCAAGACGACAGCCCCCGCGGCCAAGAAGACCCTGCGCCGCAGCAAGGCCAGCTGAGCGGCCCGCATTGCGGCGCTGCACAAGAAACCAGCGCCGCAAAACATGTCCCGCACCGTTCATGGTGCGGTGCACATACGCTAGAGTGCTCCCAAGAGACCACGAGACAACCGGGGGCACCAGCATGGCAAAGAAGGCGCCACGCCGAACAGCGCAACGCATCCTCGAAGCCGCATTGGATCTGTTCAACCGCTTCGGGGAACCGAACGTCTCGACCACGCTCGTGGCCAGCGAGCTCAACATCAGCCCTGGCAACCTGTACTACCACTACCCGGCGAAGGAAGAGCTGATCAACAAGCTCTACGAGGCCTACGAGGCCGAACTCGACGAACTGCTGCACGCCAGCGAGGGCGTGCACGACGTGGAGGACGCGTGGTTCTTCATGCACAGCCTGTTCGAGCTGATCTGGCGCTACCGCTTCCTGTACCGCGACCTCAACGACCTGCTCAGCAAGAACCGGCGGCTGGAGACGCAGTTCCAGCTCGTGCTGAAGAACAAGGCGCGCGCCATCCGCCAGCTGATCGCCGGGCTGAGCCGCGCGGGCCACCTGGAGATCGACGTGCACGAGGTCGACACGCTCGCGCAGAGCATGGTCGTGGTGCTGACCTACTGGCTCAGCTACGAATACGTGCGCAACCCGCGCGAGGCGCTGGAGCCCGAGCATGCGCAGGGCGCGCTGATGCGCGGCGGCCTCCATGCGCTGCACCTGCTGGCGCCCTACCTGGGGCGCGAACAGAGAAGGCATCTGCTGGCGCTCGGCAATGCCTACAACGGCGAAGACCCCGGCAACAGCAGCAGTGCCGGCGCCGCGGCTCCCCCTGTCGATATGGCGGTCTAGAACCATGCCCCACCACGATTTCAAACCGCTCTCGCTGATGTCGGCCGGTGCACCCAACGCCAATGCCGACACTGAACACTGGACCCCCCTTCCCTGGGCCGACTCTCCCCGCTACGACGCGCACAGCGTGCTGCCTCACTGGCCGCGCCTGCATGCCGGCCACGAGCTGCCGCTGCCGGCCGAGGGCTCGGCGCTCGCCGAAGGCTGGGCGCTGTACCACAGCGGCGAGTTCGAACGCGCCGCCGCCATCGGGCTGCAGCAGGGCGCCGAAGGAATGGCGCTGGCCAACCAGGCGACGGCGATCTACGCCAACTACCTCGAGCCGCGCGAATCGATACGGCTCGCGATGTTCCGCCAGGTGATCGAGCGCGCCGGCGCGCAGGCAGCCGCCGAGCCGGACAACTGCCAGGCGCTCTACTGGCAGTCGTATGCGCTGGGCCGGTACAGCCAGGGCATCAGCGTGGCGCGCGCGCTGGCGCAGGGCCTGGGCAGCAAGCTCAAGGGCGCGCTGGAGCGCGTGATCGAGCTGCAGCCGCGGCACGCGGACGCGCACCTCGCCCTGGCCTCCTTCCACGCCGAGGTGATCGACAAGGTGGGCGCGCTGGTCGGACGCATGACTTACGGCGTGCGCTCGGAGACCTCGATCGAGCTGTTCGAGCGCGGGCTCGAGCTGCACCCCCACTCGGCCGCCGGAATGATGGAATACGCCCGCGCGCAGCTGATGCTGCACGGCGAATCGCGCATGGGCGAGGCGACGCGGCTCTACGAGAAGGCGGCGGAACTCAAGCCCGCGGATGCGCGGGAACGGCTGGACGTGGAACTGGCGCGGGCGGGGTTGAGAGACTGACTTGGTACCGCCATGTACCGCGCGATTTAAGATGCGTGCTTTCCGCTTTTCATCACCCTGAACGCCATGTCCGATCTCAACGCCCAGTTCGAAGCCGCCCAGGCCAACTCCAAGCTGCTCGCCGAGCGCCCCGACAACCCGACGCTGCTGAAGATCTACGCCCTGTTCAAGCAGGCCACCGAAGGCGACAACACCGCCAAGAAGCCCAGCTTCAGCGACATCGTCGCGCGCGCCAAGTGGGATGCGTGGACGGCCCAGAAGGGCGCGAGCGCCGACGAGGCCAAGCAGAAGTACATCGACCTGATCGAATCGCTGCGCGGCTGACAGACAGCCCCTCGGCTCAGGCCGGCAGCTTCGTGTCCGTGAAGCGCCGGATGGGCTGGGCGAACGCGAGGTCCGCGCCGTCGAGCACGTCGCGCCCCGCGAGGCTCTCGAAGCCGAGCCCCGTTTCCGCCTCGATGAACGCCAGCGGCCGCTGCGAGGTGCCGAAGTCCTCGAGGTCGCGCGCCACGCCTGAATCCAGGTACCTGCCCTGGCTCATCAGGTAGGCGATGGCGGCGAGTTCGCCGGTCGCTTCGCTGACGAAGGCGACCACTTTCCAGAAATCGCGCGGTATCCGGATGCCGAATCTCTCGGGGTCGTCCGGCCGCAGGATCGGGCCGGTGAAGACGCTGATGCGCTTGTCGTCGCCCTGCGCGTTGCCGAGCACGTAGTCTTCCAGGTCGCCCCACAGCCCCTCGTTGAACGGCTGCCATTGCGGGCAGGCGTTGGTGGCGAAGAAGGTGTCGATGTTGGCCTTGCGGGCCGTCGCCAGCGGGCCCCAGTTCGGGTCCTGCCTGCGCGTCATGTGGCCGCGGGAGAACTTTCCTTCCTGCCCGGGGCCGTAGGCCTCGCGCAGCATCTGGTGCTCCTTGGCGATGCGGCCGTCGTAGCTCCAGGTGTCGTGGCGCGGGACGTTCTTCGACTTCGAGCCGTCGATGTTGCAGGCCGAATAGAGCGGCATGCGCCGGGACATGCACTGCACGGTGCTGAAGTGCTGGTACCTGAGCTCGAAGCTGCAGTCCTCCAGCCTCGCGATGTCGTCCATGGAGATGGGCTCGCCGATGGAAGGCAGCGCCACGTGCGCGTCCCGCCCCAGGAAACCGGCCGAATAGCCCTGGCGGCCCTCGAAGAACTCCGGCGGCTTCGGCGTCGCGGCGACGCGCTGGATGCCGGCCCACGAGTCGCTCACGACCTGGATGTCTGCATCGTCGGACATGGAAAAGCTCCCTCCAGAAAGACGCCGGGGCCGTCTTCGGCCCCGGTGGATGCGTGCTGCGCGATCACTTCGCCAGCTTGGCGCGCGCGTTCTTCAGGTTGAAGGCAGGCTTGCGGATTTCCGCGAAGGTGGGCTGGGACACCGCCCACTCGGGGTTCTGCTCGAGCGCGGCCAGCTGCTCCTCGTCGACCTGGGCTTCCAGCAGGGTGCTGGTCTTGGCCGTCAGGACGACACCCGGCACGCGGCGGCGCAGCCGCGCCTTCGCCGACAACTTCTTGCCGGGGCTGCCTGTGTAGGTCAACACGACGCTGGTCACTTCAGAACTCCAAATCCTTCGTACTCGGCCGGCCAACCCACCCTTTGCGCCGTCTGCGACAGCATCCTGACGATGGCGTCGGCCTTTTCAGGACCGTTTTGCATGGTAAGCAGCTTCGGATTCCCTGACAACAGACGGGCCGCCATGCCCGAGGAGTACGGCGTGGCCATCGAGGTGCCGGACATCATCGCGTACCTGCCGCCCGGAAAGGTCGACAGCACCGCCACGCCGGGGCCGATGAAATCGGTGGAGAGCCCATGGTTCGAGAACTCGGCGACGAACTCCTTCTTCCGGCGGATCTCGCTTTCCTGGAAGCTCTCGGGGCAATCCGCCGGAAACGTCCCGTCGCGCCCCAGCGCGCCCACGGCCAGGGTGTGGCTGTAGCGGGCGGGAAAACGCAGCAGCGGCTGGCCGTCGTTGCCGGTGGCCGCGAACACCACCACGCCGGCATTGCGCGCCTTCTCGAGGATGTCGGGCATCTCCGGCATCGGCTCCAGGCTGCCCATGCTGATGTTGACGATGTGGCAGCCGTCGGCGATGGCGCGGTCGAGCGCGCTGGCGATGTCGGTCGATTTCGCGCGCCCGCGCTCGCCGCTCTTCGGGCAGACGCGGTAGGCCATGAGCCTGCAGGCCGGCGCGAGGCCGTGGATGCCGGTGCCCTGCGCCATCCGGCCCGCGATGATGCCGGCCACGTGCGTGCCGTGCCCGATGCCGTTGTCCAGGAAGTCGGCCGGGTTCTCGCCCGTGACGAAGCAGCCGCCGCCGGCCACGGCGATGTCCGGATGCGGCCCGACGCCGCTGTCGATCACGCCCACCGTCACGCCCGCTCCCGCCTGGGGGTCGTAGGGCGCGTAGTGCGCCAGCAGCCGAAAGGAATCTGGTGCCAGCGGCAGCGCCCGCACGTCCAGCCGCTTCGGCGCAGCCGTCCGGTCGAAGCCCTTGAGGAAGACGGACCAGTGCGTGTGCTCCGGCTCGACCAGGATCATTTCGACGCGCGGATAGAGCACGGGAATCCCGATGCTCGCGATGCCCTCCTTGTCGGTCACCGCCGGCACGTGGGCACCGTCCCAGTCCACGAGCGCCTTGACCCTCACGCCCGCCACGGGCTTGCCCTGCGGATCGGCAAGGCGCAGCTCGAAGCGCTTGACCTTGGTTCCCGCCGCGACCTGGATCGCGCTGGCTTCCAGCTCGTCGCCCAGCGGCCGGATGTACTGGAGATACGCCCACGCGGCTGGCGCGATGCGCAGCCCTGGCGTGTTGCGCCGCATCGCCAGCAGCGCGGCCGAGTTGGCGCTCATCACCGACACGCCCTCGACCTGCTTGAGGAGCTTCATCCGGGGAATGCCGCGGCCCTCCACCCGTTGCCCGATCGCGTCCGCCGAATTGCCCAGGTTGATCGCGCTCAGCGTCGCCAGCTCCGCGCCGCCGGCCACCGCGCTGCGCGGGGGCCAGACGATGACGTCGTCGGAAAACTTGGGCTCCACCGCCATGCGGCGCAGGCGCAGCACCTGCAGCAGGCGCTCCAGCTTCTGCTCGTCCGACTTCGACAGCTCGCTCTTCACGGGCTGGTGGTGGATGCGCCTCGGTGCCTCGCGTCGCTCGTTCGCTGCTGCAGCCATGGACTCTCTCTCCTTGTTGCCGGTTTATCGCACGAGGGCCGTTTCGCCCCGGTGATTGCCCCTCGCGGAGCTAGCCCACGATCCCGCGCTCGCGCAGCGCCGCGATCTGCTCTTCGCTCAGTCCGATTTCCTTCAGCACCGCGTCGGTGTTCTCGCCGAGCGCGGGCGCGTCGTGCCGGTGGCTGGCCGGCGTGAGCGACAGCTTGGGCACGAAGCCGGGCACCGCGAGATCGCTGCCGTCGGCCATGCGCACCTGCTGCAGCATGCCGCGCGCGGCATAGTGCGGGTCGGCCGCGATATCGGCGATGGTGTAGATGCGCCCGGCCGGCACGTGCGCCGCATCGAGCGCCGCCAGCACCTCGCCCACGGTGCGCTGCGCGGCCCAGTCGCCGATGGCGGCGTCCAGCATTTCCACCTGCGCGACGCGGCCCGTGTTGCCGGCCAGCGCCGGGTCGGCCGCCAGGTCGGGTCGGCCGATGCATTCCATGAGCCTGCGGAAGATGCTGTCGCCGTTGCCCGCGACGATGGCGTAGCCGCCGTCGGCACAGCGGTAGGCGTTCGTCGGCGCGATGCCGGGCAGCGCGCTGCCGGCCGCCTCGCGCACCGCGCCGAAGGCGCCGTACTCGGGCAGCAGGCTTTCCATGCAGTTGAAGACCGCCTCGTAGAGCGCCACGTCGACCACCTGTCCGCGCCCCTTCGGATATTCCGCGCTCACCGTCGCATGCCGATGCTGCATCGCCATCAGCACGCCGATCACCCCGTGCAGCGAGGCCAGCGTGTCGCCTATCGAGACGCCAACGCGCACCGGCACGCGGCCCGGTTCGCCCGTGAGATGGCGCAGCCCGCCCATGGCCTCGGCCACCACGCCGAAGCCGGGGCGGTCGCGATACGGCCCCGTCTGGCCGTAGCCGCTGATGCGCAGCATCACGAGCGCGGGGTTGGCGGCCAGCAGCTCGTCGGGGCCCAGGCCCCAGCCTTCCATCGCACCGGGGCGGAAGTTCTCGACCAGCACGTCGGCCTCCGCCGCGAGCTTGCGCACCACGGCCTGCGCCTCGGCCTCGCGCAGGTCCAGCGCCAGCGAGCGCTTGTTGCGCGACTGGACCTGCCACCAGACCGAGGTGCCGTCCTTCAGCAGCCGCCAGGTGCGCAGCGGATCGCCTGCGCCGGGCGGCTCGATCTTGATGACGTCCGCGCCGAAATCGCCCAGCGTGCGCGCGGCGAAGGGCCCGGCGATGAGCTGTCCCAGCTCGATGACCTTGAGGCCGGCCAGCGGGCCCGCCGAGGAGGATGAGGTTGTGCTTGTGGTCGTCGTCATGGCGCCCGAGTGTGCCGCCCCGCCGGGCCGGGAAGGGAAAACACCTATGAATTCTTGACTCCGCCGACCTCGGGTTCGCCGCAGTGCAGCAATCGGAGCCAGCGCCCTGCTCCTTCCTCGGGGAGAAAGGGTCTTGCTGCGGCGCAATGCGGCCTCCGGCGTCGGTCTCCGGGGCCTTACGCAAGGTCAAGAAAGTATCGATTCCCGGCGCTATCTCTGGTTGTTGGCGTCGGGAGCGGTTCGTACAGTCCGCCCCATGCAACCCGACCTGGAAATCGTCGAAGTCCGCGGTGACGAATCGTTCACCTGCTGGGCGCACGGATACCCGTACCGCACGGTGCGCTGGCACTTCCATCCCGAGTACGAGATCCAGCTCATCGTCGAGACCCAGGGCGTGTATTTCGTGGGCGACCACGTCGGCCACTTCGAGCCCGGCAACCTGGTGCTGATGGGCCCCGACCTGCCCCACAACTGGATCAGCGACGTGCCCGCCGGCCAGAGCGTTGAACGGCGCGGCATCGTGATCCAGTTCCCGGCCTCGCTGGCGCAGGGCATGGCCGCGACCTTCCCCGAGTTCGAGCGCATCGCACCGCTGCTGGCCGAATCGGGCTCGGGTCTGCTGTTCTCGGCCGAGACCGCCGCGGCGGCCAAGCCGATCATGGAATCGCTGCTGGAGGCGCGCGGCCTTCGGCGCGTGGTGCTGCTGCTGTCGCTGCTCGAGCTGCTGGCCGATGGCCGGGACCGCCAGCGCCTCGCCAGCCCCGCCTTCAAGCCCGACCCCAAGGCCTTCATGTCGCACGCGATCAACAACGTGCTGGCGCACATCGCCGCCAACCTGGGCGACGACCTGCGCGAGCCGATGCTGGCCGAGCTGGTGGGCCAGAGCCCCAGTGCCTTCTCGCGCTCGTTCCGCAAGCACACGGGCCAGTCCTTCGTGCGCTATGTGAACCGGCTGCGCATCAGCCGCGCCTGCGAGCTGCTCACCAACAGCGAGAAGCCCGTGCTCGACGTCTGCATGGACGTGGGCTTCAACAACGTGTCGAACTTCAACCGGCAGTTCCTGCTGCACAAGCGCATGCCGCCCACCAAGTTCCGCCAGTTCCACCGCATGCAGGCAGCCGCCTCGCGCGCAGCCAGCCCGCCGTAGCGCACGGCGCCACCACCGTTCCCCCGCGTCGTTTCCGGCGCGGCGCATCGAGGCGCCGCGCGGGGCGGCCCTTTGCCAGCGTTTCTTCCACGGACAGCAAGACAACCTCAAGGAGACAGCCACCATGACGAACCTTCTCAAAGCCACCGCCCTCACCGCATGCATCGCCGCGCTGGTCTGCGGCACTTCGGCCGCGCAGGCCCAGGCGGCGAAGCAGCCGCTGCGCATCGGCATGACCTTCCAGGAGCTCAACAACCCCTATTTCGTGACCATGAAGCAGGCGCTGGAGGAAGCCGCCGCCAGCATCGGCGCGACCGTGGTCACCACCGACGCGCGCCACGACGTGGCCAAGCAGATCGGCGACGTGGAGGACATGATCCAGAAGAAGGTCGACATCCTGCTGCTGAACCCGACCGACTCCACCGGCGTGCAGTCGGCCGTGCGCTCGGCCAAGAAGGCGAACCTGGTGGTGGTGGCGGTGGACGCCAACGCGCAGGGTCCGGTCGACTCCTTCGTGGGCTCGAAGAACACCGACGCCGGCCGCCTGGCCTGCGACTACCTCGCGAAGAACATCGGCGAGAAGGGCGACGTGGCCATCCTCGACGGCATCCCGGTGGTGCCGATCCTCGAGCGCGTGAAGGGCTGCCGCGAGGCGCTCGCCAAGTACCCCGGCATCAAGGTGGTGAGCACGCAGAACGGCAAGCAGGAGCGCGCCACCGCGCTCACCGTGACCGAGAACATCCTGCAGGCCAACAAGGACCTGAAAGGCATCTTCAGCGTGAACGACGGCGGCTCCATGGGCGCGCTCGCGGCCATCGAGGCCAGCGGCAAGGACGTGAAGCTCGCCAGCGTCGACGGCGCGCCCGAGGCCATCAAGGCGATGCAGAAGCCGGGCTCGAAGTTCATCGCGACCACGGCGCAGTACCCGCGCGACCAGATCCGCCTGGCCATCGGCATCGCGCTGGCGAAGAAGTGGGGCGCCAACGTGCCGGCCGCGGTACCTGTCGACGTGAAGCTGATCGACGCCGAGGGCGCGAAGACCTTCAGCTGGTAACCCTCGCATCGACGAGTTCAAGGCCATGGAAGACACCGCCGAAATGCTTCGGCTCGAAGGCGTCTCGAAGAGCTTTCCCGGCGTGAAGGCGCTCTCGGGCATCGACCTCTCGATCCGCAAGGGCGAGGTGCACGCGCTGCTCGGCGAGAACGGCGCGGGCAAGTCGACGCTGATGAAGATCCTCGGCGGCATCCACCAGGCCGACGAGGGGCGCATCCTCATCGAGGGCAGCGAGCGCAGGTTCGCGGGCTACAACGACGCGATCGCCGCGGGCATCGGCATCATCTTCCAGGAGTTCAGCCTCATCCCGCACCTGAACGCGGTGGAGAACATCTTCCTCGGCCGCTACCTGAAGAACCGCTTCGGGCTGATGGACAGGGCGGCGATGAAGCGCTCGGCGCGCGAGCTCTTCGACGAGCTGGGCGTGCACATCGACCTCGACGCGCCCATCTGCCGCCTCTCGGTGGCGCAGCAGCAGTTCGTGGAGATCGGCAAGGCGCTCTCGCTGAAGGCGCGCCTGCTGGTGCTCGACGAGCCCACCGCCACGCTCACGCCGAACGAGGCCGGCCATCTCTTCAACATCATGCGGGAGCTGCGCGCCAGGGGCGTGGCGATGATCTTCATCTCGCACCACCTCGACGAGATCTTCGAGGTGTGCGACCGCATCAGCGTGCTGCGCGACGGCGCCAACGCGGGGCACGCCGAAGTGGGCGAGACGAACGTGGACGCGCTGGTCGAGATGATGGTGGGCCGGCGCATCGAGCACAGCTTTCCGCCGAAGCCGCAGCCCGCGCCGCGTGGGCGCAAGGTGCTCGAAGTGCCGCACATCCAGCTCGCCAAGGGCGGGCCGATCAATGCCTTCGAGCTGCACGAGGGAGAGATCCTCGGCTTCGCGGGGCTGGTCGGCTCGGGCCGCACCGAGCTGGCACTGGGCATGATGGGCGCCGACCGCGCCCATCGCAAGACGGTGCTGCGCAACGGCGTGCCCGTGCAGCTGGACGACCCGACGCAGGCGCTGGAACACGGCATCGGCCTGCTGCCCGAGAGCCGCAAGGTGGAAGGGCTCATCACCGACTTCACGATCCGCTTCAACATCTCGCTGAACAACCTCGGCAGGCACCGCAGCGCGGGACTGGTCAGCAGGGCATCGGAAGAGCGCTCGGCCGCCGAGCTCTCGCGCCGCGTCGGCGTGAAGGCGCCCGGCATCGAAACCCGCGTGGCCACGCTGTCGGGCGGCAACCAGCAGAAGGTGGTGATCGCGCGCTGGCTCGGCCACGACTGCGACGTGCTGATCTTCGACGAGCCCACGCGCGGCATCGACGTGGGCGCCAAGGCAGAGATCTACGGGCTCATGCGCGAGCTCACGCGGCAGGGCAAGTCGATCGTGATGATCTCCAGCGAGCTGCCCGAGATCGTCGGCATGTGCGACCGCGTCGCGGTGTTCTCGGGCGGCTCCATCGTGGCCACGCTCGAGGGCGACTCCATCAACTCCGGCGACATCATGCGCCACGCAACCAAAGGGGGCCTGCAATGAACGCCACCGCCACCCATCCCGTGCCGCCGGTTCCCGCCGGCGGGCTCTTCACCCGGCTGCGCCGCTCGACGGCCTTTCTTCCGCTGGTGGGCCTGGTCGCGATATCGGTCTTCATGATCGTGGCGACCGACAACTTCCTCTCGTGGAGCAACCTGCAGAACATCGCGCTGCAGTCGTCGATCAACGCGATCATCGCGGTGGGCATGACGGCCGCGATCCTCACCGGCGGCATCGATCTTTCGGTGGGCGCGGTGGTGGCGCTCTCGGGCACGCTGGCCTCGGGGCTGATGGTGCAGTTCGGGCTGCCGCCGATGCTCGCCGTGCCGCTGGGCCTGGGCGTGGGCGTGGTGATCGGCCTGTTCAACGGCTACTGCGTGGCCTACCTGCGCATGCCGCCCATCATCGTGACGCTGGCCACCATGGGCATCGCGCGCGGCATCGCGCTGATCTACACGGGCGGCTACCCCATCGACGGGCTGCCCGACTCGTTCGCCTTCCTCGGCGGCGGCGTGCTGGCCGGCATCAAGGTGCCGATCCTCATCATGCTGGCGACCTATCTCGCGGCCTACGTGCTGCTGAACATGGCGCCCTTCGGCCGCTACGTGTACGCCATCGGCGGCAACGAGGAAGCCACGCGGCTGTCGGGCGTGCGGGTGTCGCGCTACAAGCTGCTGGTGTACGCGCTCAGCGGCTTCACCGCAGCGGTGGCCGGCATCGTGCAGGCCTCGCGCGTGACCAGCGGGCAGCCCGGCGTGGGCGTGGGCTTCGAGCTCGATGCCATCGCCGCGGTGGTGATGGGCGGCACCTCCATCGCGGGCGGACGCGGTGCCATCGTGGGCACGCTGGTCGGCGCGCTGCTGCTGGGCGTGCTGAACAACGGCCTGAACATGATCGGCGTGTCGCCGTACCTGCAACTGATCATCAAGGGCGGCATCGTGCTGCTCGCCATCTTCATCAGCCGCGAGGCAAAACGCTGAGCCCTTTCCCGCCTTGCTCCTTCCCCCGCTGGGGGAAGGCTGGGATGGGGGCAGGCAGGGCGTGCCCAATGGTCACGCCGCTTGCCCCCACCCCTGCCCTCCCCCAACGGGGGAGGGAGAAAAACCCGAAACAACCTCTCTGAACACAAGGAACCCATGTCCTATCAAAAGCTCCAGCCCGGCACCTCGGGTGCCATCTCGCAACTCGCCTCCATGCAGGCCGTCGTCTGCCACGGCCCCAAGGACTACCGGCTCGAGACCGTCGACATGCCGGTCATCGGCGCCAACGAGCTGCTGATCTCCATCGCCGCCTGCGGCATCTGCGCCTCCGACTGCAAATGCCACTCGGGCGCGAAGATGTTCTGGGGCGGCGACGGACAGCCCTCGTGGGTGAAGGCGCCGGTGATCCCGGGCCATGAGTTCTTCGGCTACGTCGAGGCGCTGGGCGACGGCGCGGCCGAGCACTTCGGCGTGGAGAAAGGCGACCGCGTAATCGCCGAGCAGATCGTGCCCTGCGGCAAGTGCCGCTTCTGCACCTCGGGCAAGTACTGGATGTGCGAGGTGCACAACATCTTCGGCTTCCAGCGCATCGTGGCCGACGGCGGCATGGCCGACTACATGCGGCTGCCGCCGACCTCGCGCGTGCACAAGATTCCCGACGGCATCCCGCTGGAAGACGCGGCCATCATCGAGCCGCTCTCGTGCGCGATCCACACGGTGAACCGCGGCGAGATCCAGCTCGACGACGTGGTGGTGATCGCCGGTGCCGGGCCGCTGGGGCTGATGATGGTGCAGGTGGCCGCGCTGAAGACGCCGAAGAAGCTGATCGTGATCGACCTCGTGCCCGAGCGCCTCGCGCTCGCGAAGCAGTACGGCGCCGACGTCGTCATCAACCCGAAGGCCGAGAACGCCGACGCCATCGTCAAGGGCCTGACCGGAGGCTACGGCTGCGACGTGTACATCGAGACCACCGGCGTGCCCGCGGGCGTGACGCAGGGCCTGGAGATGATCCGCAAGCTCGGCCGCTTCGTGGAGTTCAGCGTGTTCGGCTCCGAGACCAGCGCGGACTGGTCGATCATCGGCGACCGCAAGGAGCTCGACGTGCGCGGCGCGCACCTGGGGCCGTACTGCTACCCCGTTGCCATCGACCTGCTGGCGCGCGGCCTCGTCACCTCGAAGGGCATCGTCACGCACGACTTTCCGCTGACCGAATGGGAGCGCGCCTTCGCGCTGGCAAACTCGCTGGATTCCATCAAGGTGCTGCTGAAGCCGCAGCCCCGATCCTGAGAGACAACCAGCCAGAGGACACCATGAAATACGTGATCGGCGTCGACATCGGCACGCAGAGCACCAAGTGCCTGCTCGTCGGAATCGACGGCAAGGTGCATTCGCAGCACAGCGTGGCCTACCAGCCCGAGACGCCGAAGCCGTTGTGGGCGCAGCAGGACTGCGAGGTGTGGTTCGACGCGGTATGCGAGAGCGTGCGTGCCTGCGTGGCCGGCAGCGGCGTCGCACCCTCCGACATCGCCGCGATGTGCGTGAGCAGCCTCTACGGCGGCGCGGGCATTCCGGTCGATGATGAGATGCGCCCGCTGCACCCCTGCCTGATCTGGATGGACCGCCGCGCCACCGCCGAGGTCGACGCGGTGAACGCGAAGGTCGACGTGGCGCGGCTGCAGGCCATCACCGGCAACGGCGTGGACAGCTACTACGGCTTCACCAAGATCCTGTGGGTGCGCGAGCACCTGCCCGAGGTATGGGCGAAGACGCGCCACTTCCTGCCGCCCAACAGCTACGTCAACTGGCGGCTCACCGGCGAACTGGCGGTCGATCACAGCTCGGCCGGCAACATCGGCGGCGTGTACGACGCGGCGCGCCGGCAGTGGTCGGAAGAAGCGATGGGCATGCTCGGCATTCCGTCGCGCATGATGCCGCCGCGCCTGGTGGAGTCGAGCGACGTGGTCGGCGCTCTGGGCGCCGAGTGGGCGGCGAAGCTCGGCCTTGCCGAGGGCATGCCGCTGATGGCGGGCGGGGTCGACGCGGCGGTCGCCACCTTCTGCGCGGGCGTCACCGGCAGCGGCGACCACGTGGCGATGATCGGCACCAGCATGTGCTGGGGCTTCGTGAGCCCCACGGTCGATGCGCGGCACAAGCTCATCACCATGCCGCACGTGTACCGCGGCGCGGACCGCAGCTATGTGTTCGGCGGCGCTATCACCGCGGGCGCCGCGGTCACCTGGTTCCGCGAGGCCTTCTGCCAGGCCGAGATCGCGGAGGCCGCGCGCACCGGCGAGGACGCGCACGCGCTCATCGAGCGCAAGGCGGTCGACGTGCCGCCCGGTGCCGAGGGCCTGGTGTTCCTGCCCTACCTCATGGGCGAGCGCAGCCCGATCTGGGACGCGCAGGCCAAGGGCGCATTCATCGGGCTTTCGCTCGCGCACAGCCGCGCACACCTCTACCGCGCGGTGCTCGAAGGCGTGAGCTTCGCGCTGCAGCACAACATCGAGGCCGGGCGCCGAAGCGGCCAGCCGCTGGACGAGCGCCTGATCGTGGTCGGCGGCGCGGCGCATTCCGATCTCTGGATGCAGATCGTGGCGGACATCACGGGCTATCCGGTATTCACCATCGAGCAGGAAGTGGAAGCGGCACTGGGCGCGGCGATGCTCGCGGCGCTCGGCGCCGGGCTGGTCGACGCGGCCACCGCCGAGCGCGGCTGGGTCACGCTGGTGGAGCGGGCGCGGCCCGAGCCGCCCGCGCAGGCCGTGTATCGCGAACGCTTCGAAATCTACAAATCGCTTTACCCCGCGCTGCGCGATGCGATGCAGCGGCTGAAATGACGACCTCCTTCGACTTCTCCGGACGCCATGCCCTCGTGACCGGCGCGAGCAGCGGCATCGGCCGCGCGGTGGCGGCACGGCTCGCACAGGCGGGCGCGCAGGTCACGGCCATCGGGCGCAATGCCGCGGCGCTGGCTGCGCTGCATACCGAAGCCGGCTGCACGCCCCTGTTGCTCGACGTGGCCGATGCACCGGCGCTGGAACGTGCGCTGGCTGCCCTGCCCGCCTTCGATCTCGTGGTGAATTGCGCCGGCATCGCGCTGCTCGAATCCGCCATCGAACTGCAGGCCGACAGTTTCGACGCGGTGATGGCCGTCAACGCGCGCGCGGCGGCACTGGTGGCTTCGCGCTGTGGCAAGGCGATGATCACGGCCGGCGTGCGCGGCAGCATCGTCAACGTGTCGAGCCAGGCTTCGCTGGTCGCGCTCGACGCCCATCTTTGCTACTGCGCCTCGAAGGCCGCGATGGACGCCGTCACGCGCTCGCTGTGCCTGGAGTTCGGCCCGCACGGCATCCGGGTGAACAGCGTGAACCCGACCGTCACGCTCACGCCGATGGCACAGCAGGCCTGGGCCGATCCGGAAAAGAGCGCCGCGGCCCTCAGGAACATTCCGCTGGGCCGCTTCGCGCAGGTGGAGGAAGTGGTGGCGCCGATCCTCTTCCTGCTGGGCGACGGCGCGTCGATGATCAGCGGCGCGGCGCTGCCGGTGGACGGCGGCTACACCGTCGTCTGAAACCGGGGGCGCTCAGGCGAGGCGGGTGCCGCCCCGGGGAGACGACTCGAGCATCGCGTCGAGGTTGCGCGTGATCTTCTGCTCGATCATTTCGCTGAAGCTGCTGAACAGGAAGCCCAGCGTCGCGTCGAGCTTGAAGGTGGTGTCGGTGACTTCGACGGTGCCGTCGATGCCGGCGCGCGTGAAGGTGGCGGTGTCGCAGCCCTCGCCCTGCGTGTAGACGCATTCGAGGCCGAACTCCTGCTCGGCCTGCTGGATCCACTTGCGTGCGACGACACGCGCGCGTGCGATGCCCAGTGTGTGGTTGCGTTCGATGTGGATGTCAGGCACCGCGATCTCCGGTCTTGTCGTGTTCAGGGCTGGTCTGGGTCTGAAGGATACCCGTCGCTGCCTGCAGGGCGACGCGGCGTTCCTCTGTGGTGGAAAGCGCGGCGATGCGCCGCACCTCGGCATAGAAGCGCGGCCAGTCGCGGCCTTCGCGCTCGAAAAGTTTCTCGAAGCTGGGCACGAGGTCGTCGTAGGCACCCTGCGCACCGAAGGCCGCGTTGTTGGCGCGCGCCACCCAGGCGTCGTAGGCGTTCTGGCGCAGGCCGCTCCAGCCCTCCTTCAGCTTCGCGTAGCGTTCACGGAAGTCGGCCATGGCGGCCTGCTTCATGACGTCCACCTTGGCCCAGTCCTTGGCCTTGGCCTCGGGCGACTCGTAGACCTGCGTGAGCGCGCGGCGGGTGTTGAGCGCGAGCGCGCGGAAATCCTGGCGCTGCGCATCGAACTGCGCGTACTCGCGCCGCGCCGCGTCGCCGGCCTCGCGCTGCAGCCACATCGCGCCGCCGATGCGCTCGACCGCGGTGGCGTACGACTCGTTGAACACCGTGTCGCCGGCCACGTAGAGCACCTGGTGCGCCAGCTCGTGGAACACGATGCGCGCCAGCTCGCCCTCGGGATAGCCGATGAAGGTGGACAGCAGCGGATCGCCGCCGGCCCAGTTCATCCAGCCCAGCGTGGAGTACGCGGGCACCGGGTACACGGCCACTTCCAGGTCCTGCTTCTTCTGCTCCTCGGCTTCGGCCTTGGCCGCTTCCTCGCTGTAGTAGCCGCGATAGCCCACGCAGCCCGCCACCGGGAAGCACCAGCTCTTGAGCGTGAGCGAATACGGCGGCGCCGCCACCACGTTCCACACGGCCGCGGGGCGGTGAAGGTCGGCGTACGACTTGTAGCTGGCGTTGTCGGGCAGGCCGAGCTCGACCGACGCGAAGCGGCGGATGCGCTGCGTGAGTTCGAGCTTGGTCTTCAGCGCGGCCGACACCGACGGGTCTGCCAGCCACTCGGGCACCGGCTTGGCGGCCCGCATGATGCCGATGTGGCCGCTGGCGGACTGCCAGTAGTAGCCGAGGTCGGCGCAGCCGGTGAGCATGAGCAGCGAACCGGCGAGCGCGAGCGCCGGAAGAACGCGAAGAGGCCTCACACCTTCTCGACTTCGACCAGGCAGTCGTAGAAGGTCGGCCCGCGGCCGATATCGGTCAGGCGCTGGCTGGTGAGCTCGTTGACGTTGGTGCCGTCCATGCCGAGCTTGCGCCACCAGATGCCCATGCCGTGCACCACGCCCTGTCGTGCGCGGCGCGAGACCTCGGCGCGGCAGCGGTGCTCGCCGCGCTTGTTGAACACGCGCACCGTCGCCCCGTCCTCGATGCCGCGCGCCGCGGCGTCGGCCTCGTGGATCTCGAGCAGCGGCTCGACCTCGATGGCGCGCAGGCTCGTCACGTTGACGAAGGTCGAGTTGAGGAAATTGCGCGCCGGCGGCGAGATCATGGCCAGAGGGAACTCGGTCGAGCTGCCTGCCGGCTCCCAGTTGGGCACGTGGTCGGGCAGGCCGTCCATGCCCATGGCTTCGAGGCGCCCGCTGAAGAATTCGCAGCGGCCCGAAGGCGTAGGGAACTGGCCCTCGGCGAACGGAGCCTCGGGCAGCTTCAGGCTGCTGAAGCCCTGGGCCAACAGCTCGGAGAAATCGATGTTGCGCTCGGCGAAAGCAGTGCGGCACAGCGTCTCGTCGGAATCGGAGAAGCAGGGCTCGTCGAAGCCCATGCGCTTCGCCAGTTCGCGGAACACCCAGGCGTTGCTGCGAGCCTCGCCGCGCGGCGCCACAGCCGGGCGGTTCAGCAGCACGTCGGTGTGGCCGTAGCTGCAGTGGATGTCCCAGTGCTCCAGCTGCGTGGTGGCGGGCAGCAGGTAGTCGGCGTAGTCGGCGGTGTCGGTGCGGAACTGCTCCAGCACCACCGTGAAGAGGTCTTCGCGCGCGAAGCCCGCCGCCACCTTGGCCGACTCGGGCGCCACCGCCACCGGGTTGCTGTTGTAGACCACGATGGCCTTCACCGGGTTGGCGGTGTCCAGCAGCGCGTCGCCGATGGTGCTCATGTTGATGGTGCGCGGCTTGCGCCCGGCCAGCAGGTCGGGGCGCTGCAGCGCGGCGCGGTCCACCGGGTAATGGCCCGAACTGCTCAGCAGCAGGCCGCCCGCGCGGTCGCGCCAGGCGCCCACCAGCGCCGGCAGGCAGGCCACGGCGCGGGCCGCGTTGCCGCCGCCGCGCACGCGCTGCATGCCGTAGTTCAGGCGGATGGCGGCCGGCTTCGTGGTGCCGTAGGCCTTCGCGAGCGAGACGATCTGCTCTTCGGGAATGCCGCAGACCTGGGCCGCGCGCGACGGCGGCCATTGCAGCGCGCGCTCGCGCAGCTGCTCCCAGCCCAGCGTGTGGCTGGCGATGTAGGCGTGGTCGAGCCAGTCGTTCACGATCAGCTCGTGCATCAGGGCCAGCGCCAGCGCGGCGTCGGTGCCGGGCAGCAGCGCGATGTGCTCGTCGCACTTGTCGGCGGTTTCGGTGCGGCGCGGGTCGATGCACACCAGCCGCGCGCCGGCGCGCTTGGCGGCCTGGGCGTGGCGCCAGAAATGCAGGTTGCTGGCGATGGAGTTGCTGCCCCAGATCAGGATCAGCTTCGCCTCGGCGAAGAACTCGATGCGCATGCCGACCTTGCCGCCCAGCGTGTAGAGCATGGCCTCGCCGCCGGCCATCGAGCAGATCGTGCGGTCCAGCAGGGTGGCGCCCAGCTTGTGGAAAAAGCGCCTGTCCATGGACTCGCCCTGCACCAGGCCCATGGTGCCCGCATAGCTGTAGGGGACAATAGCTTCGGGTTTTCCCTGTAATACTCGAAGATTAGCGGCGATGTCGTCCAGCGCGGCATCCCAGCTCACCGGCTCGAACTGGCCGCTTCCCTTGGGGCCGACGCGCTTCAGGGGCTGCACCAGCCGTTCGGCATGGTCGTTGCGTTCGATGTAGCGCGACACCTTGGTGCACAGCACCCCGCCCGTGTGCGAATGGGCGGGGTTGCCCTGCAGCTTCACGGCAACGCCGTCCCTGACGGTGGTGACCAGCGCGCAGGTGTCCGGACAGTCGTGCGGGCAGGCGCCCAGCACGGTGGTCGTTGCGGGCTGAGCGGGCGCTTCTTCGAGCGAGGTATCCGGTGCGTGGGCCATCGGGCAAGTCTAATTTGTGCGCGAATCAGAGCGCGGGAGTGGGTTTTCATCATGTTGAATCGACGTCATTTTTCCCTGGCCGCCGGCGCGGCCGCCACGCTGGGCGGCTTCGGCATCGCCCGGGCGCAGGGCGACACGCCGCTGGTGCTCGGCCAGTCGGCGCCGTTCACCGGCCCGGCAGCGCAGCTGGGCATCCAGTTCCACCAGGGCGCCAAGCTGTTCCTGGACCAGTACAACGCCCAGCCGGGCCGCCGCAACGTGGTCATCAAGAACCTGGACGACGGCTATGAGCCCGACCGCTGCGCGGCCAACACGCAGAAGCTGATCGACGAAGACGCCTTCGCCCTGTTCGGCTATGTCGGCACCCCGACCAGCCTGGCCGCCCTGCCGCTGGCCGCGAAGGACAAGGTGCCTTTCGTGGCCCCCTTCACCGGCGCGATGTCGCTGCGCGAGCCCTTCCAGAAGAACGTGTTCCACCTGCGCGCCTCGTACAACGACGAGACGGCGCTGATGGTGAAGCAGCTCACCCACCTGGGCCTGAAGAAGATCGCGGTCTTCTACCAGAACGACGCCTACGGCAAGGCCGGGCTCGACGGCGTGACGCTGGCGCTCGCCGAGCAGCAGCTCAAGCCGGTCGCGCTGGCCACCGTGGAGCGCAATTCGGCCGACGTGGCGCAGGCGGTGAAGACCATCGTGGCGGCGCGGCCCGACGCGGTGGTGCAGGTGGGCGCGTACAAGGCCTGCGCCGCCTTCATCCGCGAGGCACGCAAGGCGGTCTACGGCGGCACCTTCTTCAACATGTCCTTCGTGGGCACGCAGGCGCTGGCGGACGAGCTGGGCAAGGACGCGGCCGGCGTGATGGTGACGCAGGTGGTGCCCTCGCCCTACAACCAGGCCAACGCGCTGGCGCGCGAGTTCAACGAAGCGGTGCGCAAGGCCGGCGGCGGCGCGAGCGCCAATTTCTCGAGCATGGAAGGCTACCTGGCCGCGAAGGTGCTGACCGAGGGCCTGCGCAAGGCACCGGGCAAGCCCACGCGCGAGAGCCTCATCGCCGGGCTGGAAAGCATCGACCGCCAGCAGTTCGGCGGCTTCGAGGTGTCGTTCTCGACGAAGAACCACGTGGGCTCGAAGTTCGTCGAGCTCTCGATGCTGACGGGCGACGGCCGCGTCAGGACCTGAGGTTCTTTCGTGGAATACCGCGGAACCGGCTTTGCCGGGCCGCAGGTATTGCCCCCTTGAGGGGGTTGGCGAAGCGACACGAAGTGCGCGAAGCCTGGGGGTGGGTCAGCTCAGCCCGTCGACGGCCTGGAACATGGCCTGGCGCGCCTGGCTGACGATCTGTCCGCGCCAGGCGTCGGTGTCCGTATAGAAGGCTTCCAGCATCCGCGCCCGGATGCCGTCCGCCAGCTCGGCCGGCGCCTGCGGATGCTTGTGCAGCCAGTGGTCGGCGCGCAGCGCGCCGGTCACTTCCAGGATCGGCAGCGTGCCGTATTCGAGCGCGATGCCCGTGTATTCGGCCTGCGGGCATTCCTCGTACACCGAATCCCACATCAACCCGCGCAGCAGCGCCGAAGTGGAGGAGCCGTCGTAGATCGAGGTGACTGGCGCGGCCGGCGTGCCCCACCACGCGTTGGCGCGCGCATAGGCGACCTTGTCGTCGCGGCAGGCGAAGATGCGTTCGCCCAGGCCGTTCGGGCCCAGCCCCGTGTGCAGGTCGATCCACGCGATGCGCTTCGCGCGGCCGGCATGGCGGCGCAGCACATCGCGGATGGTCTTGTTGCTCCAGGTCGGCGCCTTGCCGCCGTAGAACAGGCCGTCGTCGAACTGGTACTGCCCGCTGGTCACTGCCGCCTGGTAGGCGGTGGTGCCGTGCTTGCCTATCCACTTCTCGATGGCCGCCTGGTTCTCCGGCGTGGGCGGCCAGGTGTCGGGCAACAGCAGCTCGTGCAGCTTCGCGTAGGGCTCGTTGACCGGCACCGGCTTCGAGAAGTCGATGAAGTTGCGGTTGAGGTCGACGTTCTCGTGCGTCACGCGCCGGCCGTACGAGAAGCCGTGCGGATTGAGCGCATGCACGTACAGCACCGCCACGCCCTGCGCCTTCGCCTTCTCGCGCCATTCGGCGTCGTGCAGCGCGAACACCTGCACGCCGCTGCCGCAATGGCCCTCGACGCCGTGGCATGCGCTGCTGACGACCAGCAGGTTCTGCGCATCGGGTGCGCCGTCCAGCGCCACGTCCATCGAGAGCTCCTCGCCCTCGCGCCCCTTGAGCGGATGGGCATGCGGCTCGACCGTGAGGCCGGCGCTCACGCAGCCCTGCAGGAATTTCTGGCGCGCCTGCGCGTAGCGCGGCGAAAAGGCTTCGGCGATTCCGATCATGTGGCGCAGGACCTTTCTCGGTGGATCAGGCGATCAGGGTGGTCGGGCGATCAGGCCGCGGCGCCGCCGGGCTTGAGGAACTGCTCGGCGATCTGCACCCAGCAGGTGGCCCCCAGCGGGATCAGATCGTCGTTGAAGTCGTAGCTCGCGTTGTGCAGCGTGCACGGACCTTCGCCGTGGTGCACGTCGCGGTGCGCGCCGTCGCCGTTGCCGATGAAGGCGTAGGCGCCGGGCTTGGCCTGCAGCATGAAGGCGAAGTCTTCCGAGGTCATGGCGGCCTCCTGCTTCAGCACGTTCTCGGCGCCGACGACACCGCCCATCACGCGGCGCGCGAAGTCGGCCTCGGCCTCGGTGTTGATGGTGGGCGGGTAGTAGCGCTCGAAGCGGAACTCGCAGGTCGCGTCGTGCGCCGCGCAGATGTTGTCGCAGATCTTCTTCATGCGCGCCTCGATCATGTCGAGCACCTCGATGGAGAAGGTGCGCACCGTGCCCGACAGCTCGCAGTTGTCGGGAATCACGTTGTTGGTTTCACCCGCATGGATGGTGGTGACCGAGATCACGGCCGAATCGGTCGGTTTCATCTTGCGCGTGAGGATGGTCTGGAAGGCCTGCACGATCTCGCAGGCGATCGGCACCGGATCGACGCCGGTCTGCGGCAGCGCCGCGTGACCGCCCTTGCCGATCACGTTGACGAAGAACTTGTTGCCCGAGGCCATCACCGGGCCGGGGCTCACGGCGAACTGGCCGGCCTTCATGCCGGGCCAGTTGTGCATGCCGAACACGGCATCCATGGGGAATTTCTCGAAGAGCCCTTCCTTGATCATCTCGCGGGCGCCGCCGCCGCCTTCTTCGGCCGGCTGGAAGATCAGGTAGACGGTGCCGTCGAAGTTGCGGTGCTTCGCCAGGTGCTGCGCTGCCGCGAGCAGCATCGCGGTGTGGCCGTCGTGGCCGCAGGCGTGCATCTTGCCGTGGTGCTTGCTGGCGTGGGCGAAGGTGTTGAGCTCTGTGACGGGCAGCGCGTCCATGTCGGCGCGCAGGCCGACCGCGCGGTTGCTGGTGCCGTTCTTGACGATGCCCACCACGCCGGTGGTGCCCAGGCCGCGGTGGATGGGAATGCCCCATTCGGTGAGCTTGCCTGCCACCACGTCGGCGGTGCGGACTTCTTCGAAGCAGAGTTCGGGATGAGCGTGGAGGTCACGTCGGACGGCGGCGATGCCGGCCGCCTGCGTGACGATCGAGTCGATGAGTTTCATGGGGTGGTCGTCTCAAAACGCCAGTCTATCCACTATGGCGTTTCGGGGCACCACGGAAAACACGCAGCCCGAGAGGGCTGCCGGGACATGCGTGGGCCTTTACTCAGTGCCCGGCCGTCCAGAAGCCCACGTGCGGCGCTGCGGCTTCCTGCTCGAGCAGCGGCCCGACCACCTCGACGCGCCGCTGCCCGCGCGCGAAGACTTCGCGGCAGGGAAGCGAAAAGGTCGGGTTCTCGGGATGGTCGCCGGTCAGGCCGAGCAGCGCGTGTTCCGAGAGCGCGTAGACCACGCGCCCGATGTTGGTCCAGTAGATCGCGCCAGCGCACATGCAGCAGGGCTCGGCGCTGGTGAAGAGCGTGCAGCGCGCGAGTTCCTCGGGCGTGAGCAGCCGCGCGGCCTGCGCGGCCGCCACCAGTTCGGCGTGCTGCGTGGGGTCGCCCTCGGGCGGCATCGAGTTGTTGCCCGCGGTGACCACCACCTCGCCGTGCTCGTTGGCCACCAGCGCGGCGAAGGGATGGCGCCCGCGCGCCTTCGACTCGTCCGACAGGCGGATGGCCATGCGAAGCAGTTCGAGGTCGCGCGGGGACAGGTCGTCGGTGGTCATGCGCGGACGATACCCCGGTCAGCGGCCGATGCTCTTCAGGTAGTCGGCGCGCGCGGCCAGCGCGGTGTCGGTGAAGTCGGTGAACACGCCGTCCACGCCGAGCTTGTAGTACACGCCGTATTCGTTCTTGCCGTCCTTGTTGTAGTCGGAGGCCAGGCGGCGCGACTCGTTGCGGAAGGTGAAGGGGTGCACGAACAGGCCCGCCTTGTGCGCGTCGGCGATCAGCGAGGTGGGCGCCGTGGAGGTGGCGTCGGCGTCGTTGATCTTGCCGTCCTTGTTGACGTCCACCGGCTTGCCGTCGGCGCCGATCGTGCCCTTGATGCTCACGATGTAGCGCTTCCAGGGGCCGATGCCGTCGGCATAGGTCTTGATCTCGGCCAGGCCCGCGGGCGTGACCATGGCGTCGAAGTTGCGCTTGTCGCCGGCCTTGGTCCAGTCGTAGGGACGGTCGCTGGGCACCGCGAAGGTGACCGCGCCGGTCTTCAGGTCGACGCTGTCGCCGTCGATCAGCTGGATGAGCCTGGTGTTCAGGCCCTTGCTCTTCATGTACTTGAGGCTGCCCGGCTCGAAGGACTGCACGTAGATGGGCGCGGTCTTGCTGTTCCAGCCGGCCGCGTTGATGGCGGCGATGACCTTGTCTTCCATCGGCAGGCCGAGGTCGCGGAAGTAGGTCGGGTTCTTGGTCTCGGGGTAGATGGCGATGGTGCGGCCGGTTTCCTTCGACTTGGCCTTGGCGAAGTCGATGATTTCCTGGAAGGTCGGCACCTTGTACTTGCCGTTGAATTCCTGCGGGCGCTCGGCGTCGGTGGAGATGGCGCCCAGGGTCTTGATCTCGGCCAGCGTGAAGTCGTTGCTGAACCAGCCGGTCTGGGTTTCGCCGTCGACCTTGATGGTCTTCTTGCGCGAGGCGAAGCGGGGGTGCTTGGCCACGTCGGTGCTGATGGCGAGGTTGGGGTCGTGGCGGGCGATGAGCACGCCGTCCTTGGTGGAGATCAGGTCCATCTCGATCACGTCGGCGCCGAGTTCGATGGCGCGGGCATAGGCTTCGAGCGTTTCCTCCGGCAGATAGCCCGATGCACCACGATGGGCAATGACCAGCGGCGGCTTGCCATCCAGCGTCAGCAGCTTGCCACTGCTGGAGGGGCCTCCGGTGCTGCTGCAGGCTGCCAGGGCGATGGCGGCGGTTGCGGTCAGGGCGATCTGAAAGGTGCGCATGGTCCTTGTTTCTCCGTTCAAAAGAAGAGGCGCAGGGTACCCGTTTAGCGTGACAGCTTCGACCTCAGCGCGCGCATGGAGCCGACTTCCGGGAGAATGTGTTGCATGCTCCATACGCTTTCCCCCCAAAGCCTGCTGCTGGCCCAGACCCTGGTGCGCATGAACACCATCAGCGCCAACAGCAACCTCGAACTGATCGACTTCGCGCAGAGCCACCTCGCAGCCCTGGGCGTCAAGAGCCGCATCACCTACAACGCCGAACGCACCAAGGCGAACCTGTTCGCCACGCTGGGCGAGGGCAAGCCGGCCGGCGTGATCGTCTCGGGCCACACCGATACGGTGCCATGGGACGGGCAGGACTGGAGCGTCGACCCGCTGTCCGCCGTGGTGCAGAACGAGCGCCTCTACGGGCGCGGCTCGGCCGACATGAAGAGCTTCATCGCCATCGCGCTGTCGAACGCGAAGCGCTTCCTGGAAAGCGACGCCCCTTTCGCGGTGCACTTCGCCTTCAGCTACGAGGAAGAAATCGGCTGCTTCGGCGTGAAGGAACTCATCGCCGACATGCGCGATGCAGGCATCAAGCCTGTCGCCTGCATCGTGGGCGAACCCACCAGCATGGTGCCCGCCATCGCGCACAAGGGCGTGTACCGCTACAAGTGCTGCGTGCGCGGCAAGGAAGCGCACTCCTCGCTCACGCCGAAGTCGGTCAACGCCATCGAGATGGCGGCCCGAGTGATCGGCAAGGTGCGCGACATGGCCGAGGGCTTCGAGCGCAGCGAGCCGCGCTACGAGGGCTTCGACGTGCCCTTCAGCACCGCGAGCGTGGGCCAGTTCCACGGCGGCATCGCCGACAACGTGGTGCCGCGCGACGCCGAGTTCCGCTATGAATTCCGCGACCTTCCCACCGCCGATGCCGGGAAGATGCAGGCCGAGGTGGTCGCCTATGCGGGCAGCCTCGAGCCCGCGATGAAGAAGGTGGCGCCCGACACGGGCTTCAGCTTCGAGACCATCTGCGAGATCCCGAGCTTCCTCGGCGCGGCCGACAACCCCATCACCAAACTGGCGCAGCGCCTCGCCGGCGAAGAGCGCACCACGCTGGTGGCCTTCGGCACCGAAGCGGGTCTTTTCAAGAACGCCGGCATCCCCACCGTGGTGTGCGGACCAGGCAGCATCGAGCAGGCGCACCAGCCCGACGAATACGTGAGCCTCGAGCAGCTCGCGCGCTGCGAGCTGTTCATGGAGCGCCTTGCGTCCACGCCGAGCATTGGCTGACCGCGGCGACAACAACAACGACGCATCGCGGCGCATGAAGCGCGTCGCGCTCGGCCTGCTTTGCGGCGCCGCTCTGCTCTATGCGGTGGCGAGCGTGCTGCACGACCGGCATCCGGCCTGGGGCTACGTGGCGGCCTTCGCCGAGGCCGCGATGGTCGGCGCCATCGCCGACTGGTTCGCGGTGGTGGCGCTCTTTCGTCATCCGCTGGGCCTGCCGATTCCGCACACGGCCATCATCCCGAGCAACAAGGACCGCATCGGCGCCAAGCTCGCGGGCTTCATCTGCGACAACTTCCTGAGCACCGGGCAGGTGCTCGCCAAGCTGCGGCAGTTCGACGCAGCCGGCCGCATCGCCGACTGGCTCGCGCGGCCCGCCAGCGGCGAGAAGCTCGGCGAATGGGGCGTGGCCGCCACGCGCTACGGGCTCTCGGCCTTCGACGACGAGCGCGTGCGCGACTTCATGGGCCGCGCCGCCGCGGCAGGCCTCGCGAAGATCGACCTCTCGCGCCTCACCGGCCAGGCGCTGGACGCGCTCACCGCCGGCGGGCGCCACCAGGCGCTGCTCGACGACGTGCTGCAGCAGGTGGCCGGCCTGCTCGAAGGCGAGGAGGCGCAGGCCCACATCACCGAGGCCATCGCGCGCGAGATCAAGACGCTGCGCTACGTGGGCCTCGACCAGGTGGCCGCCAAGCTGGCCACGCGCAAGATCGTCGCGGCCGTGGCACGCACCATCGGCGAACTCGCGGCCGAGCCCGATCACCCGATGCGCAGGCGCTTCGACCACTTCGTCGACGACTTCGTGGTGCGCCTGAAGCTCGACCCCGAGTTCCAGCAGCGCGGCGAGCAGATCCGCGCCGAGCTGGTCGCGCACCCTGCCCTGGGCGACTACCTGCACGGGCTGTGGGGCGAGCTGCTGGCGTGGCTGCACGACGACCTGGGCCGCGGCGACTCGGCCATCCGCCAGCGCATCGCGTCGATGGCCGGCGCGTTGGGCACGCGGCTGCAGGGCGACGAGGCCATCCGCCGCTGGATCAACGAGCAGATCGAGGCGGCCGCGCCGCTGGCCATCGAGCGCTACCGCGAGGACATCCGCCGCTACATCGAGGAGCGCGTGGGCGAGTGGAACGCACAGGAGATGACGGTCGAGCTCGAGCGCCACATCGGGCGCGACCTGCAGTTCATCCGCATCAACGGCACGCTGGTGGGCGGGCTGGTGGGGCTGCTGATCCACACGGCCACGCAGCTGCTGCGCGGCTGAAGCCCGCGGGTAATCCACAGCGGACGAAAGTCCGCATCCTGTCCCCGGCGGGACTCCACGGCCCGGTCGGGCTCCTAGACTGCTTCGCGCATCAACAAGAGGAGACGCCAACCATGCCCCGTCGAAGCAGTCTCGGCGCCATTGCGCTGACCGCCACCCTCGCCCTGCTGGGCGCCTGCAGCAGCCTCTCGCCACCATCGGCCACCCGGCCCGCCTCGTGGGCCGCGCCCGAGGCGCTGGTCGCCCCGTCTGCCTTCATGGGCGTGCACGGGCTGGCCGTCGACGCGAAGGGCCGGCTGCTGGCAGGCTCCGTGCTCGGCAACACGATGTGGGAGGTAGACCGCAGCACCGGCGCGGCCAGGGTGTTCATCGACGCGCCCGAAGGCCAGGCGGACGACATCGCCGTCGGCCCGAAGGGCGAGCTGGCCTGGACCAACTACCTCATGGGCATCGTGCGCTACCGCGAGAGCGACACCGCTCCCATGCGCGTGCTGGCCAAGGACCTGCCCGGCATCAACTCGCTCGACTTCGACCGCCGCAACGGCAGGCTCTACGCCTCGCAGGTGTTCCTGGGCGACGCACTGTGGGAGATCGACCGCGAGGGCCAGAAGCCGCCCAGGCTCATCAAGAAGGACATGGGCGGCTTCAACGGCTTCGAGGCCGGCCCCGACGGCATGCTCTACGGGCCGCTGTGGTTCAAGGGCCAGGTCGTGAAGATCGATCCGGCGAACGGCAACATGACCGTGATCGCCGACGGCTTCAAGATCCCGGCCGCGGCCAACCTCGACGGCAAGGGCAACCTCTGGGTGGTCGACACGCGCAGCGGCGAGCTGGTGCGGGTGGAGCTGGCCACCGGCCGCAAGACGGTCGCGAAGCAGCTGCGGCCGTCGCTGGACAACCTGGCCATAGCCAAGGACACGCCCGACGGGACCATCTACGTCTCCAACATGGCGAACAACGAGGTGCAGGCCTTCAACCCGGCCACCGGCGAGCTGCGCACGCTCACCAGCGGCAAGGTGGCGGCGCCGGCCGGCATGAAGCTCGACGGCAACGACCTCTGGGTGGCCGACGTCTTCGGCTTCCGCCAGGTCGACGTGCGCACCGGCGAAGTGCGCGACGTGTTCCGCATGCAGCGCGACCCCGATCTCGACTATCCGTTCGCCGTCGGCCTCTCGCCGAAGCTCTTCGCGCTGACCTCGTGGTTCACGGGCTCGGTGCAGCTGGTGGACCGGCGCACCCTGAAGACGGTCGACACCATCCACGGCCTGAAGGCGCCCTTCGACGCCATCCCCATGCCGGACGGCAGCGTGATCTACGCCGAGATCGCCACCGGCAGCATCACCCGCGCCAGCGGGCCGAAATTCGCGCAGAAGTCAGTGCTCGCCAGCGGCCTGAACGGCCCGGTGCAGATGATCGTCGGCCGGGACGGCGCGCTCTACGTGACCGAGGCGGCCGGCAGGCTGCTGCGCATTCCGCTGGACGCCAGTTCGCCGCTGCGCGCGGTAGCCGAGGGACTGGCGTTGCCCGAGGGCGTGGCGCAGACGCCCTGGGGCAGCTTCGTCGTGGCCGAGAGCGCGGCGCGCCGGCTGGTGGAAATCGCGCCTGACGGCACGCGCCGCACCGTCGCCGAGAACCTGCCGATCGGCGTCGCGGCCGGCCCCGGACTGCCCCCGCCCTACGTGGTCACGGGTGTCGCCGTGGGCGGCGACGGCACGATCTACATGCCGGCCGATCGCAACAATGCGATATATCGAATCAGGCCGGTAAGGTAGCGTAACAATAAGTGTAAATTTCAGTTTACTTTTTAAAACAAACATTACAGACTGCGCGGGACGTCTTGCGGCGTCCCGTTCGCATCCGGCGACCGGGGGTCCGCGAAACGCTCTTTTGACCTGAAAGGGACATCGCATGACTCCGCTCGTCGTAGGCCAGATCCTGTCGCCCGAGTACTCCCTGGGCATGGTGGCGCTTTCCTTCCTCATCTCTTTCGCGGGCTCGCTGGTGGCCCTGATCTGCGCCGGCCGGATGGTCGGCGCGGACGGCAAGCCCAACCTCGCCGTCGTAACCTGCGCGGCGGTGGCGCTGGGCGGCATCGGCATCTGGTCGATGCACTTCATCGGCATGCTGGCGTACCGGCTGCCGGTGGCCATCTCGTACAACATGCCGCTGACGGTGGTGTCGCTGGTGGCGGCCATCCTGATCTCGGGCATCGCGCTCTACATGGCCGGCGGACGGCGCAAGTTCAGCAAGCCGGGCTGGCTCGCGGGCAGCCTGCTGGCGGGCCTGGGCGTGTGCGTGATGCACTACATGGGCATGTTCGCGATGAACATGCGCGCCTCGATGAACTTCGACCTGGCGACGGTCGGGCTGTCGGTGCTGATCGCCGTCACCGCGGCCGGAGCCGCCCTCTGGCTCGCCTTCAACCTGCGCAAGTTCACGCACAAGGTGGCGGCCGCCGCGGTGATGGGCGTGGCGGTCTGCACCATGCACTACGTGGGCATGAGCGCGGCCAGCATGGTCTGCACCGCCGCGGCGCCCGTCGACGCGCTGGCCATCGGCGGCAGCTACATGGGCCTCACGGTGTTCGGCACGGCCGGCGCGGTGCTGATCTTCATCTACTGGGTGGTCACAGGCAGCAGCCTCGACACCCCGGTCGCGCCCCGGCGCGCCCGCGCCGGCTGACCGCCCGACGGGTACCAGCCAGTAAGCGCAAGCGGGCGCCGCGCCCGCGTCCTAGAGTCCGTGCAGAGCGAAAAAAACGATCTGCACGGACTCTCACATGCCAGTCATCGAATCCCGGCTGCAAGCGGCCAGCGACACCTTCCGGGCCAACCGCGCCAGCATGCTGGCGCTGCTCGGCCAGGTGCGCGAGCACGAAGCCCGCGCCGTCGCGGCCTCCGGCGCCTCGGCCGAGCGCTTCGCCAGGCGCGGCCAGTTGCTGCCGCGCGAACGCATCGCGCTGCTGCTGGACACCGGCGCGCCCTTCCTGCCGCTGGCTTCGCTCGCGGGACTGGGGCAGGACAACCCCGATCTCTCGAAGAGCGTTCCCGGCGGCGGCCTGATCTCCGGCATCGGCTACGTGTCGGGCGTGCGCTGCATGGTCAATGCGTCGGATTCCGGCATCGATGCTGGCGCGCTGCAGCCCATGGGCCTGGACAAGCAGCTGCGCGTGCAGGAGATGGCCCTGGAGAACAGGCTGCCCTACGTGCAGCTCGTGGAAAGCGCCGGCGCCAACCTCATGCAGTACCGCGTGCAGGACTTCGTGCGCGGCGGCAACATCTTCCGCAACCTCGCACGGCTCTCGGCCGCAGGGCTGCCGGTGGTGACGGTGACGCACGGCTCATCGACCGCCGGCGGCGCCTACCAGACGGGGCTTTCCGACTACATCGTGATGGTGCGCGACCGCACGCGCGCCTTTCTCGCGGGGCCGCCGCTGCTGAAGGCAGCCACCGGCGAGATCGCCACCGAGGAAGAACTGGGCGGCGCCGTGATGCACACCCACGTCTCAGGCCTCGGCGACTACCTCGCGGAGGACGACCGCGACGCCATCCGCATCGCGCGCTCGATCCTCGGCGGCATCGACTGGGCGCGCGACGAAGAGCCGCGCCGGTTCGCGCCGCCGCGCTACGACGCCGAAGACCTGCTCGGCATCATGCCGAGCGACGGGCGGCGGCCGGTGGACATGCGCGAGGTCATCGCGCGCATCGCCGACGGCTCCGAGTTCCTGGAGTTCAGCGAGCACTACGGCAGCGCCACCGTCTGCGGCCACATCCGGCTCGAGGGGCACGCCGTGGGCATCATCACCAACAACGGCCCCATCGACTCCGACGGCGCCACCAAGGCCACGCACTTCATCCAGGCCTGCTGCCAGTCGCGCACGCCCATCGTCTACCTGCAGAACATCACCGGCTACATGGTGGGCCGCGCGCACGAGGAGGCCGGCATCATCAAGCACGGCGCGAAGATGATCCAGGCCGTGACCAACGCCACGGTGCCGCAGATCACGCTGCATTGCGGCGCCTCGTACGGCGCAGGCAACTACGGCATGTGCGGCCGGGGCTTCGCGCCGCGCTTCTGCTTCAGCTGGCCCAACGCGCGCACCGCCGTGATGGGCGGAGAGCAGGCGGCGAAGACCATGGCCATCGTGATGGAGGCCGGCATGGCGCGCAAGGGCGCGGTCGACCAGGCGAAGCTCGACGCGATGCAGCAGCAGATCGTCGAGCGCTTCGACCGGCAGATGAGCGTGTTCACCACCAGCGCGCTGCTGCTGGACGACGGCGTGATCGACCCGCGCGACACGCGCGCGGTGCTGGCCGAAGTGCTCTCGGTGTGCCGCGACGCCGACGCCCGCACGACGCAACCCATGCAGTTCGGGGTGGCACGTCCATGAGCAGCACCACCAGATTCCACAAGATCCTGATCGCCAACCGCGGCGAGATCGCGATGCGCGTGATGCGCACCGCCCGCGCCATGGGCCATCGCACGGTGGCCGTGTACTCCAGCGCCGACGCGAATGCCGAGCACGTGCGATTCGCCGACGAATCGGTGCACATCGGCGAGCCGCTGCCCGCACAGAGCTACCTGAACATCGCCGCGATCGTCGAAGCGGCGCGCACCAGCGGCGCCGACGCGGTGCACCCCGGCTACGGCTTCCTCGCCGAGAACGCCGCATTCGCGCAAGCCTGTCGCGACGCGGGCCTGGTCTTCATCGGCCCCTCGCCCGAAGCCATCCGCGCGATGGGCGACAAGGCCGGCGCCAAGCGGCTGATGCAGGCGGCGGGCGTGCCCTGCATTCCAGGCTACCAGGGCGAGGACCAGGGCGAACGCACGCTGGCGGCCGAGGCGGCACGCATCGGCTGGCCCGTGATGATCAAGGCCACGGCCGGCGGCGGTGGGCGCGGCATGCGGCTCGTCACTTCAGCCGCGAACTTCGCCGAGCAGCTGCGCAACGCGCAGTCGGAAGCGCTCAATGCATTCGGCGACGCCACCGTGATCCTGGAGCGCGCCATCGTCGCGCCGCGCCACGTCGAGGTGCAGGTGTTCGCAGACCGGCACGGCAATGCCATCCATCTCGGCGAACGCGACTGCTCGGTGCAGCGCAGGCACCAGAAGGTGATCGAGGAAGCGCCCTCGCCGGCGGTGTCCGAAGCGCTGCGCGAACGCATGGGCGCCACGGCGGTGGCGGCAGCGAAGGCCATCGGCTACGAAGGCGCGGGCACGCTCGAATTCCTGCTCGACGCCGAGGGCCAGTACTGGTTCATGGAAATGAACACGCGCCTGCAGGTGGAGCATCCGGTGACCGAGGCCGTGACCGGACTCGACCTGGTCGAGCTGCAGCTGCGCGTCGCCGCCGGCGAGCCGCTGCCTGTTGCGCAGCGGGACGTGCGCATCTCAGGCCACGCAATCGAGGTACGACTGTGCGCCGAAGATCCTCAGCAGGGCTTCATGCCGCAGAGCGGCACGCTGGCCGCATGGCGACCCTCCGCCGCGCTGCGCACCGAGCACGCGCTGCATGACGGCGCCGAAGTGCCGCCCTTCTACGACTCGATGATCGCCAAGCTGGTGGCCCACGGCCGCACGCGCGACGAGGCAAGGCAGCGGCTCGTCGCAGGCCTGCAGGACACGGTCGCGCTCGGCATTCCCACCAACCAGCAGTTGCTGCGGCGCGCACTGTCGCACGATGTCTTCGCAAGTGGCGGGGCGACCACCGCCTTCGTCGGCGACCATCTCGACGCGCTGCTCGCCGTCGATTCCGCGGACCAGGCACGCGCCGCGTTGCTCGCCGCGCTGCTGCTCCAGCTGGGCGAACGCGGCTGGCCCTCGCCGCTGGCCCACACGCTGCCCAACGCCCTGCGCTTCTCGCTCGACGGCAAGGTGCACGCGGTCCGCGTGACGCCGCGCGGCGCCGGCAGCTTCGACATCGCGCTGGACGGCAGCGATCCGGTGCGGCTCGCGCTGCTCGCACTGCCGGGCGACGGCAACCTTCGCTTCTCGTGCAACGGCGTATCCGCGCAGGCCTTCGTCGCGCGGCGCGACGGCCGCGTGTTCTTCCACCACGACGGGCAGGCGCACCAGCTGGACGATCTCACGCACGTCGCCGCCACCCGTGCGGACGACAGCGGCGGCGACGGCCTGCTGCGCGCCTCCATGAACGGCCGCGTGATCGCGCTGCTGGTGACCGAGGGCGACGCGGTCGCCGCGGGCCAGCCGATCGTCACGCTGGAAGCGATGAAGATGGAACACGTGCACTGCGCGCCGCGCGCCGGGCGGGTCGCCCTGCATGTCGCGGTGGGTGCGCAGGTGGCGGCGCGGCACGTGGTCGCGCAGGTCGCCGATGCATGACGGGACAAGCTCCCGCGTCTTTCCGAAAGCCAACCGCATGACTTCACCCTCCTCCCGCTACCGCTCCGTCTTCGCGCCCGGCCTGTTCGACGGGCAGGTCATCGTCGTCACCGGAGGCGGCTCCGGCATCGGCCGCTGCACCGCGCACGAACTCGCCTCTCTGGGCGCGCAGGTGGTGCTGGTCGGCCGCAAGCCCGAGAAGCTCGACGCGGTGCGCGCCGAGATCGAGGCTGCCGGCGGCAAGGCTTCCACGCAGGCCTTCGACATCCGCAACGAAGACGCGGTGCGTGCGGCAGTGGCGGCCATCGTTACGGAACACGGCCGCATCGACGGTCTCGTCAACAACGCGGGCGGCCAGTACATCACGCCGCTGCATGCGATCTCGGCCAAGGGCTGGGAGGCGGTGATCCACACCAACCTCACGGGCGGCTTCCTGGTCGCGCGCGAGTGCTACCTGCAGAGCATGCAGGCCAATGGCGGCGCCATCGTCAACATCGTGGCCGACATGTGGGGTTCCATGCCCAACATGGGCCACAGCGGCGCGGCGCGCGCGGGCATGGTGAGCTTCACCGAGACCGCCGCGCTCGAATGGGCCGCGAGCGGCGTGCGCGTGAACGCGGTGGCGCCGGGCTACATCGCGTCGAGCGGCATGGACCACTATCCGCCCGAGGCCGGCGACATGCTGCGCGCCATGCGCAAGACTGTGCCGGCCGGGCGCTTCGGCAACGAGGCCGAGACCTCGGCCGCCATCGTCTTCCTGCTGGGCCCGGCCGCGAGCTTCATCAGCGGCAGCGTGCTGCGCGTGGACGGCGCCCGCCCGCAGGTGCGCATGGGCTGGCCGATGGCGATTCCCGATGCACAGGCGCAGCAGCGCACGGCGGTGAAGCCCTTCGACGGCTTCCACCTGGCGCAGGCGCCGCGCGTGTTCCAGGACAAGTAGGGAACAACGAGAGAACAAGCGAACGAACGAAAGATCGACCGGAGACCAATTCATGCAGTACAGCCACGAACACCTCGAGATCCAGAAGACCCTGCGCCGCTTCATCGACGACGAGATCAACCCGCATGTGGACGAATGGGAGGCGGCCGAGATCTTCCCGGCGCACGAGGTCTTCAAGAAGCTCGGCAACCTCGGCATGCTCGGCCTGAACAAGCCAGAGGCCTTCGGCGGCGCGGGCCTGGACTATTCGTACGCGATGGCCATGGCCGAGGCGCTGGGCCACATCTCCTGCGGCGGCGTGCCGATGGCCATCGGCGTGCAGACCGACATGTGCACGCCCGCGCTCGCGCGCTTCGGCAGCGACGAGCTGCGCCGCGAGTTCCTCGCCCCCGCCATCGCCGGCGACATGGTCGGCTGCATCGGCGTGAGCGAGCCCGGCGCGGGCAGCGACGTGGCCGGTCTGAAGAGCCATGCGCGCAAGGACGGCGACGACTACCTCATCAGCGGCCAGAAGATGTGGATCACCAACAGCCTGCAGGCCGACTGGATGTGCATGCTGGTCAACACCAGCGACGGCCCCGTGCACCGCAACAAGTCGCTGGTGATGGTGCCGATGGACAGCCCCGGCATCGAGAAGGCGAAGAAGATCCGCAAGATCGGCATGGATTCGAGCGACACCGGGCTCATCTACTTCGACAACGTGCGCGTGCCGCAGCGCTACCGCATCGGCGAGGAAGGCCAGGGCTTCGTCTACCAGATGCAGCAGTTTCAGGAAGAGCGGCTGTGGGCCGCGGCGAGTTCGCTGGAATCGATGGAAGACTGCATCGCGCAGACCATCGAGTGGGCGCAGCAGCGTCAGATGTTCGGCGCCACGCTGGCCGACCAGCAGTGGGTGCAGTTCAAGCTGGCCGAACTCAAGACCGAGGTTGAAGCGCTGCGCGCGCTCACCTATCGCGCCTGCGACCTGCACGTGAAGGGCGAGGACGTGCTCGAACTCGCGTCGATGGCCAAGCTCAAGACCGGCCGGCTCACGCGGCAGGTGGCCGACACCTGCCTGCAGTTCTGGGGAGGCATGGGCTTCACGCTGGAGAACCGCGTGTCGCGGCTGTACCGCGACGGCCGGCTGGGCTCCATCGGCGGCGGCGCCGACGAGGTGATGCTCGGCATCCTCGCGAAGACCATGGGCATCGCCAAGCGGCCGCCGCGCGGCTGAGCACAACATGGACGCTGAACTGCAAGCCGACCGTGCTGCGCTCGCCGACACGGTGCGGCGCTTCGCCGAAAGCGAGATCGCGCCGCACGTGCAGGCATGGGACGACGCGGGCGAGTTTCCGCGCCCGCTCTACGCGCGAGCCGCCGAACTCGGGCTGCTGGGCTTGGGCTATCCGGAAGAACTCGGTGGCACGCCCGCCTCGTACTCGCTCAAGCTGCCCGCATGGATCGCGCTCGCGCGCCATGGCAAGAGCGGCGGCGTGCTCGCGAGCCTGTTCTCGCACAACATCGGCCTTCCGCCGGTGGTGCTGCATGCCGGCGACGCGGTGCGCCGCGAGGTCGTGCCGCCGGTGCTGTGCGGCGAGAAGATCGCGGCGCTGGCCATCACCGAGCCCGGCGGCGGCTCCGACGTGGCGGCCCTTCGCACGACGGCGCGGCTCGAAGGCGACCACTATGTCGTCAACGGCGAGAAGACCTTCATCACCTCCGGCATGCGCGCCGACTGGATCACCGTGGCCGTGCGCACCGGCGAGGGGCGCGGCGCCGGCGGCATCTCGATGCTGCTGGTGCCGGGCGACACGCCGGGCCTCACGCGCACGCGCCTCTCGAAGATGGGCTGGCTGTGCTCCGACACCGCCACGCTGCACTTCGACAACGTGCGCGTGCCCGCGCGCTACCTGCTCGGAAACGAAGGCGAAGGCTTCCGCATGATCATGGGCAACTTCAACGGCGAGCGCATCGGCCTCGCCGCGGGCGCTCTGGGCTTCTCGCAGGCCTGCCTCGACGAAGCCCTGGCCTGGGCGCGCGAGCGCAAGACTTTCGGCGCCGCGCTCGTCGAGCACCAGGCGGTGCGCCACAAGCTGGTCGACATGCAGATGCGCATCGCTTCCACCGAGGCGTGGATCGAGGCGGTGTCGGCCGAGGGCGACGCGCTCGAGGCGGCCGGGCGCCACAACGCGCCCGAATGGGTCGCGCAGATCTGCATGCTGAAGAACCACGCCACGCAGACCATGCAGTTCTGCGCCGACCAGGCGGTGCAGATCCTCGGCGGCATGGGCTTCATGCGAGGCACGGTGAGCGAACGCGTCTACCGCGAGGTCAAGGTGATGATGATCGGCGGCGGGGCCGAGGAGATCATGAAGGAGCTGGCGGCCCGGCAGATGGGCTGGTAGGCGCCGCGCGGAACGCCGCCGCGCGCCCGGTGTCCAACCATCCAGCGCTTTCGCTGGGTCGCAGGAGACCGTCATGCTCTCTCTCACCTCAGTCACCGGCGCCGTCATCGTGGTCCTGCTGGCGGTGCTGCTCTTTTCCGCGATCTGGATCTTCCGGGAGTACGAACGCGGTGTCGTCTTCACCCTCGGCCGCTTTTCGCGCGTCTCGGGGCCAGGCCTGGTGCTCGTGATTCCGGCCATCCAGCAGGTGGTGCGCGTGGATCTGCGCACCGTGGTGCTCGAAGTGCCCACCCAGGACGTGATCTCGCGCGACAACGTGTCGGTGAAGGTCAGCGCGGTCGTCTACTTCCGCATCATCGATGCCGAGAAGGCCATCATCCAGGTCAAGGACTTCTTCAACGCCACCAGCCAGCTGGCGCAGACCACCCTGCGCTCGGTGCTCGGCAAGCACCAGCTCGACGACATGCTGGCGGAGCGCGAGCAACTGAACCTCGACGTGCGCGAGTCGCTGGACGTGCAGACGGCCTCGTGGGGCATCAAGGTGTCGAACGTGGAGATCAAGCAGATCGACCTCACCGAATCTATGGTGCGCGCCATCGCGCGGCAGGCCGAGGCGGAACGCGAACGGCGCGCCAAGGTGATCCACGCCGAGGGCGAGCTGCAGGCGTCCGAGAAGCTCTCGCAGGCCGCGCGCGTGCTGGCGCAGGAGCCGCAGGCGATCCAGCTGCGCTACCTGGAAACGCTCACCGTCATCGGCGCCGACAAGAACACCACCATCGTGTTCCCGCTGCCGGTGGACCTGCTGGCGAGATTCCTGGCCAAGCCCGCCTGACGACGCGAAAGCGGAAAACTGTTCTTCACCGGCGCCGCGCGCGGCGTCTGGTGTTTCGTGCGCGGCGTGCCTACGATCGACCGCACGACTTTCGCTCCTTCATTTCCAGACAAGCCCGATCCATGTTCAAGCACATCGTGATGTGGAACCTGCGCGCCGATTCGCCGGCGCAGAAACAGCAGGCCACGCAGCTGCTCAAGCACAAGTTCGAATCGCTGCGCGGCCAGATCCCGGGCCTGCTGCACATGGAAGTGGGCATCGACTCGAGCCGCGTGGACTACGCCTGCGACGTGGTGCTCTACAGCGAGTTCGACAGCCAGGCCTCGCTGGACGGCTATGCCACGCATCCGGCGCACCTTCGCGTGCGGGAAGAGCTGGGCAATCTGAGGATCGCGCGGCATCAGGTGGATTACGCGGCCGACTGATCGGCACCCGCCTGCGCGAGCCCGACGCAGAACTCCCGCACCAGACGCAACGCAGGCGCTTCGGTCCGGCCTTCCAGCGTCACGAAGGCGAACTGCGCGCTGAGCCCCGCCGCGGGCTCCACCTTCAACTCGGCCAGATCGCCGTTGTCCTGCAGCGCACGGGTGGCCGCGAGCACTCCCAGGAAGATCGCATCGGTGCCGCGCACGGCCTCGATCAACGCACCGATGTCTTCCGACGACACATGCAGCCAGCGCTGCGGACTCGCGTCGCTGCCGTAGCGCTCCACCAGGATGCGCGCCACGTCGTCGCTGACCATCGTCGAGACCACCGGATAGCGCACCAGCTCGTCGAAGCGAACCGGCTTGCCGCGGCGCGACGCCAGCAACGGATGGCCGCGCCGGCAGACGAAGCCCGAGCGCAGTGTCGGCAGCACGTCGATGTGCAGGTCTTCGCGCGGCGACACCGCCCGGTATGTCAGCACCAGTGCATCGAGCGTGCGCGCTCGCAGCGCCGCCAGCTGCAGTTCGGGCCCGCCGCCATGCAGCTGCAGGCCCACGCGCGGATGGTTTCTCAGCATGTGGATCAGCAGCGGCGACGAGAACAACGCCCCGGGCGCCGCACCGAGCCCCAGCCGCACCACGCCTGCCTGCCCATCGGCCAGCAGCGCGGCGGCGCGCTTGAGCTCGTGCGTTTCCATCGAGATGCGCTTGGCGCGCGCCAGCACCATCGCGCCGAACGGCGTGAGTTCGTTGCGCTTGCCGACACGGTCGACGAGCTGCATGCCGAGCTCCTGCTCGAGCATCTGGATGCTGCGGCTGAGCGCCGGCTG
The DNA here is from genome assembly GCF_900109805.1 of Variovorax sp. YR750. Taxonomy (NCBI): domain Bacteria; kingdom Pseudomonadati; phylum Pseudomonadota; class Betaproteobacteria; order Burkholderiales; family Comamonadaceae; genus Variovorax; species Variovorax sp. YR750. Next base: position 99,454 of record NZ_FOBJ01000023.1, read on the forward strand.
CGTCAGGTGCACTTTCTCGGATGCGCGGCTGAAGGAGCCGGTTTCGGCGAGTGCGAGCAGGTGGTCGAGTTGCTGGAGGTTCATGGCGGGCCGTCCGTTGTCACATGCATGAGGCCTTCTCATGGTAATGACAAAAACAATGCATTGGACAGATAGAAGCCCGATTCCTAGCATCCATCGCGTACTACTTTGGACCAAGGAATTCCCCATGAAGCGGTTCGGTCGATGGCTCTGCGCGCTGGCTTTTCTAGGCTGCGGTGCCGCAGCGATGGCGCAGGCGCCCTACCCCTCGAAGGTCGTCACGATGATGGTTCCCTACCCGGCGGGCGCGGCGAGCGACTTCACCGCACGGGCGCTGAACGACCTGGTCGGCAAGGAGCTCGGCGGACAGGTGATCGTCGAGAACATCGGCGGTGCGACCGGCGCCATCGCCGCAGCCAAGGTGCTGGCGGCGCCGGCCGACGGCCACTACCTGTTCCAGGGCTCGCCCAACGAGCTGATCCTTTCGGGGCTGGTCAACAAGAGCACGCGCTACAAGCCCGAGGACTTCCAGTGGATCGCACCGGTGGCCACCTCGCCGCTGGTGCTGGTGGTCAACAGCCAGCTGCCGGCCCATTCGCTCGATGAGTTCGTGGCACTGGCGCGCTCGCGCAAGGACGCGCCGCTGAGCTACGGCACTCCGGGCCCGGGCACGCTCTACCACCTGCTGGGCGAACTCTTCACCAGGCGCACGGGCGCGCCCGTCACGCACGTGCCCTACAAGGGCGGCGCGCCCATCATCCAGGACCTGATCGGCGGGCAGATCGACTTCGCCTTCATGCCCTACCAGGCCTTCTACGCCGACTACGTGAAGCAGGGACGCCTGCGCGTGATCGGCTCGCTGTCGCCCGGCAGGCGGCTGCCCGCGCCCTTCGACACGCTGCAGAGTAGCGCGCAGAGCAAGGACATGAAGGACTTCGACTTCGGCATCTGGACCTCCTACATGGTGCGCAAGGGCACGCCGCGGCCCGTGGCCGAGCGGCTCAACGCCGCGATCGCCGCCGCGCTGAAGAACCCGCAGGCGCGCGCGCAGCTGGAATCGCAGGCCAAGACCGTCTTCGAGCCGATGAGCCTCGAGGCAGGCGAGAAGTTCTATGCGGCCGAGATCGCGCGCTACCGCGACCTCGTCAAGACCATCGGCTACGAGTCGCCCTGAGCCCTGTTTCCTTTCAGAAGAAGAGGTGCATCCATGAAGACGAGACAAATCAACGGACTGGTGCTGACGATCGCGCTGTCGCTCTCGGCGTGCGGCGGTGGCGGCAGCGGCGCGGGGGTCGGCGGCGGCGTCGCGCTGCCGCCGGCCGCAAGCCCCGCACCGGTGGCACCCGCACCTGCGCAGGACGACCTCACGGTCGCGGTCACCACCGAAGGAAAGGTCGCCGGCAATGCGGGTGACGGCATCGTGTCGTTCCTCGGCATTCCCTACGCACAGCCGCCGGTGGGCGCACTGCGCTGGGCACCGCCGCAGCCGCCGGCCGCCCGCGCGGCGACGTTGCAGGCCAAGGCCTTCGGCAGCGCATGTCCGCAGGCGCCCGGCGCAGTGTCGTCGCCGATCGCCGAAGACTGTCTCTACCTGAACGTGTGGAAACCGGCGGGAACGAAGGCCGGCGACAAGCTGCCGGTGATCTTCTACATCCACGGCGGCGCGTTCACGCTGGGTTCGGGCGAGATGGGCCCGAGCCCGCTGGCGAGCCGCGGCGTGGTGGTCGTCAGCATCAACTACCGGCTCGGCGCGCTCGGCTATCTCGCGAACAAGGCGCTGCGTGCGGCCAACAAGGACGGCAGCCTCGGCAACTTCGCCGTGATGGACCAGCTTGCCGCGCTCGGCTGGGTGCAGAGGAACATCGCGGCCTTCGGCGGCGAAGCGGGCAACGTCACGCTGTGGGGCACCTCGGCGGGCGCGACGCAGAGCTTCTCGCTGCTGCAGTCGCCGAAGGCCAGGGGGCTGTTCCAGCGCGCGGTGATGCAGAGCGGCGGCGCGGCCGAGTATTCGAATCCAAGCATGGACACCTCGCTGGCGGTGGGAGACACCGCCGTGCAGAACCTCGGGTGCGGCGGTGCCACCGACGTGGTGGCCTGCCTGCGCGCGCTGCCGGTATCCGCGCTGCTCGCGCAGGGCGGACTCAAGTGGCGGCCCACGGTGGACGCGCAGGTCATCACCCAGGTGCCCGCGCGCGCGTTCGCGACCGGCAACTTCAATCAGGTGCCCGTGATGATCGGCGGCGTGCACGACGAGGGCACGCTGTTCGTCGACACGAAGCTGAGCGCAGCCTACTACCCGCTGTACCTGCGCGGTCTCGCGCCTGCCGGCTACGACACCACGGCCATCGAGGCGGCCTATCCGATCGGCAACTACGCCGTGCCGGCGCAAGGCATCGCGCGAGCCATGGGCGACGCGATGTACGCCTGCGGCAACAGCGCGCGGCGCGATGCGCTCGCGGCGTGGGTGCCGGTGTACGGCTGGGAGATGACCGATCCGCAGCTGTCGTTTCCATCGAGCCCCACGGCCTTCTACTACGGCACGGCACACGGCATGGACAGCTACTACCTGACCGGCACGGTCGACTCGCTGCCCACCTACCCCTACTTCGATCAGGGCAGCACCACGCCCGACGCGGCCACCACGGCGCAGCGCAAGGCGCTGTCGACGCAGATGGTCGCGTACCTCCTCAACTTCGCGAAGAACGGCGACCCGAACGGCGACGGCCGCAACGTCGCGACGCGCTGGCCGCGCTCCATGGGCCCTTCGGACCGGGCGCTGATGGAGTTCACCTACCCGGCCATCAAGACATCGAGCAACGCGTTCGAGCACGCCCACAAGTGCGACACGCTCTGGGGACCCGACGTGTTCCCGCCGATGTACTGACCGAAGAACGAACCGCATCGACCCACTCATGAACGAACGACACGTCATCGACCACCTCGACGCCCGCCAGCCGGAGATCGTGGACTGGCTCAAGGCCTTCCTGCGCATTCCGAGCGTGAGCGCCGACCCGTCCTTCGCGCCGCACATGCACGAGGCGCGGCGCTTCCTCCTCGAGCGGCTGCAGCGGATCGGCCTGTCCGGCGTGCGCCTGCTCGACGGCGGCGGCGAGCCCGCCGTGTACGGCGAATGGAACGGCGCGCCCGGCCAGCCCACGCTGATGGTGTACGGCCACTACGACGTGCAGCCGGCCGATCCCCTCGACCAGTGGCACACGCCGCCGTTCGAGCCGGCGGAGATGGACGGTCGCCTCTACGGGCGCGGCACGTCCGACGTGAAAGGCTCGACCGCGATCGCGCTCGAGGTGATCGCCTCGTTCCTCGCGGTGCAGGGACGCTGCCCGGTGAACATCAAGGTGTTCCTCGAAGGCGAGGAGGAAACGGGCAGCCCGTCGCTGCGAACCATCGTCGAACGCCACCGCGAGATGCTGCAGGCCGACGCGGTGCTGTCCGCCGACGGCGGGCGTGCGAGCGCGGACGTGCCGACGATCAACACCGGCGCCCGTGGCAACGCGCAGCTGGAGGTGCGGCTGCGCACCGCGCACAAGGACCTGCATTCGGGCCGCTACGGCGGCGGCGTGCGCAATGCGCTGCACGAGATGGCGCGGCTGGTCGCTTCGCTGCACCACCCCGATGGCGGCGTTGCGGTCGAAGGCTTCCATGACGGCGCCGCGTCGCCCACGGAAAGACAGCGCGCAGACACCGCTGCGTTCCCGTACGACGAGGCCGCGTTCTTCTCGGACGTCGGCGGCAGCGCGCACGGCGAGCCCGGCTACACCGCGCGCGAACGCATCACGCTGCGTCCCGCGCTCGACGTCAACGGCCTGTGGGGCGGCTACACGGGCGGCGGCGGCAAGACCATCGTGCCCTGCGAGGCGCAGGCCAAGCTCACCACGCGCGTCGTCGCGGGGCAGGACCCGCGCGCCGTGATCCACGCGGTGCTGCACCACTTGCAGCGGCACTGCCCGCCGGGCTGCACGCTCGACGTGGTGGCAATGAACGACGGCTCGCCCGCCTCCACCCTCGCGCCGCACCATCCGCTGGTGAGCGCGGCCGAGGCTGTACTGGAGCGCGAGAGCGGCCGGCGCCCCATCCACGTGCGGCTAGGCGCCAGCGTGCCGGTGACGGCGATCTTCAAGGAGATGCTGGGCATCGACACGCTGATGTTCGGCTTCAACCTGCCCGACGAAGACGTGCATGCGCCGAACGAGTTCTTCAGGCTGGCGTCGATCCGGCAAGGGACGCGGGCGTGGACGCTGCTTCTCGCGGAACTGGCGAAGCATCCGCCTGCGTCTTTTCACGTCGGCTGACGCCCGGCGAGGGATTTCTTCAGGGCTCTTCGCCGTCGCGCGGCTGCGCTGCCTTCGCAGCCGCCGCCCGCAGCTTGTCCTTCTTGCTCGGCCGCTTGCCCTTGATGCCCCCCGTGCCCGACGCGTCGACCAGCGGCGGCGCCACCTCCACCGGCTCGAAGCCCTCGACTCGCTCGCGCGGCAGCTTCAGGCCGTGGCGTTTCTCGATCACCCTGAAGTGGGCCTCCGTCGATGCGCTCACGAAGCTGATGGCCAGGCCGCTCTCGCCGGCGCGGCCGGTGCGGCCGATGCGGTGGATGTAGTCGGCGGGCGAGCGCGGCAGGTCGTAGTTGATGACCACGGGCAGCTGGGCGATGTCGATGCCGCGCGCCGCGAGGTCGGTGGCGATCACCACGTCCCAGCGGCTCTGCTTGAACTGAGAGAGGATGTCGGTGCGCGTGCGCTGCGCGATGTCGCCGTGGAAGGGCACGGCGTAGATGCCGTTCCTGTAGAGCTTCTCGGCCACGGTCTGTGCGGCGTGCTGCGTGGCGACGAAGACCAGCACGCGGCCCCATTCGTCCTCGTGCTGCTTCAGCAGGTGGCGCAGCAGCTGGGTGCGGCGGCCGGGGTCGACCTCGATCACGCGCTGCACGATGTCGGGCGCGGTGCCGGGTTCGCCCTGCACGTCGACTACCGCCGGGTCGTGCAGCATGCCGTCGGCCAGCGCCTGGATGGCACCCGGGAAGGTGGCCGAGAACAGCAGGTTCTGGCGCCGCTTCGGCAGCAGTTCGAGGATGCGGCCGAGTTCGTCGGCGAAGCCCAGGTCGAACAGGCGGTCGGCCTCGTCGAGCACGAGCATGGCCACGCCGTCGAGCTTCAGCGCGTTGTGGTCCGCCAGGTCGAGCAGCCGGCCCGGCGTGGCGACGACGATGTCGGCGCCGCCGCGCAGGCTCATCATCTGCGGGTTGATCGACACGCCGCCGAATGCGACGACGATCTTCGGGCGTTCGGGCAGGTTCTGGGCCAGGTCGTGCATGGTCTCGCCGACCTGGGCCGCGAGTTCGCGCGTGGGAACGAGCACCAGGGCGCGCACGCGGCGCGCGCCGCGAGGCCGGTCGGCCCCCAGGCGCTGCAGCAGCGGCAGTGAGAATGCGGCGGTCTTTCCGGAACCGGTCTGCGCCGAGCCCCGCACGTCGCGACCTTGCAGAATCGCGGGAATGGCCGCGGCCTGGATGGCGGTCGGCGCGGCATAGCCGCGGCGGGCGGCGGCCTGCACGAGCGCGGGGGACAGACCCAGTGAGTCGAATGGCATGTGAGCGGACAGAAGGATCAACCCCAGGGTAGATGGATGGACAGAGAAGAGAGACGTATCGGATGTCGACGATGAAACAGCAGCAGCGCAGCAATCAGTCCGGCAGCACGCTGGTGTATTCCACCGAGGCGGGCGGCCGCATGTGCCCCGGTTGCGGGGAGCCCGTGGCCCGATGCCGCTGCAAGGAGTTCGCGAGCCAGGCCCGCGCGCCGGCCACCGACGGCATTGTGCGTGTATCCCACGAGACCAAGGGCAGAAAAGGCAAGGGCGTGACGGTGGTCAAGGGCGTTGCGCTCGACGCGGCGGCGCTGCTGACGCTGGGAAAGCAGCTGAAGACGGCCTGCGGCTCGGGCGGCACGGTGAAGGACGGCACCATCGAGATCCAGGGCGACCATCGCGAGACGGTGATCGCCGCGCTCTCGAAGCTGGGCCACACGGTCAAGCGCGCGGGAGGCTGAGCAGAAGATGAATCCCGAAGACCTGCAGCGACTGGTGACGCTCGAAATGCCCTTCGGCAAGTACAAGGGCACGCTGATTGCCGATTTGCCCGGCAATTACCTGAGCTGGTTTGCACGCGAGGGTTTTCCCTCGGGAGAAATTGGCAGATTGCTCGCGTTGATGCATGAAATAGACCACAACGGGCTTTCCGGCCTGCTGAAACCGTTGCGAAACCGCCCTTCAGGCCCGGGAGTTACCCGATGAAGCACGATTTCGCCGCAATTTTTGCAAATCGGGCCGGATAATCCCTGCTACGTGTCAGTGGGCCCCCGCGGCTCCCGTGCACGTAATTCGGTGATCGGTCAGTTTCGCGCCACAGCGCAGTTCTTGTTTGTTGTGATTCTGGGACTCCATCGCTTTTTGTTTTTTTGTTGGTTTGAATCAGGAGTCCCTTGATGGGCAAGAAACTTTACGTGGGCAATCTCGCCTATTCGGTCCGTGACAACGATCTCGAGCAAGCCTTCGGCGAATTCGGCTCGATCGTCAGCGCAAAGGTCATGATGGAACGTGACACCGGCCGTTCGAAGGGCTTCGGCTTTGTCGAAATGGGCACGGATGCCGAAGCACTCGCAGCCATCGAAGCCATGAACGGCCAGCCCCTGCAGGGCCGCGCCCTGACGGTGAACGAAGCCCGTCCGATGGAAGCCCGCCCCCCCCGCAGCGGTGGTGGCGGCTACGGTGGTGGTGGCGGCGGCGGCTACGGTGGCGGCGGCCGCAGCGGTGGTGGCGGCTACGGCGGCGACCGCAGTGGCGGCGGCGGTTACGGTGGCGGCGGTGGTGGCTACGGCGGCGGTGGCCGCGGCGGCTACTGAGCCCTCCCCCTCCTGCCTCCAGGGCCTTCGGGCCCTTGAATGAAAAAAGCTCCTTCGGGAGCTTTTTTTATTGGGGAAAACGCCCGAACCGGGAAGAACCCTTGCCCTGCGGTACGCATTTGTTCGTACCGCGCTGGTCAGCCAACGGTCAGCCCCGCGGATCGACCCTCATTCCTCCATAACAAGAGGAGCGAGACATGCGGATAAAGAGTCAGGCGGACTTCTTTTCAGGAGTCATGTTCACCACCGTGGGCGGCGCCTTCGCCATCGGCGCCACCACCTACACCATCGGCGACGGCGCCCGCATGGGGCCGGGCTACTTCCCGCTGATGCTGGGCATCCTGCTGGCGGTGCTGGGCGCGATCATCATGTTCCAGGCGATGGTGGTCGAGACCAACGACGGCGACCCCATCGGCAAGTGGGCCTGGAAGCCGCTGGCCTTCGTGCTCGGAGCGAACCTGGCCTTCGGCGTGCTGCTGGGCGGACTGCCCAGCATCGGGCTGCCGGCGATGGGGATGATCATCGCGATCTACGCGCTCACGATCATCTCGAGCATGGCGGGCGAGCACTTCAAGCTGCGCGACGTGCTGATCCTCGCGACCATCCTGGCGGCCGGCAGCTACGTGGCGTTCATCTGGGCGCTGAAGCTGCAGATCCAGGTGTGGCCCACCTTCATCTCGGGCTGAGGAGCACACCGCCATGGAACTCTTCCACAACCTCGCGACCGGCTTCGGCGTCGCGTTCACCTTCACCAACCTGCTGTACTGCCTGATCGGCTGCATCCTGGGCACGCTGATCGGCGTGCTGCCGGGCATCGGCCCGGTCGCGACCATCGCGATGCTGCTGCCGGCAACCTACGCGCTGCCGCCGGTTTCGGCG
>NZ_FOBJ01000010.1:0-311601 GCF_900109805.1 Variovorax sp. YR750
AAGGGGTTCATGCTCATCTTGACGTTGGCAATGTCCACTCCGGTGCCATCGCTCTTCACGCGCACCTTCACGTTGTAATCGACGACCCGTTTGACAGGCACAAGAACCTTCATTGACTTGACTCCATTGGATTGCAAAAAGGGGGCTTCGAGGGCAAACCGGTCATTCTAGGGCGCGACCTTTGCCGCCTCTCCATTCTTCCCGCCGGCGCTGGCGCCAGAAAAAAGAACGATCGTGCTTTTTCGTGATTATAAAGCAGCGCCGGAGGCCTGAGCCTTTCGACCGACAAAGATATTTGGCACGCCGCTGACGCGGAAGCCTCCGCGCCATCCGGCTGCATGGATCGCACGGAAATCGATAGCCACGCCCGCTCGCGGTGCACGCAAGGCCGGCGATGGCGCCATCTGCAGCCAATTTCCGGGTTTTCGCCGATATCTGGCCTGGCACGCTCCATGCAAGATGCATTCTGTCGACAGCTGACAGTCGATCTTCGGAGATCAAATGGAAACAGCAGAACGAAGCATCCCGGACTTGCGCGGCAGCGCCCGCCCTCCCATGACGCCCGCGGAGCGCCAGATCCGGCAGGACCTGGCCGCCGCCTACCGGCTCGTCGCCCTCTACGGAATGGACGACAGCATCTACACCCATATCTCCGCCCGCGTGCCCGGCACCACGGACCAGTTCCTGATCAACCCCTTCGGCATGCTGTTTCGCGACATCACGGCGTCCTCGCTCGTGAAGATCGACCTGGACGGCAACGTCATCGAACCGTCCGACCACGACGTGAACCCGGCCGGCTTCACGATTCACAGCGCCGTGCACGCCGCCCGCCATGACGCCGTCTGCGTCCTGCACACCCATACCGTCGCCGGCGTGGCCGTGTCCTCGCTGGCCGGCGGGCTGCAGCCCTGCAACCAGTGGGCGCTGCAGTTCCACAACCGCGTGACCTATCACGAGTTCGAGGGGATCGCGCTCAACCACGAGGAGCGCGAGCGCCTGGTCGCCGACCTCGGCCCGAGCTCCCGCGCGCTGATCCTGCGCAACCACGGCCTGATCACGCTGGGCCGCAGCGTCGCCGAGGCCTTCATCCTCATGCACAACCTGGAGCGCGCCTGCCGCGTGCAGGTCGCCATCCAGGGTTCCGGCCAGCCCGTGCATCCGGTGCCCGAAGAGGTCTGCGAGCTGACCGCGCGCCAGTACGAGAGCGGCGACACGAACCGCCTGGCCTCGGCGCCCACCGACCCCTACGCCCGCGAGTGGCGCGCGCTGCTGCAGCGCCTGGCCCCGCCCACGCCGGCCTCCTTCCGCGACTGAGATTCACCCGTTCTTCACTGCCCTCCCCACTTTGAAAGGTCCGCTTCGATGAAACGCCGCAACCTGATCCAAGCCGGCTCCGCCGCCCTCGGCCTGTCCATCGCGGGGGTGCCCCTGCACAGCCTGGCGCAGGCCAGGAAGGGTGTCGTCAACGTGCTGGTCCAGCCCGAGCCGCCCGGCCTGATGATGGGCATCGTGCAGAACGGCCCCACGCAGCTGATCGCCGGCAACATCTACGAAGGACTGCTGCGCTACAACGAGAAGCTCGAGCCCCAGCCGCAGCTCGCCACCTCCTGGACCGTGAGCGCGGACAGCAAGACCTACGTCTTCAAGCTCAAGCCCGGCGTCAAGTGGCACGACGGCAAGCCCTTCACGGCCGACGACGTGGTGTTCTCGTGCGACGTGTTCCTGCGCAAGACGCACGCGCGCTTCCGCGCCAGCCTGGCGCAGGTGGAATCGATCAAGGCGCTGGATCCGCTCACCGTCGAGTTCAAGCTCAAGCAGCCCTTCGGTCCCTTCATGGGCATATTCGAGAACGGCACCATGCCCATGGTGCCCAAGCACATCTACGAAGGCACCGACTTCGCGACCAATCCCGCCAACGCCACGCCTATCGGCACGGGCCCGCTCAAGTTCAAGGAATGGGTCAAGGGCTCCTACATCCACCTGGTGGCCAACGAGAACTACCACCAGCCGGGCGCCGTCGGCGTGGAGAGCGTGTATTTCCACGTGATTCCCGACGCGGCCGCGCGCGCCGCCGCGTTCGAGTCGGGCAAGGTCGACATCGCTCCGGGCGGCACCGTGGAATACTTCGACGTGGGCCGCCTGGCCAAGCTGCCGGGCGCGGCCGTGACCACCAAGGGCTGGGAGTTCTTCGCGCCGCACAGCTGGCTGTGGATGAACAACCGCACGGCGCCCATGAACAACGTCAAGTTCCGCCAGGCCGTGTGGACCGCCATCGACCGCGAGGCCATGGCCAAGGTCGCCTGGTACGGCTACGCCAAGCCGGCCACCGGCCCCTTCAACAGCCACATCGCCTACGCCAGCGACGACGTGACCAAGTACCCGCGCGACACCGCCAAGGCCAAGAAGCTGCTGGCCGAGTCCGGCTACAAGGGCGAAACCATCCGCCTGCTGCCGCTGCCCTACGGCGAATCGTGGCAGCGCCAGGCCGAGATCGTGCGACAGAACCTCACGCAGGCCGGCATCAAGGTCGAGATGGTCGCCACCGACGTGGCCGGCTGGAACCAGCGCAACAGCGAATGGGACTTCGACCTGGCCTTCACCTACGTCTACCAGTACGGCGACCCGGCGCTCGGCGTGGGTCGCAACTACACCAGCGACAACATCGCCAAGGGCTCGCCGTTCAACAACGTGGCGGGCTACGTGAACCCCAAGGTCGACGAGCTGTTCGCCGCCGGCGCGCGCGAGAGCGATCCGGCCAAGCGCCGCGCCATCTACCTTGAAGTGCAGAAGCTGCTGGTCGACGAAGTGCCCGTGGCCTGGCTGCACGAGATCAACTTCCCGACGCTGTACCGCACCAAGATCCAGAACGTGGTGTCCTCCGGCATCGGCCTGAACGACAGCCTGGGCCGCGTCAAGCTGGCCTGACCTCCCTCCCCCGCATGCGGTGGCCCGGCGGGCCGGGCAGCCGCATGCCCGAATCGAGCTTGCCATGAAACGACTGCAGTTCATGTCCGTGCGCTTGCTGCAGGGCCTGCTGGCCCTGCTGGTGATCGCCACCGTCAACTTCCTGCTGGTTCGCGCGGCGCCGGGCGATCCGGTTTCCGTCATGGCCGGCGAGGCCGGCGCATCCGATGCGCAGTTCGTGGCCCAGTTGCGCCAGCAGTTCGGCCTCGACCAGCCGCTGCCCGTGCAGCTCGGCAACTACCTGGGCCACGTGGTCAAGCTCGACCTGGGCTTCTCCTACCGCCAGCAGCAGCCCGTGGTCGACCTGATCCTGGAGCGCCTGCCGGCCACGCTGCTGCTGACGGGCACGGCCTTCGGGCTCTCGCTGCTGTTCGGCATCGTGCTCGGCGCGCTGGCCAGCCGCAACGCCGGCAAGTGGCAGGACAGCCTCATCACCGTGGTCGCGCTGATCTTCTACGCCACGCCGCTGTACTGGCTGGCCATGATGGCCGTGCTGGTTTTCACGGTGCAGCTCGACCTGCTGCCCGCCTTCGGCTTCTTCACCGTGGGCGCGGACCTCAAGGGCATCGACAAGGCGCTGGACATCGCGAAGCACCTGATCCTGCCGTCGCTCACGCTGGCGCTGTTCTACATGGCGGTCTATGCGCGCATGACACGCGCCTCGATGCTGGAGGTCGCGCAGATGGACTTCGTGAAGACCGCGCGCGCCAAGGGCGTGGCGCCCGGCCGCATCCAGCGCAAGCACATCCTGCGCAACGCGCTGCTGCCGGTGGTCACGCTGGCCGGCATCCAGGCCGGCGGCATGATCGGCGGCGCCGTGCTGACCGAGACGGTGTTCGCCTGGCCCGGCATCGGCCGGCTCATGTTCGACGCCCTGCTGCAGCGCGACTACAACCTGCTGCTCGGCTGCTTCCTGTTCACCGCGGCCATGGCCGTGCTGTTCAACCTCATCACCGATTTCGTCTACACGCTCGTCGATCCCCGCATCGAGCTGAGCTGAGGAGAGCCGTTCATGAAAAGCAAATTCTGGCGGCGCTTCAGCCGCAACAAGGGCGCGGTCTTCGGCCTGATCGTGCTGATGCTGGTGGCGCTGGTCACCGCGCTGGGCCCCTTCGTCGCGCAGAACAACCCATGGGACATGGTCGGCACGCCCTTCGCTGCGCCCATGGCGGAACAGGGACTGCTGCTGGGCACCGACACCATGGGCCGCGACATCCTGTCGGGCATCGTCACCGGCGCGCGCGTCTCGCTGCTGATCGGCGTGGTCTCCACCGTGGTCTCGCTGCTGATCGGCGTGTCCATCGGCGCCGTCTCGGGCTACTTCGGCGGCTGGATCGACGCCACGCTGATGCGCTTCACCGAGCTGTTCCAGGCCATCCCGAGCTTCGCGCTGGCCATCGTGCTGGTGGCCATCTTCCAGCCCTCGGTGCAGTCCATCGTCACGGCCATCGCGATCGTCTCGTGGCCGCCCGTGGCGCGGTTGGTGCGCAGCGAGTTCCTCACGCTGCGCCAGCGCGACTTCGTGGCTGCGGCCCAGTTGGCGGGCCAGTCGACGCCGCGCATCATCCTGACGCAGATCCTGCCCAACGCCGCCTCGCCCATCGTGGTGATGGCCTCGCTGATGGTGGCCACGGCGATCCTGCTCGAGTCCAGCCTGAGCTTCCTGGGCCTGGGCGACCCGAACCAGATGAGCTGGGGCTACATGGTCGGCTCGGCGCGCACGGTGCTGCGCCAGGCATGGTGGATGGCGGTGTTCCCGGGCGTGGCCATCCTGCTCACGGTGCTCGCGCTGAACCTGGTCGGCGAAGGCTTGAACGACGGCCTCAACGCGCGCGCCGACGGGAGGGGCAAATGAAAATGGAAAAGATCGTCCTTCCCGTGCTCGACGTCCAGGAGCTGGACATCCGCCTGCCGCCGGGCGCAGACCGCGAACTGGCGGTCCGGGGCGCCTCGCTGCAGCTGCTGCCGGGCCAGACGCTGTGCGTGGTCGGCGAATCCGGCTCGGGCAAGTCCATGATCGCGAACGCCATCATGGGCCTGCTGCCCCGCCCGCACGTGGAGCCCGTGGCCGGCCGCATCCTCTTCGACGGACAGGACCTGCTGCAGCTCGACGAGGCACAGCTTCGCACGCTGCGCGGCCGGCGCATCGGCATGGTGTTCCAGGAACCCATGACGGCGCTGAACCCGGTCATGCGCATCGGCGAGCAGATCGCCGAGGTGTTCGACGCCCACGTGAAGCTGTCGGCCGCGCAGAAGCGCCAGCGCATCCTCGCGGCACTGGCCGACGTCGGCCTGCCCGAACCCGAGGTGCTGATCGACAGCTATCCGTTCCGCCTGTCGGGCGGCCAGCGCCAGCGCGTGATGATCGCGTGCGCGCTGGTGCTGGAGCCGGCCCTGCTGATCTGCGACGAACCCACCACCGCGCTGGACGTGACCACGCAGGCGCAGATCCTGAAGCTCATCCGCGAACTGCAGCAGCGCAAGGGCACGGCGGTGCTGTTCATCACGCACGACTTCGGCGTGGTCTCCGAGATCGCCGACCAGGTCGTCGTGATGCAGACGGGCGAAGTGGTCGAGTCCGGCCCGGCCGCCGCCGTGCTGGCGCGGCCCCAGCACGCCTACACACGCAAGCTCATCGCAGCGATCCCGAACGGCCAGGTGCGCGCGCCGGCCGAAGAGCGCCCCGTCGAGCACGTGCTGCAGGTGCAGGAGCTGCGCAAGACCTACGTGACCGGCGGCGGCCTGTTCAGCAAGGGCCGGCGCGTGGAGGCGGCCAAGGGCCTGTCGTTCGAGCTGCGCCGCGGCGAGACGCTGGGGCTGGTCGGCGAATCGGGCTCGGGCAAGTCCACCGTGGGCCGCTGCATCGTGGGCCTCGCGCCGTTCGACAGCGGCCGCGTGCTGTTCAAGGGCCGTGCGTTGCAGTCGGGCGCGCAGTTCCGGGCGCAGTCGCAGGGCAAGATCCAGATGGTGTTCCAGGACCCGTATGCCTCGCTGAACCCGCGCCATCGCATCGGCCCGGCCATCGCTGCCGGCCCCATCGCCCAGGGCGTGCCCAAGGCGCAGGCCATGGCCCGCGCGATGGAACTGCTGGAACTGGTGGGCCTCAAGCCCGACGCGGCGGAGCGCTTTCCGCACGAGTTCTCCGGCGGCCAGCGCCAGCGCATCGGCATCGCGCGCGCACTGGCCATGGAGCCGCAGCTGCTGGTGGCCGACGAGCCCGTCTCCGCGCTCGACGTGTCGGTGCAGGCCCAGGTGCTGAAGCTCTTCGCCGAGGTGCGCGAGCGCTTCCAGCTGGCCATGGTGTTCATCACGCACGACCTGCGCGTGGCCGGCGAGATGTGCGACCACATCGCCGTGATGCAGCGCGGCGAGATCGTCGAGTACGGCGAAACGGCCAAGGTGCTGGCGAACCCGCAGCACGCCTACACGCGCACGCTGATCGAGGCGCAGCCGAGGCTGTCGGCGGCGGCCGCGGAACAGGCGGTGGCCGCATGACGCTCAACATCGCACTGGTCTCGGACCAGATCGCCATGGACTACCTGCAGCCCGCCTTCCGCGAGCGCTTTCCGCAGGCACGGCTGCACCGCATCGACACCGAGGTGCAGGAGCTGGACGCGCTCGGCGAGATCGACACCGTGGTCTGCTGGTCGCCGCCGCCGGGGCTGCTGGCGCGCATGCCGCGGCTGCGGCTGGTGCAGTCCGTGGGCGCAGGCACCGACCACATCACGCGCGACCCCGCGCTGCCCGACGTGCCGGTCCGCCGCATCGTCGACGCCGACATGGCCGACGGCATGAACGCCTATGTGGCATGGGCCGTGGTGCACGGCCAGCGCCACATGGGCTCCTATCTCGACAGCCAGCGCCGCGCGGCCTGGGAGGAAGCGCCCATCGAGCCGCCGGGCCGGCACCGCGTGGGCATCGCGGGCCTGGGCGTGCTGGGCCAGTCGGTCGCGCGCGCGCTGCTCGCCATCGGCTACCGCGTGCGCGGCTGGAGCCGCAGCCCCAAGGACGGCCTGCCCGAGGGCATCGAGGCCTTCCACGGCGACGCGGCACGCGCCGAGTTCCTGGCGGGCTGCGACACGCTGGTCTGCCTGCTGCCGTTGACCGACGACACGCGCGGCATCCTCGATGCCACGTTGTTCGCGCAGTTGCCGCGCGGCGCGCGCCTCGTCAACGCCGGCCGTGGCGCCCATCTCGTACAGGAAGACCTGCTCGCGGCGCTGGAGAGCGGCCAGGTCGCCTCGGCCGTGCTGGACGCCTTCGTCGAGGAGCCGCTGCCGGCAGCCCACCCGTTCTGGCACCACCCGCGCATCACCGTCACGCCGCACATCGCGACGCGCACCCGGCCCGAGGCCATCGCACGGCAAACGCACGACAACCTGGCGCGCCTGTAGCCACTATTCAGCGCCCGACATTCAAAGAGGAACCCCATGGCAGAACCCCTCGGCACCGGCGACAAGGACGTCGCCACCCACCTGCATTCGTACACCAACCTGGCCGCGCTGCCGCAGACGCCGCCGCTGGTCATCGTCGAAGGCGACGGCATCCACGTCGTCGACGAAGGAGGCAAGCGCTACCTCGAGGCCATGTCGGGCCTGTGGTGCGCATCGCTGGGCTTTTCCAACAAGCGCCTGGCCGCGGCCGGCGCGAAGGCACTGAACACCCTGCCCTACTACCACACGTTCAACCAGCGCACCAACGTGGCGGTGGCCGACCTGGCCGAGCGGCTGCTGGCGCTGGCGCCCGCGCCCATGGCGCGCGTGTTCTTCGCCAACTCGGGCTCCGAGGCCAACGACAGCGCGGTGAAGATGGTCTGGTACTACCACAACGCCATCGGCCAGCCGGAGCGCAAGAAGATCATCGCGCGGCGCAACGCGTACCACGGCGTGACCGTGGCCGCCGCCAGCATGGGCGGGCTCGACGGCAACCATCGCGACTTCGACCTGCCCATCGCGACCGCGCCCGCGCGCTTCCTGCACGTGGACTGCCCGCACCACTATCGCTACGCCGAGCCCGGCGAGACGGAGCAGGATTTCTCCAGCCGCCTCGCGCAGCAACTGGAGCAGACCATCCTGGCCGAAGGTCCGAACACCGTGGCCGCCTTCATCGCCGAGCCGGTGATGGGCGCGGGCGGCGTGCTGGTGCCGCCGGCCGGCTACTTCGAGAAGGTGCAGGCCGTGCTGCGCAAGTACGGCGTGCTCATGATCGCCGACGAGGTCATCTGCGGCTTCGGCCGCACGGGCAACATGTTCGGCTCCACGACCTTCGGCATCCAGCCCGACATCCTGAGCTGCGCCAAGGCGCTGTCTTCCGGCTACGTGCCGATCTCGGCGGTCATGGTCAACGAGAAAGTGCACAGCGCCATCGCCGCCAACAGCGGCAAGCTCGGCAGCTTCGGCCACGGCTACACCTACTCGGGCCACCCCGTCGCCTGTGCGGTGGCGCTGGAGACGCTGAAGGTCTACGAGGACGAGCGCATCCTCGAGCACGTGCGCGAGATCGCCCCCGCGTTCCAGGCCGGGCTGCGCGCCTTCGCCGAACGGCCCTGGGTGGGCAACGTGCGCGGCGTCGGCCTGATCGGCGCCATCGAGCTCATGGCCGACAAGGCAGCGCGCACGCCGTTCGCCGCCGAGCGCAAGGCCGGCTACCGCTTCGCGGCGCTGGCACTCGATGAAGGCCTGATCGTGCGCGCCATGGGCGACAGCATCGGCCTGTGCCCGCCGCTGATCATCACGCGGGCCGAGCTGGACGACCTCTTCGCGCGCCTGGGCCGCGCCATGGACCGCTTCGACCAGGAAACGAAGGCCTGAGCATGCAGGCCTTCTTCAGCGACGACCAACTGCTGCACGACCCGCAGCAGTTCATGCGGCTGGGCCGCATCAGCAAGCCCGCCGACCTGCCCACGCGCGCCGAGGCGCTGATGGGCACGCTCGCCGCGCGCGGCATCTCGGTGAGTGCGCCGCCCGAGGCCGGCCGCGCCGCGCTGGAACTCGTGCACAGCCTCGACTACCTGGACTTCCTGGAGAGCGCCTACGCGCGCTGGCAGAAACTCGGCGGCCCCGGCCTGGAGCCCGGCATCGAGGTGCTGCCCAACCTGTCGCCGCACGGCACGCGATTCGGGCCCTGCCCCTCGCCGTCGGTGGTGGCGCAGGCCGGCTGGTACATCGGCGACCTGGCCTGCCCGATCGGCCCGCACACCTGGCGCTCGGTGCTGCGCTCGGCCCATGCGGCGCAGGCCGCGGCCGAGACGGTGCTCGACGGCGGCGGCATCGCCTACGCGCTGTGCAGGCCCTCGGGCCACCATGCGCAGCATGCGCGCGCGGGAGGCTTCTGCTACGTGAACAACAGCGCCATCGCGGCCGCCACGCTGCGCCGGCGCCATGCGCGCGTGGCCGTGCTCGACATCGACGCCCACCACGGCGACGGCACGCAGCAGATCTTCTACGAGCGCGCCGACGTGCTGACCGTTTCCACGCACGCCGACCCCTCCGGCTACTACCCCTGGTACACAGGCTATTCGCACGAGCGGGGCACCGGCGAGGGCGAAGGCTGCAACCTGAACCTGCCGCTGGCACACGGCAGCGGCAACGCCGAATTCGCCGAGGCCCTGGACAAGGCCGTCGCCGCCATCGAGCGCTTCCAGCCGCAGGCCCTGGTGCTGCCGCTGGGCTTCGACACCTACAAGGACGACCCGATCAGCGTGCTGAAGTTCGACATGGAGGCCTTCCGCCTCGCAGGCGCCCGCGTGCGCGCGCTGGGCCTGCCCACGGTCGTGGTGCAGGAAGGCGGCTACATGGTCGAGGCCATCGGCGCCGCGCTCGACGCGTTCCTGGAGGGATTGCAGGCATGACCGTATCCATAAATGGCGACCGGCTCTGGCGCAGCCTCATAGACCTGGCCCGCATCGGCGCCACGCCCAAGGGCGGCAACTGCCGGCTCGCGCTGAGCGCACTGGACGGCCAGGGCCGTGACCTCGTGGTCGGCTGGATGCGCGAAGCCGGGCTGGACATCACCGTGGACCAGGTCGGCAACATCTTCGGCGTCCGAGCGGGCCGCGACCCGTCGCGCCGGCCGGTGATGACGGGCAGCCACATCGACACGCAGCCCACGGGCGGCCGCTTCGACGGCTGCTACGGCGTGATGGCGGGCCTCGAGGTCATGCGCACGCTGAACGACCACGGCATCCGGACCGAGGCGCCGCTCGCGCTTGCGATCTGGACCAACGAGGAAGGCACGCGCTTCGTGCCGGTCATGATGGGATCGGGCGTGCACTGCGGAGTGTTTCCGCTCGAGACCGCACTGTCGGCCACCGACGTGGACGGGCTCGCCGTGCGCGACGAGCTGGCCGCCATCGGCTACGCGGGCAGCGCGCCCATCGGCACCGTGCAGGCCGCCTGCTACCTGGAGGCCCACATCGAGCAGGGACCGATCCTGGAGGCCGAGCAGACCGTCGTCGGCGTGGTCACGGGCTCGCTGGGCCTGCGCTGGTACGACGTGTCGGTCACCGGCATGGAAGCGCACGCCGGCCCCACGCCCATGGCCATGCGCCGCGACGCGCTGTACGCGGCCACGCACCTCATGCAGGCCGTGGTCGACATCGCCAACGATCCGGCCTTCGCGCCGCTGGGCCGCGGCACGGTGGGCGTGGTGAACGTGCATCCGGCCTCGCGCAACGTGATTCCGGGCCGCGTCGACTTCACGGTCGACCTGCGCCACGAAGACGCCTCGCTGCTCGAACGGATGGAGCAGCGCTTCCGCGCCGCGGCCGCCGCGCTGGCCGCGGGCGAGACCACCGGCACGCCCGTCGAAGTGCGCATCGCCGACGTGCAGCAGTTCCCGCCGACGCCGTTCGACCGCACGCTCGTGGAACGCGTGCGCAGCGAGGCCGCGGCACGCGGCAGCACGCACCGCGACATCGTGACCGGCGCCGGCCACGACGCCGTCTACATGGCGCGCCGCGTACCCACCGCGATGATCTTCGTGCCCTGCAAGGACGGCATCAGCCACAACGAAGTGGAAGACGCCGATCCGCGCCACCTGGAGGCCGGCGCCAACGTGCTGCTGGGCGCGATGCTGTCGCAGGCTGCATGAGCACGGTGCAGGCCTCGCCCCTCCCGGCGCGCCGCGACAGCGCGGGCACGGGCATCGCCCTGTTCCTCTGCGCGCTGGTGCTGTTCGCGGCATACGACGCCTTCGCCAAGCAGATGGTGGCCAGCCATGCGCCGGCCGTCGTCAACCTGGGTCGCTACACCGCGATCGGCGCCATCGCCCTGGTGCTGCTGCTGCGCCACGGCGACCTGCGCCTGTGGCGCCAGCCGCACCAGAAGCTGCTGGCCGCGCGCAGCGTGGCGCTGGCCATCGTGGCCACCTGCTTCATGACTGCGCTCGTCACCATGCCGCTGGCCGAGGCCACCGCGATCTATTTCACGGCGCCGCTGATCATGGTCGCGCTGTCGCCCTGGCTGCTCGGCGAACGCGTGGGCCGCGCGCAGTGGACTGCCGTGCTGCTGGGCTTCGCGGGCATGCTGTGCATCGTGCGACCGGGCGGCAGCCTGCCGCTGGCGGGCACGCTGCTGATGGCCGTGTCGGCCGTCTGCTATGCGCTCTTCCAGGTGCTCACGCGCCGGCTCTCGGGGCTGGTGCCGGCACCCGTGCAGTTCGCGCACATGGCGCTGGCCTGCCTCGTCATCACGAACCTGCCCGTGCTGTTCATGCCGCACGTCACGCTGCCGCCCTGGCCGGAGATGGCGCTGCTGGTCGCCGGCGGCGCCGTCAGCGGCAGCGCCCAGCTGTTGCTGCTGGCTGCGTTTCGCCGCGTCGGCGCGGCCACGCTGGCGCCGCTGAACTACGTGCAGCTGCTGCTGGCGGTGCTGATCAGCACGCTGTGGTTCCAGCGCCCGCCCGACGGCACGGCCCTGGCCGGCATGGCGCTGATCGCTGTCGCCGGCGTGTACCTGGCGCGCACGCAACGACCGGCGCGGAATGGCCCGCGCAAAGGGCCGACGCAAGGGGCCGGCATGATACGCACAAGAGATCGAGACAAGGAATTCCGATGACCACCAGCCGGCCCGAAGCCGCCACTCCTCCCGCCTTCTCGTCGATCCAGGTGCCCGACCTGGTCGGCGTGGTGGAGGCGCAGCTGCAGCAAGCCATCCTGTCGGGCCGCATCGCGCCCGGCGAACGCATCGTCGAGGCCGAACTGGCCCGGCAGATGGGCGTGAGCCGCGCGCCCGTGCGGGAAGCCGCGCGCCGCCTCGAAAGCCTGGGCCTGCTGATATCGCGCCCACGCCACGGCTTCGCGGTACGCACGGTTTCGCCCAAGCAGGTCACCGACCTGTACGAAGTGCGCATCCAGCTCGAGCTGCTGGGCGCGTCGCTGGCCTGCACGCATGCCACCGACGCCGAGCTGGCCCAGCTCGACGCGCGCGTGGACGACATGGTGGAGCGCGCCGAGATCCTTTCCTCGCCCGAGCGCGTGGCGCTCGACCTGGATTTCCACTTCGCCATCAGCGCGCTCTCGGGCAACCACTATCTTCACCGGCTGTTCGACAACATGCAGACCGAGGTGCGCATGTTCCTCGCGCTCAGCGAGGACAGCTACGGCGACCTGAAGGCGCTGGCCGAGACGCACAGGCCCATCGCCAAGGCGATGGCGGCGCGCGACGTCGACGCCGCCCAGCACGCGCTGCGCTATCACCTCGAAACCGCCAAGGCCCACGTGCGCGGCCTCTTCTCCAAGGCATGAGATGAAGGCCGCGCCCCGCGTCGCCATGGTCAGCGGGGGCAACCGCGGCATCGGCCTAGCCATCGTGCGCGAGCTGCTCGCGCACGGCTGGCGCGTGAGCGTGGGATCGCGCAACGCCACCGATGCCTTCGCCGGCCACGACCCGGGGCAGGTGCGCGCCTACCGCTTCGATGCCGAAGATGCGCGCAGCGAGACCGACTGGGTGGCCGCGACCGTGCGCGACTTCGGCGGCATCGATGCGCTGGTGCACAACGCCGGAGTCCTCAGCACGCGCTCGGTCATCGATGCCGACGACGCGGAGGTCGACCGCCTGCTCGAGATCAACGTCAAGTCGCCGCTGCGGCTCACGCGCAAGGCCTGGGCGCACCTGCTGGCGGCCGACGAAGGCAAGGTGCTGGTGATGGCCTCGCTCGCCGCCAAGCGCGTGCGTACGGCAGATGCCTCGCTCTACGCGCTGAGCAAGGCGGCGGTGCTGTCGCTGGCCCATGGCATCCGGCACTGCGGGGCCGAGTCGCGCGTGCGCTGCACGGCGCTGTGCCCCGGCTTCGTCGCCACCGACATGGCGGCCGCCCTGCCGCCCGAGCAGCAGCGGCAGGCCACGCGCCCCGAGGACGTGGCCCGCATCGCGCGGACGGTGCTCGAACTGCCGGCCTCGGCCAGCGTCGCCGAGATTCCGATCAGCTGGACCGTCGAACCCGAATACTGAAAGCCCGACATGAAAGTCATCTACAGCGACCAGCACACTGGCCACGACCCGCAGCAGTTCATCGTGCGCGGGCGCATGAAGCGCAGCAACGAGCAGCCCGAGCGGGGCACCCTGCTGCTGAACGCCGCGCGCGCGCAGGGCCACGACATCGTTGCGCCCGAAAACCACGGCCCGGGCCCGCGCGCCGCCATCCACACGCCGCAGTACCTGCGCTTTCTCGAAACCGCCTGGGAGCGCTGGCAGCAGCTCGACGGTGCCTCGGAGGAAGTCATTCCCAACGTGCATCCGTTCCCGGGCCAGCCCTTCACCTACCCCGACAGCCTCGTGGGACAGGCCGGCTACCACATGGGCGACATGGCCTGCTCCATCGGGCGCCACACCTGGCATGCCGCGACCTGGTCGGCCCACGTGGCCACGCATGCCGCCCAGCTCGTGCTGGACGGCGAGCGCGCCGCCTACGCGCTGTGCAGGCCGCCCGGCCACCATGCCTATGCCGACCGCGCCAACGGCTTCACCTATCTCAACAACGCGGCGATCGCGGCCCAGCATCTGCGCAGCAGGCACGACCGCGTGGCGATCCTCGACATCGACGTGCACCACGGCAACGGCACGCAGGGCATCTTCTGGCGCCGCAAGGACGTGCTGACGATCTCGCTGCACGGCGACCCGCATTTCTGCACGCCCTTCTTCACGGGCCACGCGCACGAGACCGGCGAAGGAGAAGGCCTGGGCTACAACCTGAACCTGCCGCTGGCGCGCGGCACGCAGGACGAGGGTTTCCTCGCCGCGCTGGCGACGGCGCACGCGACCATCCGCGCCTTCGCACCCGGCGCGCTCGTCGTGGCCCTGGGCCTGGACGCGCACGAGAACGACCCCTATCAGGCGCTGGCCGTCAGCACCGCGGGCTTCGGCCGCATCCTCGGCGAGATCGCGCGCCTGGGGCTGCCCACGGTGCTGGTGCAGGAAGGCGGCTACCTGTCGGAAGACCTGGGCCGCAACCTGGCCAGCGCGCTCGGCGGCTTCGAGAAAGCGGCGTGATGACGCAGGAACTCGACGACGCCATCCGTGCGGCCCTGCCCGAGGCGGCAGTGCTGACCGCGCCGCCCGCCCCCGTCGAAACCGGCTGGGCCGCCGACCTGCTGCAGCGCCTGTACGGCAAGCGGGGCAGGCTCAAGCCGCTCACCGGCGAGCGCGACGCCAACTTCCTGCTGGAGCCGGAGGACGGCGGCGCGCGCTGCATGCTCAAGCTCTCGCACCCCGACGAGGACCCGCTTGTCGCCGACTTCCAGACGCAGGCGCTGCTGCACCTGGCGCGCACCGACCCCAGCCTGCCGGTGCAGCGGCTGCTGCCGGACCGCCTCGACGCGGCCTCGGTGCAGATCGAGGACGCCGAAGGCCGCACGCGCGTGGCGCGCCTGTTCAGCTACCTCGAGGGCCTGCCCATGCCGCAGGCGCCGCGCTCGGCGGCGCAGCGCACCTGCGTCGCCCGCATGCTCGCTCGGCTGGGCCTGGCACTGGCCGGCTTCGAGCACCCCGCCGGCGCCCGCGAACTGCCCTGGGACATCCAGCGCGCCGACCGCGTGCGGCCTCTGCTTGTGCACGTGGCCGACCCTGCCCGCCGCGCGCTGGCAGAGGCCGCGCTCGACGGCTTCGCGCAGCGCACAAAGCCCAAACTGGCCGGGCTGCGCCGCCAGCCCATCCACAACGACTTCAACCTCTACAACCTGCTGGTCGACCCGGACGAACCGGCGCGCGTGGCCGGCATCCTCGACTTCGGCGACATGGTGCATGCGCCGCTCGTCGACGACCTGGCCGTGGCGGCCTCGTACCACATCGACGAGCATGGCGATGCTCTGGCGACGATCGCGCGCTTCGCGGCCGACTATCACGCCGTCTCGCCGCTGACCGATGGCGAGACCCACGCGCTGCTCGACCTGGTGCGCGCGCGGCTGGCGATGGTGGTCGCCATCAGCGGCTGGCGCGCCGCACGCCAACCAGACAACGCCGCCTACCTCATGCGCAACAACACCGTCTCCTGGGCGCGGCTGCAGGCCTGCGCCACGCTGACGCCCGACCAGATGCAGGACGCCATCCGGGCCGCCTGCCGCGTCGCTCAACCCACGGAACCCACGGAAGCCACGGAACCGATCCATGACTGAGAAACACACCGCCGAGTTGCTCGAGCGCCGCGCCCGCCTGCTCGGGCCGGCCTACCGGCTCTTCTACGAAGAGCCCTTTCACCCCGTGCGCGGCGAAGGCGTTTGGCTCTACGACGCCGACGGCACGCCCTGGCTGGATGCCTACAACAACGTGGTGCCGCTGGGCCACGCGCGACCCGAGGTGGTCGAGGCCATCGCACGCCAGGCGTCGGTGCTCAACACGCACACGCGCTACCTGCACGAGGGCATCCTCGACTACGCCGAGCGGCTGCTGGCCACCATGCCGCCCGAGCTCGGCCATGCCACCTTCACCTGCACCGGCAGCGAGGCCAACGACCTCGCCATGCGTATCGCCACCGCGCACACGGGCGGCGCCGGCCTCATCGTCACGCGCTTCGCGTACCACGGCGTGACCTCGGCCATCGCCTGCGCCTCTCCGTCGCTTGGGCAGTACGTGCGCCTTGGCGAGCACGTGCGACTGGTCGATGCGCCCGAGGGAGGAGATGCCGAGACGGGCAAGCGCTTCGCCGACGGCGTGCGCGCGGCCATCGCCGACCTGAAGGCGCACGGCATAGCACCTGCGGCGCTGCTCGTGGACACGGTCTTCTCCAGCGACGGCGTGTTCACGGCGCCCGCCGGATTCCTGCGCGAGGCGGTAGAGGCGATCCGTGCGGCCGGCGGCGTGTTCATCGCCGACGAGGTGCAGCCCGGCTTCGGCCGCACGGGCGAGGCCTTCTGGGGCTTCCTGCGCCACGGCGTGGTGCCAGACATGGTGACCATGGGCAAGCCCATGGGCAACGGCCACCCGGTCGCGGGCCTGGCCGTGCGGCCCGAAGTCTTGAAGGCCTTCGGGCAGGCCAGCCGCTACTTCAACACCTTCGGCGGCAACCCGGTCTCCATGGCAGCAGCCTCGGCGGTTCTCGACGTGATCCAGAAGAACGGCCTGCAGGACAACGCATTGCAGGTCGGCAACTACCTGCGCGAACGCCTGGCCGCACTCGCGCAGCGTCATGCGCTGGTCGGCGAGGCGCGCGGCGCGGGACTGTTCATCGGGCTGGAACTCGTGACCGACCGCGCAACGCGCGCGCCGGCCACGGCGCAGGCGGCCAAGGTAGTCAACGGGCTGCGGCAACGGCAGGTGCTGCTGAGCGCGACGGGGCCGCAGGGCAACGTGCTCAAGATCCGGCCGCCGCTGGTGTTCGAGCGGCAGCATGCAGATCTGCTGGTCGAGCGGGTGGATGAGGTGCTGGGGACGCTTGGGTAGTTGCGGAACGCCGTTGGGCCTGCGTATGCGGAGGGGAGCGAGCGGCGTACTGGGCTGCTCGCTGAAACAGCATACGGCCGACAACTGCAGTCGGGCAGAAGCGGACCCCAAGCCGAGTGCGACGGCTAGTGTCTATGGTTGGACATGCTCTGACGTGATCCGCCACATCGACTACGCATCGATCGGATCACCTCCGCGGAAGGCGCCGTGGTGTCCAGATGTGGCTGGCGTTCAGCATGCGCAAAAGGCTAGGTGCGGCGGGTCAGCGCGCATACGAGCGATGGCTGCCGCCTCAAGTGTCATACGTGCTTGAAATTTTCCGTAGTTGGCGAAGTGCAGATGCTGGTGGATCGTCGTTTCTCCAACCTGGTACAGCCGAGGGAGCACTTGGTTCGCAATAGGTTCAGGCAACCAACGGAAACGCCCGCTGATGCGCATGAGCCTGATTACCCTATCCGCCAAAAAGACGTTCCGCTTGGCACCGCACTGGATAAGTGCATTCAGCCCCTCCAGGTGCGCGGGGTCGAGATCATCCAATACCAGCTGACTGCGACCGACCGTCGGGATGTGCAGTAATTCGATGAATGACACGCGGCACGCGTCCTTCGGTTCGAAACCCGTCCGTGCGAAGTTGCGGTGATAGCGCTGGCCGTCGCCCCTGTAGTCAGCCAGAAGAAACGGATGATGAACCTTGTAGCGCCGCCAGAAGGCAACGCCGTCGTCGTGATACTCCAACACACGGGAGAAGACAGGGCTGCTTTCGATGTCAGCGGCGTAGTTCGCATCTAGTCCCACGAAGATGAATTCCGCACTTTCCGGCCTGGCACCTTGGTAGGGCTTGGCACGGAACATCTCGACGAGCTTCTGGCTGAGGTGCGGCTGGTACACCACGGCAGCATATGAGAGTTCGCTACAGTGCGCCAGTGACGCAATCGAGCGTTTTCCGTCCGGCGGGGCGCTAGCCAACTATGAGCGACAGGATCGCTTCTGGCGATAGAGTTCGCGGATGTCTGTTTCGGGCCGTTTCGCGACAGTTGCACGTCCGGCCACGGTCGGCCAAGAACAGACATTCGCGCCCATGGCAAGCTCGTTGCACGCATCGGTTGCGTGACCGTCTAGTTGAATGATGACTCTCTCCTTGTGACAAATTCAAATCCGTTTCACGCCAAGAACTACGATCTGTTCGTACTGCTTGGCGCGCCGGACTTGTTACCCTGGCAATGGCAGATATGGGTGGAGATCGAGCCGTTGCTCGCGCCATTTGTCTGCTCGGACCGCGGAAAGTCGATAGTCCGGTCAAGCCAAGCCTCTGGTTTGGGGAAAGAATATCGATCGATCGCCTTCGGAAAGATGGGGTGGGATTTGAAGTCGCATCTACGTTGGACGCACGGATCGCCCTCCAATGCCCTCGACTCAAATCCTCGGAGATTCCTTGGAATGGAAGCGTGGGGGCCGTCATGGACGGTATGCGAAAAGGAACATGAGGCGCCGGACTTCTACTTGCATCTGCTTTCGGCGCCCAACGCCCGACAAGGAGGCATACCCCGGTTCGGTTCCATGTTGGTGGTCGCGCTGACAGCTTCTGCCTCTGGAGAACGCAGAAGAGAGCTCCGCGCTGCAATGATCGCCGTTGCTGCGCTGCTCAAGAGCCCCCTAGCAGTTTGCAAGCGCCGAGCTTGGGGCATCGCATCAGGCGCGGCCGGCGGCTTTCGGGACGCGGTGCAGGATCTCGGCGTCGGCCGCGGTTTGTTCAGGGAGGAAGACCCTCACGCACAGCCTGTTAGCCTCGAAACCTTTTCTGAGGCGTGGAGCCCGCTTCGGGCTTGAACAACGACCCAGGCTCAACGACCAGAGCACCGATTCGGCGTAGGCGCTTGTGCAGGACAGCTGCGAGGAAATCTGCACTTCCTGTTCGGCCTCTTTTCGCCGCTTGGACGGCTACAGTCGGCTAGAAGGAGACATCTGATGCAGGTTCGCGACTTTGCAGCCTCTGACCTTGATGCGGCTTATCAACTCCTCGTCTCAAGCGGCTGGAGCCATCGCGTCCCAAGTGCTCAATACCTGCAACGACTTGTCGCTGCCTCGCAACGCACAGCAGTCGCGTCACTCGACGGCCAAGTCATCGGCTTTGCTCGCGCAATCACAGACGGCATATCGAACGGATACCTGTCAATGATTGTTGTCGCCGATGCGCATCGTCGGCGAGGTGCGGGCAAGGCCCTCGTAAATCACATTGTCGGGACGGAACCTGGAATTACCTGGGTCCTGCGTGCCGGCCGTAGCGGTGCATCGGAATTCTTCGCCAAACTAGGGTTTGTCGCATCCAGTGATGCGATGGAGCGTCAGCGTCGCTGACGGCCAGGATCCGTCGTTCGCAGAAGAGTCTCAATTCGCCCCAGAGCGGTCGCCTGAAGTAACCAGCAAGATGAACTCTGAACTCGAAACTTGGATCCTCGAGGTCGGTGACCTCGTCATTCAGAGGCAGGCCGATGGAGGCGTGAGCGCGCTGTCCGAACCGGAGCGCGCCATCTACCGGATGTGGCTGATCGACTACGCCGTGAGAAATTCAGGTTCGTTTGGACCACTAGAGGACATGGACTCCACTGCTCTCGCAGACCTCGCGACATTTGCAAGGGATGCGCGACTCTTGGGGCTGGCTTCATGGCTGGCGCTGTCGAGCGATGAAGAAGCCTTCTGCGCGACTTACCATGACCGCTTTGACGAGGGCTGCGCAGAATTGAAGGCCTTCTATGAAGGCAGTGGCGCGCAGACCGGCTCATGACGACCACAACCAGTCGTTCGCAACAGCCGTTGAAAATGGACATCACACGCATCCAGCGCTCGGTCTTCTACCGCTATCAGCATGTGATTGGTCCGAAGTGCGTCTTGGTTTCCGTCCGCTTTGGAAAGGCGCCGCTGAACGGCCCTCCAGTGATTCGGCTACTTGCGATGAACCGAACGGAGAGTGCGGTCCAATTTGACTTGGCGAATCACGTGTCCGAGATACTTGCTGGCGTGGCTCGGGCAAATTCTGAATGTGGAACCTGTCTCGAAGTGGAAGCGATTGAAGTGGTTCCTGACGACTACCCAGGAAAGGGACACGCTGAGCATGTCGCGTACAAAGTCGCTATGGCCGTGGGTCGGGGCGACGTATAGCCGAAGCGAGCCAGGAGCGGAGATTCAACGATCTCGTCAAGACGAAGATGCTGCGTAATCGCACAGATGCATACCAACTCCTGAAGCGGCTCGGTGCTCCTCCGCGCTTGCTACTCCATGTTCAATTGGTCGGAGAAGCCGCCGACATGCTTGTGGAGGGCTATAAAAAATTGGGGCTAAACCTCGATGCGAAACGAATCGAGTTGGGAGTGGCAATCCACGATGCCGGAAAAATTGGCCATCCAGAGGAGATGAGCGGACCAGGGTCGCTCCATGAAGCCGAAGGCAAGCGGTTGATGCTTGAGAACGGTGTTCAAGTCGAGATAGCCGAGTGCTGTGTATCTCATGCAGCATGGCGAAGCCCCGGCCTGAAATTGGAGGAGCTCTCCGTTGCGCTTGCTGACAAGCTATGGAAAGGGAAGCGGGAGGAGGAACTGGAACTTCTTGTAATCGACAAAGCTGCGCAGTACTTGGGGACGGACCGTTGGGAAGTATTCGCTGCGCTTGATTCTGTGTTCGAGGACATCGCGGCTGGAGGCACGGAACGTCTACAGCGCAGCAACATCGAGTGATAACGCAAAGCGTCTACCGCGCAAATACGATGACTGCTATCGGCCTCTAGTGATTACTGCTCAGGACCCATAGCAGTCGGTCCCTGACTCCGGTCCCGGTCGGATGGCCGATCCACTCAGCCTGGAAGTGAAAGGCACGCCATCCGAAACCCGTGTGAATTGCTCGGCGCTCTGAAGAGCCCCCTGTGACGCTGCGATTCGAAACCCACGAACATCCTTGCCTCCAACGCGCAATGGCCAATGCGCGCGAACACGGGAAACCTCGATCGCCTATTTTTCCGCGACCTCGCCAGCAAGGGCCGCACCGGCCGGAAGAGACTCCACCCGCACCACCCGCTGCGGATAAGGAATATCGATCCCCGCCCCCCGCAACCCATCGAGGATCGCGATGTTGATCGCCGAGCGCAGGTTGTCCTTGCCCTTGTCCGGATCGGCCACCCAGAAGTTGAGCGTGAACTCCAGCCCGTCGGGCGCGAAGTTCATGAGGAAGGCCACCGGGGCCGGGTCGGTCATCACGCGCGGCTGGGCCTTGGCCGCCTCGCAGAGGATGGACTGCACCAGCGCCACGTCGCTCTCGTAGCCGACCACGATGGTGGTCGTGATGTTGAACTTGCGGTCGGCCAGCGAGAGGTTCTCCACGCGGCTGGTGATCAGCGACTCGTTCGGCACGATGGCTTCGCGCCCGTTGCCCGCGCGGATGAGCGTGTAGCGCGTCTTGATGTCGGTGATGCGGCCCTCGAAGGTGTCGACCTTGACGTTGTCGCCGATGCGGATGGAGCGCTCGAGCAGGATCACGAAGCCGCTGACATAGTTGGCCGCGAGTTTCTGCAGCCCGAAGCCGAGGCCCACGCCGAGCGCGCCGCCCAGCACGGAGAGCGCCGTCAGGTCGACCCCCACCGCCGAGAGCGCGAACAGCAGGCCCACCAGCAGCAGGAAAGCGCGCACCGCGTTCGACGCCACCTTGCGCATCGACAGGTCGGTGACGGCCTCGCGCAGGATGCGTTTCTCGATGGTGCTGGAGATCCACAGCGAGATCATCAGCACCACGCCCGCCGACAGCACGCCCTGGAAGATGGTCTGCAGGCTCACGCGCGTCTTGCCGAAGGCCAGCGTGATGTCGTCGAGTTCGGCCAGCACCGGCGGCAGCAACCCGACGATCCAGAGCACCGCCGCGATCCAGGCCAGCCACGAGATCGTGCGCTCTATCAGCCTGACGAGATTGGAGGCCGGGAACACCGCCCTGAGCACCCGCGCGAACAACCTGATGACCGCCAGCGACAGGAACACCGGCACCGCGATGCGCAGCACCAGCACGGTCTGGAAGTCGATCACCACGCGCCGGGCGAGATCGGTGAACACCAGCGCCAGCAGCGGGAACAGCAGCCCGTCGAAGGTGCTCTCGCCGAACCAGATGGAATCCTTGGGCTGGTCGCGGCCGAACCACTTGCAGATGGCCCAGGCCAGGGCCACGCAGGCCACCAGCGCGATCAGTTCGATGCCAAGGCCGCGCGCGTCGACCTGGCTCAGTCGTTGGAGGAAATCGTTGAAATTCATCTATCGGGACAGGACACCGGCGTCGGCCGTGCCCGCTGCGTCACAGGGAAGCCAGCACGCGGATGTGGGCTTCCACGCTGCGCGCCAGTGCGTCGAGGTTGTAGCCGCCTTCGAGCATCGAGACTATGCGCCCTTTCGAATGCCGCTTCGCGACATCGTGTATGCGGCTCGTGATCCAGGCAAAGTCGTTCTCGTTGAGGCCCAGCTGGCCCAGGTCATCCTCGCGGTGCGCGTCGAAGCCGGCGCTGACGAAGATCATCTGCGGCTTGAACTCCTCCAGCCGCGGCATCCAGGTCGCCTCGATCATCTCGCGCACGTCCATGCCCCGGGTGTAGGCCGGGATCGGCAGGTTGAGCATGTTCGGCGCCGGGTGATTCGTGCCGCTGTACGGGTAGAACGGGTGCTGGAAGAAGCCCACCATCAGCACGCGCGGGTCGTTGGAAAGAATGTCCTCGGTGCCGTTGCCGTGGTGCACGTCGAAATCGACGACGGCCACGCGCTCGATCCCGTGCGCCTCGATGGCGTGCCGCGCGGCGATGGCCACGTTGTTGAAGAAGCAGAAGCCCATCGCCTGCTCCCGGCAGGCATGGTGGCCGGGCGGACGCACCGAACAGAAGGCGTTTTCCAGGTCGCCGGCGATCACCGCATCGGTGGCGGCGATCGCAGCGCCGGCGGCGCGGCGCGCGGCCAGCAGGGTGTAGCGGGTGAGCGTGGTGTCGGGGTCGAGCTGCGCGTGGTCGGGGCCGCCGGCGGGCTCGTCGGCCACCAGGCGCTGGTGCAGCGCCTCCAGGTGCTCGACGTGCTCCGTGCTGTGCGCCCGGGTGAGCTGCTCCAGCGTGGCCAGCGGCACCTCGCGGTGCTCCAGCGCGTCGCCCACGCCGGTGAGCAGCAGGCGGTCCTCGATGGCATCCAGCCGGCCGGGGCACTCGGGATGCCCTCCGCCCATGTCGTGCTTCCAGAAGTCCCGGTGTGTGAAGTAGCCTGTCTTGCCCATGTGTCTCTATCGCCACGTCTAGACCTCACGCAGCATGGGGCCGGCGGGTCTTACGGTATCGTTTGCATATGGATACAAATATGGACGTTGCCGCAAAGCTAGCCACTTTGTTAACTCAGCTTAACACGGTGATCGTGGGCAAGGAGGCCCAGGTTCGCGACTGCGTGGCCTGCCTGCTGGCCGGCGGCCACCTGCTGATCGAGGACGTGCCGGGCGTGGGCAAGACCACCCTCGCCCACGCGCTCTCGCACACCTTCGGGCTGCAGTTCTCCCGCGTGCAGTTCACCGCCGACCTGATGCCGGGCGATCTCTCGGGCGTGGCGATCTACGACCGGGGCCAGCAGGCCTTCACCTTCCACCCCGGGCCGATCTTCGCGCAGGTGCTGCTGGCCGACGAGATCAACCGCGCCAGCCCCAAGACCCAGAGCGCGCTGCTCGAGGCCATGGAGGAGAAGCAGGTCACGGTCGAGGGCGAGACCCGCCCGCTGCCCACGCCCTTCTTCGTGATCGCCACCCAGAACCCGCAGGACCAGCTCGGCACCTTCGCCCTGCCCGAGTCGCAGCTCGACCGCTTCCTGATGCGCATCTCGCTCGGCTACCCCGACCGCGCCGCCGAACGCCAGCTGCTCGCGGGCGTCGACCGCCGAGAAATGCTCGCCACCCTGCCCGCGATGCTGACCGCCGGCGAGCTGACAGCGCTGCAGCAGCGCGTGCAGCAGGTGCACGCGGCCGATCCGCTGCTCAACTACGTGCAGGACCTGATCGCCGCCACCCGCTCGGGCCGCTGGTTCCTGCAGGGCCTGTCGCCGCGCGCCGGCATCGCGGTGCTGCGCGCCGCCAAGGCGCAGGCGCTGCTGGCCAACCGCAACTACGTCGCGCCCGACGACGTGCAGGCCGTGCTGCCCCAGACGATCGCGCACCGCCTCACGCCCGTGGGCGACGCGGGCCGT
This sequence comes from Variovorax sp. YR750, assembly GCF_900109805.1. Classification (NCBI taxonomy): domain Bacteria; kingdom Pseudomonadati; phylum Pseudomonadota; class Betaproteobacteria; order Burkholderiales; family Comamonadaceae; genus Variovorax; species Variovorax sp. YR750. The sequence continues at coordinate 24,065 of NZ_FOBJ01000010.1, forward strand.
GGCGCCGTCGAGCAGGTGCGCGCGATGATCGCCGCCGTGCCATTGCCGTGAGCCCTGTCGGCGTCATCCGCTCGCGCATCGACGGCTGGTTCCTGTCACGCCGGCCGCCATCCGATACGCTGGAACTCACCCAGCGCAACGTCTACATCCTGCCCACGCGCGCCGGCTGGACGCTGGGCGCGACGCTGCTGGTGCTGCTGATCGCCTCGATCAACTACCAGCTCAACCTGGGCTACCTGCTCACCTTCCTGCTCGCCGGCAGCGTGGCCGTGGGCATGCATGTGTGCCACGGCACCCTGCGCGGGCTGGCGATGCACATGGTGCAGCCCGAGGCGCATTACGCGGGCGCCGCCGCCGCCTTCCGGGTGGTGCTGCACAACACCAGGCGCCGGGTGCGCTACGGCATCGGCATGGCGGTGCGCGGCAGCGGGCAATGGGCCTGGACCGACGTGCCGGCCGAAGGAACCTCCACCGTCGAGATCGCCTTCCAGCCCGAGCGGCGCGGGCTGCACCCGGTACCACCGCTCACGGCCGAGACGCGCTTTCCGCTCGGCACCTTCCGCGTGTGGACGGTCTGGCGGCCGGCCGCGCAGATGCTGGTCTACCCGGCGCCCGAGGCCCATCCGCCGCCGCTGCCACCGGGCGAGCCCCTCTCCGGCCCCGCCGCACTGACCGCCTCGATGCGCGCCCACAGCGCCGGCGAGTACGACGGCGTGCGCGCCTACCGCCGCGGCGATCCGCTCAAGCTCGTGGTCTGGAAGAAGGCTGCGCGCGCGCAGGCGACCGGCTCCGAAGACCTGGTCAGCCGCGACACCCAGCAGGCCCAGCGCGAAGAGCTCTGGCTCGACGCGCAGGCCACCGGCCTCGCTGACACCGAAGGCCGCCTCTCGCGCCTGTGCGCCTGGGTGCTGATGGCCGACCGGCTGGGCGTGGACTACGGCCTGCGGGTGGCCGGCCGGGTCGTGAAGCCCTCGCAGGGCGAGGCCCACCGCCGGGCCTGCCTCGAGGCCCTGGCCCTGTGCTGAACGGGAGCGCCGCATGAACAGAGTGATGCGCGAACTCGCCGCCCTGCCCCGCGACGCGCGGGACACGCTTTTTCTTCTCTGCGTGATCGGCCTGATCCTGCTGCCGCAGATCGAAAACCTGCCGTGGTGGTGCTCGGCCCTCACCGCGATGGTGCTGCTGTGGCGCGCCTCGCTGGCCGTGCAGGCGCGGCCGCTTCCCAGCCGGTGGTGGCGCCTTGCGCTGCTGGCTCTGATATTGGGCGCCACCTACGCCACCCACCGCACGCTGCTGGGTCGCGACGCGGGCGTCACGCTGATCGTGAGCCTGCTCGCGCTCAAGACGCTGGAGCTGCGCGCGCGGCGCGACGCCTTCGTCATCTTCTTCCTGGGCTTCTTCGCGATGCTCACGAATTTCTTCTACTCGCAGTCGCTGCTGACGGCCTTCACCATGCTGCTGGCGCTGCTGGGGCTGCTGACTGCGCTGGTCAACGCCCACATGCCGGTGGGCCGGCCGCCGCTGATGCAGGCCGCGCGCACGGCGGGGTGGATGGCGCTGGCGGGCGCGCCGATCATGCTCGCGCTGTTCCTGCTGTTCCCGCGCTTCGCGCCGCTGTGGGGCACGCCCAGCGACGCCATGATGGGCCGCAGCGGCCTGTCGAACAGCATGCGCGTGGGCACGATTGCCGAGCTGGCGCTCGACGACCGCATCGCCGCGCGCATCAAGTTCGAGGACGGCCAGGCGCCGCCGCAGAGCCAGATGTACTTCCGCGGACCGGTGCTGGCGCAGTTCGACGGCCGCGAGTGGACCACCCTGCCCTCATGGGCGCGCGGCTCGCAGTGGGCTTCCAACCTGCGCGTGAGCGGCTCGCCCGTGCGCTACGAGGTCACGCTCGAAGCCAGCAACCGCCCCTGGCTGCTGACCCTCGACGTCGCGCAGCGCCCGCCCGAGGTGCCGGGCTTCGAGGTCAGCGGCACGCCCGACCTGCAGTGGTTCGCCAGCCGCCCGATCAACGACCTCGTGCGCTACAGCGCCGAGAGCTACACGCAGTTCCAGAGCGGCCCGCTCAGGCGCACCGGCGGCCAGCTGCAGGCCTATCTCACGCTGCCGCCGGGCACCAACCCGCGCACCGCGGCGCTCGCCGCAGAGATGCGCGCCGCCCCCGCGCTGGCCCAGGCCGACACGCAGGCCTTCGTGCAGGCTGCCCTGCGCCGCCTGCGCACCGGCGGCTACACCTACACGCTGGAGCCTGGCGTCTACGGCAACGACACGGCCGACGAGTTCTGGTTCGACCGCAAGGAGGGCTTCTGCGAGCACATCGCCTCTGCCTTCGTGGTGCTGATGCGCAACCTGGGCATTCCGTCGCGCATCGTCACCGGCTACCAGGGCGGCGAGCTCAACAACGTCGACAACTACTGGGTCGTGCGCCAGAGCGACGCCCACGCCTGGGCCGAAGTCTGGCAGGAAGGCACCGGCTGGATGCGCGTGGACCCCACCGGCTCCGTGGCGCCGGGGCGCATCGGCCAGTTCCAGCGCCTGACCCCGCAGCCCGGCCTGCTCGCGGGCGCCATCGGCTCGATGAGCCCCACGCTCGCGCAGAACCTGCGCGCCGTCTGGGAGGCCGTGAACAACGGCTGGAACCAGTGGGTACTCAACTACACGCAGAGCCGGCAGCTCAACCTGCTGAAGAACATTGGCTTCGAGGCTCCCAGCCTGGAAGACCTGGGCTACGTGCTGCTGTACCTGCTGGTGGCCGCCAGCCTGGCCGGCGCCGGCTGGACGCTGTGGGAGCGCAGCAGGCACGACCCGTGGCTGCGCCTGCTGGGCCAGGCGCGCACGCGTCTGGCCAAGGCCGGCCTCAAGCTGCCCGACACCGCCCCGCCCCGACAGATGGCGCAGGCCGCCGACGCGCGATTCGGCCCGGCCGCGCAGTCGGTGCGCGACTGGCTGCTCAAGCTCGAGGCGCAACGCTATGCGCCGGCCACGCCCGACTCGCTTTCCACCCTGCGCGCGGAGTTCCGGCGCCTCGCGTGGCCCAGCGCCGATCCCGCAAGGGGCTGAAACCACATGTGTCGCTGAAGAGGGGCCGCGCGGGCGGACGGCACAATGGGCCCATGCGATTCCTTCTTCCCAAGCCTTCGCGCACCGCCACGGCGGCTGCAGCCCTCCTTGCCGCCTGCTGCCTCGCTTGGTCCACGGGGGCCCAGGCCCAGAAGTCTCCCAACGGCCGCAGCGCCGCGGCCAACGCGGTTCGCGGCAGCACGCCCTACGCCACGCGCGACGACGCGATGCAGTTCGCCGACGACGTCGCCGAGCGCCGCGGCCTCGACCGCGAATGGGTGCGCGCCACCATCGGCAGCGCGCGCTTCCTGCCCAACGTGCCGCGGCTGATGCTGCCCGGCCCCGTGGGCACGGTGAAGAACTGGCAGACCTACCGCGGCCGCTTCATCGATCCGGTGCGCATCGCGGCCGGCGTGCGCTTCTGGCGCGCCAATGCCGACACGCTGGCGCGCGCCGAGCAGGTGTACGGCGTGCCGCCGGAAATCATCGTCGGCATCATCGGCGTGGAGACCATCTACGGCCGCAACATGGGCAACTTCCGCGTGATCGACGCGCTGGCCACGCTCTCCTTCGACTTTCCCGATGCACATCCGCGCGCGGCCGACCGCCGGGCCTTCTTCCGCGGCGAGCTCGAAAGCTTCCTGAGCACCGAGAGCCGCACCGCCGAAGACCCGCTCGTGCCAGTTGGCAGCTACGCCGGCGCCATGGGCATGCCGCAGTTCATGCCCAGCAGCATCGCCAAGTACGCGGTCGACTTCGACGGCGACAGCCGCATCGACCTCGTCAACAACCCGGCCGACGTGATCGGCTCGGTCGCCAACTACTTCAAGTCCTTCGGCTGGACGCCCGGCATGCCGGCCATCTACCCGGTGCATTTCGAGGAAGCCCGGCTGCAGAAGGCGCTGCTGCTGGCGCCCGACATCCTGCCGAGCTTCAGTGCCGACAGCTTCGTGGCGGCCGGCGCGGTGCCCGAGGGCGACGGCATCAACCACAAGGGCCTGTTCGCGCTGATCGAGCTGCAGAACGGCCTCGACATGCCGCCGACCTACGTGGCCGGCACGCGCAACTTCTACGTGATCACGCGCTACAACTGGAGCAGCTACTACGCCATGTCCGTGCTCGACCTGGGGCAGGAGGTCAAGGCGGCGATGGAGCAGCAGCAACAGGCGGCAAGGTGACACCCGAGGCGCTGCACGCGAACTGGGCCGCAGCATGGCATGCGCTGGGCGTCGCATCGCCCGGCGACGCGCTTTGCGACGAGCTTCAGCGCCGCTACGCCGAGCCGCAGCGCCACTACCACACGATGCAGCACCTGGGCGAGTGCCTCGCGTGGTTCGAGCGCGAGAAGGCCCTGGCCGAGCGCCCCGGCGAAGTCGCGCTCGCGCTGTGGTTCCATGACGCGATCTACGACGTGCACGCGCATGACAACGAGGCGTGCAGCGCGGACTGGGCCCGCCGGGCGCTGCTTGATGCGGGTGTCGACACCGCGGCGGCGGATCGGGTCCACGCACTCGTCATGGCGACGCGCCACGACGCCGTGCCCCAGGGCCGCGACGCCGAACTACTGATCGACATCGACCTGTCGATCCTCGGCGCCGAACGCGCGCGCTTCGACGAATACGAGCGGCAGGTGCAGGCCGAATACGCCTTCGTTCCCGACGAAGTGCGGCTGCCTCGCCGCCGCGCGATCCTGCAGCGCTTTCTCGACCGCAAGGCCATCTACGCCACGCCGCGCCTGCATGCGCAGCTGGAGGCGCGGGCGCGCGCTAACCTGCAGCGCTCGATCTCAGGCTGATTTCAGGTCGGCACCAGGCGCCACCATTCGGAGCGCGCGGGCTCGCCGTTTCGCTCCTCTTCCACGACGCCGAACAGAAGCCCGTCCGGCGAGGCACCCAGCTTCGCCAGCCGCAGCACCTGAGCCGCATCGCGGCACAGCGCGAAGCTCGCATCGCCCTGCCACTCGAGACACCGACCGACCTCGGCCAGCATCAGCGCGGGCTGGCTCTGCATGAAGGTGAAGGGCATCGGGAGCCCGGCGTCGAGCTGGGCCAGCCCGGTGTGCGTGGCGCCCCAGGCGCCGCGCTGGCTCGAAACGCGGATGCGCGCGCCCGGCGGCAGCGCGGCTTCGCCGGCGACACCGAGGCAGCAGCGCGCGCCGTACATCGCCAGCTCGGTCCACAGGCCCACGCGGCGCGGCCTTCGGCCTATGCGCTCCGCCAGATCGTCGCGCCATCCCTCGGGCGGCGGATGCGCGACGAAGTGGGCAGCGGTGCGCCAAGTGGTCATGCGCCCGTGTCCTTCAACACCAACGAGGCGTGCCCGCCGCCGAAGCCCGAGAAGTTCAGCAGGATGTTGCGCAGCCTTCGCGGCGCCTCCTCGCTCAGCGCGATGCCCAGCGACCCGTCGAGCGGGTAGTCGACCGACGGCCACGCGCCGCCTTCGATGCAGCCGAGCAGCAAGGCCAGCTCCGCCGCCCCCGACGCGCCGAGCGTATGGCCCAGCACCGACTTAAGCGACACCAGCGGCGGCATCGGATCGAACACCTGCTTCAGCGCCTCCGCCTCGATGGCGTCGTTCACCGGGCTGCCGGCGGCCTGCACCTTGACGAGGTCGATGTCGCCCGGCTGCAGGCCTCCTTGCGCCAGCGCGCCGCGGCACATCGCGTGCACGGCCGTGGCCTCGGTGCCCGAGGGATTGCGGCCATCGACCACGTTGACGCCACCGGCAACCTGCCAGCGCGAAGGCCGCGACGACAGCCGCAGCGCGGCCACCGCCTCGCCCAGCACCAGTCCCCTGCGCCCTTCGCCGAAAGGCTGGCCACTGTCGGGGGCCAGCAGCTGCATCGCGCCGAAGCCGGCCACCGTGAAGCGGTTGCACATCTCGGCGCCGATCACCAGGGCTTCGTCTGCTTCGCCGGCGCGGATCAGGTCGACGGCCGCCAGCACGGCGTTCAGCGACGAGGTGCAGGCGGTGGACACGGTGAACACCGGCCCCCGCCAGTCGAGCGCGCCGGCCACGACGCTGGCGAAGTCCTGCAGGTCGCCGCCCAGCCGCAGGTCCTGCTTCTCGTGCTCCATGAAGCCGATGTCGAGCGAGGACGAGGCGACGAAGAGCGGCGCGGTGCACGGGCCCCAGTCGCCCGTCTGCGCGACCACGCCGCGCACGGTGTCGCGCAGGCGCTGCGTCCAGTCGCCGTCCTTCGGCGCCAGCGCGTAAACCGGCCAGCGGAAGCCCTCGGCCACGTCCACCATCACGGGCGGCACGCCGCCGCGGCGCAGCGATGCGAGCGCGGATGGCATGTCCTCGCCCAGCACGCAGGCCAGGCCGGTGCCGGCGAGGTGGACCGGACTCATGCCTTGCCCGCTTGCGCGAGGTGCTCCGCGAGGTGAACGATGGAAGTCAGCGCCCGGCGCGTTTCCTTGCTGTCGGGCATGCGCACGCCGAAGCGCTGCTGGATGGTCATCGACACCTGCAGGGCATCGAGCGAGTCGAGGTCGAGCCGGGAGTCGGGGCCGAACAGCGGCTCGTCGTCGCCCAGGCCTCCGGGCGGCTCGCCCTTCTCGACGGCTTCGAGCACCATGGCCTTGAGGCTGGCAATGAATTCAGGGGTGACGGTGATGCTCACGATGCGCGCCTGCGAAACAGAAAAACGGCCAGGACGAACATCAGCGCCGCGAACGCGACCAGCCGGCCGACCTGCGGCAGGGTGTCGGCCACGCCACCGCCGCGCAACAGCACGGTCAGCAGCGCCTCCAGCCCCCAGTTCATCGGAGAGATCTCGACCAGCCGCTGCATGAAGCCCGGCATGACGAACTTGGGCACCATGATGCCGCCCGCTGCCGCCATCAGCACGTTGACCATCGGCCCGATGGTGGCCGCCTGCGCATGGCTGCGCACCACGCAGGCCAGCGCGAGCGACAGGCTCACGGCCGCCAGGCTCACCGCCGCAAGCGACAGCAGCAAGGCGCCCCAGCTGATGCCCGCGAGCGACAGCGCGTCGCCGCCGATCAGCGGCATGAACCAGATGCCGGCCGCCAGCATCAGCACCGCCTGCAGCGCGTTCACGCCCAGGTACGGCAGCGCCTTCGACGCCAGCAGCATGCCGCGCGACACGCCCAGGCTCTGCAGCCGGCCGAGCGCACCCGAGCTGCGCTCCTGCACGAACAGGCTGGAAAGCGAGGCCACCACGAAGAACATGCCGAACACCAGCCAGGCCGGCACGTTCTGCTGCACCGAGGTGGGCCGGGGTCCGGCGGTGGAGAAGCGCTCGGCGTGCACCATCGCCTGGATGGATGCGTCCGGCGCCGGCCCCGCCGTTCCGGGCACCGCCAGCGCGAGGCGCGCCTTGAGCTCGCCCGATGCACCGATGAGTTCGGCACGCAGCGCGTTGAACAGGTTGGCGTCGATGCCCGGCTCGGTCAGCAGCCGGATGCGCGCCTCGGTCGACAGCGCGGCCGACTCCAGCTCTTCCGAAAGACCCGGCTCCATCACGATCACGTACTTCAGCGAGCCGTTGCGCAGCCGCTCCTGCCAGTCGGTGCCCAGCGGCTGCGGTGCGCCGTGGCCGCGCTGCCAGAGCTGCTTGAGCCACTGCGCGGGCGTCGCGGTGTCGCGCATGTCGACGGCGTAGCTCAGCTCGGCCAGCGGCGGGCGGTATATGTCCTTCAGCGTGAGCGACATCAGCACGATGAAGACCATCGGCATCAGGAACAGCGCGGCAAGGCCGTGCATGTCGCGCGTGAGGGCGATCAGTTCCTTCCTGATGAGCGCGAGAAGCATGGGCGTCCGTTCAGTCGCGCAGCGAGCGGTGAGTGAGCGCCATGAAGAGCTGCTCGAGGTCATGCCGGCCGAACTCGGCGTGGCGCACCTCGATGCCCTCGGCCTCCAGCGCGGCCAGGACCGGCGCGGGGCCGCTGCCGGGGTTGAGGTGGATGCGCCAGTGCACGCCGCCCTGCTCCACAGTGCCGAAGCGCGAGAGCATGTCGGCATCGAGCCCGTCGGCCGCCAGCGTGAGCAGCATCGCGCTCTTAGACAGAAGCTCGTCGAGCGACCCTTCGCGCAGCACGTGGCCGCGGTCGAGGATCGCGACGCGGTCGGCGATGGCCTCGATCTCCTCCATGTAGTGCGAGGCGTAGATCACCGCCGCGCCCTGCTGCGCGAGGCTCTTGATGGCATCGAGGATGAAGGCGCGCGACTGCGGATCGACGCCCACCGTGGGCTCGTCGAACAGCATCAGCTCCGGCTCGGGCAGCAAGGCGATGGCAAGGTTGAGCCGGCGCTTGAGGCCGCCCGAGAGCCGCTCGGCGCGCACGGCGGCAAACTGCTCGAGCTGCGCGAACTGCGTGCATGCCTCGATGCGCTGCTTCCTGCGCGTGCCCGCAAGCCCACCGGCCGCGGCGAACACCGCGAGGTTCTCCGCCACGGTCAGCATCGGATAGAAGGCATGCTCCTGCGGCGCGACGGCGATGCGGGTGGGCGTCTTCGCGCGCACCGCCTTCAGCGGCTCGCCGTCGATGCGGATCTCGCCCGACTGCACGGCCAGCGCGCCCGACAAGTGCGAGATCAGCGTGGTCTTGCCCGCGCCATTCGGTCCCAGCAAGCCGAGCACGCAGCCCTTGGGCACGGCGAGCGACACGTCGACCAGCGCGGGCTTGTCCGCATGCGGGTAGCGGTAGCTGAGCTGGCGCAGCTCGAGCATCAGGCGACGGCGGCCTTCAGGTCGCGAAAGAAGTTTTCCTCTTGCTGCGCCTGCTCGCGCAGCTTGGCCGCCAGCGCGGCCGGGTCGACCGCCTCGCGCCCCTTCACCATGCGCGCGGCCTTGAGCGCGAAGGCGCGCCAGCCGTCGCCGATGGCGATGAGCCGCTCGGACATCTGCTGCAGCTGCGGCTTGTCGAGCAGCTGCGCGGCCTCCTGCAGGAAGCCCGCGTAGATGAAGCGGAAGCCCGCCCCGCCCGTGCCGATTTCTTCCTGCATGCGCACCACATGGCCGATGAAGTCCACGCTGCGCGGGTCGGCCGGCGACAGCTTCTGCATGCGCGCGGCCAGCGTGCGCATTCCGCGCACGCCGACGATGGGAATGGGCGCGAGCATGGTGCGCACCGTCTTGCGGATGGCCTTGACCACCGAGGCCGCGTCCACCGCCTTGCGCTCGATGGCCTGCGGGTAGTACATGAGCCCCTTGGGCGCCAGCACGCCCTTGGCGAAGCGGGCGCGCGCGAGGTCGCTGCTCGGGCAGCGCACGGGCTCCTCGAACACCGGGTCGCTGATGAGGTAGTCGTCGCCGTCCTTGCCGTACACCAGCAGGTTGTGCGCATTGAAGTGGAAGCGCATGTTCTGCGGGAAGTACGGCAGCCAGTACACCGAGGTCTGCAGCCCCACCAGCTTGCCGTCGGCCAGCAAGGCGTCGAGCCGCTTCTGCCCGGCCTCGGCGCTGCCGAAGGTCTCGAAGCGGAATCGCGCGGCCATCGGCGCCAGCAGGCCCTTGATGATGGCCTTGGGCGGCATGCGATACGAAATGAGCGGCAGGCCCGACAGCTTGATGAATGGCAGGTACGCGAACGAGAGCGCGGACGAAAGCCCGAGCGCCATGCTCTCGCTCATCGGCGCGCCGTGGTGGCGCATGAGGCTGGAGATGACGCCGCTTTCGCAATGCGCCGCCTGTTGATGCTGGAAGTTCACGGCAGCCCCTGCAAGGTGGAAACGGGCAGGCCCAGCGCTTCGCCGTAGCGTGCGAGCTGCGCCGCCGAAAGCGAAGCGAAGTGGCGCGGCTGCAGGTGGCGGCGCACGCGCCATTGCCAGAAGCCGCTGGTCTGCGAGAGCAGCGCCACGTCCATGCGGCGCTCGTACATCCAGTATTCGAGCGGCGAGGCCAGCCCCGCCTTCACGCGCTCCTTCGCGGCGCGGGCCTGCTCGACCAGCACGTCGACCGCGTGGCTGGTGACGATCTCTTCCGCCTCCCAGCCGCGCGAGGTGGTGGTGACCACGCGGCCCTGCGCATCGCGCGCGTACATCAGCTTGGAATGGCCGTCGAGGGTCGCGTTGCCCTCCTGCGGCACGGCATCGAGGTCCATGGCTACACCGCCTCCATGTAGATGAAGCCGCTGGAGAAGCGGCCGCTTTCCGGCACGAACATCAGCAGCTTCTGGCCGGGCTTGATGCGGCCCGAGCGGAACAGCTCGTCGAGCATGATGTACGGCGAAGCCGAGCCTGTGTTGCCCTTGGTCGCGAGGTTGCTGAACCAGCGCTCGCGCGGAATCGGGAAGCCCAGCTCCTCGAGGCTGCGGCTCACCGGCTCCACGAAGTATTGCGACGACAGGTGTGGCAGGAACCAGTCGACGTCGGCAGGCCTGAGCCCCCTGCGCTCGATGACCTGCGCCAGCGGCTCTGCCAGCGTGGCGCGCACGATGTTCTCGTTGAGCAGGCGCACGTCCTGCTTCACGGCGAAGGTCGATTCGCTGCGCCATTCCTCGGGCGACTTGCGCGCCCAGCCATCGAGGCCGCCCTCGGCGTTCTTCTCGGCGCCCGCGTACATGCAGGCCGGCAGCTCGTGCGCGGCCGAGGAAAGGTCGATCCAGTCGATGCGCAGCGACAGCGGCCCGCGCGGCTCGCGCTCAAGCAGCACTGCGCCCGCGCCGTCGGAGAGCATCCAGCGCAGGAAGTCCTTCTCGAAGGCCAGCTCGGGCCGCGCCTCCAGCGCCTCGAGCTTGTGCTCGAACTCGGCCTCGAAGCGCGAGCCGCGCATCACGGCCGAGGCCAATTCGGAGCCCGTGGCCACTGCGCGGCGCGCGTCGCCCGCGCGCACCGAGAGCCATGCATGCTTCAGCGCCGCGGCGCCGGCCAGGCAGATGCCCGCGCAGGCCACCACCTCGAGGCGCGGCCAGCCGAGCTCGCCGTGCACCATCACCGCGTGATTGGGCATGAGCTGGTCGGGCAACGAGGTGCCCGTGACGAGGCAGTCGACCTGCCCCACGTCGCCCAACGCGCGGATGGCGCTGGCCGTGAGCTGGGCGTTGGTCATCGCCAGCTCGCCGGTGGCGCGGTCGATGGCGTAGTGGCGCGACCGGATGCCGTTGCTGCGAAGGATCAGCCGCCGCGCGCGGGACGCCTTGCCGCCGATGCGACCGAGGACGTCTTCGATGTCTTCATTGCTGACCGGAGAAAAGGGCAGAAAGGCGGCGGTGCGGGTCAGGAAGACATCAGTCGTCATAGAGAGGGGTGCGGTCCGTGGCTGAGCCCGACGGGCACTCGAATTTGGCGGTCATTCTAGTCAGCCACCCTCTGAACAGAGGTCGCAGAAGCGCCTGCAGGCTCAGGCTCACGGGCACCACCGTAATGATCAGTACCAGCAGAAACAGCACGTACAAAAGAAGCAGCGGCTTGCGCTGCCACGCGCCGGGCCCGCCGGCGGCCATGATGAGCTTGCCCCAGAGGTAGAAGCTGCGGGTGCCGGCCTTCTCGCTGATGAGCAGCCTGGCGTTGGCCTGCACCGCCCCGAGGCCGGCCAGCAGCGGCTGCGAGCCGCGCTCCAGGTCCTTGTGCAGCGCATCGCGCAAGGCCCGGCCGAAACGGGCCGTACCCGCGATCTGGTCGGTACTGAGCCCGGCGTCGGGCATGCCCCAGAAGCCGCGCTTGCGGCCCCAGATCAGCCAGGCCGGCGTGGTGAAGAAGGTGGCGAGCGTGGGGCCGGGGTCGGTCAGCACCACGTTGTCGATCAGCCGCGCACCCACGTCGTCGAGCATGCCCTTGAGCTTTTCCTGCGCCAGCAGCCACATGTTGCGGCAGGCGATGACCGTGACCACCGGCTTGCCCCTGAGCAGCCGCGCCGCCACCGGATGCTTGAGGAAGGCGGCCACCGGCTGCGAGGGCGCCAGGAACCATACCTGGTACGGCAGCACGACGAGGTCGAAGTCTTCGTCGCCCGTCAGCGAGAGCGGCGCCAGCGGCTGCGGCTTCATGTGGGCCGACTCCGGGAACGCGTCGAAGAACGTCAGGAAGGGCCAGGGAAAGGGGTACGGCTGCAGCGGGCGGAGCACTTCCTCATGCACCTGTATTGCCGGATCGGCCCGCAGCGGCGCCACGATCCGGTCGGCGACCTCGTCGAGCTGGCCGGACTGCGAATAGCGCAGGACGAGGACGCGCTTGACGCTCGGAGACGCGCTGGAAGGGCTGGAAAGACTGGAATTCACTGGCTGGGGCTTTTCGGGGGCCGTCGAATGTACGCGAAGCAGGTAGCGAAAGCATCTGCCAATGGTCATGGCGTCGCGGCAATCAGACGCTCGAAACGGCCAAATGGCGGCAAACGGCCGGCAATGCGGAAAAACGAGCACAAAAAAAGGGCCGCGCCTCGCGGCACGGCCCTTTGTATTGCCGGATAACGGTCTGGCGGCGCTCAGCGCACCTTGCCTTCCTTCCAGGCGCTCAGCAGCTTGTTGTAGTCGATGGTCTCGCCCTTCGGCTTCTCGTTGGCCAGCTTCTTCCACGGGGCGTGGTCGTCGCTCAGGTACTTGGCCGGGTCACCCTTCGGGTTGAGCTTGGGCGCGCACTTGGCCATGCCGGCGCGTTCCAGGCGGGCCATCACGTTGTCCATCTCGTCGGCCAGGTTGTCCATGGCCTTCTGCGGGGTCTTCTCGCCCGTCACGGCCTCGGCCACGTTCTTCCACCACAGCTGCGCGAGCTTGGGGTAGTCGGGCACGTTGGTGCCGGTCGGGGTCCAGGCCACGCGCGCCGGGCTGCGGTAGAACTCGATCAGGCCGCCGTACTTGTTGGCGTTCTGCGTGAAGTAGTCCGAGCGGATGTCGCTGTCGCGGATGAAGGTCAGGCCGGTGATCGACTTCTTCAGCGAGGTGGTCTTGGCGGTGATGAACTGGGCGTAGAGCCAGGCTGCGGCCGTCTTGTTGGCGTCATGGCCCTTGAAGAAGGTCCACGAGCCCACGTCCTGGTAGCCGTTCTGCATGCCCTGCTTCCAGTACGGGCCGTTCGGGCCGGGGGCCATGCGCCACTTGGGCGAGCCGTCTTCGTTCACCACGGGCAGGCCCTTCTTGGTCATGTCGGCGGTGAAGGCCGTGTACCAGAAGATCTGCTGGGCGATCTGGCCCTGCGCGGGCACCGGGCCGGCTTCGCCGAAGGTCATGCCCATGGCTTCCTTGGGCGCGTACTTCTTCATCCAGTCGATGTACTTGGTGAGCGCGTACACGGCAGCCGGCGAGTTGGTCGCGCCGCCGCGAGCCACCGAGGCGCCGGTGGGCGTGCACTTGTCGGCAGCCACGCGGATGCCCCACTCGTCGATCGGCATGCCGTTGGGGATGCCCTTGTCGGCGGAGCCTGCCATCGACAGCCATGCGTCGGTGAAGCGCCAGCCCAGCGACGGGTCCTTCTTGCCGTAGTCCATGTGACCGTAGATCGGCTTGCCGTCGATGGTCTTCACGTCGGTGCTGAAGAACTCGGCGATGTCTTCGTACGCGCTCCAGTTCAGCGGCACGCCCAGGTCGTAGCCGTACTTGGCCTTGAACTTGTCCTGCAGGTCCTTGCGCGCGAACAGGTCGGCGCGGAACCAGTACAGGTTGGCGAACTGCTGGTCGGGCAGCTGGTAGAGCTGGCCGTCGGGCGCGGTGGTGAAGCTGGTGCCGATGAAGTCCTTCAGGTCGAGGCCGGGGTTGGTGAACTCCTTGCCGGCGCCGCCCATGTACTCGGTCAGCGACATGATCTTGCCGTAGCGGTAGTGCGTACCGATCAGGTCGGAGTCGGACACCCAGCCGTCGTAGATCGACTTGCCCGACTGCATCGAGGTCTGCAGCTTCTCGACGACGTCGCCTTCCTGGATCAGGTCATGCTTGACCTTGATGCCGGTGATTTCCTCGAAGGCCTTGGCCAGCGTCTTCGATTCGTACTCGTGGGTGGTCAGGGTCTCGGAGACGACGGACACCTCCTTGACGCCCTTGGCCTGCAGTTTCTTGGCGGCCTCGATGAACCACTTCATTTCCTCCATCTGCTTGTCCTTGGACAAGGTCGATGGCTGGAACTCGCTGTCGATCCATTTCTTGGCTTCGGCCTCGCCGGCCGTTGCGGCGCCATGCGCGGCGAACATCGCCGCTGCAAGTGCCAGTGCCGTGTAGCGCATCTTCATGGAACTGTCTCCTCGGTTGTTGCTTCCCCGGTGTTGTGTCCGATCACGGCTCCGGGGAGGCGGAGAGCCGGAACGCTTTTGGAAGAAGGAAAGAAGCGAAGCGGCGCCCGCTCAACCCTTGCGCATCACCAGCGCGAGCAGGGCCATCGACAGCACGAAGCTGATCCAGACCGAGGGCTCGGCCTCGAGGCTGAACCACTCCTGGAACTTGCCCGCCAGGCCGACGAAGACCAGGTTCACGTAGGCCGCCGACAGCAGCCCGATGAAGAGCCTGTCGCCGCGCGTGGTGGCCATCGGCAGCCAGCCGCGCCGCAGCGTGGTGGGCGACTTGAGCTCCCAGATCGTCATGCCGACCAGCATGAGCGCGATGCAGATGAAGAACACGGCCACCGGGGTGGTCCAGACCATCCAATCGAACATTTCCGTGCCTCCTCAAACACGACCCATCGCGAAACCCTTCGCGATGTAGTGACGCACGAACCAGATCACGATGGCACCCGGCACGATGGTGAGCACGCCGGCCGCTGCCAGCGTCGCCCAGTCCATGCCCGACGCGCTCACCGTGCGCGTCATGGTCGCCACGATGGGCTTGGCGTTCACGCTGGTGAGCGTGCGCGCCAGCAGCAGCTCGACCCAGCTGAACATGAAGCAGAAGAACGCCGCCACGCCCACGCCGGCCTTGATGAGCGGCAGGAAGATCGTGAGGAAGAAGCGCGGGAACGAATAGCCGTCGATGTACGCCGTCTCGTCGATCTCGCGCGGAATGCCGCTCATGAAGCCTTCCAGGATCCACACCGCCAGCGGCACGTTGAACAGCAGGTGCGCGAGCGCCACGCCCAGGTGCGTGTCCATCAGGCCGACCGTGCTGTAGAGCTGGAAGAACGGCAGCAGGAACACCGCGGGCGGCGTCATGCGGTTGGTCAGCAGCCAGAAGAAGACATGCTTGTCGCCCAGGAACGAATAGCGCGAGAACGCATAGGCCGCCGGCAGCGCCACGGTGAGCGATATCACCGTGTTGATCGCCACGTAGATCAGGCTGTTGATGTAGCCCGAGTACCACGACTCGTCGGTGAAGATGCGCGCGTAGTTCGACCAGGTGAGCTGCTGCGGGAAGAACGAGAAGCTCGACAGGATCTCCTCGTTCGTCTTGAAGCTCATGTTGATCATCCAGTAGATGGGCAACAGCGCGAACAGGATGTACAGCACCAGGAAGATGCTGCGCTTGTGAAATCTCTTCTCGTTCATTTCTCCACCTCCGCTTCCTGCGTGCCGACCCGCTGCATCCAGTTGTAGAGCACGAAGCAGAACAGCAGGATGATGAGGAAGTAGATCAGCGAGAACGCCGCCGCCGGCCCCAGGTCGAACTGGCCCACGGCCTTCTGCGTGAGGTACTGGCTCAGGAAGGTGGTGGCGTTGCCCGGCCCGCCGCCGGTCAGCACGAAGGGCTCGGTGTAGATCATGAAGCTGTCCATGAAGCGCAGCAGCACCGCGATCATGAGCACGCCGCGCATCTTGGGCAGCTGGATGTAGCGGAACACCGCGAACTTGCTCGCGCCGTCGATGCGCGCGGCCTGGTAGTAGGCATCGGGAATGGAGCGCAGGCCCGCGTAGCAAAGCAGCGCCACCAGCGGCGTCCAGTGCCACACGTCCATCACCAGCACGGTGAGCCATGCGTCGGCGGCGCTGCCGGTGTAGTTGTATTCGATGCCCAGCCTCTGCAGGGTGTGGCCCAGCAGGCCGATGTCGGCGCGACCGTAGATCTGCCAGATGGTGCCGACCACGTTCCATGGAATCAGCAGCGACAGCGCCACCACCACCAGCACCGCCGACGACTTCCAGCCCTTGGCCGGCATTGACAGCGCCAGGCCGATGCCCAGCGGAATCTCCACCAGCAGCACCGACAGCGAGAAGCCCAGCTGGCGCCACAGCGCCTCGTGCAGCTCGTCGTCGCGCATCACCGAGGCGAACCATTCGGTGCCCACGAACACGCGGCGCTCGGGCGAGATGATGTCCTGCACCGAGTAGTTGACCACCGTCATGAGCGGCACGATGGCCGAGAAGGCCACGCAGATCAGCACCGGCAGCACGAGCCACCAGGCCTTCTGGTTGATCGGTTTGTTGGTTGCGTTCATGCCACCAGTTCCTCATCCTTGTAATAGCAGGTGTGCGTGTCGAGCACGCGCACCCACACCGTGTCCCCCACCGCCGGCGGGCGGTCGTCCGAATGCAGACGCACCTTCAGCAGGCTGCCGCCGGCGTCCACCGTCAGCATCACGTGCGTGCCCACGTCCTGCACCTGCTTCGCCACCGCCGGCACGGCGCCGGCAGCGCCCGCGTTCGACAGGCGCAGGTATTCGGGGCGAATGCCGATCTTCAGCGGCCCCTGCGGCAGTTCGCGCGTGGGCACCAGCGGCGTTCCAGCCACTTCGATGGTGCCGTTCGCGCTCTGCGCCGAGAGGAAGTTCATGCCCGGCGAGCCGATGAAGTGCCCGACGAAGGTGTGGGCCGGCCGCTCGAAGAGCGCATCGGCGCTGCCCACCTGCACGGCCTTGCCGCGCGTCATCACCACCACCTCCTCGGCGAAGGTGAGCGCCTCGACCTGGTCGTGCGTCACGTAGATCAGCGTGAGCTTCAGCTCGCGGTGGATCTGCTTGAGCTTGCGGCGCAGCTGCCACTTCAGGTGCGGATCGATCACGGTGAGCGGCTCGTCGAACAGCACCGCCGACACGTCGCTGCGCACCAGCCCGCGACCGAGCGAGATCTTCTGCTTGGCGTCGGCCGCGAGGCCGGCGGCGCGCTGGTTGAGCTGGCCGCTCATGTCGAGCATCTCGGCGATCTCGCCGACGCGCTTCTTGATCTGGTCGGCCGGCACCTTGCGGTTGCGCAGCGGGAACGCGAGGTTCTCGGCCACGGTCATGGTGTCGTAGATCACCGGAAACTGGAACACCTGAGCGATGTTGCGTTCCTGCGGCGTGGCGCGCGTCATGTCGCGGCCGTCGAAGGTCACCGTGCCCTGCGAAGGCACCAGCAGGCCGGAGATGATGTTCAGCATGGTCGTCTTGCCGCAGCCCGAGGGGCCGAGCAAGGCGTATGCGCCGCCGTCGCGGAAGCTCATCTTCAGCGGGAGCAGCGCGTAGTCGCTGTCCTGCGTGGGGTTCGGGCGGTAGGCGTGAGCCAGGTCGAGGTCGATGCGTGCCATGACTAGTCTCCCTTGCGCCATGCAGGCGCCAGCGCCAGCTTTTCGCTGGCATCGAACACATAAGCTTGGGACGCGCTGAAGTACAGCGTGAGCGAAGCGCCCAGTTCGAAGCGGTGCACGCCGGTGAGCTGCGCCACCAGTTCGCCCACCGCGGTTTCCACGTGCACGAAGGTGTCGGAGCCCGAGATCTCGGCCAGCTCCACCTTGCCCGGCAGGGCGATGTCGCCCTCCCCCGCATCGACGTTCAATGCGCTCGCGCGCAGGCCCACGGTGACGGGGCCCGACACGCTCTCGGACAATGCCAGCGCCAACGCGGGGCCGCCCGCCATCTGCACGCGGCCGGCGGTGGCGGTGCCGGGCAGCAGGTTCATCGGCGGATCGCTGAAGGCGCGCGCCACGCGCAGCGACTGCGGCGCATGGAACACCTCGGCCGTGGGGCCGTACTGCAGCAGCTCGCCGGCGTCCATCACCGCGGTGTAGCCGCCGAGCAGCAGGGCTTCGCCCGGCTCGGTGGTCGCGTAGATCACGGTCGAG
This sequence comes from Variovorax sp. YR750, assembly GCF_900109805.1. Lineage (NCBI taxonomy): Bacteria > Pseudomonadati > Pseudomonadota > Betaproteobacteria > Burkholderiales > Comamonadaceae > Variovorax > Variovorax sp. YR750. The sequence goes on from NZ_FOBJ01000010.1 coordinate 41,983, forward strand.
TCGCCGGTGGCGAAGAGCTGCGTGAGCTCCTCGCGCAGGCCTTCGCGCAGCTTGTAGTCGAGGTTGACCAGCGGCTCGTCGAGCAGCATCAGCGGCGCATTCTTGGCGAGCGCGCGCGCCAGCGCCACGCGCTGCTGCTGCCCGCCCGAGAGCTCCTGCGGATAGCGGTCGAGGAACATGCCGATGTGCAGCTTGTCGGCCAGCGCCTTCACGCGCGCATCGATGTTCGATTCGCCGCGCAGCTTGAGCGGCGACGCGATGTTGTCCGCCACCTTGAGCGACGGATAGTTGATGAACTGCTGGTAGACCATCGCGACGTTGCGTTCGCGCACGGGCATGCCGGTCACGTCCTTGCCGTCGACCATCACCTTGCCGGTGGTCGGCGCGTCGAGGCCCGCCATCAGCCGCATGAGGCTGGTCTTGCCGGCCTGCGTGGCGCCGAGCAGCACGGTGACCGCGCCGCTCTTCGGCGCGATGCTCTGCTCGTAGAGCCATGTCTGCGCTCCCACCTTCTTGGTGACGCGCTCGAGTGTCAATTGCATTGGCGCTCTTCCTCTTCCCTTGTGTCCGGCCTAGTTGTCGCTGGCGCGGGGTTGTTGCTGCTGCAGCCAGCGCGCGACCTGCTCGCGCTCTTCGGGCGTGTAGTGCAGGCCCAGCTTGGAGCGCCGCCAGAGCACGTCTTCGGCGCTCACGGCCCACTCGTTGTCCTGCAGGAAGCGCAGTTCGCGCTCGAACAGGCCGGGCGCCACTTCGGCACCCAGGTCGGCGAAGGACTTCGCCTCGCCCAGCAGTTGATCGATGCGCGCGCCGTAGGCCCTTGCGAGTCGGCGCGCCAGCTGGCCGTAGAGCCACGGGTACCTGGCCTGCACGGCTGACACGAAGCGCTCGAAGTCGTCGTCGGGCCGCTTCGCCGCGCCGATCCAGCCCGACAGGTCGCCGCCCGCGAGGAAGGCGCCGTCGGTCCATGCCGGGCGTTGCGCGCCCGTCTGGCCCAGCATGCGCCCGACTTCGTCGGCCGCGTCCTCCGCCAGCTTGCGGAAGGTGGTGATCTTTCCGCCCCACACCGACAGCAGCGGCGCGGCCTCGGTGTTCGACTCGAGCAGGTAGTCGCGCGTGACGGCCGAGGGATCGCCCGAATCGTCGTCCAGCAGCGGACGCACGCCCGAGTAGGTCCAGACCACGTCGGAAGGCGCGATGGGCTTGTCGAAGTAGCGGCTGGCCTGGGTGCAGAGGTAGTCGATCTCTTCCTGCGCGATGCGTGCGGCGCCGGGGTCGTCGCCGGTGAGCTCGATGTCGGTGGTGCCGATCAGCGTGAACTCGTCCTGGTAGGGAATGGCGAAGATGATCCGCTTGTCGGGGTTCTGGAAGATGTAGGCGTGGTCGTGCTCGAACAGGCGCGGCACCACGATGTGGCTGCCCTTCACGAGCCGCAGGCTCTTGGTGGCCAGGGCTTCGCCCCTTGCCGACTGCGCAACGCCGCGCAGGAAGGATTCGGCCCACGGCCCCGCGGCATTGACCACCGCGCGGGCACGCAGCGTGCGCTTGTTGCCGTCGGCTCCCAGCAGCGTGGCGGTCCAGCCGTCGGCGTCGCGCTTCGCATGCACGCAGCGCGTGCGGGTCAGCACCTCGGCGCCGCGCGCCTGGGCGTCCAGCGCGTTCAGCACCACGAGGCGCGCGTCGTCCACCCAGCCGTCGGAATAGATGAAGCCGCGCTTGTACTGCTCCTTCAGCGGCTTGCCGGCGGCGTGGCGGCGCAGGTCGACGCTGCGCGAACCGGGCAGCACCTCGCGGCGGGCCAGGTGGTCGTACATGAACAGGCCGATGCGGATCATCCAGGCCGGGCGCATCGACGGGTCGTGCGGCATCACGAAGCGCAGCGGCCACATGATGTGCGGCGCGCTCTTGAGCAGCACCTCGCGCTCCTGCAGCGCCTTGCGCACCAGCGAGAACTCGTAGTACTCGAGGTAGCGAAGACCGCCGTGGATCAACTTGGTGGAGGAAGACGAAGTGTGCGAGGCGAGATCGTCCTTTTCGCACAGCACCACGCGCCAGCCGCGGCCCGCGAGGTCGCGCGCGATGCCGCAGCCGTTGATGCCGCCGCCGACGATGAGCACGTCGCAATCGGTGGCCGGCGCTGGCGAAACGGAAGAAAAATCGCTCACAGGAATTGGGTCCGTTGAAGCGTGACTTTGGTCACTGACGGCGGCCATTGTATTTTCGTGTTTTTTCATTTGGATTCCTTTTGGCGCGATTTTCCTACGAGTTTTCCCTTAGTTGGCTTCGTTTTTTTTCGCTTTAAAGTGACGCGCCCGGCCTCCGAAGCCGAAGTCTTCCCGCTTTCCACGACGCTCCTGTGAACTCCAACCCGCGCCAGATCAACCTCCTGGACACCGTGCGCGCGCGCGGTTCCGTCACCGTCGAGCAACTGGCCGACATGCTCGGCGTCACCCTGCAGACCGTGCGGCGCGACGTGCAGCGGCTGGCCGACGAAGGGCTGCTCACGCGCTTCCATGGCGGCGTGCGCGTGCCCAGCTCGACCACGGAGAACATCGGCTACCAGCAGCGCGAGACGCTGCACGCAGAAGGCAAGGCGCGAATCGCGCGCCGCGTGGCACAGCTGGTGCCCAACGACTGCTCGCTGATCCTGAACATCGGCACCACCACCGAGGCCATCGCCAAGGCGCTGCTGCGCCACACGGGCCTGCGCGTGATCACCAACAACCTGAACGTGGCCACCATCCTCAGCGGCAACACCTCGTGCGAGGTGATCGTGGCGGGCGGCTCGGTGCGCCCGCGCGACCGCGCCATCGTGGGCGAGGCCACCATCGACTTCATCCGCCAGTTCAAGGTCGACATCGCGCTGATCGGCGTGTCGAGCATCGAGGCCGACGGCTCGCTGCGCGACTTCGACCTGCGCGAGGTGAAGGTGGCGCAGACCATCATCGCGCAGGCGCGCGAGGTGTGGCTGGCCGCCGACGCGAGCAAGTTCAACCGGCCGGCGATGATCCAGCTGGGCACGCTCTCGCAGATCGACCGGCTCTTCACCGACGCGGAGCCGCCGGCGCCGTTCGCCGACCTGCTGCACGCGGCGCAGGTGCGCCTGGAGATCGCGCGCGAAAACTGACAAGAAGGAACACGAACGAATGACCACCTACCTGCTCGCCCTGGACCAGGGCACTTCCAGCTCGCGCAGCATCGTGTTCGACCGCGAAGGCCACATCGTCGCCATCGCGCAGAAGGAACTCACGCAGATCTACCCGCAGCCGGGCTGGGTGGAGCACGACCCCATGGAAATCTGGCGCAGCCAGCTCGCCACCGCGCGCGAAGTGCTCGCGAAGGCGAAGCTGCAGCCTGCGGACATCCACGCCATCGGCATCACCAACCAGCGCGAGACCACCGTGCTGTGGAATCGCAAGACGGGCCAGCCGGTGCACCACGCCATCGTCTGGCAGGACCGCCGCGCCGAGCCGCTGTGCGCGCAGCTGCGCGACGAAGGCATGACCGACACCATCCGCGAGAAGACCGGCCTCGTCATCGACGCGTACTTCTCCGGCACCAAGCTGCGCTGGCTGCTCGACAACGTGCCGGGCGCGCGCGAGCAGGCTGCACGCGGCGAGCTCGCGTTCGGCACCGTCGACAGCTGGCTCATGTGGCAGCTCACCGGCGGCAAGGTGCACGTGACCGACGTGAGCAACGCCTCGCGCACCATGCTCTTCAACGTGCACACCAACGAGTGGGACGCCGACCTGCTGAAGGCGCTCGACATTCCGGCCTCGCTGATGCCGAAGGTGCAGCCCTCGAGCTCCCACTTCGCCGACACCGACGCGGCCCTGCTGGGCCACGCGCTGCCCATCGGCGGCGTGGCCGGCGACCAGCAGAGCGCCCTCTTCGGCCAGGCCTGCTTCGAGGCCGGCATGGCCAAGAACACCTACGGCACCGGCTGCTTCCTGCTGATGCACACCGGCGGCGAGTTCCAGCCCTCGCACAACGGCCTGCTGGTGACCAGCGCCGCGCAGACCGACGCGAAGCCGCAGTACGCGATGGAAGGCAGCGTGTTCGTCGGCGGTGCCGTGGTGCAGTGGCTGCGCGACGGGCTCAAGGCCATCAAGGGCAGCGCAGAGGTGCAGTCGCTCGCCGAGAGCGTGCCCGACGCGGGCGGCGTGATGATGGTGCCGGCCTTCACCGGCCTCGGCGCGCCCTACTGGGATGCCGACGCGCGCGGCACGATCACCGGCCTCACGCGCGGGACCACGGTGGCGCACATCGCGCGCGCCGCGCTGGAGAGCATCGCCTACCAAAGCGCCGCGCTGCTGCAGGCCATGAGCCGCGACGCGGTGGCCGCCGGCGGCAAGCCGGTGGCCGAACTGCGCGTGGACGGCGGTGCGAGCGTGAACGACCTGCTGATGCAGTTCCAGGCCGACCTGCTGGGCATTCCGGTGGTGCGGCCCGAGGTCATCGAGACCACCGCGCTGGGCGCCGCGTACCTCGCGGGCCTTTCAACCGGCGTCTACACCGACGCGCGCCAGCTTTCGAAGCTGTGGAAGATCGAGCGGCGCTTCATGCCGACCATGGGCCGGGCGCAGGCCGAGGAATCGATGGCGCGCTGGGAGCGCGCCGTGCGCCAGGCCACTGCGACCTGAGCCCTCCTACCAGCCCCAGACGAGGCTGCGCTGCACCCAGCCGGTGGCGCCGCCTTCGTGCTGCACCTTGAGCCAGTTGCCACGCCGCTCGATCGTGCGCAGCACGTCGCCGTAGCCCGCCTTCTTCACGACCGGGCTGCGCGCACCGGGCGCACGACGAAGGTTGGCCGACTGGGCCTTCACCACATGGTGCGGCGTCTTGTTCGTCATCGGACGGAAGACCCAGGCCTTGTCGCCCTCGAAGTCGCTGACCCTGAGCCAGTCGCCCTTCTTGCCGATCACGCGGAACGGATAGCCCCTGGTGACCGTCCAGTGCGTCTCGTAGCGCTGGCCGGGGCCGGTGCGCATGTTCAGCGTCTTGACGGCGACGCTCACCATCTGTGTCTGGGCGGCATTCGCGGGCGGCAGTGCCATCCACGAAAGAGCGAAGGCGAGCAGGAGCGCGGGCAGACGGCTGAATCTGAGCATGGAGCGGGGGTTCCTTTCCGGGGAGTTGAGGAAAGCCCGTCTGGGCACCTGTCGCCGGATAAGTTCCGCGGGGATATCCCTGAGTGCACCGGCTCGCCAAAGGGCCTCGCCGTCATCGGGGCACTGAGGGCAGCCGCGCGAGCCCCGGGGCAGAATCCGCCCGCCCCCGACTCGCAGCCCCACCCGCTTGACCACCCTGCCCAAAGACGCATCCACGTCGTCGTCGCGCAACGCGCTGCTCGCCTGCGGCGTGGTGGGCGCGACGCTGCTGGCGCTCATCGCACTGGGCCATGACGGCCGCCGCATGGCGCAGCTCGCCGTGCTCGCGATGCCGATGGTGCTGTGGCTGGCGTGGCCGCTGCGCAGCGCGCGCATGCGGCGCGTTCGCACGCTGCTGGTCTGGCTCTGGGCCATGGGCTTCGCGCTCGACGGCGCGGTGCGCGCCTATCTGCTCGACACCTACCAAGCCGCGCCCGATGGCGCGATGGTGCTGGGCGCCGCGGCCAATACCAATGCGCGCGAGGGCTCCGAATACCTGTTGATGCACTGGCGCTCGGCCGCCGTGTGGGGGGCGGCGCTGGTCGTGGCCGGCGTACTCGTAGGCGTGTTCGCGCGGCGCGGCGCGGTGGCCGATGCCGCATCCGCCCGACCGTCGCGATGGATCGTGGCGCTGATCGCCCTCCTGCTCCTGCTCTCCTGCGTGGCCTATGCGAGCAAGCCCTGGCGCAGGCTGCATCCCGCGATCTTCTGGACGCAGTGGATCGACTCCCTCCACACGCTGCGCTCCGCCTGGGCCGACCAGCAGAAGCAGCGCGACCGCCTGATGGCGCAGGCCAAGGCAATCGCACCGGTGATGACACAGGCCGGGCCCTCCACCGTGGTGCTGGTCATCACCGACAGCATCAACCGCGACAACATGGCGCTCTACGGCTACGGCCGCCCCACCACGCCGCGCCTGCTGGCGCACAAGGCGCAGACCGGCGACCAGATGGCGGTGCTGAAGAACGCATGGTCGGTGGACGCCAGCACCCTGCCCGCGCTGCGCAACATGTTCCACTTCGGCCTGCCCGAGGCCGAGAACCCGCCGCACGTGCTGGCACTGGCCCGCGCCGCCGGCTACAAGGTCTGGTGGATCAGCAACCACGACGACCTGGCCATCGAACAGCAGCACGCGCGCCTCGCCGACGTGGTCGACATGGTCAACCGCACGCCGGGCCGCGCCAGCGCGTCACTCGACGGCGAGATCCTCGACTGCATGCAGGAAGCACTGGCCGACACCAGTACAGACCGCAAGCTCATCGTCGTCCACCTGATGGGCGCGCACCCGCACTACAGCCTGCGCTTTCCCGAGAACGCAAATCCCTTCGACGACAACGTCGATGCGGTGGAAAACGGCCTGGTGAAGGACGGCCGCTCGGCCTGGGTGCGGCGCTTCCGGCAGGAGTACGACGCGGCGTTGCTGTATCACGACTTCGTGGTGTCGGAGTTGCTGCAGCAGACGCGGGCTCCGGGCAAACAGGGCGAGTACCGGGCGTGGATGTATTTGTCGGACCACGGGCAGGAGGTCGGCCATGTGAGCGACCGCGCGGGGCATAGCCCTTCGACCGCTTCGGGCTACCGCATCCCGGCCGTGGTGTGGCGCAACCGGCAGCCGCTGCCGCAGGAAGCGGTGCTGCAGCCGTTTCGCGCGGACTGGACGGGGTGGACCTTGATGGATCTGCTCAACATTCGGTGGAATGGGCAGCAGCCTGAGCGGGATGTGCTGGCGGAGTCTTACCGGTGGCAGGCGCCGGGGATTCCGGTGAAGGTCGAGTCGTTCTCCCGCTAGTTCTTGACGGTCGAACGACTGCGGAACGAACTCATCTTGCGATCAAGGGTTCAAGAGGCCGAGGAAGATTGCCACGCGCGGGTCATCTTCACCGGCATCTCCGCATGCTTGATCCGAGGCCCCAGGCGACTCAGTACTTCTTCGGTGACGAATGTCTGCGCATCCATGTTCTTGGGATCGGATCGCAACTCGACGAGTATCGAGCGCACCGGCTGCGCGGGCCCCGGGCCACTGGACGGGATGTAGATGAACAAGGGTGCCTGGCTCTTCACCATCGTCGGCGCCGGCGGCGCCCGGAACACGGGCACCGCACCTGCGGTTCGCTGCATGTGGGGGTCATGGGCTGCAACGATCTGGTCGCCTTCGCGCTGCGGATGCAGCGCCACCCGACTGACTTCAACATCAGCCAACGGGCTCATCTGCCCAAAGACATCGTCGCCTGCAAGAACCGTGGTGTCGACCGAGCCTTCGACGATCTTGAACGCTGGCGCGCCAGCCTCTTTCGCGATCTGCGCGGTGCGATAGAGCACGAACGCATCGGCCCATCGCAAGGGCGTGCGTGACGAACCCGTGAAGCGCACGCGATACAGCTGGTCGGACAACTTGCTGCTTGCATAGCCGAAGTTGTTTCCGCCCGCCCCAGCCTCCCGGTATTGAGTTGGAGCGACACAGGCAGTCAATACAACTGCTGCGACCAGCGTTGCAACCATCTTCGTGGACATGAGTTTTCTCCCTGAATACTGAGCAGTTGGTCTGTTGCGATATGGTTCAGAAGCTTGCATTGAGATTGAAGCCCAGCGTGACCTTCGCAGTTCGATAGCCCTCCGGCTTGCTGATCGGCGCGCCGACGAAGAAGTCGTAGCTCAGCTTGCTCCACTGGCCGCGAACGCCGATGACGGCCCCGGCCAGGCTGCGGCCGAGCAGGTCGACCGTCGAGCGGCCGCCCACGTGGCCATAGTCAGCCCCGACGTACAACTCCGCCCCGCTCTGCCCCACGGCCCATCCGATGTCGTTGCGGATGAGCCAGCCGCGCTCACCCATCAGGCTCGTCTCGCCGTCGAAACCGCGCACCGTGTAGCGCCCGCCGATGGCGAAGCGGTCCTGCGGCGTCAGCGGGGTGCGGTTCCATTGGGCGCGGATCAGGCCGGAGTAGCGCAGCTTCTGCACGTTGCCACCGACATTGAGCTTGAACGGCGCGTTGAGGCTGATGTCGGCGGTGTAGAGCTTCAGCCGCGACGTGCCTTCGCCGAACTCTTCTTCCGGCGCGGTGCGCGAGCCGAAGCCGCCGGTGCCGCGCTTGTAGGCCAGCGTGCCTTCGAGCGTCGCCTCGCCTAGGTACTCCTTGTGATTGAGGCTGAGCTCCCAGCCGCCGACCACGCGGTGCTGCACTTCGACCTCGGTGTCATCCACGAAGTTGCGCGACTCGCTGCGCCAGCCCTTGATCGCCACGCTCGTCTTGCGGCTCTGGTCGCGATAGACGAGGCGCGAGAGCTTGACCTCGGCGTTGTTGGTCTTGCCGGCGTAGACGTAGTCCTGGTTCAGGCCGGCCACGCTCTGGTGGTACTGGCTGTTGGAGGCCGTGAGGCCCAGCAGCCAGTAGCCATACGGCAGCGAGTAGTGAACGGTCTGGCCTTCGGTGCCCTTGGCCGGGTCGCCGAAGACGTGGTTGTTGATGTTGTGGTTGGCGCTGACGTAGAACAGGTCGTTCAGGCCGAAGGGGTTGTCCAGGGACAAGGTGGCACCGGTCTGGTAGCGGCCGGTGGCTTCGGTGCCACTGTCGTCGAGGCTCAAGGTGGCGCGCCACTTCTTGGATTGGACGTACTTGACGACGAGGTCGCTGTCGCCGGGCTTGGAGTTGGGGGCCGTTGAAGGCTCGATCTGGATGTCGGCTTCGGCGGTAGGGGCTCGCTTGAGGTTTTCCAGGCCTTGCTCGATGTCGCGCAGGTTCAGAAGTTCGCCGGGACGCGCAGGGATGGCCGTGGCCAGCAACGCGGAATTGCCGAGCAGCGTGGATGAAGAATCGGGCCTCGTCCGAATGCCTGCGATGCGGCCAGGCACCAGCGAGAGGGTCAGCGTGCCGGTGGACAGATCCTGCGGCGCGGCCAGCACCCGTGTGGTGACAAAGCCCCGTGCGATGACAGCTTGCTGCGCACGCGCCAGCACCACATTGACGCCAGCAGTGCCGAGACAGCGGCCGACCGGGGAATCATTGCTCTCGGGGCCAGACAGATCGCCAACGACCCATTGAAATGACTCGGACTGCTCACCGACTAGGAGCACGCGGTCGATGCGGAAGCACGGGGACCCGGCGTCGGGGATGCGCTGGGCCGGAACGGGCGGCGCAGCCTGTGGACGCTGGTCAACGGTGCGCTCATTCTGCTCGCGCAGAGCGCGTTCGCGCTCTTGCTGGCGCTGCTGCTCGACGAACGGCTGTGGTGTGCTCGGCACCTGAGCGAGAGCCCACAGCGGGCCTCCCATCAACACGCCGACCAATATGGCGCGCAGGTTTGCTCTCACCATTTCTCTCCCTCAATATCTTTCTTGGCTGTGACGCCAGCTCCTGTACCCTGCAACTCAACTAGAACCCCAATTCGCGCCTACTGCCCTGGGGTTATGCATAACCACGGGGCTGCACCTGCGGTGTTTGAAGCTCTGCTCCGAAGACTCAACTTTCTAATGGCTCGGACGAATTGCATAAACAGCGGCAGCAAATTAGTCCTTGCCTCTAGAGGCTTCATTATGAGATGAGTCTTGTGGGCGTCGTAATTTTTATAGCACATTCAGATGACAATCATTTCTCCTCTGCAAACTACGCCGCTGCCTCTTTTTTTGTAAATTCGAACCACACGGTGCATATACTCCATGAAACTCATTCCAGTACAGGTCATTGCTCCTGAATCTGTTTCGTCTGGATTTTCATCGTCGTATCGATAAATTAAATCGGGACTGTCTGATTTTGTTAGTAGAAAATAAAACTGCGTCTCCGATTCGACTGAAATGATGAATTCACCCTGAAATCGGAGATCAAATTTTTGCATTGCACAAAACCTACGATCCATTCCAGCCTGAAAAAACACATGGCGCCGAACTGAGCGATCTCGATAGAACGAAATCGGATCATCGCCGATCAAGCCACCATCTGAGCGCCCCATTTCCAGCATGAAATCCCGCAGATCACCAGAAAATTTCACGTCATACAGGCGCTCTATCTTTAGCAACTCTTCCTCTGTGTAGCCTTCGACCAATTCCGGGTGAAGAATTTTCAAATTATCGGCCGTACGACTGCCGCACAATTGCTCGTAAATACTTTTCTTCATGGTCTTGTTCCTGTGCTTCCCTGGTAAACATTAATCGTAAATCCCGGGTTATTTACTGCCAAATTGGGCACTGTCTCTTGGCATGCCGAGCACATTCCTGGATTTATTGCAGAATTATTCTGGACACTCAAATTCACTACTGCCGATTTTCCTGAGTAAGCATTACTAATGTAACTTCCAAGTCGATTCTCCGCATGATAGGTGTTTACCTGCCCATTTTCCTGAAGCGCAGAACCTATGCTGCCGGATCTGTCAAGGACAACCGTGTATTTTGTACCGCCGATAGTGACCGTACTGGGGGCATTGCCGCTCCAGGCTTTTCCACTGACCGAGAGGAAGTAATTCGTGCTGCCGTCCACAGTAACGGATGCAGTTGAGATGGAATACTCACCAATATAATCGGATTTCACGTATTTATTAACGGAGGCTCGCAATGCATCGGGATTGATTGCAGGATCCGGTATGTTCTTTAAGTCATACACGCGCAGATTCGGAATGGCGGCATCTACCCCTATTGCTGTCGTATTTCCCAGTACGGGCGTCAATCCTGCCTTGGACACGACTCTTGCTGCTGCGATATCGCTCAACAGGCTGGCGAGCTGCGTCGCAACTGCCACGTTTTGGCTGTCTGCTCCTACTACGGTACCAATTGTGTAGGTGCCTGCCGCCCAAACTGGACTGTTCTGCAAGGCAGCAAACAGTGCATCGTACTTGTGGGCCTCGACCGAAGTGGGTAGCGATGCCTCGTTGTTCGTGACATTCAACGGCTGCCCGGTCTTGATGAGCGCTTGATTGAAGCTCTGCTCATTCACCGACTGGTCGCGCCCGAGGTAGGCATTGAGGAGGCCTTCGGTCTCGGTCAGTTGGCGCATATAGGCCCGCTTCTGTTCATCAGTACCGGCGTAGGGGTACGAGTAGTTACTGGCGTTGGCGGTCGCACTCCCATTGAGCAGCAACTGCGCTGTAGCGTCCTTACCATTGATCGACTGATAGCGGTCCAGAAAGACGCCCAGATTGACCTTGTCGTCAGCGGTCAAAGGTTGGCCCGATCGTGCCTTGGCCAGCAGCCCATCGCTGAGTTGATCAGCACGCTCCAGAGCAATCAACTGCTCGCTTTCATCGACAGTCAGCCCCGTTGAGGAAGCTCTGATGCGCAACAGATTGAGTTGCAGCCGGTCCGCGTGGTTCAAGAAGTTGTTCTCAGCCGCGTTGGTCCCTGCGGATGCTGCGATGTAGCTCGCGCTCGCATTCCCGCCCACCAAGGCACCGATAACACCGCTCATCAGGTTGGCTGCCTGGAGCGTTTGCTCGGACAGCTTGGGGTCGGCTGTAGGGTTCACGGCCTTGGCCGTCAGTTCGCCAACCACTGCGCCGATGGCCCCAGCTGCGCAGCCAGCACCGCTGCCGCCACCGGCTCCCGCTGAAGCGCGACCCGCGCCGACAACGCAACCAAGGATGGCGTGTGCGACCTGCTGTCCGTATACGTTGAAAGTCCCGCCCCTCGTCAAATCTCCAATCGCGTTCGCGCCCTGTGCCGCGACAGTGTTCAGGAGCGCGGTTGCGATGGCGGTGCCCAGTTCGTCTTCCAGACTCGTGCCATTGATCGCACTGCGCACCACCGAACTGGCCACGCCATTGAGCATCTGGCGCTGCAACTGATCGGTGAAGAGCGCCTTGCCATTCGTTGCCGTCCGGAGGTTGTCAGGCAGCACACCCTCGACGTTCAGCCCTTCGATGGCCCCTGCCGTGACCATTGCGGTGAGGATGTTCTTGACGCTCTGGCTGCTGCCCAACTCTTTGAAGACCTTCCCGAGGTCCCCATCGTTGTTGACGAAGGAGACCGTCGCCTGGCTTGCAATCGCGGTGATACCAGCCTGCATCGCTGCCGAAGCGATGGTGGTCGTCGTCGCGGACAGCCCCATTGCACCTGCGATGCCGGTCCCCGTTGACGTAGCGGTGCCGGCTGTTCCCACCGCAGCCGAGCCGGCTCCTGCGGTCGCTACACCCACCACCACGCTCACAATAGCTGCCGCCACAGGCCCCATGCTGGTTTGGCTCTGGGCCCACTTCTTGTGCTCCTCCTGCACCCGCTGCCACTCGACGCTGTTGGCAAGAGCCGGATCGGAAGTCAGCTGATTGACCCATGCCATGCCGGGCTGCTTGGCCAGCTCGGAAAGACTGGCGTTCTGCCCCAGTTGCGCCGTCACCCCGCCACCGGCCTTGATGCTCGTGTTCAGTGCATTGAAGAGGTTGTACTGGCTGGTCTCGTCCGTATGGCCCGCACTCTTGGCCGAGACCCAGGCGCCATCGCCATCGGTTTCCGAGCCGCTGAAGGCGCTGGTGGTCTTTTGCGTGAGCAAATTGAGCTTGCCACCCGCGTCGATGCTCAGGTTTTCTGCATTGGCCTCGATGGCGCTGAGCGTCATGTCGCCACCGCTCTTGAGCTGGATGTCCTTGCCCGTGAGCGTGGTGCGCGCCAGCGAGGTCTCTTGGCTGTCGGCATTCGAGCTGGAATGACTCAGGCCATCTTTCTGCGCATCCGTCGTGGAAGCTGAGGCCGAGTTCTCCCCCGCGATCAAGCTGAGCTTGTCGCCTGCACTCAGACTCAGCGTCTCGCCAGCGCTCAGGTTTCCTGCCACCGCCGTGAGATTGCGTCCGGCGCCGATACCCACATTGCCCGCGCCGCTGATCGTGGTTCCGATTACCTTGCTTGTCTCGTCCTTGCGCGTGTTGTCGGAACTCCAGCGAATGTCATCCGTGCGACTGGTCGTCACGGTACCCAGATTCACGTCACGCCCCGCAACGATCGTTGCATCTCCCGCGCTCTTGATTTCGGCGCCGATCAGGTTGGCATCGCGCACGGCCACGACATTGAGACTTCCGCCAGGATTCGTGACATACAGCCCCGCCACCCGGTCCAGCGTCGTGGCGCTGAGGTTCACACCGCTGTCGGCGCTCGAACGCGCCAGCGGCCCCGTGTCGCTCTTCGAATCACGGGTGGTCGTCACGACGTTGATGTCGCGCCCCGCGATGGCTGTCAGGCTCTTGCTCGCATCGATCTGCGCGCCGATGACATTGATATCGGTCCTGGCGGACACCGTGACATCCTCGCCGGTGATACGCCCCGCGAGGTTGTTGATGTTGTCTGCCGAGAGCGAGACCGCGTGACGCCCGGCAATCGTGCCTCCCGCGTTCGTGAGGTCGCCCGAGAAGCGCATGTCCACACTGCCGCCCGAGAGCACCGCGCCGGAGCCGTCGATGTCGCCCGGCTTCACGCGCACGTAGACCTGCGGCACCAGCACGCGCTGCGTGCTGCCGTCGGGCAAGGTCACCGTCTGCTCGACCAGCCAGACGATGTCGCTGGTCAGTTGTGCCATCTGCGCGGCCGTCAGCGCCACGCCCACGCGCAATCCGTACTGCTGCGCGAAGGCCGCGCCGGCATTCATGAGAGCCGAGTACTGCGCGTCGTCGCTGGTGAACCCATCCAGGTAGCGGTAGCCGGTCAACTGGGCCACCTGCTCGCGAATCAGGCGTTCCTCGTAGAAGCCGTCGCCCAACCGCTTGAGGGTGTTGTTCGGATCGAGTCCGAGGTTGTTCAGCAGATAGTCACTGGACAGCCAGTTGCGGTAGTTCGCAAACCGGGGATCGGTTTCGATCAGGTAGCGGCTTGACGGATCGGCCAGCGTCCTGAACAGGCTCGCGCTGGGGATCGCCACGTTCGGTGCGCTGGTCCGCACGACCGTGGCGGCGGAAGTGCCTGCCGTGTTGCCGGGGCCACTGTTCGTTGGCACCTGAATGATGGGGTTGACGATGGCGCTGCCGGCCACACTGCCAGCCGCTTGGGGACCCGTTCCGGTCTGCCCCACCGACAAGCCCCCCGTACCCGGGTTGCCCACAGCAACCGCGACATTGCCCTCCTGGCGTGCTGCGGCCAACGTGACCGTGGAGTTGGTCGTCAGGTTGTATGGCGCGATCTGGTAGACGCGCACATCGTCGCCGGAGTGCGCTTCGACATAGCTGTGCGAAACCGTGCCGGTCTGCACAGTGGGGGCGTCGACAGTCAGCCCCTTGTTGACGATGGTGCCGCCCGTGACCGTCAGCGCGCCACCAGCCAGGATTTGGCTCATGTCGTTGACGCCGCTGCCCACCGCGATGTTCATCGCGCCGCCGGCGATGATCTTGCCCGGCGCGGAGCTTTGCAGGACCGGCGTGGACGGGGTGACGCTGTAGACGTAGGCGTCGTAAGTCGACGCCATGCGTCCGGGCTCGTACTCGGTGCCCGTGAGCGACGTGTATCCAGCGATGGTGTGGATGAACTTCAGCGTGGCCTTGTCCAGCGCGGCGTGGGCCTGGCGATAGTCCTGCCACTGGTCGTACTCGGCCTGGGTGACCGGGTGGTCGAAGGGGATCCACTGGTCGTGGTTGGTTTCGTCTAGGACCATGACACCGGCCTGGCCCACGGTCATGTCCGGGTACTTGCGGCCAATGAAATCCATGGGCAAGTCCACGCCAGGCGGCGTGACGCCGAAAGTCGCCCAGATCGGGTTGGTGCGCGAGTACCAGGCGCCGGCGACGTTGGTGGTGTCGCACGCGGTACCTTCGCCGCCGCCGCACGTCTGGTAGCTCCGGTCCTGGCTGCTCGCCGGGCTTTGCATGTAGTAGGCGCGGAACTGGGCCAGCGGGTAGTCCGGCGAAGGCACCAGCAATCGCGCATAGGGATTGCTGCCAGCCGTCAGCGGATTGGCTGCGCTCGCGGCGGTCCAGGCGTTCCAGCCGGTGTCGGGGAACTGCTGGAGGCCCCCGAAGCTGATGAGCACATCTTCGGCCTTGTAGCGCGTGCCGCTGCCTGGGAGGGTGTACTCGACGACCTGCTTGCTCTCGCCCGGCTGCAGGGTCCAGGTGACGCCGCCGTTGGTGTTGTTGAGCGTGGTGGTCTTGATGTCGATGTCGCCGGTAGCCTCGATGGTTGCGGCACGGTTGTTGACGCTCGTTGCCGTGCCGGTGGCATGTCCTAGTGCATCGAGACCACCACCGATGAAGAGGCCACCGCCGATGAGGGGGCTGCCGTCACTGAAGATGAGGGCGCCGTCCTCGTTGTTGAGAGTGCCTACGCCAAGGTCCAGGCGCACTCGCGCGGCGATGGTGGCGGCGCTGGTAGTGGCCCCCGAGGGACCATTGACGGTCTCGGCCTGATTGTTGAGCGTGCCGACAGCGATGGAGATCTGGTTGCCGTAGATGCGACCGGTGCCGATGTTGGTCAGCGTGTCCGCATCGATGCGGGTCACGGTGCCGTCGATCACGCCCCGGTTGGTCACGGTGCCGCTGGTGCTCAGGCGGGTGGTAGTGCCCTGGATGTCGCCGGTCGCTTTGTTGTCGATGTTCGCGGCCGACAGCGAAAGATCGTCGCCGGAGGCGATCCGGCCGCTGTTGGAGAGGTTGCCGCTGGTGGCGATGCCCAGATCGTGATTGGCGATGGTCTCGCTGCCTGAGGCCAGCGCGATGTTCTGCGTCGCCGCAACGTTCAGGTCGCCCTGGGAGAGCAGCTTGCCGCTGCTGGTAAGCGAAGCCACATTCACCATGAGCGACTTGCCGGCAAGCATGGTGCCGCCAGAGTTGGATACGCTCAGAGTCTTCGTGGCCGGATTTGCGGCATTGGGATCGACGACGCTGACGGTATCGCCTGCGGAGATCAGGCCACCGGTACCGTTCTCGACGAGAGCCGTACTCGTCAGAGTGGTGTTCACGTCGGCACGGATGGCTCCAGACGTGTTCTTGACAGTCGCAGCCGTAATGGCAACGTTCTGGCCCTCGATGCCCTGGTCGGTGCCGGAGGTGGCTGTGTTGTCGAGGCTTGCGGCGCGTACCGTGGTCTTGGCGCCCGAACGGATCAGGCCGCCCGTGTTCTTCGCGGCACCGGCTCCGGCATCGATCAGCAAGTCGCCCGCCGCCAGCGTTTGGCCGTCCTTGTTGTCGTAGGCGGCGCCTTGGGTGTTGATGGACAGCGTCGATTGACTCAACACCACCCCTGCATCGCTGTTGACGAACTTGCCGTTGACGAATTCTCCAGTGTTTGCGCTCAGCGCACTCTTCGAGCCGATGAAGCCGGCCGTGTTACTGACGTTGCCGGTCTTCAGCGTGAGGGCGTCGCCGCTGACGATGCCGCCCAGGCCGTTCGCGTAGCCTGCGGCATTCGTATTGACCAATGCGCCGCCATGCGTGTCGACGGCCATCGCGCCGCCTGACTGGATCAGGCCCGCATCGTTCGAGATCGCGCCGGAATTCACGTCGAGGGTGCCGCTTGCGCTCAGGGTTCCTCGCGTATTGACCAGCGCACCGCCGTGCGTGTCGATGGCAAGACTGCTACCGCTGGCTTTGCCGTCCGTATTGGTCAGACCGCCGTTCGCAAGCACAACAGCACCCGAAGCCAGCAGACTGCCTGAGGTGTTATCGGTCGCGCCGGTGGTCGCGACGTGAAGGTCTCCTGCCACCGCGGCAATCGTTCCGGATGCGTTGCTCAGGCTCGCGGCATTGACGAGGGTGCCACTGTTGGAGCCCAGCGTACCTCCGATGTTCGACAACGCACTGGCTGCCGTGATGCTCAGTGTGCCAGGGGTTGTGACCGTCGCACTATTGGTGTTGACATCGCCCTGCGTGGCTGTGATGGCCACGTTGCCACCGTTGGTCTTGCTGGCAGAGAGATCGACACTTGCACCTTGGAGCGTCGCATTGCCTGCGGCCAGATGGGTGCCCTTGGCAACCAGCGCACCTGTGGAGGCAACGTGCAGATCGCCAGCGCTGCCCAACGTGCCGTCGCTCTTGATGCCGGCACCGAGTACGCTCGCCTTGCTGCTCTGCACGCTCGCGGCCGTAATCGTTGCGTTCCGACCGGATGTGATGTTGCCGTCGTTGACGAGCGTGCCGGCGACGGCCACGCTGACGTCGTTCTCGCCGCGCAGCGTGCCGGCATTCGTGAGCACTCCTGCCTGGACTCCCAGGTCGGTGGTCGCTTTGATCGAACCGCCTCCGCCGTTGACAAGTTGACCTGTCGACGTGACCCGCACGCCGGCCTGGGCCGATTGGATGTTGCCCTTTGTGTTTTCCAGTGAGCCGGTATTGAGCGTCAGGCCCTGATTGGAAGCCAGGGTGCCGGAGCTGTTGACCGTGGCTCCGGTGACGCTGGCTGCAAGTGCCCCTGCAGCCGAGACGTTGCCGCGCAAGTTGTTGGCCGAACCGCCGACGGTGAAGTTTGCATTGCTGTCGCTGGTCAGCACACCGTCCTGGTTGTTCAGGTCGCCGGAGGTAGTGATGTCCAGACTGCCGGTGCGCAGGGTGCCGGATGAGTTGTCGAAACTGCCCAGATTGGCAGTGAAGGCCCCGGACACATTGATGGTCCCGCCCTGGTTGGAAAAGGTGGGCTGACTGAGTGCCAGACTCGCCACGCTCAGGGTTCCGCCGTTGTTCAGCAGGTTCGCCGTCTGCAGCGTGATCGGGCCACCTGCGTAGACCTTGCCGCCATCGTTGCGGAATGCGCCCGCGGCATTGATGCTGCCTGGCTTGATCGGCGTTGCGGCGGGTGCCGAGGTACCTCCGGTGGTAGTTCCACCTGTCGATGTCGTGGTGCCGGTCGAGCCGCTCGAGCCCGTGCCCGCGGTGGTGCCCGTGCCAGGGTTGCCGCCGTCACTGCCACCCGTTGTCGGCGTCGATGTGGGCGGAGGCGGAGGCTCGCTGCCGATCCACCCGCCCTGGGTATTGCTGATCGTCGGTGCCGACAGCGACAGCGACGCCATGCTGGTCTGGCGGATCGTGCCCTGGTTCACGATGTCGCCGCCCGTGCTGGCAAGCTGCACGCTCTGGCCTTCGAGTGTGCCGGTGTTCTCCAGGCGGCCGGAAGCCGTGACGACGAGGCTGCCGGCGCTCGCGCCGATGTTCCCGGCGTTGCGCACGCCCAGGCCCTGCTCGGTTCCCAGGAGCACGATCTTTCCGGCGTACATGCCTCCGAGCGCAGCCACGTCCAGAGCGAAGGTCGGTGCAGCGCCGGCGCCTGTCGTGGGCGTGATCTGCGCGTGGTCGGCGCTGATCTGGTTCGCACCGGTCACCACCTTGAGATCCGTGGCGTAGATCGCCGCGTTGAGCTGCACGGCACGAGCGAGGACGGCAGCGTAGTCGGTCTTGCTGGCATCGAGGCCCGCGCCGTCGATGGTGACGGTGCCACCACGAACAAGGAAACTGTCGAGACCGCCGACGGCGTTGAATTGCGGCGTACCGGTAGTGAGGGTGGCGCGGCTGGCATTGATGAAGCCACCACCATCCACACTGATGCCCGCCGGGTTCGCAATGATCACTTCGGCGCGTTGGCCACCCACTTCGATGTAGCCACGAAGCTGGCTGGGCGTTCCGCCGTTGACCTCATTGAGGATGATGCGTGCCGGACCCGATGCCAGGAACGGGTTGCCCTGAACGAACCCACCAAGCTGGGTCTGCACGTTCACCCGACTGTTGTTCAGGATGGCGCCATTCGCACCGACGTTGAACTGGTTGTAGACGTTGCGCGAGACACCTGCTGCGGAAGGCGTCTGGATGTTGACCAGCGGCACGCCATTGGGCGCTGTCAGCACGGTCGGGCGGAGATTGCCGGGAACGTTGGGAGCGCCGACGATCTGGGCATGTGCCGCCCCTGCGATAAGTGCCCCTGCGACGGCTGCAGCACCTGCGACGGTAGTAGCTCTACTCGCTCCCTTGCCAGTGCTCGCGGCCGTTTCCTGGACCGCCATGCGCAGTCCTCTCGCCGCGTTGAAGACCACGCGGTGCAAGTGCCGATTCATCGCTTTTACGCTCCCTCATAGTTGTCAATCTGCAGCCACATCTGTGACCAAATGAAAACTGCGGAGCGCGATTATGAAAGAGCGGTGCTTGCTTTCAAGGAATTAATACATGCTTTTCAACGACAGAATTTGCTCAATTCCGTCGAGTTAATCCTTATTTATTAAATTCCCATTAACAGGGATCGACCCGTCAACAATTGTCAAAAATTCGCATCAAGCCAGGCAGGCTTCACCCCCGGAAAAAGGATGAAGCCTCCGCATTCCCAATCAATGCGCCGGAACCAGAAAATCCTGGCTGATCCGCACACCCAGCTCATTCACGCGATCGAGGAATTGCGTGAGATACGCATGCAGCCCCGTCGCCAGAATTTCGTCGACGCGCGCATATTGCAGATCGGCAAGCAGCTTTCCGGCGCGGCGCTGGGTTTCGGCGCTCTGCTCGTTCTGCACCTTCGCTAGGTTGTTGACCACCTCGACCAAGCTGGCGTGCAGCGAGCGCGGCATGTCGGCGCGAAGAATGAGCAGCTCAGCCACGCGCTCGGGCTTGATCACGTCGCGGTACACCTTGCGGTAGACCTCGAAGGCCGAGACGCTGCGCAGGATCGCGCTCCAGTGATAGAAGTCGTACTCCTGATCTTCCTCGGTGGCGGCGCCGAAGAACTCGCTGTTGAGCGCGTGGAACTTCACGTCGACCAGGCGCGCGGTGTTGTCGGCGCGTTCCAGGAAGGTTCCCAGGCGCGAGAAGTAGAAGGCCTCGTCCTGCAGCATGGTGCCCAGCGTGACGCCGCGCGACAGGTGCGAGCGGAACTTGACCCATTCGAAGAACTGGCCGGGGTCGCGCTCGAAGTCGCCCGAGCGCAGCATGCGGTTGACTTCGAGCCAGGTGGTGTTCTGCGTTTCCCAGGCTTCGGTGGTGAGCGCGCCGCGCACTGCGCGAGCGTTCTCGCGAGCGGCCTTGAGGCAGGAGACGATCGACGAGGCGTTGCTCTCGTCCTTGACCATGAACTCCATCACCTCCTTGGGCGCGATCTGGTCGTACTTCTGGTTGTACCAGGGCAGCAGCTCGCTGATGGAAAGCACGCCCTGCCAGCCGTACTTGGCCACTTCGGCGGACTGCGGCAGCAGCGAGGTCTGGTAGTTGACGTCCAGCATGCGCGCGGTGTTCTCCGCGCGCTCGGTGTAGCGGGACATCCAGTAGAGATGGTCGGCGGTACGTGACAGCATCTTCGTTGTCCTCCTACGATTGGCTTTGCGACTGCTCGGCCGCAGCCTTGGGCTTGGGGGTTCGGTCGGCCTCGAGGATCCAGGTGTCCTTGGTGCCGCCGCCCTGCGACGAGTTGACCACCAGCGAGCCTTCTTTCAGCGCCACGCGCGTGAGGCCGCCGGGCACCATCTGCACCTCGCTGCCCGAGAGCACGAAGGGGCGCAGGTCGATGTGGCGCGGCGCGATGCCGGCGTCGACGAAGGTGGGCGAGGTCGAAAGGCTCAGCGTGGGCTGGGCGATGTAGCCGTCGGGCTTGGCGATCACGGCCTTCTTGAAGTCCTCGATCTCGGCCTGCGTGGCGGCCGGGCCGATCAGCATGCCGTAGCCGCCGGCGCCGTGCACTTCCTTGACGACCAGGTCCTTCATGTTGTCGAGCGTGTATTGCAGCTCATCCTTGTTGCGGCACATGTAGGTGGGCACGTTCTTCAGGATCGGCTTCTCGCCGAGGTAGAACTCCACCATCTTCGGCACGTAGGGGTAGATCGACTTGTCGTCGGCCACGCCGGTGCCGACCGCATTGCAGATGACGACGTTGCCGTCGCGGTACGCGCGCATCAGGCCCGAGCATCCCAGCGTCGACGTAGGCCGGAACACCTCGGGGTCGAGGAAGTCGTCGTCCACGCGGCGGTAGATGACGTCGACGCGCTTCGGCCCGCGCGTGGTGCGCATGTAGACGAAGTTGTCCTTGACGAACAGGTCCTGCCCTTCGACCAGCTCCACGCCCATCTGCTGGGCGAGGAAGGCGTGCTCGAAGTAGGCGCTGTTGTACATGCCGGGCGTGAGCACCACCACCGTGGGCTCGGCCGTGGCCGGCGGCGCGCTGGCGCGCAGGGTCTCGAGCAGCAGGTCGGGGTAGTGCGCGACCGGCGCGATGCGGTTCTGGTTGAAGAGCTCCGGGAAGAGCCGCATCATCATCTTGCGGTTCTCGAGCATGTAGCTCACGCCGCTGGGCACCCGCAGGTTGTCTTCGAGCACGTAGTACTCGCCGTTGCCCGAGGCATCGGGGGCACGCACGATGTCGATGCCGGAGATGTTCGAGTAGACGTTGTGCGGCACGTTCACGCCCATCATCTCGGGGCGGAACTGGGCGTTGTTCAGGATCTGCTCGGCCGGGATGATGCCGGCCTTGATGATTTCCTGGTCGTGGTAGACATCGTGAAGAAAGCGGTTGAGCGCCGTGACGCGCTGCACCAGCCCTTTTTCCATGCTCGCCCACTCGTGGGCGGGAATGATGCGAGGCAGCAGGTCGAACGGTATGAGCCGCTCGGTGCCGGAGCCGTCCTCGTCCTTGGCGCCGTACACCGCGAAGGTGATGCCGACCCGGCGGAAGATCATTTCCGCCTCTTCGCGTCGCGAACGCATCACCTCACCGGGTTGCTTCGCGAGCCATTGGTCGTAGCGCTTGTAATGCTGTCGGATCGCAGCTCCAGCGTAGGGAAGCTGCTCGTACATCTCGTCAAATTTGTGCATGGAACGACCAATCTCCTTGAGTTCATAGCTTAGCAAGTTCAGGGCCAGTAGAACCCCTGATGCCAAGGCCGGAGACGGGTCGGATGATCTTTCCGCGCTCAGGTCGCGGGGCCCTCCTCGCTCGTTTCCTGCTTCTTGCGGGGCGACAGAAATTCCTTGATGCGCTCCCCGCTCTCGTCGCCGTAGAGGCTGGCCAGGAAGGACTCGCGCTCGGCCTCGAGTTGCTCGCGCCGGCTGCGTCCGCGCGCTGAATACACCAGCTGCTTGATGCGCGCCTGCACCTCGAACGGGCCGCGCGCGAGTTGCTGTGCCCAGGCGAGAGCCGTGGCGCAGGCTTCCCCGTGCGGCACGACCTTGTTGACCACGCCCAGCTCGTGCAGCCGCCCGGCGGTGCAAGGCGTGCCGTCGAGCAGCATCTCGAGCGCGGCCTGCGGCGGCAGCGCGCGCACGAGCGAATCGGTGCCGCCGCCATCGGGCGACAGGCCGACGTTGACGTACGACATCGCGAACTTCGCGTCCTCGGCGGCCACGATCAGGTCGCAGGCCAGGCACAACGAGAAGCCGCCGCCCATCGCCGCGCCCTCCACCGCCGCGATGACGGGCTGGGGCGCCTCCTGTATCGCCATGATCCATTCGTGCAGCGCGCCGATGTGGCCGTGCTGCTCGGAGGCCGGCAGCTTGCGTTGCCGCGCAAGGCGGCGGAGGTCGCCGCCGCCGCTGAAGTGTTCGCCCTCGCCGCACAGGACGATGGCGCGCACCGTGCGAAAGCCCGAGGTGGCCCGCATCGCCTTGGCGGCTGCCCGATAGACCGACGGATTGATCGCATTGCGCGCCGTCGGATTGCTCAGCGTGAGCACGAGCACCGGGCCTTCACGGTGCATCTTGAGCCGCGCGCCCGGCGCAGGCGCGGCGCTCACGCTGGTGATGGCCGGAACCGCTGTCGTCATGAAACGCCCCCCGCAGTCATGCCCCACCTGAAGCGTGGACGGTTGTACATGTTGCCCCCTGGTTGTCGAGTTGTAGCCAAACGATACAACGCGGAAGGCCCCCGCGTGGATTCATAAAAAGAGTACTTTCAAGCTACTTTTGACAATTAGTTCACGATTTCAAGAATCCGGCGGCTCCGACGGAGACGAGCGATGCTGCCAATACCGGGCGCGGCGCTCGCGCTCGCAGGCCACCTCGGCGGGACGGGCGCTGCTCCAATGCGCGGCGCCGCAACGGGTGTTCTCGACCAGCTGCACGCCCCGGTCCAGGTAGCGCGCGACCACCTCCGGCGCCGGATGGCCGAAGCGGTTGCGGTACCCCGCCTGCACGAGCGCGATGCGAGGCTGGACCGCGTCGAGAAACGCTTCGCCCGACGAGGTCCTGCTGCCATGGTGCGGTGCCAGCAGCACGTCGGCGCGCAGCAGTTGCGGCGTGCGCATGACAAGCGCGGTTTCCTGCAGCCGCTCGATGTCACCGGCCAGCAGCGCCGATGCGCGCCCGTTGTCGATGCGCACCACACACGACACGGCATTGGGTTTGGTGAAGCTCCTGTAGTCGCTCTCGAACGGATGCAGCACCTCGAAGCGCACGCCATCCCAGGTCCACGCCTGCCCGGCCTCGCAGCGCCGTGCCGGGCGCACCGCCTGCAGTGGGTGCGCGGCCTCGATGGAGCTCAGCAGCGCGGCGCCCGGCTGCATCGCGAGCACTGCGGGCGCGCCGCCGATGTGATCGGCATCGCGATGGCTCACCACCAGCGTGTCGAGGCGCTCGCCGTAGGCCCGCAGCAGCGGCACGAGCACGCGATGGCCCGCGTCGCTCTCCAGGCTGTAGCGCGGACCGGCGTCGTAGAGCAGGCTGTGCGTGGCGGTGCGCACCAGCACCGCGTTGCCCTGGCCCACGTCGGCCGCGAGCAGTTCGAACTCGCCCACCGCGGGCCGGGGTGCCTGCCACAGCAGCACCGGCAGGAGCAGAGGAACGCCGAGGCTGCGCAGCGACCACGGCAGCCGCATCGCCAGCAGTGCACCACCGCCCACGCCGCAGGCGGCCATCCACAGCGGAGGCGCCGCCATAGACAGCGTGGCATGCGGCAGGCCGGCCAGCCATTGCAGCATGAGCGCCAGCGCATGCACGGCCCAGGTCGCGAGATCCCACAGCGTGGGAACGAACACGCCGAGCATGGCAAGCGGCGTGATGACGAGCGTAACCCACGGAATCGCCACGGCATTGGCCAGCAGCCCGACCAGCGACACCTGCTGGAACAGCAGCAGGCTCAAGGGCGTGATCGCCAGCGTGATGGTCCATTGCTCGCGGAAGAACCGGAGCATGCGCACGGCCGCGCCGGCCTTCTGCCCGTCAGACGGCCCATCCGTGGCGAAGAGCACGCCCACCGCCACGAAGCTCAGCCAGAAGCCGGCCTGCATCAGGGCCCACGGGTCGAGCGCGACCACCACGGCGGCCGTCAGCAGCCACACGTTCGGCCACGGCCAGCGCCGGCCCGTGAGGCGCAACAGCCCGACAGTCGCCAGCATCCAGACCGTGCGCTGCGCGGGCACGCCCCAGCCGCTGAAAAGCGCGTAGAGCGTGGCCAGCAGCACGCCGCCGACCAGCGCGGCCTGCTGCGCGGGCAGACACAGCATCAGCCGCGTGCTCCGCCGCCAGAGCAGGCCCACGGCATGGGCCGCCAGCCAGGCGAACATCGTGACGTGGAGGCCCGAGATCGACATCAGGTGCGCCACGCCCGTGGCGCGGAACACGTCCCAGCCCGCACGGTCGATGGCACCCTGGTCGCCGGTGACCAGGGCCGCGATCACGCCAGCCCTGGCGCGGTCCGGCACGCGCTCGAAGACGGCATCGCGCACCGCCTCGCGGGCTCTCTCGACGGGATGCCACCAGGTGCTTTCCAGCAGCACGGGAGCATCGTCGCGCGCGCCTGTTCGTACATGGCCGCTGGCGTGGAGGCCCTGCTCCCACATCCAGAGCTCGCTGTCGAAACCGTGGGGGTTGCGGTTGCCGTGGGGTGCTCTCAGGCGCACTGTGAGCTGCCATCGCTCGCCGGCGTGCGGAGAGCGGTTGGCGTCCGTCGACGGCATCGGGCTCCCGGAAGACCGGCTCCACAGGCTGGAACCGTCGGCGTACCAGCCGAGGGCGATGCGATCGGGTACGGCAGGTCGTCCGGCGATTTCCGGGTCGGCCCAGCGCGCGGACTCGACATCGAGACGAAACCGCGTTCCGGCTTCGCTGCGCTGCGGCATCTCCGACACGACGCCCGTGAGCCGGAGGTCGCGCCCTTCGAGCGACGGGTCGAGCGCGCCGTCCAGGTAGGCCGTCGCGCGCCATCCCGCAAGCCCCGCTCCAATCATCGCGCCACATGCGAAGGCGACGATCACGAGCGCCCTGCCCGGCATGCGCCGCCACCATGCAGCGGCGACGCCGAGGGCCGACAAGCCCATGTAGATCCATGCCGGCCAGAGCGCTTCCTGCTGCAACTGCAAGGCCGCCCCGACGAGCGAACCACCCAGTGCGGCGAACGCGCGAGCCCCGCCCACGGCACTGCCGGACGCACGCGACGGCGTCATCGGACGACTCCCGAAACCATGATGCAAACCCTCCCCAGACTCACGCTCAGTGGCGCGTTAATTGCTAAGCATCTGGGCTAGTATGCGTCTCACCAAAGACATCTTCTCGATGCAATCTGCCAGCTCTGCACACAAAAACGCATGTCCATTCACGCCGCTCTCCACCACGTCACCCACTACAAGTACGACCGCCTGGTGCAGCTGGGCCCGCAGGTCGTGCGCTTGCGGCCCGCGCCGCATTGCCGCAGCAACGTCATCTCGTATTCGCTGCGCGTCGAGCCGGCCGAGCACTTCGTCAACTGGATGCAGGACCCGTTCGCCAACTACCAGGCGCGGCTCGTGTTTCCCGAGAAGACGCGCGAGTTCAAGGTCACTGTCGACCTCGTGGTCGAGATGGCGGTCTACAACCCCTTCGACTTCTTCCTCGAGCCGCAGGCCGAGAACTTCCCCTTCAAGTACAAGCCCTCGCAGGCCGAGGAGCTCGCGCCCTACCTCGTGGCCGACCCGGTCACGCCGCTGCTGCAGGCCTACCTCGACAAGATCGACCGCAAGGAGCAGCGCACCATCGACTTCCTGGTCGGCATCAACCAGCAAGTCCAGAAGGATGTCAACTACCTGATCCGCATGGAGCCCGGCGTGCAGACGCCGGAAGAAACGCTCACCAACGGCAGCGGCTCCTGCCGCGACTCGGGCTGGCTGCTGGTGCAACTGCTGCGCCACTGCGGACTGGCCGCGCGCTTCGTCTCGGGCTACCTGATCCAGCTCACGCCCGACGTGAAGGCGCTCGACGGCCCGAGCGGCACCACCGTCGACTTCACCGACCTGCACGCCTGGTGCGAGGTGTTCCTGCCCGGCGCCGGATGGATCGGCCTCGACGCCACTTCGGGCCTGCTGGCCGGCGAAGGCCACATTCCGCTGGCCTGCACGCCCACGCCTTCGAGCGCCGCGCCCATCGAGGGCGGAGTCGACGAATCCGAGGTCGAGTTCGGCCACGAGATGAAGGTGACGCGCATCTACGAATCGCCACGCGTCACCAAGCCCTACACCGAAGACCAGTGGGCCGAGGTGCTGGCCCTGGGCGACGCGGTCGATGCGCGCCTGAAGGCCGGCGACGTGCGCCTGACCATGGGCGGCGAGCCCACCTACGTGGCCACCACCGACCGCGACGCGCCCGAGTGGAACACCGACGCGCTCGGCCCTACCAAGCGCGGCTACGCCACCGAGCTCGTGCACAAGCTGCGCGCCGAATACGGCCAGGGCGGCTTCCTGCACTTCGGCCAGGGCAAGTGGTATCCGGGCGAGCAGCTGCCGCGCTGGGCGCTCTCGATCTTCTGGCGCGCCGACGGCCAGCAGCTGTGGCACGACCCGGCCCTCTTCGCCGACGAGCGCTTTCCCACGCACTACACGAGCGAGGACGCGCGCCGCTTCACCAACCTGCTCGCGCAGAAGCTGGGGCTGACCGAGCGCTACATCCAGCCGGGCTACGAGGACATCTACTACTACCTCTGGCGCGAACGCCGCCTTCCCGTCAACGTCGACCCTTTCGACTCGAAGCTCGACGACGAACTCGAACGCGTGCGCCTGCGCCGCGTGTTCACGCAGAAGCTCGACGCGGTGATCGGCTACATGCTGCCCATCGAGCCCGGCAACGCGAACGGTGATGCTCCCGCGCTCGCGGGTCCGGCCTGGAAGACCGGCCCCTGGTTCCTGCGCGACGACAGGCTCTATCTCATTCCGGGCGACTCGCCCATGGGCTACCGCCTGCCGCTCGACTCGCAGCCGTGGGCCAGCAAGGGCGACTACCCCTACCTGATCGAACGCGACCCCACCGCGCCGCGCGGCGCGCTGCCGAGCTCTGCCGACTACCGTGCGCGCTATGCCGTGGGCACGGGTGAAATTGGCAGCGCGGGCGCAGACCTCGGCGCCGTGCCCTACGCCTTCGGCACGCCGCCCGTCGTGCCCTCTGCATTGCGCATGCAGACGCCGGGCGCCGCGAGCGACGGTGAAGGCGACGGCACGGACGACAACGACGACGCCGACTCCCTTTCGGCCCGCCAGCCCCGTCGCGGCGAATCGGCCCACTGGATCACTCGCACCGCGCTGTGCGTCGAAGTGCGCGACCCGCGCCGCGCCAACGGCCCCGCCGCCGAGAAGAAGGGCGATGCCTCGGGCGTGCTCTACGTCTTCATGCCGCCGCTGGCCCGACTGGAGGACTATCTCGACCTCGTGGCCGCCGTGGAAGCCACCGCGCGCGACCTGGGCGTGCGCATCGTGATGGAAGGCTATCCGCCGCCGCGCGACCCTCGCCTGAAGATGCTGCAGGTCACGCCCGACCCGGGCGTGATCGAGGTCAACATCCATCCGGCGCACAACTGGAAGGAACTGGTCGACCACACCGAGTTCCTCTACAACGCCGCCTTCGAAACCCGCCTGTCGGCCGAGAAGTTCATGACCGACGGCCGCCACACCGGCACCGGCGGCGGCAACCACTTCGTGCTGGGCGGAGCCACGCCCGCCGACAGCCCCTTCCTGCGCCGGCCGGAGCTGCTGGCCAGCCTGCTGCTGTACTGGCACAACCATCCGTCGCTGAGCTACCTGTTCTCGGGCATGTTCATCGGCCCGACGAGCCAGGCGCCGCGCGTGGACGAGGCGCGCAACGACCAGGTCTACGAGCTGGAAATCGCGCTGAAGGAAATCGCGAAGAACCGCGAGATCTACGGCCAGAACATGCCGGCGTGGCTGGTCGACCGCACGCTGCGCAACATCCTGATCGACGTGTCGGGCAACACACACCGCAGCGAGTTCTGCATCGACAAGCTCTACTCGCCCGACTCCAGTACCGGCCGCCTCGGCCTGCTGGAGTTGCGCGCCTTCGAGATGCCGCCGCATGCGCGCATGAGCGTCGCGCAGCAGCTGCTCATCCGCGCGCTGGTGGCCCGCTTCTGGAATGAGCCCTACAAGGCTCCCGTCACCCGCTGGGGCACCGAGCTGCACGACCGCTTCCTGCTGCCGACTTTCGTGAAGATGGACTTCGACGACGTCATCAGCGAGATGCGCCAGGCCGGCTTCGCCTTCGACCCCGACTGGTTCGCGCCGCACTTCGAGTTCCGCTTCCCGCTGGTGGGCCAGATGCAGGCGATGGGCGTGGAGTTCTCGCTGCGCAACGCGCTGGAGCCCTGGCACGTGATGGGCGAGGAAGGCGCGGCCGGCGGCACGGTGCGCTACGTCGATTCGTCGCTGGAGCGCATCGAGGTGCGCGTGACCGGCCTGAACGAGAGCCGCCACGTCGTCACAGTCAACGGCAAGGTGCTGCCGCTGCAGCCCACGGGCGTGGCCGGCGAGTTCGTGGCCGGCGTGCGCTACAAGGCCTGGAACCCGCCCTCGTCGCTGCACCCCAGCATCAAGGCCCACGCGCCGCTGACCTTCGACCTGGTCGACACCTGGATGAAGCGTTCGCTGGGCGGCTGCCAGTACTTCGTCGCCCACCCGGGCGGGCGCAACTACGAGACCTTCCCGGTCAACGCCTACGAGGCCGAGAGCCGCCGCCATTCGCGCTTCACCCGCACCGGCCACACGCCCGGGCTGCTGCGCACGCCTCCCGCGACCATCGAGCTGCCGGGCAGCCGCGAATTCCCGTTCACGCTCGATCTGCGGCGCTGAAGGGGACATTCAGCACACTGCCCGAACGGCCACCCCGTGACGGCAGTGTGACAATCCATCCCCTGTGGAACCTTTGAACGAATCCCTGTTCGACGCCCAGGCACTGGAGTTTCCGGCGGCCCTGGCGTCGGCGCTCGCCCCGCCCGCCCTGCCAGGCCACTACGACGAACTGCGCGGCCAGGCCACTCCGGTGGCGCCCGTCCGGCCGGCGCCCGGGCCCGCGACGGCCCCCGCCCCTGCCGCCCCGCAGCTCTACGATGCCGCGGCCGAGCGGCCGGTGGCAGCCGGCCAATCGCAGTCCCAGCTCCAGTCCCCGTCCCAGTCGCAATCCCAGACACAGACGCAGGCCCCGGCCGGCGAGCAGCCGCCCCTCACCCCCGCCTGGAACGCCTTCTTCGAGCAGCTCGGCCCGGGCGGCTTCAACGACCTGCCCCGGCGCGCGGCCAGCCTGGAGCGGCAGATCCGCGACAACGGCGTCACCTACAACGTGTATGCCGACGCCAACGGCCCGCAGCGGCCGTGGTCGCTCGACCTGTTCCCGCTGATCGTCTCGCCCGAGAGCTGGAGCCAGATCGAGGCTGGCGTGCTGCAGCGCGTGCGCGTGCTCGACCGCGTGATGGCCGACGCCTACGGCCCGCAGCAGCTGCTGGCCGAAGGGCTCATTCCCCCGGCGCTGGTACGCGGCCACCCCGGCTACCTGCGCGCGCTGCACGGCGTGAAGCCGCCGGGCGACACCTGGCTGCACATCGCCGCCTTCGACCTCGCGCGCGGCCCCGACGGCAACTGGTGGGTGGTCTCGCAGCGCACCCAGGCGCCCTCGGGCCTGGGCTACCTGCTCGAGAACCGCCTTGCCATCACCCGGCAGTTTCCGCAGGCCTTCGAGGCGCTGCACGTGCAGCGGCTTGCCGCCACCTACAGCGCCATGATGGAAGGCCTGCAGCGCATGTGCCCGGCCGGCGTGCCGCCTCACATAGCGCTGCTCACGCCCGGCCCGTACAACGAGACCTACTTCGAGCACGCCTACCTCGCGCGCTACCTGGGCATCACGCTGGTCGAGGGCAGCGACCTCACGGTGCGCGACCAGCGGCTCTACCTGAAGACGCTGCAGGGCCTGCGCCCGGTGCACGGCCTCATCAAGCGGCTGGACGACCAGTTCCTCGACCCGCTGGAGCTGCGCCCCGATTCCACGCTCGGCGTGCCGGGCCTGCTGCAGGCGATCCGCGCGGGCAACGTGCTGGTGGCCAACATGCCGGGCTCGGCGTTTCTCGAATCGCCCGCGCTGCTCGGCTTCCTGCCCGGGCTGGCACGCCGGCTGATCGACGAGAAACTCATGCTGCCCGCCCTGCCCACCTGGTGGTGCGGCGAGCGCGCCGCGCTCGAATCGGTGCTGCCGCAGCTGGGCGACTGCGCCATCAAGCCCACCTACCCCGGCTTCGACGGCCGCGCCAGCTTCGACGCGGTGCTCGGCAGCCAGCTAGGCCGGCGCGAGCTCGACGAATGGGCCGGCCGCATCGTGCGCGAGGGCGACGTCCACACCGTGCAGGGCTACCTGCCGCTGTCGCAGATGCCCACCTGGGCCAACGACATGGGCCCGGGCCACATCGCGCCGCGCGCGGTGATGCTGCGCGTCTTCGCGGTGAGCGACGGCGCGCGGTCGTGGCGCGTGCTGCCCGGCGGGCTGGCGCGGCTCACCGAGCCCGATGCGCAGTTCGCCTCGATGCAGCGCGGCGGCAGCAGCGCCGACGTGTGGGTGCAGACGCACGGCGAAGTCGACCGGACCACGCTGCTGCAGCCGCACAGCACGCCGGCCTCGCTCGCGCGGCACCGCGCGCCGGTCACCAGTCGCGCGGCGGAGAACATGTTCTGGCTCGGCCGCTACACCGAGCGCGCCGAGAACGCCGTGCGGCTCGCCCGTCTCACGCTCAGCCTGCTGGGCAGCGAAGACCAGTCCTCGCGCCCGCTGCTCGAATGGCTGCACCACATGGCGCTGCGCAATGCGCTGGTGCCGTCGGGCGTGCCGAGCGCGCCGCAGTCGCGCCGCGTGTTCGAGCGAGCGCTCATCGCCGAGCTGGGCGACGTGACGCGCGGCGGCAGCGTGGGCTTCAGCCTGCGCTGCATCCGGCAGGCCGCGGCCGCGGTGCGCGAGCGCCTGTCGCAGGACAACTGGAACCAGATCGTGCGCACCGAGGCCGATTTCCTGCGCCGTGCCGCCGAGCAGGCCGACGAAGGCAGCTTCGCCGCCAGCGCCGCACTGCGCGCCCTCGAATCCGCCAGCACCGCGCTCGCCGCCATGACCGGCGCACAGACCGACCGCATGACGCGCGACGACGCCTGGCGGCTGCTTTCCATCGGCCGCCACATCGAGCGGCTGGGCTTCCTGGCGAATGCGCTGGAGGCCGGCTTCGACAACGGCGCGGTGCACGAGGTGAGCGGCTTCGAGGCCATGGTGGCGCTCTTCGACAGCACCATCACCTTCCACGCCCGCTACCAGCAGCGCCGCGACGTCGCCACCATGGTCGACCTGCTGGTGCTCGACGCCGAGAACCCGCGCTCGCTGGCATGGGTCACGCAGACCCTGCGCGGGCGCATCGCGCGGCTGGCCGGCAGCGCGCCGGGCAAGCTGACCGCGCTGTCGTACGAGCTGCCCGACCCCGCCGGCTGGACGCTCGAGCACCTCTGCGCCGCCGGGCCGGATGCCGACTATCCGGAACTCGTGAAGCTGCTCGCCAGCTGCGAGGCGGCGGCCTACCATGTGTCCGACGCCATCGGCACGCGCTACTTCACGCTGACTTCCGAATCGCTGCGCTCCGTCGGAGCGTGAACTGGTACTCCCCCATGCTTCGCGCACTTCGTGTCGCTTCGCACACCCCCTCACCGGGGGCAACGCCTGCGGCCCGGCAAAGCCGGTTCCGCGGCGTTTCTCGATAAACCCCAAGGAGGCACCCATGCTCGACAACAACATCAACCGCCGCTTCGCTCTCACCGCCGCAGGTCTCTTCGCGGCCCTCGCCATCGCCGGCTGCGGCAAGCAGGAATCCGCGTCCGCCCCCGCAGCCGGCGCGCCGCCCGCGCCGGCCGCCGCGCGCGTGCTCGTGGTGGGCACCGATGCCGCCTACACGCCCTTCGAGTCGCAGAACGACAAGGGCGAGATCGTGGGCTTCGACATCGAAGTGGTGAAGGCCGTCGCGCAGAAGGCCGGCTTCGAGGTGAAGTTCGTCAACACGCCGTGGGAAGGCATCTTCAACTCGCTCGACCAGGGCGACCGCGACCTGCTGGTGTCGGCCATCACCATCACCGACGAGCGCCGCCAGACCATGGACTTCTCGCAGTCCTACTTCGACGCGCGCCAGCTCATCGCCGTGCGCAACGATGCGCCCATCACCAGGTTCGAGGACATCAAGACGCTGAAGGTCGGCGTGCAGAACGGCACCACAGGCGACGAGGTGGTCGGCAAGCTGCTGGGCAAGTCGAGCACGGCCATCAAGCGCTTCGAGTCGACGCCGCTGGCGCTGAAGGAACTGGAGGCCGGCGGCGTGCAGGCCGTGGTGGCCGACAACGGCGTGGTGGTGCACTACCTCGCCAACAACACCGCCGGCGGCTTCAAGACGGTGAGCGACACGAGCTTTCCGGTCGAGAAGTACGGCATTGCCGTGAAGAAGGGCAACGCAGAGCTGCTCGCCAGGATCAACCAGGGGCTGGAGGCCATCCGCGCCGACGGCACCTACGCGAAGATCTACGCTTCGTACTTCGGCTCCGAGTCGAAGTAGGCAGGCGACGCAAGCCATCCAACGGGCATCGGCCATGCTGCTCCACGTCACCCACGAAACGCGCTACGAATACTCGCCGCCGGTCGAGACGGCGCAGCACCTCGCGCACCTGAAGCCGCTGGCCACCGGCTCGCAGAAGCTCGTGAGCCACAAGCTCGCCATCGATCCCGCACCCGCGCAGCGCAGCGAGCAGGCCGACCTGTACGGCAACACGCGCGCCTTCTTCGCGCTCGAGGCCACGCACGACCGGCTGGTGGTCACGGCCGAGAGCGTGGTCGAGACCTCGGTGCCCGTGCTCTCGCCCGCCGTGGCGCGCGACCTGCCCTGGGAGGCCGTGCGCGAGCGCTTCCGCTTCCGCAAGGACGCCACCTTCGACGCGGCTTCGGAATTCGTCTTCCCCTCGCCCTACGTGCCGCGCCACGACGACTTCGTGGCCTACGCGCGCGCCAGCTTCATCCCCGGGCGTCCGACCTTCGACGTGGCGATGGACCTCACCGAGCGCATGTACGAGGACTTCGCCTACGACGCCGACAGCACCGAGATCAACACCCCCGCCGTCGAGGCCCTCGCGCAGCGCAAGGGCGTGTGCCAGGACTTCGCCCACATCATGATCGCGTGCTTCCGCACCATGGGCCTGCCCGCGCGCTACGTGAGCGGCTACCTGCTCACGCAGCCGCCGCCCGGCCAGCCCCGGCTGGTGGGCGCCGACGCCTCGCACGCGTGGGTGTCGGTGTACCTGCCCGGCGAGGACGACGGCACCGGGGGCAGCCCCGGCGACTGGGTCGACTTCGACCCCACCAACGGCCGCCAGCCCGGCGAGGACTACGTCACGCTGGCCATCGGCCGCGACTACTCCGACGTCTCGCCGATGCGCGGCGTACTGCATGGCGGCGCAAGGCACACGCTGAGCGTCGGCGTGACCGTGCAGCCGGTGGGGGAAGTGGTCGATGGCCTGCCGCAAACACAGACACAATCGCCTTCCCAAGACAAGGAGTCTCCATGAGCGTTTACGACAAACTTTCCAGCCTCGGCATCACCCTCCCGCCCGTCGCCGCCCCCGCCGCCGCGTACGTGCCCTTCGTGCAGACCGGCAACCTCGTGTTCCTCTCGGGCCACATCGCGAAGAAGGACGGCAAGGTCTGGACCGGCCAGCTCGGCGCCAACATCAGCACCGAAGAAGGCAAGCAGGCCGCGCGCGCCATCGCCATCGACCTGCTGGGCACCCTGCATGCGGCCGTGGGCGACCTGAACAAGGTCAAGCGCATCGTCAAGGTGATGAGCCTGGTCAACTCCGTCGGCACCTTCACCGAGCAGCACCTCGTGACCAACGGCGCGAGCGAGTTCTTCGCCGAAGTCTTCGGCCCCGAGAAGGGCGCGCATGCGCGCAGCGCCTTCGGCGTGGCCCAGGTTCCGCTCGGTGCCTGCGTGGAGATCGAGCTGATCGCCGAAGTCGGCTGATCCCTGCGCTCGCAGGATTCGAGGCTTGGCGGCGATGGTCGCCAAGCCTCTTTTCATTTGGCACCATGACATTGACTTCAACCGAATTCATCGATCAGGCCATGCGGGACCCAGTCAATGCCGCGCTGATGTCGCGGCTGCCAGGCCTCGGCCTGCAGCAGGGTTTCCTGACAGCCGGCAGTCTCTTCCAGGCGACATGGAATCACCTCTCCGACAAGCCGCCCGGATGGGGCGTGAAGGACTACGACGTCTTCTATTTCGATGATTCGGATCTCTCGTGGAATGCCGAAGACGCCGTGATCCGGCGCGTGCACGAAGCGGTGGCGGACCTGGGGGTGTCCGTCGAGGTGAAGAACCAGGCGCGCGTTCACCTCTGGTACGAGAAGCGATTCCACTCGCCCTATCCTCGACTCCTCTGTTCGCGCGACGGCATCGATCGCTACCTGATCGCCTGCACCCGCGTCGGCATCGACCTTGCGTCCGGAACGCTTTACGCACCCGACGGGCTTGGCGATCTGGCAGCAGGCATCCTGCGCATGAATCCCTTGCTGCCGATGCGCGAGCTTTTCCTCAGGAAGGCTGGCGACTATCAGGCGAGATGGCCATGGCTTCAGGTGGTTGCGCCTGAATCCGTACAGGCCGATTGACAGGCCAGTTGCACTTCAACTCGGCTCGCGCTCGAACGCTCGGGTATCCCGCCGTGTGGCAGCGACGTGTGCTCTTTCCCGCCGGCCGCGAAACTTGGCGGGTCGAGTCCGACGCCAGGCCGGCACCCTCGCACGCCCCCGCTGCACTGCCTCGACAACAAGCGCTGGCTGCGCAGAATTCCGATGCGCCTCGAAGCGCGCTTCCTTCTGCTTCAGGTAGTGCATGAGCACGTGCGAGACCATGTTCAGCCCGAAGGTGCCGAACGCGGCCGGAAAGATGTAGAGCGCGATCGACAGCTCCGAGGAGAAGACGATGTCGTCGGCCAGCGAAGGCGTGGCCTGCGCCTCCAGAGAAAGCGCCCGCAGCAGGAAGATGTCCATGCCCGCGAGCACGATCAGCAGCAGGCCGAAGGCAAGCACCGTTCTCTTGGAGAACTCGCGCCGCACGAAGAGCGTGATGAAGATCGCGCCCGGGATGACGAGCGAACACAGCACCAGCCCCCAGAAGCGCACCTGCGTGAAGAGGCTGGCATCGGACAGTGCATGCATGGTGGCCGATTGAGCCACGAAGCGCGCGCAGCAGTTTGTCCGGCAGGTGAAGCGCCGGTAAAAGCGCCTCTCAAATGGTGAAGCCCCTCTAGGCGGCCGCCTTCGCGCGCGTTCCGGTGAGCGTGGGCATCTCGGTCGCACTGGAGTTGACGTTCACGCTGCGGTCGAAGCGCAGGTACGGCCCGGAGAAGCGGCACACCGCGGTGTCGCGGAAGGCCGACTCGACGAAGGTCCAGGTCATGACGAAGGTTCGCGCGTCGAGCCATTCGCCGCTGGCCACCACGCGCATCACGTCGGGCTGGTACTCGTGGTGCAGCTTGTTGCCGGTGATGGTGGTGTCGCCCTCCACCGGCTTGCGCAGGCCGACCTGCACCTTGTGCGTGCCGCGCTCGTCCTCCATGGTGAAGGTGCAGGCCTCGCCGGAAGCGGCGAAGTCGAGCTGCATCGACTTGATCTTCTCGGGGTTGTCCGCGAAGTCGTAGCGCCGGCCGGAGACGTTCGCTGCAACCGGCGAGCTCGTCGGCTTCACAGGAGGCAGCAGATGCAGCGTGCGCGTGCGGGCCTTGAGCGCGGCGTTGTCCTTCTCGCTGGCGGGCACGCCCGAGGCCGGGCCGAAGGCCGCCGGGAAGTGCTTGTAGAGCATGCCTGCGTTGAAGCCCGCCTTGGGTGGCAGCGCCGAATTGAGCGCGAGCACCGCGTTGTGCTCCGGGAACACCACCGAGTACTGGCCGAAGAGGCCATCGGCGTTGTAGGCGCCGTTGGGGCCCAGCCACCACTGGTAGCCGTAGCGGTCCTTGGTGTGCGGCGCGTGCACAGAGTCGACCCACTCTTTCGTGAGGATCTGCTTGCCGTTCCACATGCCGTTCTGCGCATGCAGGATGCCGAGCTTGAGCGAGTCGACCGTCTTCCAGCTCAGGCCGTTGGCGCCGGGCGAGATGCCCTCGGGGCCCACGTCCCACTCGTAGCCGGTGATGCCCAGCGGCTCGAAGAAGCGCGGCTTGAGATAGTCGGCCACCGATTGGCCGGTGGTCTTGGTGACGATGGCCGAGAGCATGTAGGTCGCAGCGCTGGTGTAGACGAACTTGCTGCCCGGCGCATGGACCACCGGGATCTTGAAGAACTCCGCGATCCAGCTCGTGCGGATCGGCCGCCACACCGAGCCCGACACCATCGACTCGTGGCCGGTGCGCATGGTCAGCAGGTCGCGCACCGTCATGGCCGCGAGGTTGGCGCTGACCGTGGGCGGCAGGTGCTCCGGGAAGAAAGAGACGACCTTGTCGTCGGGCTTGAAGCGCCCCTCGGCGATGGCCATGCCGACCGCGCACACGGTCACGCTCTTGGTCAGCGAGTGCGTCATGTGCCTGCGCTCGGGCTTGTACGGGTCCCACCAGCCCTCGGCCACCACATGGCCGTTGCGCCACAGCATGAAGCCGTGCAGTTCGAACGCGCCGCGTTCGGCGTCGTCGAGGAAGGCGAGGATCGACGCCGGCGAGATGCCCTGCGCCTCGGGCCGGCTTCGCGGCAGGCCGTCGGAGAAGGCGGCCGTGCTCGCGGCGCCGGTCGCTGCCCAGCCGATGCCCGGCAGCGAGGCCATGGCGGTGCCGCCGAGCGAAAGGCGCAGCAGGCCGCGGCGCGAGATGGAAGAGGAAGAAGGTGCTGTTGTTGTAGTCGTCATCGTTGTCTCTTGAATGCTCCTGGAGGCTCCGTCCTGCCGCACGGAGGGATGCACCAGTTTCGTGCGGAGACCTGTCAATCGCCTGTCGCCGACGGCAGGGGAAACCCGGGAACCATCGGGAAAAAACCACCACGCTGACACAGGCTGCGTACCTTCGGCCAACGGGAAAACGCTAGGAATGCGCCTTCGCGTTGTTCCTACAGTCGATCCCGCCCCGAAAGGGCGAGGCGGGACACGACAACAAAAGGAAGAAGCGCCATGGAATTCGACTACGTCATCGTGGGCGGCGGCTCCGGCGGCGCCACTCTGGCCAGCCGGCTCAGCGAAGACCCGGCCGTGCGTGTCTGCCTGGTAGAGGCCGGCGGCGACGGTCGCGGCATCCTGGTGCGGGCGCCGGCCGGCGCGGCGGCCATGATCTCGGGACGCCCGCGCATCAACAACTACGCCTACCAGACCGTGCCCCAACCCGGCCTGAACGGGCGCCGCGGCTACCAGCCGCGCGGGCGCTGCCTGGGCGGCTCCAGCGCCATCAACGCCATGCTCTACGTGCGCGGCCATCCCGACGACTACGACGACTGGGAACGCGCCGGCTGCAAGGGCTGGTCCTTCGACGACGTGCTGCCCTTCTTCAAGCGCGCCGAGGGCAACCAGCGCGGCGAGAGCGCGATGCACGGCGCCGGCGGCCCGCTGCAGGTGGCCGACCAGCAGTCGCCGCGCGAGATCGGTGAGGCTTTCGTGCGCGCCGCCATGGAATGCGGCATTCCGCGCAACGACGACTTCAACGACGGCGTGCGGCAGGAAGGCGCCGGGCTCTACCAGGTCACGCAGTTCCACGGCGGCGCGAAGAACGGCGAGCGCTGCTCGGCGGCGGCTGCCTACCTGCACCCGGTCATGAACTCGCGCTCCAACCTCACGGTGATGACCGGCGTGCAGGCGCAACGCGTGCTGCTCGACGAGCGCCGCGCCACCGGCGTCGAGATACGTCGCGACGGCGAGATCGACACCCTCTTCGCACGCCGCGAGGTGGTGCTGTGCGGCGGCGCCTTCAACTCGCCGCAGCTGCTGATGCTCTCGGGCATCGGTGACCCGGAAGAACTGGCGCGCCACGGCATCGAGGTGCGGCACGCGCTGCCGGGCGTGGGGCGCAACCTGCAGGACCACGTCGACTTCATCCTCTCCTGTCGCACGAAGGAAAAGGGCCTGCCCGGGCTCGGCCCCGCCGGCCTGCTCAACTTCGCGAAGGCGATTCCCGAATGGCGGCGCAGCGGCAAAGGGCTGGTCGCCACGCCCTACGCCGAGGCCGGCGCCTTCATCAGGACAGATCCCGGGCTGGGCAAGCCCGACCTGCAGCTTCACTTCGTGATCGCGCTGGTCGACGACCATGCGCGCAAGCTGCACGGAGGCTTCGGCTTCTCATGCCATGCCTGCGTGCTGCGCCCCAACGGACGCGGCGACGTGCGGCTGAACGACGTCGATCCGGCGTCGGCGCCGCGCATCGATCCGAAGTTCCTCTCGGACGAGGAAGACGTGGCGCGGCTGCTGGCGGGCGTGAAGAAGATGCGCGAGATCCTGCGCGCGCCCGCGCTGCAGAAGTACCGGCAGGCCGAGCTCTACACGGCCGGCGTGAACACCGACGAAGAGCTGCTCTCGCACATCCGCTCGCGCGCCGACACCATCTACCACCCGGTGGGCACCTGCAAGATGGGCACCGACGCCATGGCGGTGGTCGACACGAAGCTGCGCGTGCACGGCATCGCGAACCTGCGCGTGGTCGACGCCTCGGTAATGCCCACGCTGATCGGCGGCAACACCAATGCGCCGACGATCATGATCGCCGAGCGTGCCGCCGAGTGGATGCGCGGCCCGCTCACCTTCGACCGTGCCGAGATCGACGCTAGACGGCCCGCGACGATCCCCGCACCACCAGTTCTCCAGGCAGCAGGAGCTGGCGCGGCGCCGCATCCAGCCCCCGCAACCGTTCGATCAGGCATGTAGCGGCCGCGCGGCCGATGGCGTCGGTGGGCTGAGCCACCGTGCTCAGGCCGGGGCCGATGAGCGAGGCCCATTCGGGATCGTCGAAGCCCACGAAGCCGAGGTCGGTGCCGAACTGCCAGCCCAGCCGCGCCATCGCCTGAGCGATGCGCAGCGTGACCACGGCATTGCCCGCGACCACCGCCGCGCGACGGCCGCGCTTCGCACGCTGGCGCAGGGCGCGCAGGGCCTCGTCGAGCGCATCGGTCTCCCCTTCGACGGACTCGAACACCTCGCCCGCCACGCGCGGCTCGTGCGCGGCCACGCAGGCGCCGAAGGCCGCCGTACGTTCGCGCCGCGAGCTCACGCCCTTCTGCGGCTCCGTGACGTAGAGCAACTCGCGGTATCCGCCTTCGACCAGATGGCCGCAGGTGGCGGCCATCGCGGAATGGTTGTCGAGCGAGACGAAATCGGTGTGCATGCCCGTGTGGCGCCGGTCCACCAGCACAGCAGGCTTGCCGTGCAGCGTGACCGCATCGACCACGTTGCTGCCGCGCCCCAGCGTGTTGAGGATGAAGCCGTCGACCTGGTAGCCCGCGAGCGCGTCGATGGCCTCGCGCTCGCGTTCGCTCTCGTTGCCGAGGTTGAACAGCATCACGAGGTAGCCGGCGTCCTGGCAGGCCTTCTCGGCGCCGCGCAGCACCGCGACGGAATACGGGTTGGTGATGTCGGCCACGATCAGGCCGACGAGCCGCGAGCGGCCATGGCTCAACGCCTGCGCCATCGGGCTGGGCGAATAGCCCAGCTTGGCGATGGCGACTTCGACGCGCGCGGCGATGTCGGGGCTCAGCAGCCGCTCGCGGTGGTTGAGAAAGCGCGAGACGGTGGCCTTGGAGACGCCGGCGGCTTCGGCGACATCGGCGATGGTGGCGCGGCCCGTGGGCTTCATGGTCTTGCTCCTTCCCCCTCTGGGGGAAGGTCGGGATGGGGGCAGGCAGAGCGCTCCGTGGATGCGCCGCTTGCCCCCACCCCGGCCCTCCCCCAGCGGGGGAGGGAGAAAAGCCTGGCACCGGTCATGCGCTTGCCGTGTCGTACGGCGCCGTGGGCTTCTCGCCCGCCAGCACCTGCAGCAGATTGGTTGTCGCGAGCTCGGCCATGGCATGGCGCGTCTCGTGCGTGGCCGAGCCGATGTGCGGCAGCGGCGTCACGCGCGGGTGCGTGCGCAGCGACGAATCGGCCGGCAGCGGCTCCTTCGCGAACACGTCGAGGCCGGCGGCGCGCAGCGTGCCGTGGTCGAGCGCGTTCAACAGCGCTTCTTCGTTCACCGAGGCACCGCGGCCGCCGTTGATGAAGGCCGCGCCGGGCTTCATGCGCGCGAAGAAGGCGGTGTCGATCATGCCGCGCGTGGCGTCGGTCAGCGGCAGCATCGCGAGCACGATGTCGGCGCGCGCGAGCAGGTCGTCCAGCGGCGTGTGCGTGGCGCGGCCCTGCAGCTCGGGCGCCTGCGCGGCCAGGTCGACCGGGCGGCGCGAGTGGTACAGCACCGGCATGCCGAAGCCCAGCGCAGCACGGCGCGCCACGGCCTGGCCGATGCGGCCGAAGCCGAGAATGCCCAGCGTCTTGCCGTGCACGTCGGTGCCGAAGAGTTCCTCGCCGATGTTCTTCGTCCAGCGGCCTTCGCGCACCATGGTCGAGAGCTCGACCACGCGGCGCTGCGTGGCCATGAGGATCGCGAACACCGTGTCGGCCACCGTCTCGGTGAGCACGTCGGGCGTGTGGCACAGCACGATGCCGCGCTTGTGCAGCTCGGCGAGCGGGTAGTTGTCGACGCCGACGGACACGCTCGAGATCACCTGCAGCTGCGACGCCGCGTCGAGCAGCGCTGCATCGACCGGATGGCTGGAGCCGATCAGCCCGTTCGCGGTGCGCAGCGCGGCGGCGAAGGCCTCGGGCTCCTTGCGCGGATCGGCCACCACCACGTGGTGCACGGCCTGCAGGCGAGCCAGCTGATCCGCGGGCAACGGGCGGAAAACAAGGACGTTCTTCTGTTGCGTCATGGCGTTCAGAGCCCCGCTTCCTCGAGCTGCGCCCGCGTCGGCAGGCCTTCGGTATCGCCCAGCACCTGCACGGCGCGCGCGCCGATCCATGCGCCGCGACGCACTGCATCGGGAACGCTGCGGCCTTCGAGCAACGCGCTCACCACGCCGGCCGCGAAGCCGTCGCCGGCGCCCACGGTGTCGATCACTTCCTTCACCGGGAAGCCGTCGACACGGCCAGTGCCGGCCACGTCACTGTCGTAGTAGGCCCCCTCTGCGCCGAGCTTCACGACCACCAGCTTGGCGCCACGCTCGCGATAGAACTTCGCCACGTCTTCCGGCTTGCTGTGGCCGGTGAGCAGCAGGCCCTCCTCGATGCCGGGCAGCACCCAGTCGGCGCGCGAGGCGAGCTCGTTGACCCAGTGGCGCATGGTCTCGGTGGACGACCACAGCGTGGGACGCAGGTTGGTGTCGAAGGAGATGGTGCGGCCGGCGGCGCGCATCACGTCCATGCTCTTGAGCGCGGCCTGCAGGCTGGTGTCGGAGATGGCGGCGAACACGCCGGTGGCGTGCAGGTGGCGCGCCGAGCGCAGCCATGCCTCGTCGACATCGGCCGGGCCCATGTGGCTCGCGGCCGAGCCCTTGCGGTGGTATTCGATCGGCGGGTCGCTGCCGTCGGTGACGCGGCCCTTGAACTGGAAGCCGGTGCGCTGCGTCGCGTCGGTGATCACGTGCGAGCAGTCGATGCCCTCGGCGCGCATCGCGGCCAGCAGCGCGCGGCCCATCGAGTCGGTGCCGAGCCGGCTGGCCCAGCCCACCTTGAGGCCCAGGCGCGAGAGGCCGATGGCCACGTTGGTCTCTGCGCCGGCGGTGCGCTTGTGGAAGGACTGTGCGTCCTCCAGCGGACCGGGCCGGTCGGCCACGAGCAGCAGCATGGCCTCGCCGAAAAGCGCGACGTCGAAGGCAGCGGGTTCCGTCATGTGTGTTCTTGTGTGCTTATGCGCGCGCGGCGCGGATGAAGTCGATCTGTGCGCGGGTGACGGCCAGCAGGTCGTCGCCCACCAGAGGGTATTCGATGGCGTGCGGCACGTCGGCAGGCAGCGCGCGCAGCACCGAGCGCCACGGCGCGACCGAATCGCCCAGCGGCACCGCCACCCACTTGTGCGGCAGCCGCTGCGCGCCCTTGCAGTGCACATAGCGCACGCGGTGGCCGAGCGCCTGCGCGGCCTGCAGCGGGCACTCGCCTAGCCAGTGCCAATTGCCCATGTCGAAGGTCATGCCCAGCGACAGGCCCGCGCGGTCGGCCGCGTCGAAGAAGGCCTGCAGCGCGGGCAGCGTGCCGGCGCGCACGGTCTGGTCGTTCTCGATCAGGAGTTCGACGCGGGTTTCGGCGAGTTCCACCTTCAGGCCCCAGAGCGAGCCATG
This sequence comes from Variovorax sp. YR750, assembly GCF_900109805.1. Taxonomy (NCBI): domain Bacteria; kingdom Pseudomonadati; phylum Pseudomonadota; class Betaproteobacteria; order Burkholderiales; family Comamonadaceae; genus Variovorax; species Variovorax sp. YR750. The sequence goes on from NZ_FOBJ01000010.1 coordinate 84,543, forward strand.
CGACGAAGGCTGGAAGTCGCCGATGGACATCTTCAGCCGCCTGGCACCCACGCGCGTGGCGGCGGCGATGCCGCGCTTGAGCGCGGCGCTGTCGAGCCAGCCGCCCTCGGCCCAGAGGCCTTCGGGGCTGGAGTAGACCGAAGCAAGGCCGTTCAGTACGGGCAGCTCCGAATCGGCGTCGCGCAGCATCTCGCCGCGCACTTCGACCGAATCGGCGCCGGCAGTTCTCGAGAGCTGCGAGCACCAAAGCTGGCCGTGCCGTCCCACCTCGGCCGCGCCGAAGGACGACAGGGAAACAAGAAGCTCGAAAGACATCAGTGGGCGGGTCAGTGGGCTTGGTGCGAACTCAGGATCTGGCCGAGGAACTGGCGCGTGCGCTCGTCCTTCGGGTTGCCGAAGAACTCCTGCGGCGGCGCCTGCTCGACGATCTTGCCTTCGGCCATGAAGATCACGCGGTCGGCCACGCTGCGGGCGAAGCCCATCTCGTGCGTCACGCACAGCATGGTCATGCCGTCTTCCGCAAGGGCGATCATGGTGTCGAGCACTTCCTTGACCATCTCGGGGTCGAGCGCGGAGGTGGGCTCGTCGAACAGCATGATCTTGGGCGCCATGCACAGCGCCCGCGCGATCGCCACGCGCTGCTGCTGGCCGCCCGAGAGCTGGCTGGGGTACTTGCTGGCCTGCTCGGGAATGCGCACGCGCGTGAGGTACTTCATGGCCACCTCCTCCGCCTGCGCCTTGGTCATGCCGCGCGAGCGCATCGGCGCGAGCGTGCAGTTCTCGAGGATGGTGAGGTGCGGGAACAGGTTGAACTGCTGGAACACCATGCCCACTTCGGCACGCACGGCATCGACGTTCTTGCCGCCGGCCGTGAGGTCGATGCCGTCGACCACGATGCGGCCCTTCTGCACCGTCTCGAGACGGTTGATGCAGCGGATCAGCGTGGACTTGCCCGAGCCCGAGGGCCCACAGATCACGATGCGCTCGCCCTGGCGCACCGACAGGTCGATGCCGGTCAACACCTGGAATTCACCGTACCACTTGTTGACCGCTTCCATGCGGATGATCGATTCCGTCGTCATGCTCGTTGTTCCGATACTCACTGTGGGGCGCCCTGCGCCTTCTCAAGGAACACCGCGGAACCGGCTTTGCCGGGCCGCAGGTGTTGCCCCCTGCAAGGGGGTTGGCGTAGCGACACGAAGTGCGCGAAGCCTGGGGGTTAGTTCATTTTCGGCAGGTCGGCCTGCAGCCACTTCTGATACAGCTTGTTGAGTTCACCGTTTGCAGTGTTCTTCTGCACGAACTCGTTCACCGCCTTGTGCAGCTCTTCCTGGCCGGGGCGCATCGCGATGCCCATCGACTGCTGCACCAGCGTGAACTTGTTTTCGAAGGTGTTGGCGGGCACGCGCTTGGCGATCTGCGCAGCCACGGTCACCGAGCAGCCGATGGCGTCGACCTGGCCCGAGATCAGTGCCTGCATGGCGGAGGCGTCATCGTCGAAGCGGCGGATTTCGGTGCCTTCGGGCGCTGCCTTGGTCACGGCCACGTCCTGCGTCGAGGCGCGGGCCACACCCACGCGCAGGCCCTTCAGGTCGCCAGCCGCCTTGATGGGAGTCTTGGTTGCGCCGTACAGCACGATGGTGGCAGCCGCGTAGGGCTGCGAGAACTGCACCTGCTTGGCGCGCTCGGGCGTCACAGCCAGCGAGGCCACCAGCAGGTCGACCTTGTTGGTCAGCAGGAAGGGAATGCGGTTCGGGCCGGTGACGGGAACGATGTTGGCCTTCACGCCCCAGTCCTTGGCCAGCAGCTTGGCCACGTCGGCGTCGTAGCCGTCGGGCTGGTTCTTCGCGTCGGTGGTGCCGTAGGGCGGGAAGTCGACCAGCATGCCGATGGTGATCTCGCCCTTCTTCTTGATGTCGGCCACGGTCTGCGCCGAGGCGAAGGGAGCGAACACGGTGAGGGCTGCGCCGAGGCCGAGGGCTGCGAGCGCGACGCGGCGGGAGGTGGTACGGGTCATGGGGTATGTCTCCTGGAGATGAAAGGAAGGACGGGAAAGAAAAAAACGGGAAGCGGAAAGAAGAACAGGGCTCAGCGCGCGAGTGCACGGGCGCGCTTGCGCTCCATGCTTGCGGCCAGCAGCGACAGCGGCCAGCAGATGACGAAGTAGATCGCCGCCACCACCGAGAACACGATGAGCGGCTGGAAGGTGGCGTTGTTGACGATCTGCCCCGCGCGCGTGACCTCGACGAAGCCGATGATGGCCGCCAGCGAGGTGCCCTTGATGATCTGCACCAGGTAGCCCACCGTGGGCGCCAGCGCGATCTTGAAGGCCTGCGGCAGCACCACGTCGCGCATGCGGTCGACATACTTGAGGTTCAGGGCCTGCGCAGCCTCCCACTGGCCGCGCGGAATGGCCTCGATGCAGCCGCGCCAGATCTCGCCGAGGAAGGCGGCGCTGTTGAGGATGAGCGCCACGCCCGCGGCGATCCACGGATTGATGTCCAGCCCCAGCACCGGCGCGCCGAAGAACACCAGGAACAGCTGCAGCAGCAGCGGCGTGCCCTGGAAGATCTGGATGAAGGTGGTCGAGATGCCGCGCGCCCATGTCGATTCCGACGTGCGCATCAGGGCGATGATCAGGCCCAGGATCGCGCCGCCCACGAAGGCGATGGCCGACAGCGCGAGCGTCCACTTGGCCGCTTCGAGGATGAAAAGGAATTCGGGAAAACCGAAGGTACGCATGGTGTTGTGCTCCGTCCGTCGTCTGTGTTCACCGGCGGTCCGGGTAGTCGAGCGTGCGCTTGTAGATCAGCTTGAACATGGCCGAGAAGGCCAGCGCCAGCGCGAGGTAGATGGCGGCCACGACGATGTAGATCTCGAAGCTGCGGAAGGTCTGCGACTGCAGGTTGGCGGCCACCGAGGTCAGGTCGTCGGCCGAGATCACCGACACCACCGCCGAGCTCAGCATCAGCAAAATGAACTGGCTCGTGAGCGCCGGGTAGATGGCCTTCAGCGCCGGCTTGATGATGACGAAGCGGAAGATCTCCCAGGACTTGAGGTTGAGCGCCCTGCCCGCCTCGATCTGCCCCTTGGGAATCGACTCGATGCCCGCCCGGATGATTTCCGTGGCGTAGGCGCCCAGGTTCACCACCATGGCCACCAGCGCGGCCGTCTGCGGCGACCACCGCAGCCCGATGGCCGGCAGCGCGAAGAAGAAAAAGAACAGCTGCACGAGGAAAGGCGTGTTGCGGATCACCTCGATGTAGGCGTTGACGATGAAGCGCAGCCAGCCCGGCCCCGAGGTCTTGCCCCAGGCGCAGAAGATGGCCACCACCAGCCCCAGCACCGTGGCGATGAGCGAGAGCTGGATCGTGATCCACGTGCCCTTGAGCAGCAGCGGCCAGGCGGCGAAGACGGCGTCGAATTGAAACTGGTAGTTCATGGAGGGCGGACCCGGAATCTGCGCGGCGCGGACGCACGCATACCCTGAAAGCAATGCTTGCAGCTTATATGAAACCGGTTTCAGGATTTCATAGGGATTCCCCTAGGTGGTCGTTTTGTCCCACCTTCTGCCTACTTCAATGTCATGCTGAATCCACCCGCGGCCAACATGCCCACAGAGGCAAATGCGTCTTCCACGAGCGCACCCACCGTGCAGCACTTCAGGCAGGCGCTGCTCTGGCCCCTGCGGCTGATGCCCGCGCCGCACGCCGGACACCATCACGCTCCCTGGCACGTGCTGCGCGAGATGGGCGACGCGTCGCCCTGGCGCGAGGAAGTCGACGAATACACCGGCGACAGCAGCCGCTTCCACGAACGGCACTACAACGAGTTCGTGAGCTTCCTGCCGTACGTGCAGCGCTTCCTCTACGGCGAGGGCCGCTCGCGTGGCAAGGACGGCGGCAGCGATGGCGACTCACCGATGCGCATCTTCCGCCGCCATGACATCTCGGCCGTGCGCCTCGTGTCACGCCCGGGCGATGCGCCGGTCACGCTCGACGTGATCCATTGCGACCTGTACTTCTTCTTCGACATCGACGTGGTGATGCTCAACCTCGAAGTCGGCGCGAGCAACCTGAGCCTCGCGCAGGCGCAGGACATCCTCTATCGCTTCGGCCGCGCCTACCCCTCGGGCTGGGAGGCCGACGGCTCGGCGCTGCACTGCATGGCCAGCGTCGAATGGCTGGGCGCCGACGGCCGCGTGCTCGCGAGCTCCGACGCGCAGCAGCGCGAGGCATTTCTCTCGCACGTGGCACAGCACCGCGCGCCGCGCATCGCCGCGCACTGGGCCTACCTGATGCAGCCGCTGGTGAGCGACCATTCGGAAGACGCGGGCGTGCTGCGCTACCGGCAGATCGAGTACTACCGAATGCCGGTGATGGCGTACCTCTCGCTGGATGACCCGCGCCGCCTCACGCGCGACGACTTCGTGCGGCTCGCGCTGGTCACCGGCGCGGGCTCCGGCACGAGCGAGGCCCACCTGCCCTACGCCGACCACCATCTCGCCGACTTCGAACACAAGTACTGCTACGACCGCTTCTGGGTGAACGCGGGCGCGGCGCCCAACACGCGCTACCTGTGCAACGGCCACGCGCTCATCGTGGTGGGCGACGCGCGCTCCGAGTTCTTCTGCTGCCGCGACCGCGGCGTGCTCGCGCAGTTCAGGCACCAGCACTTCCTGCTGTTCCTCATCGCGCACTTCCAGAAGGCCTCGCTGCTGATGTTCTCCGACCAGCTGGTGGAGGCGCTCAAGCGGCTGGACATACGCAGCACGCCGAGCGTGAAGCAGTTCAAGCGCGCCATCCGCGCGAGCTTCGAGCGCTTCCTGCGCTTCACGCACCGCTACTGGTTCCACGAAATCTCGGAGCAGGCGCAGGTGCGCGCCCTCTCCCACATGTGCGCCACGCACCTCGGGCTCGATCCGCTCTACGACGAGGTCAAGGCGCGCATCGCCGACATGAACACGTACCTCGACGCCGACAGCCTGCGCCGCCAGGCCGCCACCGTGGTGCGGCTCACGGTGGTCACGCTCTTCGGCCTGATCGGCACCATCACCACCGGCTTCCTCGGCATGAACCTGCTGGCCGAGGCCGAGGCGCCGCTGTGGCGCAAGGCCGTGTGGTTCGGCGTGGTGTTCGTCGCGACGACGTGGCTCACGATCTACACGATGGTGAAGTCGCAGCGCCTGTCGGACTTCATCGATGCGCTGTCGAACGACAGGCTGGGGTTCAGGGGCAAGCTGGCTGCGCTGGCGAAGGTGTGGAGGCCTGGGGCGGATTGACCGGCGCTTGTCCCGAGCCGGTCATCAATGAGGTTCGCGGACCTGCTTGCTCAGAGCATCGCGCAAGGAACCGATCGTGCTGTCCGCGGCTTCGATTCGCCGCTGCATTTCCTCATTGACCACGCGGAACAGTGCGCCGAGTTCGGATCGGGTCGGATAGATCTCCTCGCGCTCATCCACCTGCATCGGCACGACGAGCTTTTCGCGGCATACGTAGGCGCTGTGCACTTGGCGGATGCTCTCGATGTCATCGCCTGCTTGCAGGGCAACCGACTCGGCATTTGACTGGGGATGAGCCGACTTCGGCGTTGAAGCGGTATCAGTTTTCGGCGCGTGCTTGAGCACGCGAGCAGACTTGGTCACAGACGACCTCCAGAGGTTGCGATTTGCAAAAACCGCCACACCCGCTGCTAAACGAGGCGGCAGCTCGGACGGGTTAGCAGACCGGGCAACCTCTTGCGAGAAACCGGCAGGGCGCGAGCCCTCCCATCCGAGCCGCCAAAACTGGAAGCGCGAATGACAAAGCCGCAGGTCCTGCGGGGAAACTGCGGCTTGCGTCGCAGAGATTGCTTCGGGCTGCTAAACCCGATCACGCCTTGTTCGACGTGACGGGCGCAGTATAGCCACGCAGGTGGGTTGCGGCTGGGTGGCTCGGCGTGGTGTTCGTGACGGTGAATCGGCTCGCGATTCCCCCAGAATCGGCGCATGCGCATCGCCATCGTCTCCGACATCCACGGAAACCTTCCCGCCCTCGAAGCCGTCGTCGAGGACATCGGCCGCCGCGGCGCGGACACCGTCGTCAACCTGGGCGACAGCCTCTCCGGGCCGCTGATGCCGCTGGAAACGGCGCGCTTCCTGATGGCGCAGGACTGGGTCCATCTTGCGGGCAACCACGAGCGCCAGGTGCTCACACTGCCTGCCGGCAAGCGCGGAGCATCGGACGAGTTCGCTCACGCTCGCCTCGGCCCGCAGGAGTTCGCCTGGCTGGCCTCGCTCGAACACAGGCTCCAGTTGAGCCCCGAAGTGCTGCTGTGCCACGGCACGCCCGAGAGCGACCTGCACTACTTCTTGGAGACGGTCGAGCCGTCTCTGCTCAGGCTGGCCACGATGCTGGAGATCGATACGCGGCTCGGTCAGGTCGATGCGCGGGTGCGACTGGTCGCCTGCGGGCATACGCACGTGCCTCGCGTGGTTCGTGCTTCGGGTGGGCAGTTGATCATCAATCCGGGCAGCGTCGGGCTACAGGCCTACGACGATGTTCATCCGCATCCGCACGTCGTCGAGACGGGTTCGCCTGATGCGCGCTATGCCATCGTCGAACGGCTGGCCACGGGCTGGGCTTCGACGCTGATCACTGTGCCCTACGACCACGCGAGCATGGCGGCGCTCGCAATGTCGAACGGCAGGCCTGACTGGGCCAGCGCCCTCGCCACCGGCCGGATGCCCTGAGGCCGGATCAGTCGCCGAACGCGACTTCCGCGCTGGCCACCGCACGGATCGGCACGCCGAAGCTGGTGATGTCCGCGAGCGTGGCGTTGTGATGCTCGCGGATCTGCGCGCCCGTGGCGTGCGGCTTGTCGTGCGAGGTGTGGGCATCGGCCGCGAGCACGACGTGATAGCCCAGTGCCGCAGCGCGGCGCACGGTGGTGTCGACGCAGAACTCCGACGAGTAGCCGCAGACCACCACGCGCTTCACGCCGTGCTCGGAGAGCCAGGCTTCCAGCGGCGTGCGCAGGAACGAATCGGGCGTGGTCTTGCGGATGCGCGCGTCGCGCGAATCGGTGTTCAGCGCGCTCGCAAGCTGCCAGCGCTCGGAATCGAATTCGAGGTCGACGGCGTTCTCATGCTGGATGAAGGCCACCGGCACGCCTGCCGCGCGGGCACGCCCGGTGAGCGCGTTGATGCGCTGCATCACCTCGCCGGCCTCATGGGGGCGCGGCGGATCGTCGCAAAGGCCACGCTGGACGTCGATGACGAGAACGGCAGTTTTCATGGGATCCATCTAGCAGAAGACGATCGGAAGGGGGATCAGAAGGAGGCGAGGCTCTTGACCGACCAGAGTATGGCGCCCGACACCAGCGTGGAGATCAGCGCCACGACCGCGCTGGCGCCGAAGGAAGTGCCGATGCCGATCTGGAAGCCCAGCGTATAGGCCACGAACAGGCCCGCCAGTACGGCCACCGCGGGCCAGCCATCGACGTGGTGCATGCCGGTGCCGCTGGAGAAGCTCATGAAGGCCAGCAGGGCCAGCGCCACGAGAAGCGACGCATAGAAGACCGACTTGAATGATTCGCCCAGCGTCGGCGAATTGCCGGCGACGACCTGCGCCGACACCTTGACGACCACGGTGACGACCAGCACCAGTGCACACACGGCCACTGCGAGCTTCAGCGGCGTCATGAACGCGAAGAACAGGATCGCGCCGATGAACAGGAGGTAGTGCATGGGGCGGGATTGTGGCCGATCCGGCCCCGATCGGACCTGACTTTCAGCCTGCCTGCATTCCCACGAGCCCACTCACCGGAAACGCACTCTCTGGAAGCTCATTCCCAGGCGCTCACCTCCAGCCGCACCTTGCCGCTGATGCCGGGCGCGGCCGGCGCGGCGCCCAGGCTCGACAACGGCACCACGAACTGCAGCTTGCCGCTCGCCAGCTGCTTCGGGCTCATAGGCAGCGAGGCACGGCCGGCGGTGTCGGTCTGCCAGCCGTACTTGACGTTCCAGTTCTCGGCCGGGTCGCCGGGCTGGGGCGGAGCGATCTCGATGATCAGCGTGTCGCGAAAGAGCGAACTGCCTTCGTAGTGGCCGTCGAGCCAGAACTTGTTGTTGACCTGGTAGTCGGGCACGCGCACGCCCAGCGTCATGGCGTAGGCCAGCGTCGGACGGTCCTGCTTCACGCGCGCCCTGTTGGCGAGGAACACGGTCGACAGATAGATCGAGCGGCGGGCGGCCGTTGCCGGGTCGGTCAGTTCCTTGTGCGTGCGGCAGGCGGGCGAGTCTTCTTCGGCGATGCGGCGGCTCAGGTACCAGCGCTTGCCGCGCGGCGCGGCGAGCAGCTCGACCTGGTAGAGCGCATCGACGTCAGCATCCTTGGGCAGGTCGGGCGGCAAGGTGACGCCGTCGACGTCGAACCACAGGTCCACGCGCACGTCGCCGAACAGGAAGCGCGTGAGGTTCTGGTAGGCCTCCTCCGAATTCACGATGCCGAAGTAGCCCGAGTGCGAGCGGTAGGTATACGCGGTGGCCACCGGCTGCGTCTTGCCCGCATCGTCGACGGCCCAGAGCGAAGCGTTCTCGATGCGCACGAGGCCGTCGCTGCCGTGGCCCGCGAACATGCGCGAAAGGCCCTTGGCGGTTTCGTAGTCGCCGCGGTTGGTGCCGACCATGCAGAAGAAGCGCTCGGGCGGAAAGGCGGCGGCCGGCAGGTAGTCCATGCGGCCGTTGACCGCAGGCGTTGCCAGGAACTCGGACATCTTGTCGCGGTTGAAGGTGTTCATCTCGTTCACCGTGAGCCAGGCCGGTACGTTGATGCCGCCCATGTCGATGCCGTTGTGCGGCGTGGCGTAGGTGAACACCTTGTCGACGCAGGCACGGGCCTTCGCGTCGCCGAGCGCCGGGTTCTGCAGGAAGGCGCGCACCACCAGCCCGCCCATGGAATGCGCGACGAGGTAGCAGCGGAAGTCGTCGGCCGTGAAGCCCGAGGGCCCTTCGCGCTGCACCACGAGGTCGCGCACGCGAAGGATCAGCTGGCTCAGGCCCTGCGCGTACACCTTGACGTCCTTGGCCTTGCCGTCGCCCAGCAGCTCGGAGCCCGAGTCGTAGTAGCGGTAGATGATGACCGAGGCCGAGGGAATGCCGTCGACGTCGTTGCCGTTCGCGTCGGGCGAGGGCTTCCAGTCGGGGTCGAGGATGTCCAGGCCGTTCTGGTAGACGCTCTGGTACTGGAAGTCGGCCAGCAGCCGCACCATCGGCGATTCGAATACGAACTTCTGCGCCGGCGCTTCCTTCTTCACGGTGGCCCGGTAAACCGTGGAGCCGATGTTGAAGCCGCAGAACGGATCGGCCGCGGTCTCGTCGCGCTCCGACTCGGTCATGGCGTAGCCGCGCACGTAGATGATGGGATAGCGGTTGGTGCTCATGGATCTGGTGCCTCCTCAGAACGGGTGAAACCGATGAAGTCCGGCAGTGTGCCGGGCCTCGGCCGCGCCCGCCATACGGCGCATGGCATAGCACCGGAATGCCCCTCCTGCCCGAATGTTTCTATCGCTGAAACCATTGAAACACGCGCCTTCGATAGTCTCCGGCCATCCGACAAACACAATCCAGAAGGCTCTCCCATGGCTGAAGACCCGGGCTCGCAAGGCTCCTACCTGCCCCAACTCCTGCGCCGCGGCACCGCGCTCGCCGCGGCCGGCTGTGCCTTCGTCGCGGGCTGCAGCGCCGCCGGGGGCGGCGAGACGCGCTACGAGAACTCGCCCCAGTTCAAGGACGGCGGCTTCCACAACATGGCCAACCCCGACCTGCCCGCGCAGGCCAGCGCATGGCGCATCTGGTCGCGCTTCATCGTCGGCAGCAAGGTCGACACCGTGCCGGTCGATCCCATTCCCGTGAAGCCGCTGGACAAGGCCGCGCTCGACGCGCTCGACACGAAGACCAACCACGTGGTGCGCCTGGGCCATTCGTCGCACCTGCTGAAGCTGCGCGACAAGTACTGGCTGATCGACCCGGTATTCAGCGACCGCGCGTCGCCCGTGCAGTGGGCGGGGCCGAAGCGCTTTCACAAGACGCCGATCGCGCTCGAGGAGCTGCCGTCGATCGAGGGCGTGATCCTCTCGCACGACCACTACGACCACCTCGACGTGGCGACCATCGAGTACCTCTCGAAGGACGTGAAGCGCTACTTCGTGCCGCTGGGCGTGCGCTCCCGGCTGGTGGCGATGGGCGTGCCGGCCGAGCGCGTGACCGAGCTCGACTGGTGGCAGTCCGCCGAACATGACGGCGTGAAGCTCACCGCCACGCCCGCGCAGCACTTCTCGGGCCGCACGCTGGGCGACCGCGACCGCACGCTGTGGGCCTCATGGGTGGTGCAGAGCGGCGACCAGCGCATCTTCTACAGCGGCGACTCGGGCTACTTTCCGGGCTTCAAGCAGATCGGAGATCGCTTCGGCGGCTTCGACATCGCGCTGATGGAAAACGGCGCCTACGACAGCATGTGGCCCGCCGTGCACATGACACCCGAGCAGAGCGTGAAAGCCTTCGAGGACCTGCGCGGCAAGACCTTCTTCTCGGTGCACAACAGCACTTTCGACCTCGCCTTCCACGCCTGGCGCGACCCGCTGGACCGCATCGCGGCCCTCACGGAGGCAAAGAAGATCGATCTGGCCACGCCGGTGATCGGCGAGGTGGTGACGGTGGGAGCCGCGCGGACCAACACGCGCTGGTGGACCGACCTGCGCTGACCGGCCCTCCCTTCCCGAACCGGCGAGCTACTCGCCGCGCTCCTTGCGTTCACGGGCGCGCCGCACCTGGCGCGTCTCGTTCGCCTGAGAGGCGATGCGGTCCTTCTCGCGCTTCTTCGCCGCCCTCTTCTCGCGCATGCGCCGGCCCAGCACGTAGCTGCCGATGCCGGTAACCACGGCGATGAAGACGCCGATGACGCTGATGTCGATGCCGCCCATGGCTATTGCACCCGCACGATGCTCGACGGCTTGAAGCCCAGGTCGGCCGCCTTGCCCTTGCGCGCGCGGCTGCCGCGCGCGTTGTTCAGCGTGCGGATCTCCAGCGTTTCCTCGCGCTCCTTGCCGCCGCGGCCGATGCCTTCGATCTTCACGCTGCGCGTGTAGGCAGCCGCACCGGCCAGGGTGTCCTTGGCTTCCAGGTCGATCAGCGTGAGGCCGCGGCCGCCCTTGGGCAGGCTCTTGAGCTCGGCGATGTCGAAGGTCAGGATGCGTCCGCCCGTCGAGGCGCAGGCCACGTGCGTGGCCGCGGGCATCGGCTCGGCGCCGCTCGCGCCGCCCACCAGCGACGGACGACAAAGCTGCTCGCCTTCGCCCACGTCGATGAAGGCCTTGCCGCCGCGCTGGCGCGACATCATGTTCTCGACCGTGGCGATGAAGCCGTAGCCGCCGGTGTTGGCCAGCAGCAGGCTGGCACCCACCGGGCCCGCGAAGAAGTGGGTGACGTGCGTGCCGGCATCCAGATCGATGAGCGTGGTGACGGGCTGGCCGTCGCCGCGACCGCCCGGCAGCGAGGACACCGGCACGGTGTAGACGCGCACGCTCTTGTCCTTGGCGCTGCCGAACACCAGCAGCGTGTCGACGCTGCGGCACTCGTAGGCGCCGTAGAGCGCGTCGCCCGACTTGAAGCTGTACTCGGGCGCCGCGCCGTTTCCGTTGCCGGCAGCCTTCTCGCTGGCCCAGCCCTTCTGCGCGCGAACCCAGCCCTTCTGCGACACGATGACGGTGACGGGTTCGTCGACCACTTTCACTTCGGCCACGGCACGCTTCTCGGCCTGGATCAGCGTGCGGCGCGCGTCTTCGAAGGTCTTGGCGTCGGCTTCGATCTCCTTCACCAGCAGGCGGCGCAGCGCGGCGGGGCTGGCGAGGATGTCTTCGAGCTTCTTCTGCTCCTCGCGCAGGCTCGACAACTCCTGCTCGATCTTGATGGCCTCCAGCCGCGCGAGTTGGCGCAGGCGGATTTCAAGGATGTCCTCGGCCTGGCGTTCGCTGAGGTTGAAGCGCGCGATGAGCGCAGCCTTCGGGTCTTCCGCCGCGCGGATGATCGCGATCACCTCGTCGATGTTCAGCAGCACCAGCTGCCTGCCTTCGAGGATGTGGATGCGGTCCTGCACCTTGCCCAGGCGGTGTCGCGAACGCTTTTCGACGGTGATCTCGCGGAAGGCGATCCACTCGTTGAGCATCTGGCGCAGCGACTTCTGCGTGGGCTTGCCGTCGATGCCGACCATCGTGAGGTTGATCGGCGACGAAGTCTCGAGCGAGGTCTGCGCGAGCAGCGTGGTGATGAACTCTTCCTGGCTGATGCGCGAGGTCTTGGGCTCGAACACCAGGCGCACGGCGGCGTCCTTGCTGGACTCGTCGCGCACCACGTCGAGCACCGACAGCATCGCGGCCTTGAGCTGCGTCTGCTCCGCGCTCAGCGCCTTCTTGCCGGCCTTGACCTTGGGGTTGGTGATTTCCTCGATTTCTTCCAGCACGCGCTGCGAGCTCACGCCCGGCGGCAGTTCGTTGACCACCAGCTGCCACTGGCCGCGCGCCAGCTCTTCGATCTTCCAGCGCGCACGCACCTTGAGCGAGCCGCGGCCGGTGCGATAGGCGTCGGCGATGTCGGTCGGGCTGCTGATGATCTGCGCGCCGCCCGGATAGTCGGGGCCGGGCACGATGGCGAAGAGTTCTTCCTCGCTGAGCTTGCCGTTCGACTTGATCAGCGCCACGCAGGCATCGGCGATCTCGCGCAGGTTGTGGCTCGGGATTTCGGTGGCGAGGCCGACCGCGATGCCGCTCGCGCCATTGAGCAGCGTGAACGGCAGCCGCGCGGGCAAGAGGCGCGGCTCTTCGGTGCTGCCGTCGTAGTTGGGAATGAAGTCGACCGTGCCTTCGTCGATCTCGTCGAGCAGCAGGCTGGTGATGCGCGCCAGGCGTGCTTCGGTGTAGCGCATGGCCGCGGCGCCGTCGCCGTCGCGGCTGCCGAAGTTGCCCTGGCCGTCGACCAGCGGGTAGCGCTGCGAGAAGTCTTGTGCCATGCGCACCAGCGCGTCGTAGGCGGCCTGGTCGCTGTGTGGATGGAAGCGGCCGAGCACGTCGCCGACCACGCGCGCGCTCTTCACGGGCTTGGCGCCCACGGTGCCGTTGGTGCCGCCGAAGCCCAGGCCCATGCGCGACATCGAGTACAGGATGCGGCGCTGCACCGGCTTCTGGCCGTCGGACACATCGGGCAGCGCGCGGCCCTTGACCACGCTGAGCGCGTATTCGAGGTAGGCGGTCTGGGCGTAGTCGGCGAGGGTCAGGGTGGTGTCGCCGTCGGTGGGACCGAGTAGATCGAGCGGAGGTTGGGAATCCATGAAAGAGCTGGTGAGAAAAACTGTTGTTGTGTCTGCAGGCTGCGCGCTCAGCCCAGGGTAAAGGCTTCGTGGACGGCGGACTGCACGGCGCCGCCGAGCACCGCGCCGCCGCCGGCGACGTAGATCCAGTCGCCGATGACGGCCGCGCCCACGGCGTGGCGCGGCGTGGTCATCGGGGCGTGCCGTTGCCAGGTGTCGTCGACGGGGTTGTAGCTTTCCATCTGGCCGAACACCTTCGCCTGGCGCGGCACGCCATTGACGAGGATGCCGCCCTCCCCGCCCATGGCGAAGAAGCGTCCGCGATACACCACGAGCCCATGGCCCGAACGCGCGGTGGGCAGCGGCGAGCGCAGCTCCCAGGTGTCGCGTGCGGGCAAGTAGACGTGGTGCAGGTCGGTGTTGTATTCGAAGGTGTTGAAGCGCCCGCCGATCACGTGGATCTGGCCGCCGTGCGACACGCAGCCGACGTGGTCGCGCGCACCGGGCAGCGGTTTGCGTGCCGACCAGCGGTCGGCCTTGGGGTCGTAGACCTCGTGCCAGCCGACGCTCGCGCGCTCCGCCGCGGGCTCCGAGGCACCGCCGATCAGGTGCAGCGCGCCGTCGAGCATCACGGCGGCGGCGGCGCCACGCGGGCGCGGCAGCGGCGCGATGGCGCTCCAGCGGTTGGCGGCGATGTCGTAGACGTAGGCGTTGGTGTCCGAGCGGCGGTTCTGCTCGACGAAGCCGCCAAGCGCATAGACGCGGCTGCCATCGGCCGTTACCGCGACATGGTTGGCGCCTCGTGGCAGCGGCGCGCCGTCGAGCCAGCGGTCGGCCTTTGGGTCGTAGATGTGGTGGTAGTCGCGGTTGACCTTGCCTTCGCCGTACCCGCCGACCACGTGCATGCGGCCCATCGCGGCGGTGGCCCAGGCCATCTCGCTGCGCGGGATCGGCAGCGCCGCGCGCGGCTCCCAGCGCCCCTGCGGACCGGGCGGCGCGGCACTCTCGGTGAAGCGTTGCGCCTCCTGCTCGGGCGTCATGTGGTGCGGCACGCCGCCCTGCAGTCGCGCATAGGGCTCGGCCGACGAGGGCACGGCCGGCAGCGTGTCGTGCGTGGCCGGATGCTGCGCACGCGCCGTGCCCGCCACCATGCCGGCGGCGGTCGCGAGAACGAAGCTTCGACGGTGCATGGTCTCCTCCCTACTCCGGTCGATCAGGACAACGGCGTGCCCGGTGGTGCATCGGCCGCGCCTGTGGGCACCGCCGATGGCTCGGGTATGTCGGGCATGGTCGGCATGCTGCGCGGCGCGTCTGAAGGCATGTTGCCTCGGCCGAGCGCGCCGCCCTGCGGCACCGTCAGCTCCATGCGGATACGCCCGGGCGCCTTGCCACCGCCGCGCGCAACGCCGCCACCCGCAGCAACGGAGGGCTTCAGGTACGCATACAGCTGCAGCACGGTCTGCACGTAGTTCTGCGTTTCCTTGTAGTTCGGGATCTTGTTGCCCGCGCGCTGCACCGCGCCCTCGCCCGCGTTGTAGGCGGCCAGCGCGAGCTCGATCTGCCCCGGGAACATCGCGATCAGGTCGCGCAGGTAGCGCGATCCGGCGGCGATGTTGATGCGCGGGTCGAACAGCTTCTTCTCGATGGTCGCGCGCTTGTCCGCCGACACGCCGTAGCGCTGCGCGGTAGCGGGCATCAGCTGCATCAGCCCCATCGCGCCCTTGGGCGAGACAGCCTGCGCGTCGAAGCCCGACTCGGTGGCGACCAGCGCCTGCAGCAGCTCGTAGTCGATGTCGTGCTTGTTAGACGCATCGCGCAGCGCCGACTTGGCGGTCTTGTAGCTCGGCGAGGCCTCGAACATGGCGAGCAGGCTCTGCGAGGCGGCCGGCACCTTGCCGTCGAGCCTGCTGGCGCCACGGCCCAGCGGAGAGATGCCCTTGGCGGTGTCGAAGCTCTGGCCACCGCGGAAGAAGATCTGGTAGCGCTCGTCGATCTTCTCGGAGGCGAAGTGCGCGTTGCCCTTGCTGTCGATGTAGCCGTAGATGTCGGCGGCGTGCGCCGGCCCCTGCTGCATGGAGAGCAACAGGACGACCAACGGCAACAAGCGCTTGAGAACCGACATGCGTGTTAGTGGAGAAGGGGAAATCAGACGTCGATATCGACATCGTCGGCGCGCAACTCCATGAGCTCGCGCCGCGCCGCCGCTTCGCCCTTGCCCATCAGCTTGGTGATTTCGCCCTGGGTGGACGTGAAATCGAATCGGCCCAATTGGACCTGCATCAGGCGCCGGGTGTCCGGATTGAGCGTGGTTTCCCACAATTGTTCCGCGCTCATTTCGCCCAGGCCCTTGAAGCGGCTGATGCTCCAGGCGCCTTCGCGCACGCCGTCTTTACGCAACTTGTCCAGCGTGGCGGTCAGTTCGCCTTCGTCCAGAGCATAGACCTTGGAGGCCGGTTTCTTGCCGCGCGCGGGGGCGTCGACCCGGAACAATGGCGGCTTCGCGACATACACGTGGCCGGCTTCGATGAGTTTCGGAAAGTGCCGGAAGAAAAGCGTGAGCAGCAGCACCTGGATGTGGGAGCCGTCCACGTCGGCATCGCTCAGGATGCAGATCTTGCCGTAGCGCAGGCCGCTCATGTCGGGCGTGTCGTTGGGGCCGTGCGGATCGACGCCCACGGCCACCGAGATGTCGTGGATTTCGGTGTTGGCGAAGAGGCGGTCGCGCTCCACTTCCCAGGTGTTGAGCACCTTGCCGCGCAGCGGCAGGATGGCCTGGCTTTCCTTGTCGCGGCCCATCTTGGCGCTGCCGCCGGCGGAATCGCCCTCGACCAGGAAGACTTCGTTGTGGCTGGTGTCCTTGCTCTCGCAATCGGTCAGCTTGCCGGGCAGCACGGCCACGCCGGAGCCCTTGCGCTTCTCGACCTTCTGGCCGGCGCGCTGGCGCGTCTGCGCGGCCTTGATGGCCAGTTCGGCCAGCTTGCGGCCGTAGTCGACGTGCTGGTTGAGCCACAGCTCGAGCGCGGGGCGCACGAAGCTCGACACGAGGCGCACGGCGTCGCGCGAATTCAGGCGCTCCTTGATCTGGCCCTGGAACTGCGGGTCGAGCACCTTGGCGCTCAGCACGTACGAGGCGCGCGCGAACACGTCCTCGGGCAGGAGCTTCACGCCCTTGGGCAGCAGCGAGTGCAGCTCGATGAAGCTCTTCACCGCGGTGAACAGGCCGTCGCGCAGGCCGCTTTCGTGCGTGCCGCCGGCGCTGGTGGGAATCAGGTTGACGTAGCTCTCGCGCACCGGCTGGCCTTCTTCGGTGAAGGCCACGGCCCAGTCGGCGCCCTCGCCCTCGGCGAAGTTGTCGGCGTTCTTGTCGGCATGGCCGCTGCCCTCGAAGAGCGGAATGACCGGGTCGCCGTTGAGCGTCTGCATCAGGTAGTCGCTCAGGCCGCCCTTGTAGAGCCACTGCTGCGTTTCCTTCGTCTTCTCGTTGACCAGCGTGACGCTCACGCCGGGCATCAACACGGCCTTGCTGCGCAGCAGGTGGGTGAGCTCGCCCATGGGCAGCGCGGCGGTCTCGAAATACTTGGCGTCGGGCCAGGCGCGCACGGTGGTGCCCTGCTTGCGCTCGCCGGCCTCCAGCTTGCGCACTTCTAGCTGCTCGATCACGTCGCCGCCGCTGAAGGCCAGCCTTGCGATCGAGCCTTCGCGGTGGGTCGCCACCTCGAGACGCTTCGACAGCGCATTGGTCACCGACACGCCCACGCCGTGCAGGCCGCCCGAGAAGCTGTAGGCGCCGCCCGAGCCCTTGTCGAACTTGCCGCCGGCATGCAGCCGGGTGTAGACCAGCTCGACCACGGGAGCCTTCTCTTCGGGATGCAGGCCGAAGGGAATGCCCCGACCGTCGTCCTCGACGCTGACCGAGCCATCGGTGTGCAGCGTGACCTTGATCTTCTTGCCGTGGCCCGCCAGCGCCTCGTCGGCGGCGTTGTCGAGCACTTCCTGGATGATGTGCAGCGGGTTGTCGGTGCGGGTGTACATGCCCGGGCGCTGCTTGACGGGCTCGAGGCCCTTGAGCACGCGGATGGAGCCTTCCGAGTAGCCGGAGGATGCGGACGATGAGCTGGGGGGAGTCTTGGGGGGAGTCGCCATGGGGGCGAATTGTAGTCAGTCGCCGCCAAAACAACTGGATGTTCATACAGGCCGCGCTTTGATGCGACATGCGCATCGAAACACCGCGGATAAATCATCAATGGCTCCGGCCGCCACGCCACCTGCCGGAGCAGGCGAATCGTTACATTCGAAGTCATGCAATCCCCCTCCGCCCCCGCGCTCTCGGTCAAGCAAGTCCTTTTCTGCGGGGCGATGATCGTCACGCTGTCGATGGGCATACGCCACGGCTTCGGCCTCTGGCTTCAGCCGATCACTCAGGCGCAGGACTGGAGCCGGCAGACCTTTTCCTTCGCGCTGGCTATCCAGAATCTTTCCTGGGGCATCTTCGGCGTGTTCGCGGGCATGCTGGCCGACAGGTTCGGCGCGTTCCGGGTGCTGATCGGCGGCTCGCTGCTCTATGCGCTGGGGCTCTTCGGCATGGCGCATTCGCCGACGCCGCTGCTCTTCACGCTGAGCGCGGGCATCCTGATCGGCGCGGCGCAGGCGGGCTCGACCTATGCGGTGATCTACGGCGTGATCGGGCGGCAGATTCCGGCCGAGCGGCGCTCGTGGGCCATGGGCGTGGCGGCCGCGGCCGGCTCGTTCGGCCAGTTCCTGATGGCGCCCATCGAGGGACGGCTGATCGGCAACCTCGGCTGGCAGACGGCGCTGGCCGTGGTTGCGGTGCTGGCGCTGGTGATCGTTCCCCTGGCCTTCGGGCTGCGCGAGCCGAAGACGGCGGCGCAGGCCGGGCACCGCGAGCAGTCGGTGATGCAGGCGGTCGGCGAGGCCTTCCGGTACCCGAGCTTCGGCCTGCTGATGGCGGGCTACTTCGTCTGCGGCTTCCAGCTGGCCTTCATCGGCATCCACATGCCGACCTACCTGCGCGACCGCAGCCTGCCGGCCGAGGTGGCCGGCTACGCGCTGGCGCTGATCGGGCTCTTCAACGTGTTCGGCACCTACACGGTGGGGCTGCTGGGGCAGAAGCTGGCCAAGCGGAAGATCCTGGCGGCCATCTATTTCGCGCGGGCGGTGTCGATCGCGCTCTTCCTGATGGCGCCCATCTCGCCGATGAGCGTGTATCTCTTCTCCGCCGCGATGGGCTTCCTGTGGCTTTCCACGGTGCCTGCGACCAACGCGATCGTGGCGGGCATCTTCGGCGTGGCGCATCTTTCGATGCTCAGCGGCTTCGTGTTCCT
This sequence comes from Variovorax sp. YR750, assembly GCF_900109805.1. NCBI lineage: Bacteria > Pseudomonadati > Pseudomonadota > Betaproteobacteria > Burkholderiales > Comamonadaceae > Variovorax > Variovorax sp. YR750. The sequence goes on from NZ_FOBJ01000010.1 coordinate 103,222, forward strand.
GAGCCACCAGGTCGGCTCGTTCCTGGGCGTGTGGCTGGGCGGCTATCTGTACGACACCACGGGCAGCTACGACATCGTCTGGTACATCGCGATCGCGCTGGGCGTGTTCGCGGCGGTGGTCAACCTGCCGGTGAAGGAAAGCGCGATCTCGCGCCCGTCGCCGCGGCCGGCGGGCGCAACCGTCTGATCGGCCCGGTTGCGCAAGAATCGGGGCCATGACTCCTCGAATGCGCCATCACGTCGTCCACGCGGGCTGGCTGGCCACCGCGCTGGCGGTGCTGGGCGGCGTGTTCGCGCTGTACGTGCACCCCGACTTCCTCGTGACGCTGGTCGACCAGATCTGGTCCTGCTTCTGAGTTACGACTTGCTATGAAAGAAATAGCACCGATGCACGGCCTGGCCGCCCCCTCCGAATGGATCGTCCGCTGGTCGCACCTGCTCGCCCCCGAAGCCGACGTGCTGGACGTGGCCTGCGGCGGCGGGCGGCACATGAAGTGGTTCGCCGGGCACGGACACGCGGTCACCGGTGTCGACCGGTCTCCTGAAGCCGTCGAGGCTGCCGGCGCGTTCGGCAAGGTCGTCGAGGCGGACATCGAATCGGGCCCATGGCCCTTCGCCGGCCAGGCCTTCGGCGCCGTGATCGTCACCAACTACCTCTGGCGGCCGCGCATGGCAGACATCGTGGCCGCGGTCGCGCCAAGCGGCGTGCTGCTCTACGAAACCTTCGCCGCGGGCAACGAAACCGTCGGCAAGCCCTCGCGGGCCGACTTCCTGCTGCAGCCGGGCGAGCTGCTGGCGGCCTGCGCCGGAATGCGCGTGGTGGCGTACGAGGACGGCTTCATCGCGCAGCCGGAACGATTCGTGCAGCGCATCGCCGCCGTCCGCCCGTCAGCAGTCGACTCCGGGCTGCCGGCGCGCCACTTCCTTAAGGGAAACTAAGGGGCCCGGGGCCGCTGTCTGGAGGGGCGCCGGAGTAAGTAGAATCGGCGCTTTCGTCCACCGACAAAGAGATTCCCCTTGGAGCAACTGACAGGCAGCATCGTCGCGCTCGTCACGCCGATGCACGACGACGGCAGTGTCGACTACCCCGCCCTGCGGCGACTCATCGACTGGCACATCGAAGAAGGCACCGACTGCCTGGGCGTGGTCGGCACCACCGGCGAGTCGCCGACGGTCGATGTCGAGGAGCACTGCGAAATCATCCGTGTCTCGGTCGAGCAGGCCAAGGGCCGCGTGCCCGTGATGGCCGGCTGCGGCGCGAATTCCACCAAGGAAGCCATCGAGCTCGCCAAGTTCGCCAAGGGCGTCGGCGCCGACTCCCAGCTCCAAGTCGTGCCGTACTACAACAAGCCCACGCAGGAAGGCCAGTACCAGCACTTCAAGGCCATCGCCGAGGCCGTGGGCGACCTGCCCATCGTGCTCTACAACGTGCCCGGCCGCACCGTCGCCGATATGGCGCACGACACCGTGCTGCGCCTGGCGCAGGTGTCCGGCATCATCGGCATCAAGGAAGCCACCGGCAACATCGAGCGGGCCCAGTGGCTCATCCGCGAAGTGCCGAAGAACTTCGCCGTCTATTCCGGCGACGACCCGACCGCGGTCGCGCTCATGCTCTGCGGCGGCCAGGGCAACATCAGCGTCACGGCCAACATCGCGCCGCGCAAGATGCACGAGCTGTGCGTGGCAGCGCTGGCGGGCGACGTGAAGCGCGCCATGGAACTCCAGTTCGAGCTCATGCCGCTGCATCGCAACCTGTTCGTCGAGCCCAATCCGATCCCGCTGAAGTGGGCGATGGCACGGCTCGGCCTGTGCGGCGGCGCGCTGCGCCTGCCGCTCACCGAACTCGGCGAAGCGAGCCGCCCCGCGGTCGAAGGCGCCCTGCGCGCCACCGGCCTGCTGAAGGGCTGAGCACTCCTCTCCAGCACGTCCCGGACCCGCCTTTCCCCTGGCCGCAGCAAGGTTAAGCAACCTTTTGCCCGAACCGCGCTCAGAGATGGCGGCGGGCACTGCGGCCCCTAGATTGACCGAACCATTCCAACAAGGAAGACGACGTTGAAGAACATTTCGCGACTTGCACTGCTGGCCCTCGTTGCCAGCCTCGCCGCCTGCTCCGTCCTCGAGAGCGACAAGATCGACTACAAGAGCGCAGGCAAGGCCCCGACGCTCGAAGTCCCACCAGATCTCTCCCAGCTTTCGCGCGACAACCGCTACGCCATCCCCGGCGGCGCCGTGACCGCCAACTCCTACCAGGCAGGCATCGCCAACGCCCCCGGCATCCCCACTGCGGTGGCCAACATCGGCGACGTGCGCATGGAGCGCTCGGGCACGCAGCGCTGGATCGTCGTCAACCGCACCCCCGACCAGCTCTGGGATCCGGTGAAGGACTTCTGGCAGGAAAACGGCTTCCTGCTGACCACCGACCAGCGCAACCTGGGCATCATGGAAACCGACTGGGCCGAGAACCGCGCCAAGCTGCCGCAGGACATCATCCGCGGCACGCTGGGCAAGCTGGTCGACTCGGTCTACTCGACCGGCGAACTCGACCGCTTCCGCACCCGCCTGGAGCGCAGCACCACCGGTACCGGCACCGAGATCTTCATCAGCCACCGCGGCATGCAGGAGGTCTACAACAACTCCCGCCAGGACCAGACCGTGTGGCAGCCCCGCCCGAGCGATCCTGAACTCGAGACCGAATTCCTCCGTCGTCTGATGGTCAAGCTCGGCGTGTCGCAGGAGCAGTCGAAGATCCTGGCCGCGACCACCGCAACGCCCAAGACCGCGACCATCTCCAAGGTCGGCAACCAGCCGGTCGTGCAGATCAGCGAAGGCTTCGACCGCGCATGGCGCCGCGTCGGCCTCGCGCTCGACCGCACCGGCTTCACCGTGGAAGACCGCGACCGCAGCGCCGGCCTCTACTACGTGCGCTACGTGCCGCCGAACCCCGACAAGAAGGAACCCGGCTTCTTCGGCAAGCTGTTCGGTGGCTCGAGCAAGACCGAGGCGCCTGCGAAGTTCCGCATCTCGGTCAAGGGCCAGGGCGAAGCCACCACGGTGTCGGTGCTCAACGAAGCCGGCGCGCCCGAAACCTCGGCCAATGCCGAGCGCATCGTCAAGGTCATCGCCGACGACCTGAGATAACCCGCATGCTCCGCTTCCGAAGCCTCGGCAGCGGCAGCACGGGCAACGCCGCGCTGGTCGAGACGACCAGCGGCGGCCGCACCTCCCGCCTCCTCGTCGACTGCGGCTTCGGCCTCAAGCAGCTCGACCTGCGCCTGGCCCAGGCGGGCCTTGCAGCCAGCGACATCGATGCGGTCTTCGTGACCCACGAGCACGGCGACCACATCGGCTGCGCCCATTCGCTGTCGCGGCGCAACCGCATTCCCGTCTGGATGAGCGAAGGCACGTGGCTCGCCACCGGCGGGCGCGACTTCGAGGGCTTGCTGAACCTGGCGCGCGACGATGCCGAGTTCACGGTCGGCGACATCTGCGTGCAGCCCTTCACCGTTCCGCACGATGCGCGCGAACCGCTGCAATTGCGCTGTACCGACGGCAACCGCACCCTGGGCGTGCTGACCGACCTGGGTCACGCCACCGCTCATGTGCTGGCCCGGCTGGGCGGCGTGCATTCGCTGCTGCTGGAGTTCAACCACGACAGCGAGCTGCTGGCCAACTCGAGCTACCCGCCATTTCTCAAGCACCGCGTGGGCGGCAACTACGGGCACCTGTCGAACACCGCCGCAGCGGAGATCGCGCGCGCGCTTCTTCACGACGGCCTGCGGCACGTCGTCGCGGCACACCTGAGCGAGCAGAACAACCGGCCCGAGATCGTGCGGCGCCTCATGGCTGAAGCGCTGGGCGGCAACGAGTCGGAGATGCTGACCGCCACGGCGGCGGGAGGCTCGCCCTGGCTCGACGTCTGAGCACCCAGCCCCTTACAAGGCACAAGACGCTCACGCTCTCCTAAGAAAAAAAGCCGCCTCATGGCGGCTTTTTGCATGTCTGATGCAGCGCTGATTACTGCTTCGGCGCTTCATTCTTCTTCGCGGCCTCGGTGGCGGCATTCGCGGCGTCGAGCGCGGACTGCGCGCCCGGGGACGGCGTGGTCGAGGACGAAGACGATGTGCCCGGATCGGCCGATGGCGCAGGTGCCGGAGCTGCGGGGGCAGGCGCTGGTTCGGTCACGGGCGCAGGAGGCGGCGTCACGACAGCCGGCGCTGCATCCTCCTTCTTCCCGCAGGCGACGAGCGCGGCAGCGGCAATCAGCGAGGCGATCAGGACGGATGATGACTTCTTCATGGAATCTCCTTTGGCAATGAAGGTCTGGAACGAAAAAATTCTAGACCTGCATATCCGCCCGAATATGTCTCGCGGCCGCATTCGCGGCATTGGCTTACAAGCCCAGCGTCGATGCCGGAAACGCAGGGCGCCCGAGGCGCCAGCATTCGTCGATGGCCTCGCGCAGCTCGCGGCGCGCACGCGAATCGGTGCCGCTCACGCCCCTGCTGCGTTCGGGGTCGATGCGGTGCACGAACCACGTGGGCGTCCAGATGGCGCTCGGCACTTCCGAGCCTGCGGCCTTGCCGGTGGCGCGGCATTCGATGATGTGGTCCCACATGCGACGCCACGACACGAAGCGCGCATGGCCGCGTTCGAGAATGTCGAAGCGCTGCGCGAGCAGCATCAGGCGGCGACCACTTGCCGACCAGGCCTGCAGCGCCTCGATGGTCGCGCGCTCGCCGAGGGGCCACTCGGCGAAATCGATGTCGCTGAAGACGATCTCCTTCCAGCCCTCGCGCGCCGCGGCTGACAGCGCATTGCGCAGGAGCACGTCGAAGGCTTCGCGGCCGTCGAAGCGCCCTTCAGGCAGCGAAAGTGCGGGGGCCTCATCCGGCATGAAGCCACCCTGCCTCGCACCATTCGCCCAGTAACGCGAGGGCACCTTCGCTGGCCCGCGCGAGTTCGCGCGGGCCGAGTTCGCGACGGTCGGCCAGCTTGCGCATCAGCGTCGCGTCGGCGCCGCCCGCGCGAAAGCTCTCGCCGTTGATGTAGACGTGCCGCGCGTCGTAGAGCATGCGCGTGCGGCGATCGAGCTTCACCTGCTGCATGGCGTCGGGCGCCTCGCCGCCTTCGCCGAACCACACGTTGGCCTTGGGCTCGGTGAGCGACTCGCCGAGAGCGCGGTCGATGGCATCGGGGTCGCGCAGCGCAGCCTCGATGGCCTTGCGCGCGAAGCCTTGCAGCGCGGCGGGCATCGCGGCCGGTGCATCGACCGCGGGCTGCGTCGGATCGCGGTAGCGCGCCAGTTCGGCCGGGCCGGCGTCCTCCAGGTCTTCCGCATAGGCCTGCGCCATGCGCGCGAGCAGGTCGGCACCAAGCTCGCCCACGGCCGACGAACGCAGGCCGATGGAACAGGTCATGCAGTCGTCGCCCACTGCCACGCCGTCGTGTGCATAGCGCGGCGGCAGGTAGAGCATGTCGCCGGGCTCGAGCACGAAGGTCTGCTCGGGCTCGAAGTTCTCGAGGATCTTCAACGGCAGCCCAGGCTGCAGGCGAAGGTCGCTCTGCTTGCCGATGGACCAGCGGCGTCGCCCCTGCGCCTGCAGCAGGAACACGTCGTAGCTGTCGAAATGCGCGCCGACGCCGCCGGTGTCGCTCGCGTAGCTGATCATCAGGTCGTCGAGCCGGGCGTCGGGCAGGAACCGGAACTGCCGCAGCAACTGGTGCACGCCCTCGTGATGCAGGTCGACGCCCTGCACCAGCAGCGTCCAGGCCGGCTGCTTCAGCGGCGGCAGCGCGCGCCGGGCCAGCGGCCCGTGCTTGAGCGACCAGCCGGCCTTGCCGTGGCGTATCAGGCGCGATTCGACATCTTCGCGTTCGGCAAGCGCGAACAACTCGGAACGCTCGATCGGTGGCACCATCGCGGGTATCGCCTGCCGCACGAGCAAGGGTTTCTTCTGCCAATGCCGCCGCATGAACTGCGCGGCGCTCAAGCCGCCCAGCAAGGGCAGCGGTTCGTTAATCTCCATGGGAGAATTCTGCAATGGAAATCTCTGAACAATGCGTGGTCGGCCTGACCTGGACGATGAAAGACACGCTCGGCGACGTGCTGGACGTGCTCGACGAGCCGGTCGAATTCCTGATCGGCGGCGACGATCTCTTCGACGTGATCGAAGCGGCCCTGCAGGGCCATGAACCCGGCGCCCGGGTGCAACTGCAGATCGAGCCCGAGCAGGGCTTCGGCGACTTCAACGACCAGCTGCTCTTCCTGGAGCCGCGCTCCCTCTTCCCCGAAGGCACCGAAGAAGGCATGACCTTCGACGGCTCCGCCCTGCCCAAGGGCGTGAGCGGCGACATTCCCAAGGACACGATCTACACCGTGGCCGAGATCTACCCCGAGCACCTGGTGCTCGACGGCAACCACCCGCTGGCCGGCATCGCGATCCGGCTCGACATCACAGTGCGCTCGGTGCGCGAGGCCACGGAGGAAGAAGTGGGTCGCGGCACGGCGGGCACGGGCTTCTTCAAGGTCGCGCCGATGGCGCCGGGCAACCAGACGCTGCACTGACCGCCGCGCAGCACCCATGAAAAAAGCCGGGCAGTGCCCGGCTTTTTTGTGTCCCGATGAATCGGATTCGCTTACATGCGCGAAATCTGGCCGTTGTCGATGCGAACGCGGTCGCCGATGCGCAGGTCGCCGGGGCTCTGCACGTCGAAGGCGCGGTAGCCGCCTCGGTCGGTCTGCACCGACACCCGATAGATTTCGTAGGCGCGCGGACCGTTCTGCTGCGCCTCGATGGTGTTGCCCAGCAGGGCGCCACCGACGATGCCCAGCGCGGTTGCCGCGGCACGGCCGTTGCCGCGGCCGAACTGGTTGCCCACCACGCCGCCGATCACGCCACCGGCGACGGCACCGCCGCCCGTGGTGCCGGTGCCGGCGGTTTCGCTGCGCAGCACCTCGATGTTGGCTACGTGGCCGTATTCGACGTAGGAGGCTTCACGGTACTGGATGGCCTGCGGGGGCGCCTGGTAGGGGTAGCGCGAGGTCTGGTAGACCGGCGCCGGGGCCACGCACGCCGTGAGCGTGGCCAGGGCCAGCACGGAAGCGGTGACGGAAACAAAGCGCGTTGAAATCTTCATGTTGGGAGGCTCCTCGGAAAGAACGGTGCACGGATGATGAATGCATGCACCCTGCGTGTGCCTGACTAACGCCGCAGCATCCGCCGCGATGACGCCGTTCACACACTGAAACCTTCGAGGCCGCGCGGCCCGTGCCGGTTCCGTTCTTTACCGCCCGGAAACCCTGCAGATCCCCTTCCGGCCCTTCCCGGCCTTCAAGATCCGCTCAATGTTTGCCGGTGGAGCCGTATCCGCCCTCGCCACGTTGCGTAGGTGCAAATTCCGTGACCACTCGAAACTGCGCCTGCACCACGGGCACGATCACCAGTTGCGCCAGCCGCTCCATCGGGTTCAGCACGAAGGGCGTGTCGCTACGGTTCCAGGCGCTGATCTTCAGCTCGCCCTGGTAGTCGCTGTCGATCAGGCCGACGAGATTGCCCAGCACGATGCCGTGCTTGTGGCCAAGCCCCGAGCGAGGAAGGATCAGCGCCGCATAGGCAGGGTCGGCCAGGTGGATTGCGATGCCGGTGCCCACCAGCTGCCAGCCGTTGGGCTCCAGCGTGATGGGAGCGTCGAGGCAGGCTCTCAGGTCGAGGCCGGCGCTTCCGGGGGTGGCATACGCGGGGAGTTGATCCACCATGCGCGGATCGAGGATGCGGACGTCGACTTTCACTTAGTTGTTGCCTTGCTTCTGTTGCTGTTCTCTTTGCTTTCGGGCTGCCTCTTCGAGCACCTGCTGCCACTTGGCGACGCCCGGGGTGAGCTTCACGCCCTTCAATTTCCTGCCGAACCACATGGCCAGCGCCGCGAGCAGCACCAGCACGCCGAACGGCACGCCCGCGGCCCACAACACGAGGAACACCACCGCGCCGACGGCGCCCAGCACCTTGAGCAGCGCCGGGTCGAATGAGCCCGGCTGCTTCTTCGGCACCTCGCCGTTCGGCAGCTCGGCACGCTGCATCGCGGCCGTGACGGGCCCCTGCCCCTGCTGCGGGCCGGAGGTCTGCGTCATGCCGACGTCGAGGCCGTGCTCACCGGGCGAAGCAGCTCGCTTCGGCAGCGCCGCCTGCGCGGCCAGCCGCTCCACATAGCGCGCGAAATCGCCGTTCGGCGGCGTGTTCCATTGGGGATTCATCAGACCCTCCAGTCGGGAAGCCGGGCCGCGATCTCGGCCATGAGTTCGCGCGCCAGCGTGAGCTTGGGCGCGCGGGGAAGCTCGCGCACGCCCTTGGCGTCCACCAGCAGCATCGCGTTGTCGTCCTGTCCGAAGGTCAGCGGGCCGATGTTGCCCACCAGCAGCGGGATGCCCTTGCGCTCGCGCTTGGCCTTGGCATGTTCGGCGAGGTTCTCGCTCTCGGCGGCGAAGCCCACGCAGAAGAGCCTCTTCGACTGTGCCCGCTCGCTCTTCGCCACTGTGAGGAGGATGTCCGCGTTCTCGACGAAATCGAGCACCGGCGTCTTGCCGCTGCCGTCCTTCTTGATCTTCTGGTCGCTCTGGTTGGCCGGGCGCCAGTCGGCTACAGCAGCCGTAGCTACAAAAATGCTAGCGCTCTGCGCAGCACGGGTCGTGGCTTCGAGCATGTCCTGCGCCGAGAGCACGTCGACGCGCGTCACGCCGCGAGGCGTGGGCAGGTGCACCGGACCGGCCACCAGCGTGACCTCGGCGCCCGCCTCGCGGGCCGCCCGGGCAATGGCGAAGCCCATCTTGCCAGACGAATGGTTGGTGATGCCCCGGATCGGGTCCAGTGCTTCGAAGGTCGGGCCGGCCGTGACCAGCACCTTCTGCCCCGCCAGCAACTTGGGGGCGAAGAAGGCCGTGATGTCCTCCAGCAGCTGCGCCGGCTCCAGCATGCGGCCATCGCCGGTTTCGCCGCAGGCCTGCCAGCCGTTGCCCACGCCCAGCACGGTCGCGCCGTCGGCCGCCACCTGCATCAGGTTGCGCTGCGTGGCCGGATGGACCCACATCTCGCGGTTCATGGCCGGCGCGATCAGCAGCGGGATGCGGTCCATGGGGCGGGCCAGGCACATCAGGCTCAGCAGGTCGTCGGAGCGGCCCTGCACCAGCCGGGCGATGAAGTCGGCGCTGCAGGGCGCCAGCACGATCGCGTCGGCCTCGCGGCTCAGGTTGATGTGCGGCATGTTGTTGGGCTCGCGGGTGTCCCACTGCGAGGTGTAGACGGTACGCCCCGAGAGCGCCTGCATGGTCACGGGCGTGATGAACTGCTCGGCCGCCTCGGTCATGACCACCTGGACGGTCGCGCCCGCCTTGACGAACAGCCGGCACAGCTCGGCCGACTTGTAGCAGGCGATGCCTCCGGTGAGGCCCAGGACGATGTGTTTGCCGGCGAGATCTTGCATGGGGCGTATTGTTGCTCACATGCCATCGTCCCCCGGGGCAACAAGCCCTTGGCGAAAGGTGTCGCGAAGGGCACACCTATAATCGCAATTTCCCACTGCCCGGATTCACAGCGTCCGGAACTGGCATGACCAAATTTGTCTTCGTCACCGGTGGTGTCGTTTCTTCCCTTGGCAAGGGAATCGCCTCCGCCTCGCTCGCCGCGATCCTCGAATCGCGCGGCCTCCAAGTCACCCTCATCAAGCTCGATCCGTACATCAATGTCGACCCCGGCACGATGTCGCCCTTCCAGCATGGGGAAGTGTTCGTCACCGATGACGGCGCCGAGACCGACCTCGACCTCGGCCACTACGAGCGCTTCATCAACACGCGGATGCGCAAGGCCAACAACTTCACGACCGGCCAGATCTACAAGACCGTGCTCGAGAAGGAACGCCGCGGCGACTACCTCGGCAAGACGGTGCAGGTGATCCCGCACATCACCAACGAGATCCAGGAATACATCAAGCGCGGCGCCGGCATCGGCACGGCGCACGAGGTGGACGTGGCCATCGTCGAGATCGGCGGCACCGTGGGCGACATCGAGTCGCTGCCCTTCCTGGAGGCCGTGCGCCAGATGAGCCTGCGCATGGGCCCGAACAACTCGGCCTTCGTGCACCTGAGCTACGTGCCCTGGATCGCCGCCGCCGGCGAGCTCAAGACCAAGCCCACCCAGCACACCGCGCAGAAGCTGCGCGAAATCGGCATCCAGGCCGACGCCCTGCTGTGCCGCGCCGACCGCCCGATCCCCGACGACGAACGCGCCAAGATCTCGCTGTTCTCGAACGTGCCCGAATGGGGCGTGATCTCGATGTGGGACGTGGACACCATCTACAAGGTGCCCCGCATGCTGCACGAGCAGGGCCTGGACGGCCTGATCTGCGACAAGCTGCGCATCAACACCCCGCCCGCCAAGCTGCAGCGCTGGGACGAGCTGGTGTACGAGGTCGAGCATCCGCAGAAGGAAGTCTCGATCGCCATGGTCGGCAAGTACGTCGACCTGTCGGACAGCTACAAGTCGCTGAACGAGGCGCTGCGCCATGCCGGCATGAAGAACCATGCCCGCGTGAAGATCGACTACATCGACTCCGAGACCATCTCGCCGCAGGACGTGTCCCGCCTGGCCAAGTACGACGCCATCCTGGTGCCCGGCGGCTTCGGCCAGCGCGGCGTGGAAGGCAAGATCTCGGCTGCCCGCTTCGCCCGCGAAGGCAAGGTGCCCTACCTGGGCATCTGCCTGGGCATGCAGGTCGCCACCATCGAGTACGCCCGCCACGTGGCCGGCCTGAAGAACGCCAACAGCACCGAGTTCGACCCCGAGACGCCCACCCCCGTGATCGCGCTGATCACCGAGTGGAAGGACCGCGACGGCACGGTGAAGACGCGCGACGAGAAGTCCGACCTCGGTGGCACCATGCGCCTGGGCGCTCAGAGTTCCGACGTCTCGCCCGGCACGCTGGCACACAGCATCTACGGCGACGTGGTCACCGAGCGCCACCGCCACCGCTACGAAGCCAACGTCAACTACCTCGACGAGTTGCGCAACGCCGGCCTCGTGATCTCCGCGCTCACGCAGCGCGAGTACCTGACCGAGATCGTCGAGCTGCCGCAGGACGTGCACCCGTGGTTCATGGGCGTGCAGTTCCACCCCGAGTTCAAGTCGACCCCGTGGGGCGGCCATCCGCTGTTCAACGCCTTCATCAAGGCGGCGCTCGAGCACAAGGAAAAGGGCGCGGGCAGCACCAACAAGGCACTGAAGGCTGTTGCATGAGCAGCGGATACGTCATTGCCCAGGTCGAGGTGACCAACCCGACGCAGTACGAGGAATACCGCAAGTGGTCGACCGTCGCCATGCAGGCGCACGGCGCCGAGGTGTGCGTGCGCGGTGGCCAGATCCAGCCGCTGGAAGGCGACTGGAAGCCCACGCGCGTCGTGATCCTCAAGTTCCCCAGCTTCGAGAAGGCCAAGGCCTTCTACGAGACGCCCGAATACCTGAAGGCGCGCGAGGCGCGTGCCGGCGCCGCGATCATGAACATGATCGCCGTCGAAGGCCTCTGATCCTTCCGCTCCCTCCGACCCGTTCCCCCATCTATTCATCCGCCCAAAGAGACCAGAAAGAGAAAGACAGAAGATGAGTGCAATCGTTGACATCGTCGGCCGCGAAATTCTCGACAGCCGAGGCAATCCCACCGTCGAGTGCGACGTGCTGCTCGAATCGGGCACCATGGGCCGTGCGGCCGTGCCCTCGGGCGCATCGACCGGTTCGCGCGAAGCGATCGAGCTGCGTGACGGCGACAAGAGCCGCTACCTCGGCAAGGGCGTGCTCAAGGCCGTGGAGAACATCAACACCGAGATCTCGGAAGCCGTGCTGGGCCTCGACGCCAGCGAACAGGCCTTCCTCGATCGCACGATGATCGACCTCGACGGCACCGACAACAAGGGCCGCCTGGGTGCCAACGCCACCCTCGCCGTCTCGATGGCCGTAGCCCGCGCCGCGGCCGAGGAGTCGGGCCTGCCGCTGTACCGCTACTTCGGCGGCATGGGCGGCATGCAGCTGCCGGTGCCGATGATGAACGTCATCAACGGCGGCGCGCACGCCAACAACAGCCTCGACCTGCAGGAATTCATGATCATCCCCGTGGGCGCCAAGAGCTTCCGCGAGGCAGTGCGCTATGGCGCCGAAGTGTTCCATGCCCTGAAGAAGATCCTGGGCGACCGCGGCATCAGCACGGCAGTGGGCGACGAAGGCGGCTTCGCTCCCAGCGTCGAGAGCCATGAAGCGGCCATCCAGCTGATCCTGGAAGCCATCGACAAGGCCGGCTACACCGCCGGCGAGCAGATCGCCCTGGGCCTCGATTGCGCGGCCAGCGAGTTCTACAAGGACGGCAAGTACGTGCTGTCGGGCGAAAACCTCTCGCTCACGTCCGAGAGCTGGACCGACATGCTGGCGACCTGGGTCGACAAGTACCCGATCATCAGCATCGAGGACGGCATGCACGAAGGCGACTGGGACGGCTGGAAGCACCTGACCGAACGCCTGGGCAAGCGCGTGCAGCTGGTGGGCGACGACCTGTTCGTCACCAACACCAAGATCCTGCAGGAAGGCATCGAGAAGGGCATCGCCAATTCGATCCTGATCAAGATCAACCAGATCGGCACGCTGACCGAGACCTTCGCCGCCATCGAGATGGCCAAGCGCGCCGGCTACACCGCCGTGATCTCGCACCGCTCGGGCGAGACGGAAGACAGCACCATCGCCGACATCGCCGTGGGCACCAACGCCGGCCAGATCAAGACCGGCTCGCTCTCGCGTTCGGACCGCATCGCCAAGTACAACCAGCTGCTGCGCATCGAGGAAGACCTGGGCGACATCGCCGTCTACCCCGGCCGCGGCGCGTTCTACAACCTGAAGTAACGCCCGGACGCCACGCGGCATGCGCGCCCGCCTCGTTCCTCCGATCGTCCTGCTGCTCCTGTTGGCCATCCTGCAGTGGCAGCTGTGGAACGGGCGCGGCAGCGTGCGCGACGTGGCCCAGTTGCGGACCAAGCTGGCCGACCAGAAGGAAGCCAACGCCAAGGCTGCGCTGAACAACGAGCGCCTGAGCTCCGAGGTCAACGACCTCAAGGACGGCCTCGAGATGGTCGAGGAACGGGCGCGCGCCGAGCTCGGCATGGTCAAGCCGAACGAAGTGTTCGTGCAGATCGCGCACTGACCTCGGCCTTCCCTCGCCCCTCCCTCCCCTTTTCTTTCTTCGTCCGCCGAGCCGATGACCGAGCTACTCTCGGCCCCCGCGTTCATGCTGTGGGGCTCTCCCGTGAGCTGGCTCGAGCTCGTCGCGTCGACGCTGGCGCTCGCCATGGTCGGCTGCAACATGCGCGAGATCCACTGGGGATGGCCGCTGGCCATCGTCAGCTCGCTGCTCTACGTGGCGGTGTTCGCCAAGGCGCGCATCTACGGTGACGCCTCGCTGCAGGTCTTCTTCGCGCTCGTCGCCTTCTGGGGCTGGGCGCAATGGCTGCGCGGCCACCGGGCCGACGGCAGCGCGCTGCGCGTCAGCCGGCTTTCGTCGCGCGGCATCGCGCTCACGCTGCTGGCCTGCGCGCTCGCATGGCCCGCGGTCGCACTCTTCCTGCGCCGCTTCACCGACACCGACGTGCCCTGGTGGGACGGCTTCGCCACCGGCCTGAGCCTTGTCGGGCAGTTCCTGCTCGGGCGCAAGTTCATCGAGAACTGGCTGATCTGGCTGGCGGTGAACGTCGTGAGCGTAGGCCTCTTCATCCACAAGGGCCTGTGGCTCACCGTGGGGCTGTACGCGGTGTTCGCCGTGCTCAGCGTGGCCGGCTACCTCGCCTGGCGCCAGCGCATGCCCTCTGCAGGGGCTGCGCGCGCATGACTCCCGTGCTGCCGACCGGCTGCGTCATCGCCCTCGTGGGCGCCGAGAGCACCGGCAAGACCGAACTGGCCCGCGCCATCGCGCAGCGCCTGCACGACCGCGGCGTGCCCGTCACGCTGGTGAGCGAATACCTGCGCGAATGGTGCGAGCGCGAAGGCCGCACGCCGCGCCCCGACGAGCAGCAGGCCATCGCCGACGAGCAGACCCGACGCATTGCGATGGCCGCAGCCACCGGCGTGGTGGTGGCCGACACAACGGCGCTCATGACGGCCGTCTACAGCGAACAGCTCTTCGCCGACACCACGCTCTACGACAGCGCGCTGGCGGCCCAGCGGCGCTATGCGATCACGCTGCTCACCGCGCTCGACCTGCCCTGGGTCGCCGACGACATGCGCGACGGCCCGCATGCGCAGCAGCCGACCGACACGCTGGTGCGCGCCGCGCTCGCGCGCGCGAAGCTCTCGTACGCGGTCGTGCACGGCACAGGCGGCGAGCGGCTCGCGAACGCCTGGAACGCCATCGTCTCCATCGCGGGCAACGAGGGCCGGCCGCGCACGCGCGCCCGGTCCGACGCGAAGCCCGCCTCGTGGTCATGGCCTTGCGAGAAATGCTCCGACCCGGAATGCGAACATAAGCTGTTCAGCGATCTCATCGCGCGCCGCGAGTAACGCACTCGCCCCTTTCCTCTTACCGGAGACCCGATGCCCCTTTCGACTGCCGCGCGCATCGCGCTTCTTCCCGGCGCCCTGGCCGCCCTGCTGCTGGCCGCCACCGGCCCGGCTCATGCAGCCCCCGTCGCCGCCACCGTCGAGAACGGCACCACCACCACCGCCTGCGCCGAGGAAGACAACGTCTCGCTCACCCTGCGCGGCGAAGGCATCCGCCGCATGCGCATCGAGGCGCTGCAGCCCGATTACCTCGACAAGATCGGCAACGACGTCACCGCCCCCGACTTCTCGGGGTGCAACTTCGACGGCGGCGCGCACCCCACCGACCCGGCCTACCGCTTCCGCAAGCGCACCGTGGTGCTGATGGACAACGCCCAGTGGCGCGTCGTCGGCATGACGCTGCCGAGCTTCTGGCGCCCGCAGCGCGTGCCCGTGCAGGTGGGCAAGCGCAAGGACCGCGGCTTCCACCTGCTGCAGGTGTTCAGGAAGGAAAACGGCAAGGCGCTCGAAGCCATCGTGCTCTATCCGTCCGACGGCTACTGGCGCATCAAGCCGCTGCCCGAGCCGCGCTTCGGCGACGGCGTGTACGGCTCGTCCTTCCTGCTCGGCCCTGTCGAGGCGGCCGCGCGGCCGGTGGTGAACATCGCGTCGATCCGCATCGTGCCGCGGCCGCTGGCCATCCACGTACGCTTCACCGATGGCGGCAGCGCCGCGGTGAAGGTCGACGAAATCAGCCGCACGCGCACCGCGCTCGACGTGACGCTGTCGAAACCAACGGCAAGCGCCCAGCCCTTCGCGGTGCTGCGCTCGATGTACGTCACGCCCGACAACGCCGACGTGAGCGAAGTGCGCTGGCAGGCATCGCCCGGTGCCGCACAGCAGGTGCTGCCGCTGCCGGAGGTGAAGAGTCTTCAGGCCACGCAGGTGCGCTTCGGCCGCAGCCTGCCGTCGAAGCACAACACGAGCGCGCCGGACATCGCCTTCGGCGGCTTCGACGACCAGAACTGAGCGCCGAGCGCGGCCAGCCCTACTCGATGCCCAGGTCGGCGATGAAGCGCTCGCGCCGCTCGAGCGCCTCCAGCGCCTTCTTGCCCAGGCCTGTCGCGACCAGGTTCAGCAGGCCCTCGCAGAAGATGACGTAGGCGCCCATCGAATTGCTGAAGAAGGTGCTGCCATGCGGCACGAAGAAGGAGTGCTTCGCGAAGGCCGCGAGGGGCGAGGCGCGGTGGTCGGTGATGGCGATCACGACCATGCCGGCCTTGGCTGCGGCCTCGGCCGTTTCCGCGATGCTGCGCGTGTAGGGCTCCACGCTGGTCACCACCACCAGATCGCCTGGCTGCAGCTGCGCCAGCCCCTCGGCCACGCCGAGCCCATGAGGATCGAGCAGCGCCACGTCGCCGCGCACCATCGCCAGCCCGTAGGCCAGGAAGCTCGCCAGCGCGCTGAACTGCCGCAGGCCGTGCACCCGCACCCGTGGCGCGGCGGCAAGGAGCCGGGCAGCCTGTTGCAGCTCGTCGGCCGACAGCTGCGCGAGAAAACCTTCGGTGTTGGCGATCGAGTCGCGGGCGATCTGCACCATCGTGTCGATCTCCGGGCGCTGCCCCGGCCCTTCGGACTGCGAACGCTCCGACGCGTGCGCCACCAGCCGGCCGGCCTGTTCGCTGTAGAAGTGGCGGTGCCGCGACGCCAGCCCATCTCGAAACACGGTCTGAAACTCGACGAAGCCGGCGTAGCCAAGCCGGGTGGCAAGGCGCGTGAGCGTCGATGCGTTCACGCCCAGCGAGTCGGCCAGCTCGGTGATGGTGCGCACCGCGACCTCTTCCGGGCGCTCGACCAGGCGAGCCAGCACGCTGTGCGCCTTGCTGCCCATCGAGATCAGCGCGTCGCCGCGCCCGAGGCGCACCGTCAGTGCGCGCAGTTCCTCGACGGTTCGCGGCGGCGAGGCGCCGTCCGCACTGCCGCCTGCGCCGTCGGTGTCATCGGCATCAGGCTGGGCGGGCACGCTGGCTTTTTTCGGTGCTTGCATGGCCGTCGATCATATGGAATCGCGGCGGCCGGGCCGGGTGCTCGTACACATCCCATTCGATGTGCGAAGCGCCGGCGACGATGCGGATGTCTGCGGTCGCCATCGTGTTCTCCGCGTCGCTGTCGTCCGGGGCGGCACGCAGGATCGGGAACGACGCATCGCTGCCGTCGGCCAGCAGGCGCAGCGGATCGATCGTCGCGCCATCTTCCGCCAGCAGCGCATCGCCGCGCTCCTGCCTGTGCCGCGAAGAGCCCGTGACGATCTGCGGCAGGTCGCGCAGCGACGAGTGCAGCGCATGGTTGGCATGCAGCCGGCGCCCGTCGATCTCCACGATGGAGCAAGCCCCGGAGCTGAACTCCACGCTCAACAGCCCGGGCGAGGCCCGATGCGCCACCGTGAGGTGAAAGCCGCCCGCGCGTTCGTTCGACGCGAGCAGCGCGCGCACATCCTGCAGGCTGGCGGCTTCGAGCAGTGCCCGCGTGAGCACCATGCGCGGCACGCCCGGCCGCACGTTCAGGCATCGAAGGTTGTTCACCGTCATCGCTAGGCCGCCGTCGGTCACGGCGAAGGTATGGCCCGGCAGCGATCCCGGATAGACGAAGGACGCGAAGGGCACTCTGCCCTCGACAGTGCATTCCGCGATCGCGCAATGCCCCGCGAAGGCCGGGTCGCCGTCTTCGTTGTGCGTGATGCGGCGCAGCGTGCCCGTCGATTCCTGCACCGTGGTGCAGCCGTCGGGCGCCATGGCCCACAGGTCGCCGCGGCAGTTCCACAGGAACACGTCTTCGAGGGGCAGCTCCAGCCCCGTGGCGAGGCCCTGGAGTTCGTCCCATATGCGCGGGAAGCGCGAACGCACCAGCGCGGACATCGCCGCGGCAGCGGGTGTGCCGCGATGGTGCATCACCGATGCCCATGCAGGCGAATGCCGCGCATAGTCCTGCATCGCCGCGGCGCCGAAGCGGCCCAGCGTCCGTCCCGTCTCGAACGGCGATCCTCCGGCTTCGAGGTAATTCAATGTCGGCATGTCACTCCACGTGCTGAAGAAAGTCGCGCAGGCGCTGGTTGGGCGGGTTGTCCAGCAACTGGCCCGGCGGTCCGTCGACCGTGATGTGGCCGTGCTCCATGAAGATCAGTCGCGTCCCGACCTTGCGGGCGAACTGCATCTCGTGGGTGACGACCACCATGGTCATGCCCTCCTCGGCGAGCGACTGCATCACGCGCAGCACCTCCTGGCGCAGCTCGGGGTCGAGCGCGGAGGTCGGCTCGTCGAACAGCATCAGCTTCGGCCTGACGGCCAGCGCGCGTGCGATGGCCACGCGCTGCTGCTGTCCGCCGGAAAGTTCGCTGGGATAGTGGTTCACGCGCTCGGAGAGCCCCACCTTGGCGAGCAGCTCCTCGGCCTGGGCCCGGGCCTGCGACCTGGAAGCGCCGCGCACCTGGCGCGGACCGAAGGCGACGTTCTCCAGCGCGGTCATCTGCGGGAACAGGTTGAACTGCTGGAACACCATGCCGGCCTCCTGGCGGATCTCGCGCGCCACGGCATTGCCGCCGCGCACGCTGAGGCCGTCCACCAGCAGGTCGCCGCCGTCGATCTGCTCCAGCGCGTTGATGCAGCGCAGCAGCGTCGACTTGCCCGAGCCCGAGGGGCCGATCAGCACCACGACCTCGCCCTTGCGGATCTGCAGGCTCACGCGGTCGAGCACCTTGTTGGCGCCGAAGCGCTTCTCCACATTCTTGAATTCGACGATGTTCACAGGATGCGCATCCTTCTTTCGACAGTCCGCAGGCCGAGCGTGAGCAGCCCGATCAGCAGCAGGTAGATGGCCGCGACCGCGCTCCAGATCTCGATGGCGCGGAAGTTGGCGGCCATGATTTCCTGTCCCTGGCGCGTCAGCTCGCCGACGCCGATGACGATGAAGAGCGAGGTGTCCTTCAGGCTCACGATGAACTGGTTGCCCAGTGCCGGCGTCATGCGCCGGAACGCGACCGGGCCGACGACGAACGCCAGCACCCGCCAGCGGGGCAGGCCCATGGCCAGCCCCGCCTCGCTCAGGCCGCGGGGCACGGAGAGGAAGGCGCCGCGCACGATCTCCGCGATGTAGGCACCTGAATTGATGACGATGGAGGCGATGGCCGCCGTCATCGGGTCGACGCGCACGCCCAGCAGGCCGGGCAATGCGAAGTAGATGAACATGACCTGCACCACGATGGGCGTGCCCCGCACCAGCCCCACGTAGGCGAAGCCGATGCTCGCGACGAGGCTGTTTCCGTAGGCGCGCATCAGGCCGAACAGCACGCCCAGCAGCGTGCCTCCGGCAAGACCCGCCACGGTGATGAGCACCGTGAGTTGCGCGCCCTTCAAGAGCGCCGGCAGCGCGCCGGCGATCACTGACCAGTCGAAATCCATGAATGGCTCCGTGGCGTGCCGCTCAGGGCTTCGGCGGTTCGGCCTTGAACCACTTGCGGTAGATGGTGGCGTAGCGGCCGTCGGCCTTGATCTTCGCGAGCGCCGCGTTCACCTGCGGCACCAGCGGGCTGCCCTTGGGGAAGCCGATGCCGTACTGCTGCGCCATCATCTGCTGGCCCACCGCCTTGGCCTTGCCCGCGCCGGCGGTCGCGATGTAGTACAGGACGTTCGGCGTGTCGTGCATGGCGGCGTCGACACGGCCGGTCATCAGCTCGAGGTAGGCGTTGTCGATGTTCGGGAACTGGCGCAGTTCGGTGCCGGCGAAGTTGGCCTTGGCGTAGTCGGCGGCGGAGGTTCCGGTCTTGATGGCCAGCGTCTTGCCCTTCAGGTCGGCCACGCCGGCGATCTTGCTGGCGGCGGGCACCATGAGGATGAAGCCGCTGTCGTAGTAGCCATCGGAGAAGTCGATGACCTTCTTGCGCTCGTCCTTGATGGTGATGCCGGCCAGCGCGACGTCGACGTTCTTCGTCTGCAGCGCGGGCAGGATGCCGGCGAAGTCCATCGGCTGCAGCTTGTATTCGAGCTTCAGCTCCTTGGCCACGGCCTCCCACAGGTCGATGTCGAAGCCCACGTACTTGTCGCCTTCCTTGAACTCGAAAGGAACGAAGGCGGTATCGACCGCCACCAGCAGCGGGCCGGCCGCGGTAGCGGGAGCGGCGATGAACGACGTGGCGACGGCCGTGGCCGCGAGCAGTCGGAGTACGAGTTTCTTCATGACAATCCTTCCGGAGTAAGAGCTCACCGAATTGGTGCAATTGAATTTGCATGAAAATCAAATTCGCAAATCCATTTGCATAATGTGTGCCATGCGGCAGCGCGCGGCAAGCTCGGGTTTGCCCTGAGCGCCGCCGTGCCACCGTGCCGCCAAGGCAGGTTTCGGAGGGAGGATGGGAAGAAATCGGCCGCGTCGCCCGGCCGATGGCGGAGCAGGCGCCCTAGCCCGCGCGCCGCACTTCGCCCGGCGTGACGCCGAGCACGCGGCGCATGCAGCGCGCCATGTGGCTCTGGTGCGAGAAGCCGCTCTCCAGGGCGACCATGCTCGCCGGCATCTCGCTGCGCAGCAGCAGGCCGCGCGCGCGGTCTACGCGGCGGTGCACCACGTACTCGTGCACCGGCAGGCCGATGGAGCGCTTGAACTGAGTCTTCAGGTGCGATGCGCTGAGGCCGGCAATGTCGGCCAGCGCGGCCAGCGAAAGATCGCCGTCGAGATTCGCCTCGATGAACTCGGTCACGCGGCGCAGCTGCGGTCGCGTCAATCCTTGCGTCGAAGCTGTGCCTGCGGCGGCTTCCTGCCCCGCGAGCAACTGCACCGCGAGTGCCGTGCCCAGGCTGTCGGTGTAGAGCCTGCCGTTGGGAAAGCCCGCTCGCCGCTCGGCGTCGAGCGCCCATGCGACGTGCTCGATGCGCGCGTCGCGGAACTGGTGGCGCTGGTCGAGCACGGCCCGCTCGGGCGGCAGCCCCATCTCTTCGGCGGTGCGCTTCAGCAGCACGGGCGGCATGCGCACGACGACCGAGGTGCTCGGCGCTTCCTCGTGCCAGACGTCGGTGATGCCCGCCGGCAGGATGTCGAGATCGCCGCGCGTGTACAGGAAGTTGTGCAGCCTGCAGGCGCCAGCCACCGGTCCGCCGATGTGCAGCTTGATGCGGTGATCGGGCAGCGCGTCGTAGCCGACGATGCCGCCGGGCGTCTCGCGCAGGTCCACGCGCAGGCTCGTGTCGAGATCGGTGTCGCTCATCGGAACATTATCGAGCGCGGTGCTTCACGGCATCGCGCGGCGTCGTCCGTTCGTGCTCCAGCACGGCCGAACGTGCGCGACCCGGCGGGCACCGATCCGGATCATTCGCAGCCTTGAACTTCATCCACTCAAAGGCAAGCGAATCATGACGAACATCTACGGCGGCAAGAAGGCCGTCATCACCGGCGGAACCATCGGCATGGGCCTCGCGACAGCGCAGGCGCTGCTCGCGGGCGGTGCCGAGGTGCTGGTGACCGGGCGCAACCCCGAGAACCTCGAATCCGCGCGGCGCACGCTCGGCTCGGGTGCCCATGTGCTGGCGTCCGACGCAGGCTCGCTGGCCGACATCGACGCGCTGGCAGCCACCGTGCGCGAGCGCTTCGGCCAGATCGACCTGCTGCACATCAACGCCGGCATCTCCACGCTGGAACCCTTCGACCAGGTGACGGAGGCCGGCTACGACCGCGCCTTCGCGATCAACACCAAGGGCCCGTTCTTCACGGTGCAACGCCTCGCGCCGCTGATCCGCGAGGGTGGCTCCATCGTCGTCACCTCGTCCATCGCCGACGAAGGCGGCATGCACGGCCTGAGCGTCTACAGCGCGACCAAGGCCGCGCTGCGCTCCTTCGCCTCGGGCTTCGCGGCGGAGCTGCTGGCGCGCGGCATCCGCGTGAACGTGGTGAGCCCGGGCTTCATCGACACGCCCACGCTAGGCGTTGCCGACGCGACGCCGGAGGAACGCGCGGAGTTCATCCGGCTGGGCGACCAGATCACGCCGATGCGGCGCCACGGCACCGCCGAGGAGGTGGCGCGCGCGGTGCTGTTCTTCGCCTTCGAGGCGACCTTCACGACCGGCGCACGGCTGACCGTCGACGGCGGGCTGGGCCAGAAGCTGACGCCCGCCGCGGCCTGACGACGAACAGACAAGAAAAGGAACGGAGAACGACATGACCGACGTATCCCTCATCGGCCTCGGCCCCATGGGCATCGCGCTGGCGCGCGCCCTTCAGCCCCGGTACACGCTGACCCTCTGGAACCGCACCGCCGAGCGTGCGAAGCCGCTGCTGAACCAGGGCACGCTGCTCGCCGCCGACGCACGCAGCGCCGTCGAAGCGAGCCCCATCGTGCTGATGTGCGTGGCCGACTACGCGGCAGCGCGCGCGATCCTCGCCATGCCCGGCGTGGCCGCCGCCTTGCGCGGCAAGGTGCTCGTGCAGCTGAGCACCGGCACGCCGCAGGACGCGCGCGAGGCCTGGGCAGCCGCCGACGGCGTGGCCTATCTCGACGGCGCCCTGCTCGCCACGCCTGGCCAGATCGGCCGGCCCGACACGCCGCTCTTCATTTCCGGCGAGGAACGCGCGCTGGCCGCCTGCCGCCCGGTGCTCGAGACCATCGCGGGCAATCTCATGTACATGGGCGAAGCCATCGGCAACGCGGCGGCCTGGGACCTGGCCACGCTGTCGTGCATGTTCGGCGCGATGAGCGGTTTCTTCCACGGCGCACGCATCTGCGAGTCCGAAGGGCTGGGCGTGGGCGAGTTCGGCCGGATGATCGGCGCGATATCGCCGGTGCTGGGGGAAATGATCCGCGCCGAGGGTGACGCCATCGAGGCCGCACGCTACGGCGAGCCGGAGAGCTCGATGGCCACCTGCGCGGGCTCGGGCCGGCTGTTCGTGAAGCAGGCGCGAGAGGCGAAGCTGGACGCGAGCTTTCCCGATTTCCTGGCCGGCATGTTCGACCGCGCGATGGCGGCCGGCTACGCGAACGAGCGGCTCGCCGCGATGGTCAAGGTGCTGCGCTGAAAGGCTCGTTGGCGCAGCCGCTCACTGCACGACCGGGCTGCCCGGGATCTGGTCGCCCAGCGGCGTGAACAGCTGCGCAGCGTCGACTGCGTCGAAGCGGTATTGCTTGCCGCAGAAGTCGCAACCCACCTCGATGTTGCCGCGCTCGGCGAGGATGCTCTCGGCCTCCTGCTCGCCGAGGCCGCGGATCATCTGCGCCACGCGCTCGCGGCCGCAGGTGCAGGCGAAGCGCGGGCCGAGCATGCCGGCCTGCGGCTCGAAGCGCAGCAGCTTCTCTTCCCAGAACAGGCGGCGCAGGATGGTCTCGACGTCGAGCGTGAGCAGCTCGTCGCGCGTCAGGCTCGACGCGAGGATCGAGATGCGGTTGTAGTCCTCGTTGCGGCCGATCTGGTCTTCGTTGGCCTGGTCGTGGTCCTTGTCGGCGGCGCCCTCGAGGTTGCCCTCGCCCTTCACCGGCAGGCGCTGGATCAGCAGGCCCGCGGCGACCTTGTCGTCGGCGGCCAGCACCAGCGTGGTGTCGAGCTGCTCGCTTTGCAGCATGTAATGCTGAAGCACGTCGCTGAGCTTGCCCAGCTTCTCGCCGTTGTCGCCGAAGAGCGGCACGACGCCTTGATAGGGCGTGGTGCCCGGCAGCTTGTCCTTGGGGTCGAGCGTGATGGCGCAGCGGCCCTTGTTGTTCACGTTGACCATGTCGGGCAGGTGCGCATCGGCGGGCAGTTCGCCCATCACCTTGGCGGTGGCGCGCAGGCTCAGGTCGGGCTTGGACTCGGCCACCGCCACCTTGACGGGACCGTCGCCGAAGATCTGCAGGATCAGCGCACCGTTGAACTTGATGTTGGCCTGCATCAGCGTGGCCGCCGCCGTCATTTCGCCGAGCAGTTCGACCACGGGCTGCGGATAGGCGCCGGTTGAGGTGTTGGAGGCGCGCCGCGCGAGGATCTCCTGCCACGCATCCGTCAGGCGCACGATCATGCCGCGCACCGGCAGGCCATCGAACAGGAATTTGTGCAGCTCGCTCAAAACGTCTTCTTTCTGTGTGTGTTTGCCTGCAACCGGAATGGCTTGGTCAGGCGATCTTCTTGAGGCCCTTGGCGAAGCGCCGGGCGTTGGCCACGTAGTTCTCCGCGCCCTGGCGCAGCTTGGCGGCCGCCTCGTCGTCGAGGGTGCGCACCACCTTGGCCGGCGAACCCATGATGAGCGAGTTGTCGGGAAACTCCTTGCCCTCGGTCACGACGCTGCCGGCGCCAACGATCGAGTTGCGGCCGATCCTCGCGTTATTCAAGACCACGGCCTGGATGCCGATCAGCGTGTTGTCGCCGATGGTGCAGCCATGCAGCATCACCTGGTGGCCGACGGTCACGTTGTCGCCGACGGTCAGAGGGCAGCCGATGTCGGCATGCAGCACCGACAGGTCCTGGATGTTGCTGTTGCGCCCGATGCTCAGCGTCTCGGTGTCGCCGCGCAACACGGCGCCGAACCACACGTTGGCGTTGTCCGCCAGCCTGACGTTGCCCATCACCTCCGCGCTGTCGGCCACCCATGCACCTTCGCCCACCTGGGGTGCCACACCGTCGAGTTCGTAGAGCGCCATTGTTTCCGGTTCCTGCAAGGTCAAAACCTAGAATTGTAGGGATGCACCCCCGATTGAGCGCGCTGGCCGCGCTTCGCCTTACAGACCCCGATGAGAAGGTAGCGGCGACGCGCGCCATATCGGCGTCCGGCGCTACCGAATCCATAGCAACAGACCCCATCCGCGTCGCGGGCGACGACATCGGCGTTCCGGGCCGTCCGGAGCGTCCGCTGCGCGTGGCCGCCACCGCCGTGCAGAAGCGTTCGCCCTTCACCACCGAAGGCCGGGCCGCGCTGATCCATTCGATCTGCCACATCGAGTTCAACGCGATCAACCTCGCGCTCGACGCCGTCTGGCGCTACGACGGCATGCCCGAGGCCTACTACCGCGACTGGCTTCGCGTGGCCGACGAGGAGGCGCTGCACTTCACCCTGCTGCACGCGCACCTGCAGGACATGGGCTGGCGCTACGGCGACTTCCCCGGCCACGACGGCCTGTGGAACATGTGCGAGAAGACGAAGGACGACGTGCTCGCCCGCATGGCGCTGGTGCCGCGCACGCTGGAGGCGCGCGGGCTCGACGCCACGCCGCTCATCCAGGGCAAGCTCAAGCGCGTGAACACGCCCGATGCGCTGCGCGCGGTGGAGATCCTCGACATCATCCTGCGCGACGAAGTGGGCCACGTGGCCATCGGCAACCACTGGTATCGCTGGCTGTGCGATGGCGCCGGCCTCGATGCGGAGGCGACCTATCCGGCGCTGGTCGCGCGCTATGACGCGCCGCGCCACAAGCCGCCCTTCAACCTCGAGGCACGCAGCCGGGCGGGCTTCAGCCCCGAAGAACTTCGTGCGCTGACCGACTCCCGCCCCGAATGACCATCGTGATCTCCGACCAGACCTGGTCACGCCCCGACCTGCTCGCCTGCCTGCAGGACCGCAAGGGCAACGAGCCGCTGCATTTCGAGCGCTGCAATTTCGACGAAGCCGACCTGTCGCGCCTCGACCTGCGCGGCGTGCAATTCACGCTGTGCAACTTCGCCGAGACCTCGTTCGACCGCACCCTGCTGTCGGACAGCCGCTGGGCCGGCTGCAGGGCGCGCCAGGCCGACTTCGGCCTCGCGGATCTGACGAACGCCCGCTTCCAGGACAGCGACCTGAACAACACGCAATGGGCGCGCGCCAAGCTGGCTTCGGCGTTCTTCAACGGCGTGAAGCTCACCGGCGCGCACTTCGGCGAAGTGTCGGCGCTGGGCATCGGTTTCAAGGATTCGCTGCTGGTCGACGCGCACCTGCGCGGCATGTCGTTTCGCAAGCAGAAGCTCGAACAGCTCGACTTCTCCGAGGCCGACCTGTCCGGCTGCGATTTCCGCGAGGCGGTGTTCGAAGGCGGCAGCCTGCGCAACGCGCACCTGAAGCTCGCGCGCTTCGAGGGCGCCGACCTGCGCGAGGTCGACCTGGGAGGGCTGCGGCTCGCGAACGCGGCGCAGTTCAAGGGCGCCACCATCTCGCACCGGCAGGCCGCCTCGCTGGTGGAGGAACTGGGCCTGCGCGTGGTCTGAACGCGGCTCAGGCCGATGCGGGCCTGGCGTGCACCACCAGCTTCGGCGAGAAATCCTGGAGCACCTCCCCGCGCTGGTTGAGCGTCTGGCAGTGCATCGTCACCATCGCGCGGCCTGGCTTGGAACGCGAAGGCACGATCGCGGTCACTTCGCCCTCCACGTGCAGCACGTCGCCGGGCCGCGTGGGCCTGGGCCACTGCAGCTCGCCGCCCGAGCCGATGATGCCGTCGGCCAGCGGGATGCCGCTCTCGACCAGCAGCTTCATCGTGAGCGCGGCCGTGTGCCAGCCGCTCGCGGCGAGGCCGCCGAAGAAGGTGTTCTTCGCGGCCTCCTCGTCGGTGTGGAAAGGCTGCGGATCGAATTGCTGCGCGAAGGCCTTGATCTGCGCCACATCCAGCGCGTGCTCGCCGCTCCGGAAGCGGTCGCCGACCTTCAGGTCTTCGAGATACAGCTTGGCCATGAGGTCTCCTTTTTTGTCAGTGGCGATCGCCATTCTCGGGCGGCTCGGCGCTCAGACGCGCTCGAGGATCGTCGCGATGCCCTGCCCTCCGCCGATGCACTGCGTCGCCAGCGCATAGCGGCCGTTCTCGCGCGCCAGCAGCGACGCCGCCTTGCCGGTGATGCGCGCACCGGTCGCGCCCAGCGGATGACCGATGGAAAGGCCGCCGCCGTCGAGGTTGATCTTCGCCGGGTCGAGCCCGAGATCGCGGATGCAGGCCAGCGCCTGCGAGGAGAAGGCTTCGTTGATCTCGATCACGTCGAGGTCGGCTGCGCTGAGGCCTGCGCGGGCCAGCGCCTTGCGCGTGGCGGGGATCGGGCCGATGCCCATGATCGCCGGGTCGACGCCCACGGTCGCGAACGAGCGGATGCGCGCCAGCGCCTTCAGCCCGTGCTTCGCCGCGAATTCGTCGCTGGTGACGAGCACCGCTGCAGCGCCGTCGGTCAGCGGCGAGGAGGTGCCGGCCGTGACCACGCCGTCGGGGCGGAACGCGGGTTTCAGATTGGCCAGCGCCTCGGCAGAAGTGGTCGGGCGGATGCAGCCGTCAGCATCGACGACATCGCCCGAAGCCAGGCGCACCGGCACGATCTCGCCCGCCAGCCGCCCCTGCGCGCGCGCCTCGGCCGCCTTGCGGTGCGACTCCACCGCGAAGGCTTCCTGGTCGACGCGGCTCACGTTCCAGCGCTGCGCCACGTTCTCGGCGGTCTCGCCCATCGAGATGTAGGCGTCGGTGTTCTCCTTCAGCTCCGGGCTCGGCGAGAAGTTGAAGCCGCCCTGCGGCACCATCGTCATCGACTCCACGCCCACGCACAGGAACGCATCGCCCATGCCCGCCTCGATCTGCGCGGCGGCGATGTGAACGGCCTGCATCGACGAGCCGCAGAAGCGGTTGACCGTCATGCCGCCCACCTCGTGCGGCAGGCCGGCCAGCAGCCCGACGATGCGCGCCAGGTTGTTGCCCTGCGAGGCCTCGGGGTAGGCGCAGCCGAGGATGACGTCTTCGAGCAGCGCGGGATCGAGATCGGTGCGCTGCAGCAGGCCGCGCACCACGCCGGCGGCGAGCGTGTCGGGCCGCACTTCGGCGAGCGCGCCTTTCTTCGCGAAATGGAACGGGGAACGGGCGTAGGCGGAAATGACGGCTTTCATGGGATGTGCTCCAGCAGGTTTGACTACCTTCCAATCGGTAGGCTTCGAGGTCGAAAAATAAGCACGCCGAAGCGTGCCTGCGCGAGGCCGGGCGTTCAGCCCGGCAAGGAACTCCTGAGTTGGGCGATGGCTTCGTCGAAATCGTCGACGCGACCCGTCATGCGCGCCGACAGCAGCGCGCCCTGGCAGACCGAGAACACATAGGCGGCCAGCGAAGCCACCGAGGCGCCCGTCTTGCGCTCGGGCATCAGCGCACCCAGCACGCCGGTGAGCCACGTCACCTGCGTGTTGCGCAGCTCCTGCACGGCCAGGCGCAGCTCGTCGTTGATGACGCCCCAGCCGGGAGCCACCGCCCCCGCGGGGCACATGCCCGAGCCGGCCCGCAGCGTATTGCGATACATGCGGAAATACGATTCGAGCGCGTCCTTCGGCTCGCGCGCCCGGGCGGCGTCCCAGTCCTTGAAGCCCTGCGTCGCCCCGCGGATCACCGCGACGCCCAGCGCCTCCTTGGTCGGGAAGTGGTGATACAGGCTGGCCTTGCGCACGCCGACCGCGTCGGCCACGTCCTGGAAGCTGAAGCCCAGGTAGGAGCGCGTTTCGATGAAGCCGCGCGCCACCGCGAGGATCTGCTCGCGGGTGCTGCCGGTGGCGAGGGCCGTGGCGTTGGTCATCTACCTACTATAAGGTAGGGACGATCAACCCACAAGCCGAGGTGTCATGAAGGCGTCAGTCCGCCTTGATGCCCGCCGCCTTGACGATGCGCCCGTTGCTCTCGAACTCGCTGGCGATTTCCTTCGCGAACGCGGCCGAAGTGCCGCCGGTCGGCACGTTGTCGGTGGCCGTGAGCTTGGCGCGCAGCTCGGGGCTCGCCAGCGCCTTGTTGATCTCGGCGTTGTACTTCGCGACCAGCGCGGCAGGCGTGGCTGCGGGCGCGAACACGCCGAACAGCGAATTGATGTTGGCCGCCTTGTAGCCCAGCTCGCCCAGCGTGGGCACCTGCGGCAGGCTCTCGAGCCGCGCGGGTGCGCCCACCGCCAGCGGACGCAGCTTGCCCGACTGGATGTGCGAAGAGAGCGTCGGGCTCGCGTTGGTAGACAGGATCTCGAACTGCCCGCCGATCGCGTCGTTGAGCTGCTGTCCGCCGCCCTTGTAGGGCACGTGCGTGATGTCGACGCCGGCCGCCGCGCGCAGCTGCTCCAGCACGATGTGGCCGAGCGAGGCCGGCCCCGAGGTGGCCCAGCGCACCGCACCCGGATGCGCCTTGGCATCGTCGATCAGCGCCTTGAAGTCCTTGGCCTTGCTCGCCGGCGTGGCGATCAGCAGCACCGGCGAATACATCACGCTGGCCACCGGCGCCACGTCCTTCAGCGGATCGAAAGGCAACTTGCCCAGGTGCGGGCTCAGCACCAGCGGGCTGATGGCCGAGAAGCCCAGCGTCGCACCGTCGGGCGCGGCCTTGGCGACCGCGTCCATGCCGATGGCGCCGCTCGCGCCGGCACGGTTGTCCACGATCACGGTGACGCCCATCTGCGCCGCGAGCCGGTCGCCCAGTGCGCGCGCGACCACGTCGCTGACGCCGCCCGCCGGGTAGGCGACGATGAGGCGCACGGTCTTGGGCACGGCCTGCGCGAACGCGCCGGATGCGGCGCACAGCGCGGCGGCGGCGAGGAGTCGGGTCGCCGTGCGGCGCGAAGGCTTCGAGGAAGCGAGGAAATTCATGTCGTGTGTTTGGCAGCCCGGATCGTCTGCCTGCTTGCGTGATGGATGGCGTCAGTCCAGCTGCAGCTTGCGCTCCTTGATCAGCCTGGACCACTTCTCATTGTCCGCCTTCACGAAAGCCGCGAACTCGACCGGGCCGAGCGAATGCACCTCGGCGCCCGCCGTCGCGAACTTGGCCTTGATCTCCGGCTGCGCCAGCGCCTTCGCCAGCTCGCCGGAGAGCCGCTCGACGACCTCCTTCGGCATGTTCGCCGGCCCGACCAGCCCCTGGAAACCGACCGACTCCATGCCCGCAAGGCCCAGCTCCTTCACCGTCGGCACGTCGGGCAGCTGCGGATCGCGCACCGGGCCGGTCACCGCCAGCGCCTTGAGCTTGCCGCCCTTCACCTGCGGCAGCAGCACGCTGCCCGCGTCGATCAGGATCTGCGTCTGCCCGCCGATCAGGTCCTGCA
Organism: Variovorax sp. YR750; assembly: GCF_900109805.1. NCBI lineage: Bacteria > Pseudomonadati > Pseudomonadota > Betaproteobacteria > Burkholderiales > Comamonadaceae > Variovorax > Variovorax sp. YR750. Next base: position 132,770 of record NZ_FOBJ01000010.1, read on the forward strand.
CGGCGGGCGCGCTGCCCTTGTACGGCACGTGGGTCATGTCGAGCCCCGTCACTTGGTTCATCAGCTCGCCGTTGAGGTGCGTCGAGGTGCCGTTGCCGCCCGAGGCGAAGTTGACCTTGCCCGGCTGGCCCTTGGCCCAGGCGACGAACTCCTTGAGGTTCTTCGCCGGATGGTCGGGCCGCGTCACCGCGATGTAGCTGCCCTGGCTGATCTGCCCGATGTAGGTGAACTGCCTGATCGGGTCGTACGGCGGCTTGCTCTGCAGGTACGGCGCGATGGCGAAAGGCCCCGTGTTGGCCAGCAGCAGCGTGTAGCCGTCGGCGGGCTGGCGCGTGAGCTCGGTGGCCGCGATCATGCCGCTCGCGCCGGGTTTGTAGTCGACCACCAGCTGCTGCTTGAGCGCCTCCTGCAGCGGCACCTGCACTGTGCGCGCCGCGAAGTCGATACCGCCGCCGGGCGGATAGCCGACGATCAGGCGGATGGGCTTGGCTGTCGGAAAGCCCTGCGCGAACGCAGCGGTGCCCGCAGCCAGCAGTGCTGCCGCGAGCAGCGTCGTCATCTTCTTTTTCATGAATCGTGTCTCCTTGTTTTTCGGGGAAAGAAACTGCGCGCCCTCAACCGCGCGGATGGTGCTGCGCATGCAGCTGCTTCAGGCGCTCGCGCGCCACGTGCGTGTAGATCGTCGTCGTCGAGATGTCGGCGTGCCCCAGCAGCAGCTGCACCGCGCGCAGGTCGACGCCGTGGTTCAGCAGGTGCGTGGCGAAGGCATGTCGCAGCGTGTGCGGCGACAGCGGCACGTGGATGCCGGCCGCGGTGGCGTGCTTCTTCACGATGATCCAGAACATCACGCGCGTCATGCCCGCGCCGCGTGCGGTCACGAACAGGTCGGGCGTCTGCTGTCCGTCGAGGATGGCCGGGCGCGACTCTTCCAGGTAGCGCTCGATCCAGCGCCGCGCCTCGCCGCCGAAAGGCACCAGCCGCTCCTTGTTGCCCTTGCCGAGCACGCGCAGCACGCCGTCGTTGAGGCTCATATCGATCGCCTTGAGCGCGACCAGCTCGCTCACGCGAAGACCGCTCGCGTACATCAGCTCCAGCATCGCGCGGTCGCGCAGGCCCAGCGGCGACTCGACGTCGGGCGCGCCCAGCAGGTCGTCGACCTGCTTTTCGGAAAGCGTCTTGATGGCCCGCGGCATCTGCCGCGCGGGCATGAGCCGGATGCTCGGGTCGGCCGTGATGCGCCGCTCGCGCAGCGCCCAGCGGTAGTAGCGCTTGAACACCGTGAGCCGCCGGTTCGCCGACGTGGCCTTGCCCCTGGTGGACAGGCGCGCACCCATGTAGGCCTGCAGGTCGGTTTCCTTCGCTGCGTCGAGCGCGGTGCCGCTGCGCTGCGCGGCCAGCCACTGCGCGAACAGCGCGAGATCGCGGCGATAGGCCGCCAGCGTGTTCTTCGACAACCCGTCCTCGAGCCACAGGGCGTCGATGAAATCGTCGATCTCGGGTGTCTTCGTCTGTGTCTGCGGGGCGGCCTCGGTCATGCCTTGCAAGATAGCAAAAAGAAAAAGCCGCCCGGCACGCGGGCGGCTTCGCTGGTGCGAGGAGCGACCGTCAGTCGAGCTTCAGGTTCTGCTTCTTCACGACCTGCTTGTAGACCTCGTACTCGGCCTTGATCTGCGCCGAGAACTGGTCGGGCGTGTTCGCCACGATCAGCGAGCCCGTGTCCTCGATGCGCTTGCGCACCGCCGGCTCTTCCACGGCCTTCTTCACGCCCGCGCTGATCTTCTCGACCACTTCCTTCGGCAGGCCCTTCGGGCCGAGGATGCCGTAGTAGGCCATGCGGTTCACCGGCTCCAGGCCCACTTCCTTGAAGGTGGGCACGTTGGGCAGCGCGGCCAGACGCTGCGGGGCCGACACCACGATGGGAACCAGCCTGCCGCTCTGGATGAAGGGCATTGCCGAGGGGATGTTGTCGAACATGATCGGCACCTGGCCGGCCACCACGTCGTTCAGCGCCGGGCCCGCGCCGCGGTACGGGATGTGCGTGACGAAGGTGTTGGTCAGGCTCTTGTAGAGCTCCATCAGCAGGTGGCCGATGCCGCCCGTGCCCGACGAGGCGTACGAGTACTTGCCGGGATTCTTCTTCAGCTCGGCAACGAACTCTGCGTAGTTCTTGGCTGGGAAGCTCGGGTTGACCGCGATGATGTTCGGCGTGGCCGCGATGTTGATGATCGGCGTGAAGTCGTTGATCGGGTCGTACGGCGTCTTCGGGTTGATGGCCGGGTTGGCCGCCGTGCTCGAGACCGTGGCGATGCCGAGCTTGTAGCCGTCGGGCGTAGCGCGTGCCGTCTCGGCCGCGCCGACGATGCCGCCGCCACCGGCACGGTTGATCACCACCACCGGCTGGCCCAGCACCTTGCCCAGCGGATCGGAGATCACGCGCGCCACGATGTCCGTCGTGCCGCCCGGTGCGAACGGAACGCTCAGTTCGACGGGCTTGTTGGGATAACCCTGCGCAAAGCTCTGACCCGCGACCATGACCAGTGCCGCGGCTCCCACCATTGCGCCCCATTGACGACGTTGCATCGAAAACTCCTTATTTGATCTGACTCGACCGATGTCGAAAAACGAAGCACGGATGCTAGCGGCTCGGGGGCGTTCTCCGTGCTCTGGATTACCCATGGTCAAGCGGGTTTATCCTCGAAGCGGTGAATTACGCGCAGCTGCTCTTCCCCGACTTCTCCCTCATCGCCATCGGCTGGCTCCTTTGCCGCTACACCGCCCTCGATCGTCGCGTGTGGGACCAGGTCGAGAGCCTGGTTTACTACTTTCTCTTTCCTGTACTGCTGTTCCACTCCATCGTGCGCAGCCCGCTCGACTTCGGCGCGACCTCGAGCCTGCTCACCGCGGGCGTCGGCGTAGGAGCCTGCGGCATCGCGCTGGCCTATGCCCTGCCCTTCATCCCGGGCCTGCGCGCCCACATCGACCGGCGCGACCACGCGGCCAGCGCGCAGATCGCCTTCCGCTTCAACTCCTTCATCTGCCTGGCACTGGCCGAACGGCTCGGAGGCTCCGAGGGACTGCTGCTGATCGCCGTGCTGATCGGCGTGTGCGTGCCCATCTTCAACATCGCGGCCGTGTGGCCTATGACGCGGCATGCGCAGACGGGGTTCGTGCGGCAGCTGGTGCGCAATCCGCTGATCGTCGCGACCGTGGCGGGGTTGCTGGCCAATGTGCTGGGGCTCACGGTGCCTACGTGGGCCACGCCTACGCTGACGCGAATCGGGGCTGCGTCGCTGGCGCTCGGGCTGCTGGCCGCGGGGGCGGGGATGAAATTCTCTACTCTGGGGGCGGGGAAGACGCTGGCTGTGTCCGTGCTGGCTATACGGCATCTGTTCCTGCCGTTGGTGGCCTGGGGGCTGGCTCGGTTGCTGCGGCTCGATGCTGCGCAGGGGGCTGTGTTGATGGCGTTTTCTGCTGTGCCTACTGCTTCTAGTGCTTATGTGTTGGCGGCTCGTATGGGGTACAACGGGCCCTACGTGGCTGGGCTGGTGACTTTGTCTACCTTGCTGGGGGTTGTCAGTTTGCCGTTTGCTTTGGCTTTGCCTCGGTAGGCGGAGTGCTTGCTTCCCGGGGCCGGGTCTCGGCCCGGCGGCCGACCTACTTTTCTTTGCTTCGCCAAAGAAAAGTAGGCAAAAGAAAGGCGACCCTACTGTCTGCGTCCCTTCGCTTCGCTACGGGCAACCTGCGGTGCTCGACGTAGGAGGGGGTCCGCAGAACTCGCTTCGCTCAAACAGCTGCGGCCCTTATCCCTCCTACGTCTGCGCTCCTCGGCGCAGCCAGAAGGGAGTTGGAGACCGAGCAGGCCATCGCTGCGCTCGGCCTTCTGAACAGCCCACACTGGCCTTCGCTTCGCTCGGCCACATATTGAGTCCCCGCGACTCCTGCAGACACTACGCTCTATTCCAAGCACAGCAGGCGCGAAGCGCTTGCTGTGCCTTGGGGGCCGAGCGAAGCAAAGGCCCGTGCGTATCCACTCCCCTCTGGCTGCGCCGAGGAGCGCAGCGTTTCGCGGACAAGGGCTCGCAGCTGTTTGAGCGAAGCGAGTTCTGCGAGACCCCGCGAAACGCGAGCACCACAGGTTGCCCCGTAGCGCAGCGAAGGGGTCGCAGACAGTGGGGTCGCCTTTTCTTTGCCTACTTTCTTTTGGCGAAGCAAAAGAAAGTAGGTCCGCCGCCGGGCGGAACTCCCGGCCCCGGGAAGCAAACACCCAAAAAAACCTCAGCCACGAGCCAACAGTGCAGGAACAGCAGAAGCCAACAAAGCCACCCCGGAAGCCGTCAACAACCCCAACACAACCTTCCGAAACGCCACCTCACTGATCCCGATATAAAGCCGAGCCCCCAACAAAACAGGCACAGCAACAGCCAGCGCAACAACCCCCAGCAAAGGCACAACAGCCCGCCCGATATTCCCGCTGAAAACGTGAATCCCGAACGCCACCAGCAACATCGACAAATTGAAGTTCTGGATCACAGCCCGCTGCGTATCCCGCTGAAACCCACGCAACGTGCACCACAGCGTAGGAATGGTCCCCGAGAACCCTCCGATGCCCGCCATCGCTCCCCCGATGGCACCGGCCACAGCATCAGCCGCGCGCCCGCCGAACTCGACCTTCGGCAGATGCTGCGACATCAGCATCGCCGGGCACCACAGCACCAGCAGCACACCGAGACAAAGCTTGAAGACGACAAGATCGAGGTGCGGCAGCAGCCAAACGCCGAACGGCACTCCGACCAGCCCGCCGAGCACGAAGGGCCAGAGAACGCTCTTGTCGAAGGAGCGCCGCACGGTGACCGCGGCAATCACCTGCCCCGTCAGCGCCCCGAACAAGGCGAGCACGGCGGCAAGCTGGGGCTCCAGCGTCCACGCCCAGACGGACATCGCCACCAGGCCGAACGCAAAGCCCGACAGGCCCTGCACGAAACCCGCCAGCACAGCGCCGGCGACCACATAGACATACAAGGCTTGCATGCGGTCGATGATATCGACCGCACTTCGTTCAGCCGCGTGGGCCGCAGACTCAGGCGGAGGCCGGCACCACCAGCGCCGTGCGCCGCACGCGACGCACGTTGAAGGCACTGGCGATCAGCACGCCCTGCACCAGCGCCAGGCCCACGATCACGCTGGTGTACTGGCCGTGGTCCATGAGCCGACCGAACACCAGCGGCGCCACGGCCTGTCCGATGTCGAGGCCGGCGTACACCACGCCGTAGACGCGCCCGGTCGCATTGGGCGGGGTCGATTTCTTCACCAGCAGGTCGCGCGACGGGCCCGCGACACCCGAGACGAAGCCCATGGCACCGAAGAGCACCGGCACCACGATCGGCGGAAAGTCGGCGAAGGCCAGCGCGAGAGCCAGCGCAGCGGCGACGCCGAAGCCCACGCCCACGATGCGCTCGCAGCGCGAGGGATCGGAAGCCAGGAAGCCGCCCACCACCATGCCCGCGGCGCTCGCCACCATGTAGACCGTGAGGCACACCGCCACCAGCGCCACCGGCACGGCGTGCAGGTGCCCCGCGGCCACGGGCGCGAAGGTCTGCACCACGCTGATCACCACGGCATAGAAGAAGAAGAAACCGAAGCACATCCACACGGCCGGGATGCGCAGGAAGTCGAACTCGCCGCCGGCGGGTGCGTGCTCGCCCTGCCCCGTGGCCTTGTGCACGGCCGCCGCGTCGAGCGACAGCACGCTGCGGTAGATCCACAGCACCAGCAGCACCAGCAACGCCACCGCGCCGGCCGAAGCCAGCGCCACGCGCCACGAGAAGGCGATGGCGATCGGCACCACGAAGGCCGGCGCCAGCGCCCAGCCCAGGCTGCCCGTGATGCCGTGCACGCTGTAGGCATGGCCCAGGCGGGTCGGCGCGACCTTGCGGTTGAACAGCGTGTAGTCCACCGGGTGGAACACGCCGTTGCCGATGCCACCGATCACCGCGCACACCAGCAGCATCCAGTAGCTCTGGGCCACCGAGTAGCCGAAGGCCGCCAGCCCCAGCGCCCCGAGTCCGACGAACAGCACCGGCCGCGGCCCCAGCTTGTCCACGATGAAGCCCGAAGCCGCCTGCACGATGCACGAGACCACGAAGAACACGGTGAGCACAGCGCCCAGCTCGACGTAGCTCACGTTGAACGCGTCCTTCAGCCACGGGAACAGCGGCGCCAGGATGAGCTGGCTGAAGTGGCTGACCGCATGGGCCAGGCCGACCAGTCCGATGAGCTTGGCGTCGGTGCGCAGGGTTGTCTGGGGGGAGGAGGAAGCGGCGCTCGTGGGCGAGGTTGAAGACATGGATTGCTACAAAAAAACGGGGCGGGCACCGATGCTATGCGGCGGGGAAGCGGCAGAATGGCGATACAGCGACAACATTTGTCGAAACCATGCCAAGCGCCGCCTCATCCCCCCCAAGGAGCGCCGCGTCCGCCGCCAGGCTGCGCGGGCCCACCCCGATCAACAGCGTTGCCTCCCTCACGCCGCACCTCTACGCCCCCGACGCGGTGCGGCCGCTGCGCGCCAAGGAGCATTTCCTGAGCGCCGACACGCTCGTCGAGCTGCACGAGCACCCGTGGCCGCAGCTCACCTTTTCCACGCGCGGCGTGATCCGCCTGAGCACGCAGGACGGCAGCTACATCGTGCCGCCCTCGCGGGCGCTCTGGGTGCCGGCCAACATGCCGCACAGCATCACGCTCATCGAAGACGCTGAACTGCGCACCGTCTACCTGCACGCCTGGATCGCGCCCTCGTGGGAGAAGTGCGAGGTGCTCGAGATCAGCCCCCTGCTGCGCGCGCTGATGCTGGCGCTCGACACCACGCCCGACGGCCTGCCGCCGGCCGACGCGCATGCGCCGCAGCGCGAACGCATGATCGCGCCGCTGCTGGTCGACGAGCTGGAGCGCGCCACGCAGATCCGCATCGACGTGCCGCTGCCCACCGACAAGCGCCTGCGCCAGCTCTGCGAGACGCTGCTGCGCAACCCGGCCGACCGCGCCACGCTGGCCGAGCGCGCCGCCGCCATCGGCGCCAGCGAGCGCACGGTGGCGCGCCTGTTCCGCGACCAGCTCGGCATGAGCTGGCAGCAGTGGCGCCAGCAGGCCGTGATGGCGCACGCGCTGCCGCTGCTGGCGCGCGGCATGGCGGTGAGCCAGGTGGCCGCCGCCAGCGGCTACGCCACCGACAGCGCCTTCTGCGCGATGTTCAAGGCCGCCACAGGCCGCTCGCCCACCTCGTTCCAGCACCGCAAGCGGCCCGCGCCCGCCTGACACGGCGACGCAGCGGCGGGTGCTTCACGGCGCTCTGGCAAGATCGGCGGCCGACAAACACCATGCACTCACCGATCTCCCTGAACGCAGCATCCGGCGCCAGGCCGCCCACATGGACCGCCGACATCTGGCTGCGCGTGCGCCGCCATTTCCTGCTGAAGGCGGTCGGCACCACGGTCTTCACGTGGCTGTTCTTCATCGGCTACTTCCACCTGCTGCGCAATCCGTCGTTCCCGATCGTCGTGATGCCGCTGACGCCGCTGGACCACCTGATCCCGTTCCAGGCCTTCCTGCTGGGCCCGTACCTCTCGCTCTGGGTGTACGTGGGCATCGCGCCGGGGCTGCAGCTCACCTTCCGCGAACTGGTGGTCTACGGGCTGTGGATCGGGGGGCTGTGCATCACCGGCCTGGGCATCTTCTACTTCTGGCCGACCCAGATACCCCCTTTGGCCATCGACGTCTCCGGCTACCCGGGCTTCGCGATGCTGCAGGGCGTGGACGCGGCGGGCAACGCCTGCCCGTCGATGCACGTGGCGGTGGCCATCTTCACCGCCATCCGCATCGAGGACGTGCTGCGCGAGGCGCGCACGCCGGCCTTCTGGCGTGTGCTGAACTGGGCCTGGTTCGCCGCCATCGCCTATTCGACGCTGGCGGTCAAGCAGCACGTGGCGCTCGACGTGGCGGCCGGGGCGCTGCTGGGTATGGCGTTCGCCCTACCCTCGATGCGCTGGCGGCCGGGCGCGCGCGAGCGCAGGGATTCCCCTTGCGTGGGAGCGGATATCATCCGTAAACACTGACCACTCACCACTGGCCGACGAGGAAGGGATCGATTGACTCAAGGACCGCACAGGGCGGCGATCGATCGGACGGCACACGACGACAGGCATTGCACGATGAGTTCGCTGAAGGAATTGCAGGACCTGATCCACGAGAAGTACGGCATCGAACCGTCGAAGCTCGACCCTCACGCCTCCATGCGTGAAACCGGCGGACTCGATTCGCTGGCCCTCGCCGAGTTTCTGTTCGCCATCGAAGACCATTTCGGCATCACCATGCCCGACGAGGACGCGAGCATCGACACCCTGGCCGAACTCGCGCTGCTGGTCGACAAGGTCAGGGCCGCGAAAGCCGCGTGAACCACGAGGTCGCAGTCACCGGGCTGGGTGTCGTCGCACCGCATGGCGACGAACCCGGCGCCCTGTTCCAGGCCCTGCTGCAGGGCCGCTCCGCCATACAGCCCGTCTTTCCCGACCTGCCCAAGCCGGCCGCCGCGGCCACCGCGGCATTCGACGAAACCCGCTGGTTCACCAAGCTGCAGCTCGCCGGCGTCGACCGCGTGAGCCAGCTGGCCGTGGCCGCCGCCGACCTGGCGATGCGCGACGCGGGCCTGGCCGTTTCAGATGCCGACCCCGAGCGCGTCGGCGTCTTCTCCGGCTGCGGCATGGGCGGAGCCGCGGCACTCGAGGCGGCCTACCGCGGCAACGGCCGCGTGTCGCCGCTCACCATTCCCGCCTTCATGCCCAACGCACCGGCCGCCCATGTGGCAATGCGCCAGGGCGTGCAGGGCCCGGTGCTCACCTATTCGGTCGCCTGCGCCTCGTCGTCGGTCGCGATCGCCGAGGCGGCCAAGGCCGTGCAGCGCGGCGAAGTCGACTTCGCCATTGCCGGCGGCAGCGAGGCGCTGATCGTGCCGGGCGTGGTGGTGGCCTGGCAGGCCATGCAGACGCTGGCCAGCTTCCAGCCCGGCGAGGCTGCCGGCGCGGTGCGGCCCTTCGCCACCGACCGCAGCGGCTTCGTGCTCGGTGAAGGGGCGGCCTTCCTGATCCTCGAATCGGCAGAACGCGCACGCGCGCGCGGCGCCCGCAGCTACGCCACGCTGGCCGGCTGGGGCCTGAGCAGCGATGCCACCCATCTCACCAAGCCCGACTCGCCGGGCCAGGCCCGCGCGCTGCGCGCCGCGTTGCGCACGGCCGGACTGCAGCCGCGCGACGTGGGCTACTGCAACGCCCACGGCACGGCAACGCGCATCGGCGACGTGGTCGAGCGCAACGCGCTGGCCGAGGTGTGGGGCGACGATCTCGACGCGCTGCGCGTGAGCTCCACCAAAGCGCTGCATGGCCACATGCTCGGTGCGGCGGGCGCCATCGAGGCGCTCGTCACCGTGCTGGCGCTGAACCAGCGGCAGCTGCCGCCCAACGCGAACTGCCGCGAGATCGACCCCGACTGCCAGCTCAACCTCGTGACGCAGGACGACGCGGCAGCACCGTCGCTCGAAGCCGCCGTCAGCAACTCGTTCGCCTTCGGCGGCACGAACTCGGTGCTGCTTTTCAAGCGCGCCTAGGCGGCCACCGCCTGCACTGGCGGCGCGGCCGCCGCGCGCAGCCATGCCACGAAGGCGCCGACCAGCGGGTCGTCCGTGCGGCTTGGCGCCACGAACACGCTGTAGCCCCGGCTCGAGGGCGCACGGTGCGGGCAGGCCAGCACCAGTTCGCCCGAACGCAGTTCGCGCTCCACGAAGTAGTCGGGCACGAGCCCCACGCCGAGGTCCGCCCGCACCGCCGCAACCAGCGACGAGAAGAGGTCGAAGCGGTGCCCCGCCACCAGGTTGTCCGGCGCGCGCAGGTTCGGGACCTGCCCGAACCACTCCTCCCACGCCCCCATGCGCGTGCGCAGTTGCAGCAGCTGTGCCGCGCGGAAGTCTCCCCGAGCCATGGCCGCACGCCCCTTCGCCTGGGGAGAACACACCGCGACGCAGGATTCGCCCATCAACGGCTGCGCATTCGCGCCCGGCCATACGGCGTCGTCGTACTGCACGCCCACGTCGAAGGGCTGGTCCTCCATGTAGAGATGCGTCGGAAACACCTGCAGGTGCAGGCTGCAGCCCGGATTCCGCGAGACGAACTCGGGCAGCCGCGGCGTGAGCCAGCCCTCGGCCAGCACCGGCACGGCGCCCACCAGCAGGCGCAGGCCGTCGGCGCGCTGCGCCATGGCCTCCAGCGTGTGGTTCTGCAGCCGCAGCAGGTCGCCGGAAATCTGCCCGTGATAACGCCGCCCGGCCTCGGTGAGCTCGGTGCCGCGCGCGGTGCGCTGCACGAGCCGCACGCCGATCTGCTCCTCCAGCAGCCGCAGCTGCTGGCTCACTGCGCTGTGCGTGAGGCACAGCTCCTCGGCGGCCTTGCCGACGCCGTGGTGGCGGGCCACCGCGTCGAAGATCAGCAGCGCTCGGGTGCTGGGAATGTGGCGGCGCATGGGAGCTTCGTTAGAAAAACTGACAACGCGGAAGATTAAACCAGAGCGCGCGCCTAACACAGCCATAAGAATTGCTGACGACGACGCCGCACCCGGCCAGCTTCCGCGGCGCCGTTCACCTCGACCTGGTTCGCCTCAAATACAAGGACATCCCCGCACCATGCCTCGTCACGCGCCGCTTCGCCTCGCCCCGCTCGCCTCGATCGTCTTTGCCCTGGCCGCCGCGGCCACCGGCATCGCCCATGCCCAGGGCGGCTCCGTCGCCGCCACGCCGACGCAGGTGCGGCCCGAAGTGGACAAGGCCTACACCCAGCTGATGGCCTCGCCCGCGATCCAGAAGCTGCTGGAGGCCGTGAAGGCCGACCACGACCGCTCGGTCGAGGACCTGAAGATGCTCACCGAGATCGAGGCCCCGCCCTTCAAGGAGCAGAAGCGCGCCGAGGCCTTCCTGGCCCGCATGAAGGCGCTGGGCCTCACGGACGCGAAGATCGACGCCGAAGGCAACGTGGTCGGCCTGCGCAAGGGCACGGGCAACGGGCCGAAGCTGCTGATCTCCGCCCACCTCGACACCGTGTTCCCCGCCGGCACCGACGTGAAGGTGAAGGAGCGCGACGGCAAGCTCTACGCGCCCGGCATCTCCGACGACACGCGCGGCCTGTCGGTGCTGCTGTCGTGGCTCAAGGTGCTGAACGACAACAAGATCCAGACCGTGGGCGACCTGCTCATCGTGGGCAACGTGGGCGAGGAAGAGCTCGGCAACCTGCGCGGCATCAAGGCGATCTTTCGCGACAACCTCGACATCGACGGCATGGTCGGCCTGGAGCCGGCGGCCGACGGCACGGTGCTGATGCTGGGCACGGGCAGCCACCGCTACGAAGTGACCTTCAAGGGCCCCGGCGGCCACAGCTACGGCGCCTTCGGCCAGGTGCCCAGCGCCATTCACGGCATGGGCCGCGCCATCGCGAAGATCGCCGACATCCGCACGCCGAGCTTCCCCAAGACGACGTTCACGGTCGGCACGGTCGGTGGCGGCACTTCGGTGAACACCATCGCGCCCGACGCGCGCATGGCGGTCGACATCCGCTCAGACGAAATGGCGCCGCTGCTCGAGACCGAGAAGAAGATACTGGCCGCCATCGACGAAGCCGTGGTCGAGGAGAACAAGCGCTGGAACGTCAACACGCTGAGCGTGAGCACCAAGCTCATCGGCGACCGTCCGGGCGGCCGCACGCAGTCTGACACGGTGATCGTCGAGGCCGCCACGCGCTCGAACGCGGCCTTCGGCCACAAGACGCTGCTGACCGGCGCGAGCACCGACGCCAACGTGCCGATGTCGCTGGGCATCCCGGCCATCATCATCGGCGGCGGCGGCAAGACCGGCGGCTTCCACGCGCTCAGCGAGTGGATCGACGTGACCGACGGCTGGAAGGGCGCGCAGAACTCGCTGGTGACGGTGCTCGGCCTGGTCGGCGTGCAAGGCACCAGCGCGCCCCTGCTCGAAAAGCGCCCGCCGCGTTCGAAGTAAGCACAGGCGCGAGGGCGACTGCAGCCGGGGCCTCGCCCCGGCGTCTCCGTTATGCTGGTGGCCGCTTTCCACCACGCTACCGACAGGAGGACAACATGCACGCCCGTTCCACCCTCATCGCCCTGGCGCTGCTCGCCGCAGGCGCCTCGGCACAAGCCAACAACCTGCTCGACCAGCTGAAGGAAAAGGCCGGCGAGGCGGCCACCGCCAACTCGCAAGGCGGCGCAGGCAGCAGCACAGGCGGATCGGCTCTCGGCAACCTGGGCAGCAGCCTTGGCTTCAAGATGCCGGCCATCGGCACCAGCACCATGGGCAACGCGGCCGGCGTGCTGCAGTACTGCGTGAAGAACAACTACCTGGGCGGCGACGCCGCCTCGGTGAAGGACAAGCTGCTCGCCAAGATCACCGGGCAGAAGAAGCAGGAGACCGGCTTCGCCAGCGGCGCCAAGGGCCTGCTGCAGGGCGGCGACGGCAAGTCGCTGAACTTCAAGGGCCTGTCGTCGAAGGTCAAGGAAAAGGCCTGCGACTACGTGCTCAAGAACGCCACTTCACTGATCTGACCTGACCTCGCCCCGCATTCCGCATCGCTCCCGCGCGGCGCACCGCGCATGTGCCTGCAGTTCTCTCCCGTGCGCCCGCAAACATCCATGACCCCGGCTGCCCCCTCTCCCTCCCTGCGCCAGCGCCTGTCCCGCTGGGTTCCCTGCCTGGCCTGGCCCCGTCCTTCCGCAGCGCTGCTGCGCAACGAGGCGATGGCCGGCATCACCGTGGCGCTGATGGTCATTCCGCAGGGCGTGGCCTATGCGGCGCTGGCGGGCATGCCGCTGGTCACCGGCGTGTACGCGGCGCTGTTCCCGGCGCTGATCGCGGTGATGTTCAGCTCGTCGCAGCGGCTGTCGGTGGGGCCCACGGCGCTTACCAGCCTGCTGGTCGGCGCCTCGCTCGCGCCGCTGGCCGTGGCGGGCAGCGCCGAGTGGGTGGCGATGGCGGTGTGGCTCACGCTGATGTCGGGCGCGATCCAGATCGTGCTGGGCGCCGGGCGCTTCGGCTGGCTGCTGCGGCTGGTGAACTCGCCGGTGCTCATCGGCTTCACGCAGGGCGCGGCGGTGCTGATCGCCATTTCACAGCTGCCGGCATTGCTGGGCTTCACCGGGCGGACCATTCCGCAGGTGCTGCAGGGCGGGCCGCTGCCCGACCTCGTGGCCATCGCATTCGGCCTCGGCAGCATTGCGGTGCTGTGGCTGGGCAAGCGCCTGCTGCCGCGCTTTCCGACCACCATGGCGCTGGTGGCCGGCGCGGCCGCCATCAGCTGGCTCGTCGACTACGCGCTGCGCGGCGGCGCGGTGGTGGGCACGCTGCCCTCGGGCCTGCCCTCGTTCTACTGGCCCGGCCTGCTGCCGCTGAGCACCTTCAGCGCGCTGGTGCTGCCGGCGCTGATGATCACGCTGGTGAGCTTTCTCGAGACGGCGTCCAGCGCCAAGGTCGACAACGCGCGCGCCGGCACGCTCTGGAACGAAAACCAGGACCTGATCGGCCAGGGCCTGGCCAAGCTGGCATCGGGCTTCACGGGTGCGTTTCCCACCAGCTCGTCCTTCTCGCGTTCGGCCATCACGCTGTACGCGGGCGCGCAGACCGGCTGGGCGACGCTCTTCAGCGTGGTCGTGGTGGCCGGTGCGTTGCTGTGGCTGATGCCGCTGCTCTATCACGTGCCGCAGGCGGTGCTGGCGGCAGTGGTGGTCACGGCCATCCTCGGGCTGGTGAAGCCGGCGAGCTTCACCGCGCTGTGGCGCATCTCGCGCATCGAGGCGGGCATCGCCTTCGGCACCTTCGTGCTGACCATCGCGACCGCGCCCAGCATCTACTGGGGCGTGCTCGGCGGGCTGCTGGCCGCCCTGGCGCACTACATGTACCGGCACCTGCACCCGCGCATCATCGAGGTGGGCCTGCACCCCGACGGCAGCCTGCGCGACCGCCACCTGTGGAAGCTGCCGCCGCTGGCGCCGAATCTCTATGCGCTGCGCATGGACGCCGAACTCGACTTCGCCTCCGCCTCCACGCTCGAACGCGCGCTCACGGTGGCAGTGGCTGAGCAGCCCGGGCTCACCGACGTGTGCCTGTTCGCGCAGCCCATCAACCGCATCGACATCACCGGCGCCGAAGTGTTCGGTTCGATCCGCCGGATGATGGAATCCAAGGGCATCCGCCTTCACCTGAGCGGGATGAAGCTGCCCGCGATGCAGGTGCTGGAAAGCGCCGGGCTGCTGGCGCCGGGGCCGATGCTGTTCAGCTATCGCACCGACGGCGAGGCGCTCGCTGCACTGATGCCGCGCGTCGAGGTGCCTGCGGAGCATGAAGCCGCCGCCTGACGCGCCAGCCCCCATGAAGACCACCATCGAAGAACTCGTCGCGTTCCGCACGGTGGTGGACACGGGCTCGATCACGGCCGCGTCGGAGCAGCTGTCGCAGACCGTCTCGGGCATCAGCCGCGCGCTGAGCCGGCTCGAGCAGAAGCTCGACACCACGCTGCTTCGCCGAACCACGCGGCGGCTCGAACTCACGGAGGAAGGCGCGGCCTTCCTGCAGCGCACGCGCGCGATCCTCGATGCCATCGACGACGCCGAGGAGCACATGGCCGCGCGCCGCCAGCAGCCTGCGGGCCGGCTGCGCGTGAACGCGGCCTCGCCTTTCATGCTTCATGCCATCGTGCCGCTGGTGCCCGAGTTCCGCAGCCTCTATCCGCAGATCAGCCTCGAGCTCGACACCGACGACCTGCCTATCGACCTGCTGGAGCGCCGCACCGACATCGCGATCCGCATCGGCCCGCTGCGCGACTCCACGCTGCATGCGCGCCCGCTCGGCACGCACCGGCTGCGCGTGCTCGCGAGCCCGGCGTATCTCGAGGCGCACGGCAAGCCGCGCAAGGTGGCCGACCTGGCCGACCACACGCTGCTGGGCTTCACGCAACCCGAATCGCTGAACCGATGGCCCCTGCGCGGCGTGCACGGCGACGAATGGAACATCGCGCCCACGCTGGTGGCTTCGAGCGGCGAAACGCTGCGCCAGCTGGCGCTGGCAGGCGTGGGCATCGTCTGCCTGTCGGACTTCATGACGGGCGCCGACCGCGAAAGCGGCGCGCTGGTGCAGGTGCTGGCGAAGGAGACGGCGGACGTGCGCCAGCCGGTGAATGCCGTGTACTACCGCAACACGCAGCTGTCGGCGCGCATCACGTCGTTCCTGGATTTCCTGTCTCGCCGCATGGGCGGCTGAGCACGGCCGCTCACTGCGGCTGCTTCGGCACGAAGCGCTCGACCGCGGCCGACTTGATCTCGTAGCCGCTCACGCCCATGTCCGCCGACGAGTAGCGCGCCGCCTTCAGCGTGCCGCTGACGTACACCGTGTCCATCGCGTGCAGGCCCTTCACGGTCGAGGCCGCGACCACGCGCACGATCTGGTTGGCGGGCGGCGGCGGGGTATGGATGCAGGCGCCGAAGTACGGCACCAGCAGGAATTCGCGGATGCCCTCCTGCGTGTTGTCCAGCGGGACGACGAAACCGGCGAGCTTGGCCGCCTTGCCATCGAGCGCTACGTTGACCGGCGCGTTGTCCCAGACGGCGCGCATCTCGTCGAGCATCTGGATCGCGCGCGGATCGTTGTCGCGTAGGGCTTCGAGGCTGATGTTGCGGTAGCGCCTGGTGGGGTCCCAGCTCTTGGGGATCAGCTCTTCCCACTTGAGCTCGGGCGCCGCGGCGGTGCTCTGCACCGGCCCGGCCACGCCCGGGCCACAGGCGCTCAGCAGCGCGGCCAGCGGCACCAAAAGGAGCGCTGCAGCAAGCCTCGCACGCGGAAAGAGAACTCTTCTCATGAATACGATTGTGCTTGGGAGATGTTTCAGACCCGTAAAGCAGGGCCTTTGGCACTCAATTCATCCCAGATTCGGCAAATTTGAAACAAAGCGCCAGAATGCCGCACCACGATCACGAGGAGGTCCGCATGGCACCGACAGGATGGCTGGGGCTCACGTCCCTGGGTATCGTTCACACCGCGATCAGCCTGATCGCCGTCGTCGCGGGGCTCCTGGCCCTGTTCCGCTACAAGGAAATCACGATGCGCACCGGGCTGGGCCGGCTCTTCGTGTGGACCACCGTGCTGACCTGCCTCACGGGCTTCGGCATCTTCCAGCACGGCGGCTTCGGCAAGCCGCATGCGCTGGGCATCATCACGCTGCTCGCGCTGGCCGTGGGCGCGCTCGCCGGGCGTGGCGTGCTCTTCGGCAAGTGGGCGCGCTACGTGGAGGCCATCGCGTTCTCGGCGAGCTTCCTGTTCCACTGGATCCCGGCCTTCACCGAAACGCTCACGCGCCTGCCGCTCGGCGCCCCGCTGCTGCCGAATGCCGACGTGCCGGAGCTCAAGGCGATCACGGGCGTGCTGTTCGTGCTGTACCTGATCGGCGTCGGCCTGCAGATTCGCCGGCTGCGCGGCGGTGCCGGAACGCTCAGTCCCGAACCGGCCCGCGCAGGCTCTTGATCTGCGAGCGCTGGCTCTTGCCTTCGAGCCGGCGCTGCTTCGAGCCGTAGGTGGGCTTGGTCGCGCGCCGCACGCGAGGAGCGACGGCCACGCTGTCGACCACCGCCTGCAGGCGCGCGAGCGCGTCGGCACGGTTCATCTCCTGCGTGCGGTACTGCTGCGCCTTGAGCACGAACACACCTTCCTGCGTGATGCGGCTGTCGCGCAGCGCGAGCAGCCGTTCCTTCACGTCGGCCGGCAGCGAGCTCGCGTGGATGTCGTAGCGCAGGTGCACCGCGCTCGACACCTTGTTGACGTTCTGCCCGCCCGCGCCCTGCGCCCGGATGGCGCTGAAGTCGACCTCGTCAGGGTCGATCAGGACAGGCGGACGGAGCATGCGGCTCAGACGCGTTCGAAGACGGCCGCGATGCCCTGCCCGCCGCCGATGCACATCGTGACCAGCGCATAGCGACCGCCAGTGCGCTGCAGCTCGGCGATCGCCTTCGTCGTGATGATCGCGCCGGTCGCGCCCACCGGGTGGCCCAGCGAGATGCCGGAACCGTTCGGGTTCACCTTGGCCGGATCGAAGCCCAGCTCCTTGATGACCGCGCAGGCCTGCGCCGCGAAGGCTTCGTTCGACTCGATCACATCGAAGTCGCTCACCTTCAGGCCGGTGCGCTCCAGCACCTTGCGCGTGGCCGGCACCGGGCCGATGCCCATGTACGCGGGCTCGACGCCGGCGTGCGCATAGCCGACAAGGCGCGCCAGCGGCTTCAGGCCGCGCGCCTTGACGCTCTCGCCGCTGGCCAGCACCACGGCAGCCGCGCCGTCGTTGATGCCCGAGGCGTTGCCGGCGGTGACCAGGCCGTCCTTCTTGAACGCGGGCTTCATCTTCGACAGCGTCTCGACGGTGGTGTCGGCGCGCACGTGCTCGTCGGTGTCGAAGAGCACGACGCCCTTGCGCGTCTTCACCTCGACCGGAACGATCTGCTCCTTGAAGCGGCCCGCCGCGATGGCAGCCGCCGCGCGCTGCTGGCTGCTCACCGCCAGCTCGTCCATCTGATCGCGCGTAATGCCATAGCGCGCGGCCACGTTCTCGGCCGTGATGCCCATGTGGATCTTCTCCCACGGGTCGTGGAGGATGCCGAGCATGTAGTCGACCAGCACCGCATCGCCCATGCGCGCGCCGTAGCGCGCCGAGGTGTCGAAGTACGGACCGCGGCTCATCGACTCCGAGCCGCCGCCGATGGCGATGTCGCAGTCGCCCAAAGCGATGGCCTGCGCCGCCGACACGATGGCCTGCAGGCCCGAACCGCAGAGGCGGTTGACGTTGAAGGCCGGCGTCTCGATGGGGCAGCCCGCGTCGATGGCCGCCACGCGGCTCAGGTAGGCGTCCTTCACGTCGGTGGGGATCACGTTGCCCATGACCACGTGGCCGATGGCATCGGCCGCGACGCCGCTGCGCTCGATGGCGGCCTTGACGGCGGTGGTGGCAAGCTGGGTGTTGGGCACGTCCTTCAGCGAGCCGCCGAAGGTGCCGATGGCGGTGCGGGCGGTGCCGACCACGAAGATGTCGCGCGAAGTCATTGGATGTCTCTCCTGGATGAAAGCAAAAAGCCGCGGCTGGCGAGCCGCGGCTCCAGGAGGACGATTCTGACGGCGAACGGAGCGACCGGCTGTCGCGCCCGAAATAGCGCCGGACGGCGGCCGGTCAGCCGCGCGGAGAGACCGATTTCGGCGAAACGTCGGTCACGTCGCTGGCGCTGCCGCGGATGCGCACCGGTCGCTCCACCGATTCGCCGCGTGCCCGGGCGTTGGCAACGTCGGCAGCAGTCGGCTCGGCGGGCTGTGCCGCATTGCGAAATCGGTCGAAGCCCGAGCGGGGGTTGAAACGCCCACCCATCGAAGCCATCCAGGGCGTCACGGGCTTGCCCGTGAGGCGCCCCCAGGCGTAGCGAACGCCCCAGACGGCCGCCAGCAGCATGACCGCAACAGCCAGGCTGGCCGCGAAAACCAGCCCCAGGAGCAGAAGAATGACGCGTATTACGAAGTTCATCATCCGACTTTAGGCCGAAGCGACCGCCGTTGGTTCCCCCGCCTTTCGGAAGGCGAACTGGCCGGGCGACTGGATCGGGTCGGTCGTGACCTCGATCGTGTCCTTCGGCCCGAAGCTTCCGTCGAGCAGCAGCTTCGACAGCGGGTTCTCGATGCGCTGCTGGATCGCGCGCTTCAGCGGACGCGCGCCGAACACCGGATCGAAGCCGACCTTGGCGATCTCCGCCAGCGCCGCCGGCGACACCTCCAGGCCCAGGTCCATCTTCGCGAGCCGCGCCTGCAGCACCTTGAGCTGGATCGCGGCGATCGATTCGATGTTCTTCGCGTCGAGCGCATGGAACACGACCGTCTCGTCGATGCGGTTCAGGAACTCGGGGCGGAAGTAGTTCTTCAGCTCGTCCCACACCGCTTCCTTGATCTCTTCCGAGGGCTTGCCCACCATGGCCTGGATGATGGGCGAGCCGATGTTGCTCGTCATCACGATCACGGTGTTCTTGAAGTCCACGGTACGGCCCTGGCCGTCCGTGAGGCGGCCATCGTCGAGCACCTGCAGCAGCACGTTGAACACGTCGGGGTGGGCCTTCTCGACCTCGTCGAGCAGCACCACGCTGTAGGGCTTGCGGCGCACGGCTTCCGTGAGGTAGCCGCCCTCCTCGTAGCCCACGTAGCCCGGCGGCGCGCCGATCAGGCGTGCGACCGAATGCTTCTCCATGAACTCGCTCATGTCGATGCGGATCAGGTGGTCTTCGCTGTCGAACAGGAAGCCCGCGAGCGCCTTGCACAGCTCGGTCTTGCCGACGCCCGTGGGGCCGAGGAACAGGAACGAGCCGGTCGGGCGGTTCGGATCTGAAAGACCCGAGCGCGAGCGGCGAATCGCGTTGGCGACCGCGCCGATGGCCTCGTCCTGGCCGACCACGCGCTCGTGCAGCTTGTCTTCCATCACGAGCAGCTTGTCGCGCTCGCCCTGCATCAGCTTGGCGACCGGGATGCCGGTGGCACGAGCCACGACCTCGGCGATTTCTTCCGAACCGACCTGCGTGCGCAGCAGCGTGGGCGCGCTGGACTTGCCCTTGGTGGCCTCGCTGGCCTCGGCTTCCTTCAGGCGCTTCTCGAGCGCCGGCAGCTGGCCGTATTGCAGCTCGGCGACCTTGTTGAAGTCGCCCTTGCGCTTCCATTCCTCGATCTGGAACTTGATCTTGTCCACGTCTTCGCGCACCTGCGCGCTGCCTTGGGCCTGGGCCTTCTCGGCCTGCCAGATCTCGTCGTAGTCGGCGATCTCCTTCTGCAGCTTCTCGATCTCGTCCTCGATCAGGCCGAGGCGCTTCTGCGAGGCCTCGTCCTTCTCGCGGCGCACGGCTTCGCGCTCGATCTGCAGCTGGATGAGGCGGCGGTCGAGGCGGTCCATGACCTCGGGCTTGGAGTCCATCTCGATCTTGATCTTGGCCGCGGCCTCGTCGATCAGGTCGATGGCCTTGTCGGGCAGGAAGCGGTCGGTGATGTAGCGGTCACTCAACTCCGCCGCGGCCACGATGGCCGGGTCGGTGATCTGCACGCCGTGGTGCACTTCGTACTTCTCCTGCAGGCCGCGCAGGATGGCGATGGTGGCCTCCACGCTTGGCTCGCCCACGATGATCTTCTGGAAGCGGCGCTCCAGGGCGGCGTCTTTCTCGATGTACTTGCGGTACTCGTCGAGCGTGGTGGCGCCCACGCAGTGCAGCTCGCCGCGCGCGAGCGCCGGCTTGAGCATGTTGCCCGCGTCCATGGCGCCCTCGGCCTTGCCGGCGCCGACCATGGTGTGCAGCTCGTCGATGAAGACGATGGTCTGGCCTTCGTCCTTCGCAAGCTCGTTGAGCACGGTCTTCAGGCGCTCTTCGAATTCACCGCGGAACTTGGCACCGGCCAGCAGCGCGGCCATGTCGAGCGACAGCACGCGCTTGCCCTTGAGCGAATCGGGCACTTCGCCCGCAACGATGCGCTGCGCCAGGCCTTCGACGATGGCGGTCTTGCCCACGCCGGGTTCGCCGATGAGCACGGGGTTGTTCTTGGTGCGGCGTTGCAGCACCTGGATGGCACGGCGGATTTCCTCGTCGCGGCCGATGACCGGGTCGAGCTTGCCCAGCCGGGCGCGCTCGGTGAGGTCGAGGGTGTATTTCTTGAGGGCTTCGCGCTGGCCTTCGGCGTCGGCGCTGTTCACGCCCTGCCCGCCGCGCACGGCGTCGATGGCGGCCTCGAGCGACTTGCGGCTCAGGCCGTTTTCCTTGGCGATCTTGCCGATGTCAGCCTTGCTGTCGGCCAGCGCCAGCAGGAAGAGTTCGCCGGCGATGAACTGGTCATTGCGCTTGATGGCTTCCTTCTCGGTGGCCTGCAGCAGCTTGCCGAGCTCGGGGCCGACCTGCACGATGTCGTGGCCCTGCACCTGCGGCAGCTTCTTGATGGCGGCCTCGGCCGCCTGCGTCAGGCCCGGGACGTTGACGCCGGCACGCTCCAGCAGGGCGCGCGGGCCATCGTCCTGGCGCAGCATCGCGACCAGCAGGTGGGCTGGTTCGATGTAGGCGTTGTCGTTGCCCAGTGCGAGCGACTGCGCGTCGCCCAGTGCTTCCTGAAATTTGGTGGTGAGTTTGTCTTGTCGCATGGCTTGATTCCTGCATTCAAAATAGGGACGTCGGCCGTCCCTTCAAGTGCGAAAACGCTTGCGGGGCTTTTTCTTGTTCTTTCCACTTCTGCTGTTTTTGGAGTCCATCATGTCCTTTTCAAGGCGCAATGTCGTGTCGCTCGGGGTGCAAATGCTGCTGGCGCTGGGTCTGTCGGGTGCCGCGCTGGCACCGGCCCAGGCGCAGAGCGGCACGCCGATCCGTCTGCTGGTGGGCTTCCCCGCCGGTGCCGGCACCGACGCCATTGCACGCACGCTGGGCGAAAAACTCAAGGACGTGCTGGGCGTGCCGGTGGTGGTCGAGAACCGTGCCGGCGCAGGCGGGCAGATCGCGGCGACGGTGCTGAAGTCTTCGCCGGCCGACGGCCACACGCTGTTCCTGTCGCACGACCACACCATCTCGATCCTGCCGCAGGTGGTGAAGAACCCGGGCTTCAACCCCGCCACCGACTTCGTGCCCGTGGCCGGCTTCGCCACCTTCGCCAACGTGCTGGCGGTGTCGGGCGGCACGCCGGCCAAGAGCATCGACGAGTACGTGAAATGGGTCCGCACGCAGAAGGGCGGCAAGGAAACCATCGGCATCCCGGCGCCGGCCTCGATTCCGGAGTTCCTGGTGAAGATGATCTCGGACAAGTACAAGATCGACGTGCAGCCCGCGCCCTACCGCGGCAGCGCGCCCATGACGGCCGACATGCTGGGCAACCAGATCACCGCGGGCATCGCCTCGGTGCCAGACTTCATCGAGAACCACAAGGCGGGCAAGGTGCGCATCGTGGCCTCCATCGGCTCCAAGCGGCAGGCGGTGATTCCGAACGTGCCGACCTTCACCGAGCTGGGCTTCTCGAACCTGGAGGACCTGCCCTACTACGGCATCTTCGCGCCCGTGGGCACGCCGCAACCGATCATCGACAAGTACGGCGACGCGCTGCAGAAGGTACTGGCCATGCCCGACGTGAAGCAGAAGCTCACGACGATGGGCCTGACGGTGGGCTACGAGCCGCAGGGCCAGTTCGCGGGGCGCGTGCGCACGTACACGCAGACCTGGGAAAAAATCATTCAATCGAGCGGCTTCAAGCCACTCTGAACAGGGTTCTCAGGCGTTCGGGGCGCTGATGCCCCAGCGCGCCAGGGCCGCGTCGTCGGCTACGCGCGCATCGACCCAGCGGGCGCCTTCGGGCGTCTGCTCCTTCTTCCAGAAGGGCGCCTGGGTCTTGAGGTAGTCCATCAGGAACTCGCAGGCCTCGAAGCTCTGGCCGCGGTGGGCCGAGACCACCGCCACCATCATGATCTGGTCTTCGGGCTGCAGCAGCCCGACGCGATGGATCACGCGGGCGCCCAGGATGTCGAAGCGGCGGTGGGCCTCGTCGATCATGGCCTCGATGGCCTTCTCGGTCATGCCGGGGTAGTGCTCCAGCTCCATCGACGAGACGCTGCTGCCGTCGTTGCGGTCGCGCACCGTGCCGACGAAGCTGCAAATGGCGCCCACGCGTTTGTCGCCGTCGCGCAACGTGGCGACCTCCCGCGAGAGGTCGAAATCGTTCGTCTGGATCGAAACACGCGCAACGCTCATGTCCGAATTGTGGCATCGCGATAGACTGTGCCGATGCCCTGCCTTGCCACGCCCACGCTCTTCCCGGTGCCTTCGCACCCCGAAGGCCGCCGCGCAGGCCAAGGCAGCAGCAACAAAGCCAAAAAACCAAAGCTCGTCTGACCGGAGCCGAGGTTCCGTCGTCGGATGAGCGACGGAACCTGCAGAAGGCTTTGGCCCCTCCCGGGTTGCGCGCGCATCGGACGATGGTTCTTTCCATCGGTCGATTCCTGAAAGGAAGCCCGCGTGCCTCAACAACAACCAAGCCCCGACACCCCCGACTTTTCCGGTTTCTGGGTGGCCCTCGTCACTCCGTTCCGCGACGGCGCGGTCGACCACACCGCCCTCGCCGCGCTTGTCCGGCGCCTTGCCGACGACGGCGTGACGGGCTTCGTGCCCTGCGGCTCCACCGGCGAGGCCGCCGCGCTCGACGAGACCGAGCAGCTGGCCGTGCTCGACACGGTGCTGGGCGCGGCCGGCGGCCTGCCGGTCGTGATGGGAATTTCCGGCTATCACCTGGGCAAGGCCACGGCCTGGGCACGCAGGCTCTCCGAACGCCCTCTGGCGGGCCTCCTGGTGGCCGCGCCGCACTATGTTCGCCCCTCGCAGGCCGGTCTGCTCGAATGGTTCCATGCCATCGCCGACGCCAGCTCGGTGCCCGTGCTGGTCTACGACATTCCCTACCGCACGGGCGTCAGCATCGCCCGCGAGACGCTGCTGGCGCTGGCCGAGCATCCCCGCATCCGCGGCATCAAGGACTGCGGCGGCGACATGGCCAAGACGCGCGCCGTGATCGCCGATGGCCGGCTGCAGGTGCTGACGGGCGAGGACCACCAGATCTTCGGCACCATGGCCGAAGGCGGCGTGGGCGCCATCGCGGCCAGCGGCAACGTGCAGACGCGCCGTTTCGTGCAACTGGTGAAGCTGCTGGCAGCCAACCGGCTGGCGGAGGCCCGCGCCGAATGGCAGGCGCTGCAGCCGCTGGTGGAGCTGCTGTTCGCCGAGCCGAATCCCGGTCCAGTGAAGGCGCTTCTGGCCCACGCCGGCGAAATGCGCGACGAACTGCGCTCGCCGATGACCCGTGCGTCCGACAGCCTGCGCGAGCGCCTCGTGGCGCTGGACGCCCGGCTCAACCGCCCGTGACGGGCGGGAAGAAGGCGACCTCGCAGCCTTCTCGCAGGGCCGCGTCTTCGTCGCTCATGACCTGGTCGAGCGCCATGCGCACCGCCTTGCCGCGAGCAAGCGCGGTGGCGTAGGCGCCGCCCCTGCCGATGAGCTCGTCGCGCAGGGCCGACAGCGTTTCGGCGCGCGTCTCGACGGCTTCGCCGCTGCTGGAAAGCGCCTCGCGCACCGAGGCGAAATAACGGACCTGGACTTTCATGCGATTCAGCCCAGCAGCGATGCGAAGGGAATGAAGTCGACGATGTCGCCCGACTTGATCGTCCTGCCCGCCGGGTTGTCGACCACGCCGTCGCCCCAGACCATCGAGGTGAGCACGCCCGAACTCTGGTTGCCGAACAGATCGAGGCCGCCGGCCGCATTGCGCCGCACGCGCAGGAACTCGCGGCGCTTGTCGGCGCGCGGCCAGTCGAAATCAGCGCGGATCTTCACCGACTCGGGCGCAACGCGCGTGGCGCCCTGAAGCGTCAGCAGGAAGGGCCGCACCAGCATCAGGAAGGTGAGGAAGCTCGACACCGGGTTGCCCGGCAGCCCCGTCACATGACAGGCGCCCTGCCCGCTGCTGCGCGCGATGGAGCCGTAGGCGAAAGGCTTGCCGGGCTTCATCGACAGCGACCACAGCTGCAGCTCGCCCAGCGACTGCAGCGCGGCGCGGATGTGGTCTTCCTCGCCGACGGAAACACCGCCGGTCGTGATGATCAGGTCGCTCGCCTCGGCCGCGTCGCGCAGCGCCACGATGGTGGCTTCGCGGTTGTCGGGCACGATGCCCAGGTCGTTCACCTCGCAGCCCAGGCGGTGCAGCAGAGCCCGCATGAAGAAGCGGTTGGAGTTGTAGATGGCGCCGGGCTTCATCGCGCCGGGGGCGACCTCGCCGGGCATCACCAGCTCGTCGCCGGTGGAGAGCATGGCCACGCGCGGCTTGCGCGCGACCTGCAGGCGGTCGAAACCGACGCTGGCCGCGAGGCCCAGCGCAGCGGGTGTCAGGCGCTCGCCCTTCTTGAGCACGACGTCGCCGGAGGCCACGTCCTCGCCGGCGCGGCGAATCCACTGGCCGGCTGCCGGCACGATGGCGATGCGCACCGAACCCAGGCTGCCTTCCTGCGGCGTGGCGGCGGTGTCTTCCTGCATCACGACGGCGTCGGCGCCCTCGGGGATCTGCGCGCCGGTGAAGATGCGCGCCGCGGTGCCGGCCACGAGCGGCGTGCCCACGGTGCCGGCGGGAATGCGCTGGGCCACCTTCAGCTCCGCGCCCGGCGTGGCGCAGTCGGCCACGCGCACGGCGTAGCCATCCATCGCGCTGTTGTCGCGCGGCGGCACCGTGAGGCCGGAAACGAGATCCTGCGCCAGCACGCGGCCATCGGCGTCGAAGGTGCCGACGCTTTCGGTGGGCAGCACCGGCGCCGCCTTCGCGAGCAGCGTCGCGATCGCCTCGTCGAGAGGCATCAGCGGCGGGCGGGAGGACGAAGCGGCGAAGGGAACGGGTGAATCAGCCATGGTGATCGGGGTTGTATTCGAAGCGGTCGCCGCTGTCGATCAACCACTTCGCAATGGCCTCGGCATCGTTGAGGTCGAAGAGCGGCCGCTCGGTGGGCTGCGGCAGGCCGGCGGGCGCATCGGTGGCCACGGCGACGACGAAGGGATCGTCGGGGTACAGCACGGGGCGCAAAGCCTCGCCCGCCCCCGGCTCGCGCCAGATCTCGATCTTGGGCAGGTCGCTGTGCCGGAAACCCTCGACCAGCACCCAGTCGGCGGCCGGATGCGCCTCGGCCAGCAGCTGGTGCACGCTGAGCTCGACGGGAACCTCGAACTCGCGCATCACCGCCAGCCGCTTGTCGGAAGCGACGACCACCTCGAAAGCACCGGCCTCGCGATGGCGGTACGTGTCCTTGCCGGGATGGTCGATGTCGAACTTGTGGTGCGCGTGCTTGACCACCGACACGCGCTGGCCGAGCCGCTTGAGCGCGGGAATGAGGCGCTCGAGCAGCGTGGTCTTGCCCGCGCCCGAATAGCCGGCGAAACCGACGACCTTCATGCCGGAGAGCCGCCGTCAGTCACAGTTTTCTGCGATGAAAGCCTTCACGGCTTCCGCGTCAGCCGGCAGCTTGACGACGCGCTTGGGCAGCGCCTCGATGCCTTCGAACTTCTTCGGGCGCGCGGGCTCCTCGCCCAGCGCTTCGACCAGCGTGGCAGCGAACTTGATCGGCAGCGCGGTCTCGAGCACCACCATCGGCACGCCGGGGGTGAGTTGCTCGCGAGCGGCCTTGAGGCCGTCGGCCGTGTGCGGATCAACCAGCGTGGCGAAGCGCTTGTCGGTGTCGCGGATGGTGGCCAGACGGTCGGCATGCGTGCTGCGACCGCTGCGGAAGCCGAAGCGCCCGGCGGCCTGCGCGAACGCCGGATCGGCGCTCAGGTCGAAGCTGCCGTTCAGGCCCAGGTCGTCCACGAACAGCTTGCGCAGCTTGGCGGGATCGCGGCCGACCAGGTCGAACACGAAGCGCTCGAAGTTGCTGGCCTTGCTGATATCCATCGACGGGCTGGAGGTCTCGTGCGTATCGACCGCGGCGCGCACGCGGTAGACGCCGGTGCGGAAGAACTCGTCGAGCACGTCGTTCTCGTTGGTGGCAACCACCAGCGTGTGGATCGGCAGGCCCATCGAGCGCGCCACGTGGCCCGCGCAGACGTTGCCGAAGTTGCCCGAGGGCACGGTGAAGCTCACGGGCTTGTCGTTGCTCGCGGTGGCCTGGAAGTAGCCGGCGAAGTAGTAGACGACCTGCGCCAGCAGCCGCGCCCAGTTGATCGAGTTGACCGTGCCGATGCGGTACTTGCGCTTGAACGCCAGGTCGTTCGACACCGCCTTGACGATGTCCTGGCAGTCGTCGAACACGCCGGTGATGGCGATGTTGTGGATGTTGGCGTCCTGCAGGCTGAACATCTGCGCCTGCTGGAACGGGCTCATGCGGCCGTCGGGCGAGGTCATGAAGACGCGCACGCCCTTCTTGCCGCGCATGGCGTACTCGGCCGCGCTGCCGGTGTCGCCGCTGGTGGCGCCCAGGATGTTGAGCTCGGCGCCGCGGCGGGCCAGTTCGTACTCAAACAGGTTGCCCAGCAGCTGCATCGCCATGTCCTTGAAGGCCAGCGTGGGGCCGTTGGACAGGGCTTCGAGGTACACGCCGTCTTCCAGCTCGCGCAGCGGAACGATCTCGTCCGTGCCGAACACCTCGGCGGTGTAGGTCTTCGCGCAGATCGCCTTCAGGTCGGCCGACGGAATGTCGTCGATGTAGAGCGACAGGATCTCGAAGGCCAGCTCGGCGTACGGCAGCTTGCGCCATTTGGCGAGCGTGGCGGTGTCGATCTGCGGGTACTGCTCGGGCAGGTAGAGGCCGCCATCGGGCGCGAGGCCTTCGAGGAGGATTTCGCAGAAGCGCTTGCGGTCGGGGTGGCCGCGGGTGCTCAGGTAGTTCACGTTGTTCTCTCTTGGGCCGTCCTCAGGACAGCTCTTCCTTGCGGATGCGCACGATCGGCTCCAGCACGGTCGGCAGCGCCTGCAGCTCGGCCAGCACGTCGTTGACGGTACCTTCGCGCGCGTCGTGCGTGAGGATGATCAGGTCGGTCTGGGTCGAGCCTTCGCCGCCCACTTCATCGGCTTCGCGCTGCAGCACGGCGTCGATGCTGATGCCGGCGGTGGCGAGCAGGCCCGTGACCTTCGCGAGTACGCCGGCCTGGTCGGCCACGCGCAGGCGCAGGTAGTAGCTGGTGACGACTTCCGACATCGGCAGCACCTTCAGGTCGCTCATCGCGTCGGGGTGGAAGGCCAGGTGCGGCACGCGGTGCGCGGCGTCTGCCGTGTGCAGGCGGGTGATGTCGACCAGGTCGGCGATCACGGCGCTGGCGGTGGGTTCGCTGCCTGCGCCCTTGCCGTAGTAGAGCGTGGTGCCCACGGCGTCGCCGTGCACCACCACCGCGTTCATCGCGCCCTCGACGTTGGCCAGCAGGCGCTTCGACGGCACCAGAGACGGATGCACGCGCAGCTCGATGCCCTTGGCGGTGCGCTTGGTCACGCCCAGCAGCTTGATGCGGTAGCCCAGCTGCTCGGCGTACCTGATGTCCTGCGCGGCGAGCTTGGTGATGCCCTCGATGTGCGCCTTGTCGAACTGCACCGGGATGCCGAAGGCGATGGCGCTCATCAGCGTGACCTTGTGGCCGGCGTCCACGCCCTCGATGTCGAAGGTCGGGTCGGCTTCGGCGTAGCCCAGGCGCTGCGCTTCCTTGAGCACGGTCGCGAAGTCCAGGCCCTTGTCGCGCATCTCCGAGAGGATGAAGTTGGTGGTGCCGTTGATGATGCCGGCCAGCCACTGGATGCTGTTGGCCGTGAGGCCCTCGCGCAGCGCCTTGATGATCGGAATGCCGCCGGCCACCGCGGCCTCGAAGGCCACCATCACGCCCTTGGCGTGCGCGGCCGCGAAGATCTCGGTGCCGTGCACCGCGAGCAGCGCCTTGTTGGCCGTGACCACGTGCTTGCCGGCCGCAATGGCCTCGAGCACCAGCTGCTTGGCGATGCCGTAGCCGCCGATGAGCTCGATGACGATGTCGATCTCGGGGTTGGCGATGACTTCGCGCGCATCGCTGACCACCTTCACGCCCTCGCCTGCCACTTCGCGGGCGCGGGCGGTGTCGAGGTCGGCCACCATGGTGATCTCGATGCCGCGGCCGGCGCGGCGCTTGATTTCTTCCTGATTGCGCTGGAGCACCTTGAAGGTGCCGCTGCCGACCGTGCCTGCACCGAGCAGGCCTACTTGGATGGGTTTCATTGGGAGGATCGCACTCATGGCGTTCATGGTTTGGATGGGGTGGCGGACGGCTCGGAAAGCTCCACGCGGGTGACATAGCGCGGCAGGCTCCAGGCACCGCCCGCGAAGCCGCGGCACATGCCGTCGCCCGCGGCGGCGGTGCGCACGAAGTCCTTGCCGTTGAAGCTCCAGGTCTCGCTCGACCAGCAGTCGCCGATGCCGCGGCCCTTCATCGAGGAGGTGACGCTGCCGTCCTTCTCGTCGAAGTCGCCGTTGGCCTCGATGGCGACGGGCGCATAGGGCGGCTTGTCGTTGGCGATCCAGAGCAGGCTGGAGTAGTTGTAGGCGCCCATGCCGCAGCCGAAGGACAGCAGCACCTTGCGATCGGTCAGGCGCGAGACGTTCAGCGACTTGGCGTTGAAGTCGTCGTGGTTGTTGCAACCGTCCTTGGCATCGGACTGCTTCAGCGAGGGGAAGATGCGCGCGGCCAGGCCGTCATCGCCGGGGCGCGCCTTCGGCGGCACGACCACGTGCACGACGGGCGCCTGTACCGGCGGCAGCACCGAGGATTCGGGCTTGCTGCCGCGGCGCACGAGCGCGCCCGGCGTACCGACACGGCCCTGGACCTCGTCCATCTTCAGCAGCACGGCATTGAGGCCGGAGAGCGAGAGAACCCACTTCTGTCCGCCGCGGTCCATGAGCGTGGCATCGTCGTTCTTGAGCAGCTCGGGGAGCACCGCGCGGACCTGATCCTGGTCGAGGCTGACGGAGCTGTCCTTGAGGCCGGACAAGGCGGCCTTGCCGACCTTGAAGCGCACCGGGCCCTTGGCTGCCTTCTCGCCGCCGGTCTGGAGGTCGATTTCGACGGATGTGCCCGGGCCCGCTTTGCGCGTGATGAGCATCGACACCGGCTCCGTGATGTCCGCGCCTTCGGACTGGTAGCCGGCGGCACGGCAGGTGCGGGTGTTGTCGCAGGCCAGTTCCCAGTCGTTGTGCGAGAACGAGACGCCGTCCTTGCCGGCGGCGCCGGCGGACAGTGCGGCGAACGACAGCGCCGCTGCGGCAGCGATGCGGGCAGGGATCATTGGCGCGACTTGCGGCGCAAGCGGTACTGCTCCAGGAACTTCGCGATGCGGTTGATGGCCTCGCGCAGGTCGTCCTCATGGGGCAGGAACACGATGCGGAAGTGGTCGGGCGTGGCCCAGTTGAAGCCGGTGCCCTGCACCAGCATCACGCGGGTTTCCTTCAGCAGCTCGAGGAAGAACTGGCGGTCGTCCTCGATCGGATAGACCTCCGGATCGAGCTTGGGGAACATGTAGAGCGCTGCTGTCGGCTTGACGCAGCTCACGCCCGGGATGGCGGTGATCAGCTCGTAGGCCAGGTCGCGCTGGCGGCGCAGGCGGCCGCCATCGCAGACGAGGTCGTTGATGCTCTGGTAGCCGCCGAGCGCTGTCTGGATGGCCCACTGGCCAGGCACGTTGGCGCACAGGCGCATGTTCGAGAGCATGTTCAGGCCCTCGATGTAGTCCTGCGCGCTGCGCTTGTCGCCCGACACCACGAGCCAGCCGGCGCGGTAGCCGCAGGAGCGGTAGCTCTTGGAAAGCGAGTTGAAGGTGAGCGTGAGCACGTCGGTCGACAGGCTAGCGATGGCCGTGTGCTTCGCGCCGTCGTAGAGCACCTTGTCGTAGACCTCGTCGGCGAAGATCACGAGGCCGTGCTCGCGCGCGATGCCGACGATGCTCTTGAGCAGCGCGTCGGAGTACAGCGCGCCGGTCGGGTTGTTCGGGTTGATGACCACGATGCCCTTGGTGCGCGGTGTGATCTTGGCGCGGATGTCGTCGAGGTTGGGCATCCAGCCGTTGGCCTCGTCGCACAGGTAGTGCACCGGCGTGCCGCCGGAGAGGCTGGTGGAGGCGGTCCACAGCGGGTAGTCGGGGGCCGGCAGAAGCAGCTCGTCGCCGTCGTTGAGCAGCGCGTTGGTGGACATGGCGATCAGCTCGCTGGCGCCGTTGCCGAGATAGATGTCGTCGAGGGTGACGCCCGCGATGCCCTGCTTCTGCGTCTCGTGCATCACCGCCTTGCGTGCCGCGAAGACGCCCTTGCTGTCGGAGTAACCGGCCGAGGTGGGCAGGTTGCGGATCATGTCCTGCTGGATTTCCTCCGGAGCATCAAAGCCGAACACGGCAAGGTTGCCGATGTTGAGCTTGATGATCTTCTGGCCGTCCTCTTCCATCTGCTTGGCCGCGTCCATGATGGGGCCGCGGATGTCATAGAGGACGTTGGCCAGCTTGGCCGATTTCTTGAGCTGCTTCAAAGGGCCCTCCCGGGCGCGGGTTAGAGTTTGCTTACGCGGAATCAAAGGCCCTTGCGAGCCCCGTGGCACTAGGGAAAACCTATAATTTGACCACAGTTCCCAGCGCCCAGATGAAGCTCCAGCCCGACAAATCCGACGCTCAATCGCTCACCGCACACGGCCCCGGCTGGGTGGCGATTAACAACGAAAAAGTAGAAGGCAGCGTAGTGGTTGGCTCGCGCGGCGAGCGCTTCGAGTGGAATTGTTCGAGCTTCGACCAGCTCGGCGCCGAACATTTCGCGCAATTGGCGGCCCTGGGCGCCGAATTGATCATTTTCGGCAGCGGAAACCGCATCCGCTTCCCCCAGCCCGCCTGGCTGAAGCCGCTGATGGCCCAGCGCACCGGCGTGGAGACCATGGATACGGCGGCAGCCTGCCGGACCTACAACATCCTGGCCGGAGAAGGCCGGCACGTGATCGCCGCCCTGCTGGTCGAGAGCCCGGCGGGTGGCTGATAGAGGTGTTTTCGGGGTAAAATACCGGGTTGCGAACAGGCCGGCTACCCCAAAGTTAGCAACGACCAATCCTCCATTCCTTGAGCAAGCCCTGGGCGAAACAGGGCGAGAGGGCTCGGGAGCGGAATCTAACGGAGAAAACAAGTTTCATGGCGATCGTTGTCAACAAACCCATTCCTGAATTCGACGCCAACGCCACGGGCGGCATCAAGGTCTCGAACACCTCGCATCTCGGCCACGTGCTGGTCATGTATTTTTACCCGAAAGATAACACTCCGGGGTGCACCACCGAAGCGATGCAGTTCCGCGATCGTTACAAGGACTTCGAAAAGGCCGGCGCCACCGTGTTCGGCGTGTCGCGCGACAACATGAAGTCGCACGACGAATTCAAGGCCAAGCTCGAGCTGCCCTTCGAGCTCATCGCCGACACCGAAGAAAAAATGTGCCACATGTTCGGCGTGGTCAAGAACAAGATCATGTACGGCAAGAAGGTCAAGGGCATCGAGCGCAGCACCTTCCTGATCGGCGCCGACGGCATCCTGAAGGCCGAATGGCGCGGGCTCAAGGTTCCCGGCCATGTCGACGACGTGCTCAAGGCCGTCAAGGCACTCAAGAAGGCCGCCTGACCGCCGTCCGGCAAGCCGGTCGTGCGCTTTTCCGCTTCCGCGTGGGAATTGCCCAACGCGGTGCGTAAAGAGCCTCCGGCGCGTCATCCGCGGTGTGCATAATGGCCTCATGCCGTTGAGCTCCACGACCGCATCCTCCGAACAAAGCCGCCTTGGTCTTCAGGCGGCTTTTTCGTTTTCTGGTTCCCACTTTCTGCGAGCGATCTGACACATGCCACTGCCTCCCGCACCCACGAAACGCGCTGCACTGCTCTCGCCGGACGCACTCGACGCGCCCGCCCGGTCCTCGCACCGCGGCTCGCGACGCTCCGGTGATTCGCGCGCCGACGAAGCCGTGGCGCGCAGTCCTCAGCCACTGGAATTGTTCGACAGCCTCGGCGCCGAAGGCGCTGGCGGCGGCGAAGCCGTGCGCCCGGCGCGCCGGGCCAAATCGTCGAAATCCACGCCCGCACCCGTGAGCGCACCGCAGCCGCAGGCGCTCGTGCAGGTCGAAACCAAGGTGCCCGCCGCAGAGCCCGTCTCGGCTCCTGCTGCAGCGCCACAGCCTCCGGCGCGCGCCAAGCGCAGCAAATCGACCGGTCCGGCCAAGCTGTTCGTGCTCGACACCAACGTGCTGCTGCACGACCCGATGTGCCTGTTCCGCTTCGAGGAACACGACATCTTCCTGCCGATGATCGTGCTGGAGGAGCTCGACGGCCACAAGAAGGGCACCACCGAAGTCGCCCGCAACGGCCGCCAGACCAGCCGCACGCTCGACGCGCTGGCCGCCGCCCAGGACGCCGACATCGACAAGGGCCTGAAGCTCGACACCACCGGCCACCGCGAGGCCGGCGGCCGGCTGTTCTTCCAGACCGCCCCGCTCGACTACTCCCTGCCGATCAGCCTGCCCCAGGGCAAGGCCGACAACCAGATCCTCGGCGTGGTGCACGCGCTGCGCGACGAATACGCCAAGGACCGCCCCGGCCGGCCGAAGCAGGAAGTGGTGCTGGTGTCGAAGGACATCAACATGCGCGTCAAGGCGCGCGCGCTGGGCCTGGCCGCCGACGACTACCAGAACGACAAGACGCTGGAAGACGGCGACCTGCTCTACGCGGGTTCGCTGGCGCTGCCGGCCGACTTCTGGACCCGCCAGAGCAAGACCATCGAAAGCTGGCAGAGCGGCAGCAACACCTTCTACCGGATCACCGGCCCGCTGGTGCCCAACCTGTTCATCAACCAGTTCGTGTACTTCGAGGCGCCCGGCGAGCCGAGCATGTATGCCCGCGTCACCGAGATCCGCGACAAGACGGCGGTGCTCAAGACGCTCAAGGACTACAGCTCGGGCAAGAACGCCGTGTGGGGCGTGAACACCCGCAACCGCGAGCAGAACTTCGCGATGAACCTGCTGATGGACCCGGAGATCGACTTCGTCACGCTGACCGGCACCGCCGGCACCGGCAAGACCCTGATGGCGCTGGCCTCGGGCCTCACGCAGGTTCTGGACGACCGCCGCTACACCGAGATCATCATGACTCGCGCCACCGTGAGCGTGGGCGAGGACATCGGCTTCCTGCCCGGCACCGAAGAGGAAAAGATGGGCCCCTGGATGGGCGCACTCGACGACAACCTCGAGTTCCTGGCCAAGGGTGACGGCGGCGGCGCCGGCGAATGGGGCCGCGCGGCCACCAACGAGCTGATCCGCAGCCGCATCAAGGTCAAGAGCATGAACTTCATGCGCGGGCGCACCTTCCTCAACAAGTACGTGATCATCGACGAGGCGCAGAACCTCACGCCCAAGCAGATGAAGACGCTGATCACCCGCGCCGGCCCCGGCACGAAGATCATCTGCATGGGCAACCTTGCGCAGATCGACACGCCGTACCTCACGGAAGGTTCCTCGGGCCTGACCTTCGCGGTCGACAAGTTCAAGGGCTGGCCGCATGGCGGGCACATCACGCTGGCGCGCGGCGAACGCTCGCGCCTGGCCGACTTCGCGAGCGACGTGCTCTGATCCACGGGGCACGGCCCCACGCGAGCCCGCGCATGCTCTCCGAGCAGCGCGGGCTTTTTTTCATCCGTGGTGACAGGCTACTGACAAGACGCTGTCAGTAGGCCGGCAGCACCATCCGGGCTCCTTCCAACGCAACGAAAGAAAGAGAGCCCTCAATGCAAAACGCCATCACCTGGTTCGAGATCCCGGTCGCCGACATCGACCGTGCCCAGGCCTTCTACGAGACCGTGCTCGCGCGCAAGCTGCGCCGCGAGGACTTCGGCGGCGAGACGCTCGCCATCTTCCCGCACGACAAGCCAGCCACCGGCGGCGCGCTGCAAGGCGGCGCCAATGGCAGTGCGCGCGCCGGCACGGGCATCCGCATCTATCTCGACTGCAACCCCAGCATCGACGCCGTGCTGGCACGCGTCGAGGCGGCCGGCGGGCAGATCGTGGCGCCCAAGTCCGCCCTGCCGCCCGGCCTGGGCTTCATTGCCCATCTGCGCGACACCGAGGGCAACGAAGTCGGCCTGCACGCGCAGGAGTGATCCACCGTGGCACAGCGCAACTGGATCGCCGTGGCCAGCGCCGAGCATGCACGGCGCGGCCGCGACCACCGGCCGCTCGGCTACATGCAGGTCGGCCACGGCAAGCACGCGCCGCTCAAGCGGCTCTCGGCGGGCGACCGCGTGGCCTACTACTCGCCGGCCTCGGTGTTCGGAGGCACGGACAAGCTGCAGAGCTTCGTGTCGATCGGCATCGTGCAACCGGGCGAGCCGTACGAATTCGACATGGGCAACGGCTTCGTGCCGTGGCGGCGCGACATGGTCTACGCTGACGGGCACGAAACGCCGATCGCCCCGCTGATCGAGCGGCTGGCCTTCATCGAGAACCCAAAGCAGTGGGGCTACAAGTTCCGCTTCGGCATGTTCGACGTCACCGACGCCGACATGAAACTGATCGCCCAGGCCATGAAGGCCGACCTGAAAACACTATTGCTCTGAGGAGAAAAACCAAATGGAACCAGTTCGCCAGCACCATGATGCATTCCGCGTCGCAGGCCTCACCATCCGCACGACCAACCGCGAGGAGAGCGACCCGGCCACGGCACGCATCGGAAAGCTGTGGGGCCGCTTCTTCGGCGAGGAAACCTATGCATCGACGCCGGACCGCACCGGCGACGCCCGCATCTTCAGCGTCTACTCGGCCTACGAATCGGACGCCCACGGCGCCTTCGACGTGACGGCGGGCGTCGCCGTCTCCGGCGGCGATGGCAGCCTTCCCGTGGAGGCCGGCGACTATCTGGTCTTCAACGGCCAGGGCCAGATGCCGCAGATGGTGATCGCCACCTGGGAGCGCATCTGGCAGTATTTCGAGGCGCACCCCGAGGTTGCCCGCCGGTATCGCAGCGACTTCGAAGCCTATGAAGGGCCGGACAAGGTGGCGATCCACATCGGAGTTTCATGAGCACCACAAAGAAGAGCTGGCGCGACCGCCTGGCCAGCTACCCTCACCTGCCGAGCGTCAAGGAGATTCCCGCCGCCATGCGCTCCCGGCACGGCGAGGGCACCATCGCCACGCCATCGCCACAGGAGGTGGAGGCCGCGATGCGCAGCATTCCCGAGGGCCGGCTCGCGACGGTGATGGGCATCGGCGAAGACATCGCGCTGCGCCACCAGGCGACCATCGGCTGCACCGTGACCACGGCGATCTTCGCGCACATGGTCGCGCACGCCGCCGAGGAAACACCGAAGACGGAAAGCGCGGCGCCCTGGTGGCGCACCCTCAAGGTCGGCGGCGAGCTCAATGCCAAGTACCCCGGCGGCATCGAGGCGCAGATGTCGAGGCTCGAGGCCGAGGGCCATACGGTCGTGCAGCGCGGCAAGCGCTATTTCGTCGAAGACTTCGCAAAGAAGCTCACCGGAGCCCGCTGATGCGCCGCGCCGACCGCCTCTTCCAGCTCGTGCAGCTCATCCGCGGACGCCGGCTGACCACGGCCGCATTCCTGGCGCAACGCCTCGAGGTGTCGGAGCGCACGGTGTATCGCGACATCGCCGACCTGCAGCACCAGGGCGTGCCCATCGAGGGCGAGGCCGGCGTGGGCTACCGGCTGGGCGCGGGCTTCGAACTGCCGCCGCTGATGTTCACGCAGGACGAGGCCGCGGCGCTCGTGGCCGCGGCGCGGCTCGCGCAGAGCTGGGTCGATCCGGCACTGGCACGCGACATCGAGACCGGGCTGGGCAAGATCCTGTCGGTGCTGCCGCCCGCGGCGCGCGTCTCGGCCGAGGCGCTGGCGCTCTATGCCCCGGGACTGGGCCTGGACGACACCCTGCGCGCTCGGCTGCAGACGCTGCGCGAGGCGACGCAGTCGCACAACAAGCTGCGGCTGCACTACCGCGATGTTTCCGGCGACGCCAGCGAGCGCACGGTGCGTCCGCTGGGCTGCTTCTATTGGGGCAAGGTCTGGACGCTCTCGACCTGGTGCGAGTTGCGCGACGACTTCCGGGGCTTCCGCCTGGACCGCATGGATGCGATCGAAGTCCTGCCCGATCGCTTTCGCGACGAAGCAGGCAAGACGCTGGCCGACCTGCTGCGACAGGTCAACGCCGAGACGGCGCAAGGCAAGGTGGTGCCGCAGAAGCCGGGCACGCCGCCGCCGTGGAACAACGGCAGCGGCAAGAACGGCAACACGGGCTGACGGCCCTCTTCTTCTTCAACGCCTTGACGGCGCCGGATCAGTACTCGTCGTTGTTGCTGTAGCCGACCAGGTTCTCGAACTTGGTGAGCGGCTTCAGGAAGGCCAGCTTGACGGTGCCGGTCGGGCCGTTACGGTGCTTGCTGATGATCACCTCGGCCACGCCCGGCTCCTTCGACTCCTTGTTGTAGTAGTCGTCGCGGTAGATGAACATGATGATGTCCGCGTCCTGCTCGATGGCGCCGGATTCGCGCAAGTCGCTCATCATGGGGCGCTTGTCGGTCCGGCTTTCCACACCGCGGCTGAGCTGCGACAGCGCGATCACCGGGCACTTGAGTTCCTTGGCCAGCATCTTCAGGCCACGCGAGATTTCACCCACGGCCGTCGCGCGGTTCTCGTCGCCCGAGCTGCTGGTGGACATGAGCTGCAGGTAGTCGACCACGATCAGGCCCAGGCGCCCATACTGGCGCGCCAGGCGGCGTGCGTTGGCGCGCAGTTCGCTGGTCGAGAGGCCCGGCGTCTCGTCGATGTGCAGCGAGACGGTGCGCAGCTTCTCGATGGCCTCGGTCAGGCGCGGCCACTCCTCGTCGGTGAGCTTGCCGGTGCGCAGGTGACCCTGGTCGATGCGGCCGATGGAACCCACGATACGCACCGCCAGCTGGGCGGCGCCCATTTCCATGGAGAACACGGCCACCGGCAGGCCCTCGTCGAGCGCCACGTGCTCGGCGATGTTGATTGCGAGCGAGGTCTTGCCCATCGAGGGACGCGCGGCCAGCACGATCATGTCGCCCGGCTGCAGGCCCGAGGTCATCTTGTCGAAATCGTTGAAGCCGGTGCGAACGCCCGTGATGTCGTTCGGGTTCTCGGCCATCTCCGTCACGCGGTCGAGCAGGTCGACCACCAGGGCATCCATGCTCTGGAAGCCCTGCTTCATCCGCGTGCCTTCCTCGCCGATGTTGAAGATCTTCTGCTCGGCCTCGTCAAGGATCTTGTCGACCGCCTTGCCCTGCGGATTGAAGGCGTTGGTGGCGATCTCGTCGCTGGCGGAAA
Source organism: Variovorax sp. YR750 (assembly GCF_900109805.1). Classification (NCBI taxonomy): domain Bacteria; kingdom Pseudomonadati; phylum Pseudomonadota; class Betaproteobacteria; order Burkholderiales; family Comamonadaceae; genus Variovorax; species Variovorax sp. YR750. The sequence continues at coordinate 170,765 of NZ_FOBJ01000010.1, forward strand.
CCAGTTTGCGAAGAATGGAGCGCTCACGCACGATCTCGGCGTAGCGGCGGATGTTGCTCGCGCTGGGTACGTATTGCGCGAGCGAGTTCAGGTAGACCAGCCCGCCGATCTCGTCGGCCTTGCCGAGGTTCTGCAGCTGCTCGTAGACGGTGATCACGTCCGCCGGCTTGCTGGCGTTGATCAGCCCGCCGATGGCCGCGTAGATCAGCTTGTGCTCGTGGCGATAGAAGTCGCCGTCGACCAGCAGGTCGCCCATGCGGTCCCAGGCGCCGTTGTCGAGCAGCAGGCCGCCGAGCACGCTCGATTCGGCCTCGATGGAGTGAGGCGGAATGCGCAGTTGAGCGACTTGGCGGTCTGCCGACGGATCGTTGTCGGCATAGGAGAAAACGGCGGACATGGACTTCCCTTGCAACCCTGCATGCTAAGCCGCGCAGGTCGATGCGCGTGTGGACAAGGTTGTGAATAAACGGTGATCTTCCAGTGCAATCGGCTGGAAAAGACGGGACAACTCGCTCCCGGAAAAACAAAAGCCGCCCGAAGGCGGCTTCTGTGCAGCGCACGAGGCGCTGTGGAAGATCAGGCGGTTTCGCCGTAGACCGTCACGGTGATGTCGACCACCACGTCGGTGTGCAGGGCAACGCTCACGGTGCTGTCGCCAACGATCTTGATCGGACCGTTGGGCAGGCGCACTTGCGCCTTGGCAACCTTGTAGCCTTGCTTGCCCAGTTCTTCGGCGATGTCGCCGTTGGTGACCGAGCCGAACAGACGGCCGTCGACGCCAGCCTTTTGCGTCAGCTTGATGGTCGTGCCACCGAGCTTTTCGCCTTGGGCTTGCGATTCAGCCAGCTTGGCGGCCGCAGCCTTTTCGAGTTCGGCGCGCTTGGCTTCGAATTCGGCCTTGTTGGCGGCGGTGGCGCGGCGAGCGCGGCCCGACGGGATCAGGAAGTTGCGTGCGTAGCCGTCCTTGACCTTGACGATGTCGCCCAGGGCGCCGACGTTGACAACCTTGTCCAGAAGAATGATTTGCATGGTGTCGACTCCTTAGACGCGGTGCTGGTCGCTGTACGGCACCATGGCCAGGAAGCGCGCGCGCTTGATGGCGGTGTTCAGCTGGCGCTGGTAGATCGCGCGCGTGCCGGTCAGGCGTGCGGGGATGATCTTGCCGTTTTCGCTGATGAAGTCACGCAGCGTGTCGATGTCCTTGTAGTCGATTTCCTCGACGCCAGCGACGGTGAAGCGGCAGAAGCGCTTGCGCTTGAACAGCAGCGACTGGGTGTTGCGCTTCGGGCGCTTGTCTTTGTTGAATTTCTTGAACGTGGCCATTTCGGGACCTCTTGTCGAAAATTAATCTTGCTGAAAATCCTGGATGTGCAGGACCGGATGCTTGCCGTTGCCCGGTGTCGCGAGGAAGCCCTGAAAACGCCAGAGACTTCCCATCGACTGTCTTGCGAGCCGTTCGGCGATGGCGCCGAAGGCAACGGCCTTGAGGGCCGTCTTCACCTGCCTGGGCTTTCCTGCCTCCTGGAGCGTCGACTCGTGTTCGAGCTTCAGGTCTATGGCTGGCAAGCCGGCTGGCGTGAATCGCAGGGTTCCGAGTTCGGCAACGGAGGCGGTCAGCAGAAGCTGGTTGACCCCGGTTGCCGCAGCGGCGGCAGTCACGCCATCAGTTGTTGTTGGCGGCGTACTCGGCCTGCTGGGCCTTGCGGGCCTCTTCGCGCTCGACCGTCTTCATCATCGACGAAGGACCGGTTTCGGCCTTCTTCTTCTGGACGGTCAGGTGACGCAGAACAGCGTCGTTGAACTTGAACGCGTGTTCCAGTTCGCCCATCACGGTTTGCTCAGCTTCAATGTTGACGCACAGGTAGTGGGCCTTGTTGAGCTTGTTGATCTGGTAGGCCAGCTGACGGCGGCCCCAGTCTTCAACGCGGTGGACCTTGCCGCCGCCGGCCGTGATCAGGCCCTTGTAGCGCTCCAGCATGGCCGGAACTTGTTCGCTCTGATCCGGGTGGATCAGCAAAATGATTTCGTAGTGACGCATGGCACTCCTTGTGGATTCTTCCGAGGAAGAGGAAAAGCCACCTGCAGCGTCGGGCGCAGTGTGGCAAGGCAAAGCCGGCAATTATAGCCCTGCCGGAAGCGATCCGGCAAGTTGCTCAGTCGTTGAGCGCCTTGTCGAGCGCCGCGGCCTTCTCGGCGCCGACGGCTGCGCGGATCTTCGGCGCCAGCGCCAGCAGGTCGTCGTAGCCCGCAGCGGCCTCGACCTGGAGATTGAGCCGGAAGCCCTTCAGCCCCAAGCCGCCGGTCAGCTGGGTCGCGATGGGATAGGCATCCTTGTAGCGCTGCTGCTTGCTGCGACCGGAAGAGCCCTGGACAGGCGCGGCACTCTCCGCAGAAGGCGCCGCGCTTCCCGCCGCCTGCTCCAGCACACCCAGAGCGACCATCTGGTCGATGTCTTCGCGGACGATGCCCATGCCGGCAGCCAGCACATCATCGACCGAGCGCTTGCCGTCGAACAGGATGAACGCCGAGCGCTGGCGTGGCGAAAGCGGGACCGAGCGGTCCTTCAGTGCCTGGTGGCCGGCTTCTGTCTTGACGAGGATCATGGTGGTCTTCCCTTCCGGGATACGCCCGTGAGTCCCGCCAGTCTGGCATCAAATACGCAATTTGTTTCAATCACACTCCCGGGTCGCGGGAATCCCCCCATGGGGATTACCGCAATCCAGGAGCTTCGGCCTTCGACCTGCTTGCTCAGCGCTTGGCGAGCTGCTGCCAGGTGTCGATCACGCTGTCGGGGTTCAGCGAGATCGATTCGATCCCCTGCTCCGCCAGCCACAGCGCGAAGTCGGGATGGTCGCTGGGGCCCTGGCCGCAGATGCCGACGTACTTGCCCTGCGCCTTGCAGGCCTTGATGGCGCGGCTCAGCAACGCCTTGACAGCCGGATCGCGCTCGTCGAAGTCGGCGGCCAGCAGTTCAAGGCCCGAGTCGCGGTCCAGGCCCAGCGTGAGCTGGGTCAGGTCGTTCGAGCCGATCGAGAAGCCGTCGAAGTACTCCAGGAACTCGTCGGCCAGCACGGCGTTGCTCGGCACCTCGCACATCATGATCAGCTTGAGCTCGTTCTCGCCGCGCTTCAGGCCGTGCTCGGCGAGCAGGCCGGTCACGCGCTCGGCCTGGCCCAGCGTACGCACGAAGGGCACCATGATCTGCACGTTGGTCAGGCCCATGTCGTTACGAACGCGCTTGAGCGCCTCGCACTCCATGGCGAAGGCCTCGCCGAAGTCGGCGCTCAGGTAGCGCGCGGCGCCGCGGAAGCCCAGCATCGGGTTTTCTTCCTCCGGCTCGTAGCGGCTGCCGCCGATCAGCTTGCGGTACTCGTTCGACTTGAAGTCCGACAGGCGCACGATGACCTTCTTCGGCCAGAAGGCCGCGGCGATGGTCGCGATGCCCTCGGCCACCTTGTCGACGTAGAAGGCGCGCGGCGAGGCATGGCCTCGGGCCACCGACTCCACGGCTTTCTTCAGGTCGTTGTCGACGTTCGGGTAGTCGAGGATCGCCTTCGGGTGCACGCCGATGTTGTTGTTGATGATGAACTCGAGCCGCGCCAGACCCACGCCGTGGTTCGGCAGCTGCGCGAAGTCGAAGGCGAGCTGGGGGTTGCCCACGTTCATCATCAGCTGGATGTCGATCTCGGGCATCACGCCGCGCTGCACCTCGGTCACTTCGGTCTCGAGCAGGCCGTCGTAGATGAAGCCGGTATCGCCCTCGGCGCAGCTCACCGTGACCAGCGTGCCGTCCTTCAGCAGGTCGGTGGCGTCGCCGCAGCCGACCACGGCCGGAATGCCCAGCTCGCGCGCGATGATGGCCGCATGGCAGGTGCGCCCGCCGCGGTTGGTGACGATGGCAGAGGCACGCTTCATCACCGGTTCCCAGTTGGGGTCGGTCATGTCGGTGACGAGCACGTCGCCGGCCTGCACCTGGTCCATCTCGCTGATGCTGTGCACGAGCCGCACGGGGCCGGTGCCGATCTTCTGGCCGATGGCACGGCCTTCGGCCAGCACCGCGCCCTTGCCCAGCAGCTTGTAGCGCTGCTCGGCCTTGCCTTGCTGCTGGCTCTTCACCGTCTCGGGGCGGGCCTGCAGGATGTAGAGCTGGCCGTCGGTGCCGTCCTTGCCCCACTCGATGTCCATCGGGCGGCCGTAGTGCTGCTCGATCACCAGCGCGTACTTGGCCAGTTGCTCGACCTCGGCGTCGGTCAGCGAGTAGCGGTTGCGCTGTTCGGCCTTGACGTCGGTGGTCTTCACCAGCTTGCCGGTCGCCTTCTTTTCTTCAGGCGTGGCGAACTCCATCTGGATCAGCTTGGAACCGAGGTTGCGGCGGATGACGGCCTTCTTGCCGGCCTTCAGGGTCGGCTTGTGCACGTAGAACTCGTCGGGGTTCACCGCGCCCTGCACCACCGTCTCGCCCAGGCCGTAGCTGGAGGTGATGAACACCACGTCCTCGAAGCCCGATTCGGTGTCGATGGTGAACATCACGCCTGCGGCGCCGAGGTCGGAGCGCACCATGCGCTGCACGCCGGCCGACAGCGCGACCACGTCGTGCTCGAAGCCCTTGTGCACGCGGTAGCTGATGGCGCGGTCGTTGTAGAGGGAGGCGAACACCTCCTTCATCTTGTGCAGCACGTCGTCGATGCCGACCACGTTCAGGAAGGTTTCCTGCTGGCCAGCGAAGGAGGCGTCGGGCAGGTCTTCGGCGGTGGCCGAGGAACGCACGGCGAACGATGCCGACGGATTGCCGGCGCTCAGCGTGGCGAAAGCCTCGGTGATGGCCTTCTGCAGGTCGGCCGGGAACGGCTGGGCCTCGACCATGCCGCGGATCTCGGCGCCGGCGGCGGCAAGAGCGCGCACGTCTTCGACGTTCAGGGCGGCCAGGCGCTTGCTGATCTTGTCGGCCAGGCCGTCATGGGCCAGGAACTGGCGGAATGCGTGCGCCGTGGTCGCGAAACCTGTGGGCACCCGCACGCCTTGTGGCAGCTGCGAGATCATTTCGCCGAGGCTGGCGTTCTTGCCGCCAACCGCCTCGACGTCGGTCATTCTCAGGTTTTCAAACGGTACGACCAGGGCGGTCGCGTCGAAAAGTGCAGACATGGGAAAGCTCCAGAAGTTGAAACCTGTGCCGCATGCAGACGGCGCGGCACGATCGTTCTCGTTGCTTTGGGTGCGGGCGCGGTGTGCATGGAGAGAATTGGGTTGGGAAAGCGGATTCCCGATAATGGCCCTGATTGTAGGCGGGGCAAGGTTGTCCCTGCCGCAGGACAAGGCCGCATGACCATGCATTCACGCACTGTTTTCTTTGTTTCAGACGGCACCGGCATCACCGCCGAGACCTTCGGCAACGCCGTTCTGGCCCAGTTCGAGATGAAGCCGCGCCACGTGCGGCTGCCTTTCACCGACACGGTCGACAAGGCCCACCAGGCGGTGAGGCAAATAAACCACACCGCCGAAATCGAGGGCGTCCGGCCCATCGTCTTCACCACGCTGGCCAACATGGACGTGCTGGAAGTGATCGAGACCGGCTGCAAGGGCATGCTGCTGGACATGTTCGGCACCTTCGTGCGTCCCCTCGAGATCGAGCTGGCCATGAAGTCGAACCACCGCATCGGCCGCTTCAGCGACGTCAGCAAGAGCAAGGAATACAACGACCGCATCGCCGCGATCGACTTCAGCCTGCAGCACGACGACGGCCAGAGCAACCGCGATCTCGAGGGCGCCGACGTGATCCTGGTGGGCGTGAGCCGCAGCGGCAAGACGCCGACCTCGCTCTACCTGGCGATGCAGCACGGCCTGAAGGCGGCCAACTACCCGCTGATTCCGGAAGATTTCGACCGCCGCCAGCTCCCGCCGGCCCTGATTCCGCATCGCAAGAAGATCTTCGGCCTGACCATCCAGCCCGAGCGGCTCAGCGAGATCCGCAACGAGCGGCGGCCCAATTCGCGCTACGCCAGCATCGAGAACTGCCGCCACGAGGTGGCCGAGGCCGAGGCGATGATGCGGCGCGCGGGCATCCGCTGGCTCTCGACCACCACCAAGTCGATCGAGGAAATCGCCACCACGATCCTGCAGGAGCTGCGGCCGGAGCGGCTGGTCTACTGAGCTCGCTATCTTTCAGATAGCAAACGGCATCCGGCGGCCCTAGCCGAAGAGATACTGGACCGTGCCGTCCGTGCTGGTCACGGGCTGGCACGGCGTGCCCCACACGGCTTCGATCAGCCCCGGCTGCAGCACCTCGGCCGCCGCGCCCTGCACCAGCCCGCCCGAGGCTCCGCCGAGCACCACCACCTCGTCGGCATAGCGCCGCGCCAGGTTCAGATCGTGCAGCACGGCCACCACGCCCACGCCGCGAGCGGCCCAGTCGCACAGCAGGCGCATCGCCGAGTGCTGATGGGCGAGATCCAGCGCCGCCGTGGGCTCGTCGAGCAGCAGCCAGCGGCTCGCGCCGTCCGGCCTCGGATGCCACAGCTGGGCCAGCGCCCGCGCCATGTGCGCCCTCGCCTTCTCGCCGCCCGACAGGGTGTTGAGGATGCGTGGCGCCAGCGCCGACACGTCGGTCAGCGACATCGCCTCGTCGACGATCGCGTCCTCGTCCAGCCCCGGCGCGCGGCAATGCGGGTAACGGCCCAGCGCCACGATCTCCTGCGCGGTGAAGTCGAAGGCGACCGCGCTCTCCTGCGGCATCAGCGCCCGGCGCAGCGCCAGCTCGGGCATGCCGTGTTCAGCGAGCGGGCGGCCGTCGAGCGACACGCTGCCCCGGGTCGGTGCGCGCTGGCCGGCCAGCACCGAAAGCAGCGTCGACTTGCCCGCGCCGTTGGGCCCCAGGATGGCGGTCACCCTGCCCGGCGCGAGATGGACCGAGGCACCGGCCAGCAGCGTCTTGCCGCCCACCTGGACCTCCACGCCGGAGCAGCACAAGGCCAGCGGATCGCGTTGCACCGCAGTCATATGCGCCCCCTGAAGCGCCGCAGCATCCACAGGAACATCGGCACGCCGATGAACGCCGTCAGCACGCCCAGCGGCAGCTCGGCCGGCGCCATCGCCGTGCGCGCCACGGTATCGGCGGCCAGCACCAGCGCAGCACCGAGCAGTGCCGACGCCGGCAGCACCACGCGGTGATCGGGCCCCGCCACCATGCGCACCCAGTGCGGCGCGATCAGGCCGATGAAGCCGATGATCCCGGTCGTCGCCGTCACCGCCCCCACGGCCACGGCCGTGACGAGGATGGCGCGCCGCTTGGTGCGCTCCACGTCCACGCCGAGCAACGCCGCCTGCGCCTCGCCCAGTGCGATGGCATTGAGCGGCGCCGCCAGCGACCGCGCCGCCACGCACGCGAGCAGCACCGCCGCGCCGACCAGCAGCACGGCGCTCCAGCGCGCCCCGCCCAGGCTGCCCAGCAGCCAGAACTGCAGGCTGCGCAACTGCTCGTCGGTCGCCATCACGCTGAGAAAGCCGAGCCCGGCGCTCGCCAGCGCGTTCACCGCGATGCCAGCGAGCAACATCAGCGCCATGCGCGTGCCGCCCTCGCTGCGCGACAGGGCGTAGATCAGCAGGGTCACCGACAAACCGCCGCCGAAGGCCATGAGCACCAGAGTCCAGCTGCCGAGCGTGCGCGGCAGCACCGGCCAGAGCCAGGCGCCGAGGATGATCGTCATGCCCGCCGCAAGCGCCGCGCCGCTGCTGATGCCCACCAGCCCCGGATCGGCCAGCGGATTGCGAAAGAGCCCCTGCATCAGCGTGCCCGCCATGCCGAGGCCCGCGCCGGCCGCCACGCCGAGCACGAGGCGCGGCAGGCGGATGTTGAGGAACACGAGGTGCTCAGGCGACTTGTCGGTGCCCTGCCCCAGCGTCGCCAGCACATTCCAGAGCTGCGGCAGGCTGATGGCGTAGGCCCCGGAGACGGCGCCCACCACGAGGGCCGCGACGAGCAGCAGCGCGCTGCCGCCCAGCACGGCCCGGGCCGTGAAGCGCTGCGTCATGCCAGCGCGGCCAGGAATTTCTCGTGCAGCTCCGCAACGGCCGACGGCATGCGCGGGCCGAAGCCCAGCAGGAGCAGCGCGTCCTGCGTGATGAGGCTGCGCTTCCTGAACGCCGGCGTGAGCGCGAGCTCGGGCCGCTCCCAGAACCTGTCGACGCCGCCGTGGGCCTCGATGCTCTGCGTACTGGTGAGGATGATGTCCGGCGCGGCGCTGGCCATGGCCTCGGCCGTCATCGGCCGGTAGCCCTGGAAGCCGCCGAGCGCATTGACGCCACCGGCGAAGCCGATCACCGAATGCGCGGCGGTCTTTTCGCCCGAGACCTGCGGGCTCGCGCTGTGCGAGAGCACGAACAGCACGCGCGGCTTGCGCCCCTTTCCAGCGGCGGCAGCCACGCGCTGCTGTACCTGGCCCCACTCGGTGTCGAGCCGCGCCTGCAGCTCGCGCGCCTGCGCCTCTCGCGCAGCGGCGCGGCCGACGGCCTGCACCTTGCGCTGCACCTCGCCCCAGCTGTGGTCGGCCTCGATGATCTCGACCTTCACGCCCGCGCTGCGGACCTGGTCGAGCACCACGGCCGGACCCGACTCGTTGGTGGCGATGATCGCGTCGGGCTTGAGCGACAGCAGGCCCTCGGCCGAGAGCTGGCGCATGTAGCCCACCTTGGGCGTGGAGCGCGCGGCCGCGGGATAGAGGCTGGTCGTGTCGGTACCGACGAGCTGGGCCTGCGCGCCCAGCAGGTACACGACCTCGGTGATCGCGCCGCTGACGGTCACGAGCTTCGGCAGCTTCGCGTCCTGCGCGAACAGCGGCAGCACGGTGGTGCCGAGCGACGATGCGCCGAGCAGGCGCAGCACGTCGCGGCGCTGGGGAAGGCGGTGGGACATTTCGTCGAAGCCGGTCATTGGTTCTGTGCCGTGGGTTGAAGACGCGGAAGCTCGCGCACGATGCGCCGCCATTCCTCGCGCTCCGGCGCGCCGGGCTTGCGCGCGCCGAAGAACATCGCCATCAGCTCGCCCTGCTGGTCGAAAGCCTCGACCGATGTCACCACGCCGTCGCTGGTCGGCTTCTCGACGATCCACACGCTGGCGATGCGGTCCTCGCGCAGATGCAGGTTGAATCCCGGGTCGAGCACGTTGAGCCAACGGATCGGCGGGGCGTTCTCGCCGGGGCCTTTCATTTCCATCGGCTCGATGCGGGTCACCGGGCCGGTGTGGATCTGGATGCAGCCGGGGCTGCCGACGAACACCATGATCGGCGTGCCGTCGAACGCCGCTTCCATCAGCAGGGCGCGCACGGCATCGGGCTCGGCGCGCTGCGTGAACTCGCCCTCGGTCAGGCGAAAGCTCTGCTGGCGCTCGACATCGAACTTCTTCAACAGGCCGAAGAACTCGTGCGTGTCCTGCATGCCGCGCCATGCATCCGACAGGCCGGTCGTGTCGATGGCTCTGTCGTCGCGCGGCGCGGCCTTGTCCTCGGGCGCGGCGAACGCCACGGGCTCGTCGGGCGCGGTGAAGCCTTCGACGACCGACTGGAACGCATCGCGGTCGGTGGCTTCGCGCACGAAGATCTTGTGCACGGCCACGCCCTCCGGATTGAAGAACTGCAGGCTCAGCGAAGGCGGCACACCAGGGTTCGCGGCGGCCTCGCTCACCGCGAAGCCCGCATGCCAGCGGCTGAAGAACAGGCGCAGGTCGATGGCCTCGCCCAGCGCGAGCCCCATCGCCTCGCTGCCCGACACCTTCTCGTAGACGCCGGTCTTCTCGTGCACGGTGGTCTCGTTGCGCGTGAGCGCGAGCAAGGGGCCGCACAGCTCCAGCGCCTGCAGCAGTTCGACCCACGGCCCGCGCAGGCGCGTGGCGCGCAGGGCCTCGTCATGCGTGCCAGTGTGCGCGGCCACCGCCGCGCCTTCGGACAGGCCCATGGCCGCGGCGGCGTCCTTGTGGCGCATGCCCTTGGCACGAAATTCGGCGAAACGGGCTCGGATGTCTTCGGCGGTCATCATCGGGTTTCCTTGTTGTGGAGAAAGCGTTGCAAAGCGGCGATCAGAAGTCGGCAACGAGCGACACGTTGAAGCTGCGGCCGGGCTGGGTGTAGGCGTCGCGGATGTTCGACGTCGAGGCCAGGCCGCGCACGTCGCTCCACATCCAGTAGCGCTTGTTGGTGAGGTTGGTGATCGATGCGTTCAGGCGCAGGTCCTTGCGGATGCGCCATTGCGCGCTCAGGTCGAAAGTGGTGGCCGCGGGCGTCTGGAACTGGGTGCCGGTCGTGATTTCGGTGCCGTCGATATCGGACCACTTCTTGCGCGCGTGGTTGACTGCGTCGAGGCGCACGCTCCACACCGGCGCCTGGTACTTGATGCCGACGCTGGCCTTGCTCGGGTCGATCGAATTGAGCGGCCGGTTGTTGGTGCGGTCGCGGCCGCGCGTCTGTCCGTAGGCGAAGGGCACGGAGAAGCCGTTGCCGTCGTTGGTGAAATCGAGCTCGCCCTTGATCTCGAAGCCGCTGATGCGTGCGCGCCCGATGTTGACCGACTGGAAGGTGGCCGGGTTGGTGCGCGAGCCGAACACGCCGCCGACCTGGCGGTCGTTCTCGATCAGGTCCTTGTAGTCGCCGGTGAAGGCGGCCACGTCGAAGCTCAGGATGCCGGTGCGCCCGCGCAGGCCGAGTTCGATGTTCTGGCTCTTCTCGGGCTTGAGGTTCGGGTTGGGAATCGTCCTGTAGCCCGAGATCACGTTCTCGAAGAAGTTGTTGACCTGGAAGGCGTTGGGCGCCTTGAAGCCCGAGGCGTAGTTGCCGTACACGCTCCACTGCGGCGTGGCGCGGAACAGCACGCCCAGCTTGGGCGAAACGGCCGAACCCGAGAGCGACACGGCCTGCGCATTGAAGCCGGCCTGCTTGGCGTCGAGCGAGAAGCGGTCGAAGCGGATGCCGGGCGTGATGCTCCAGCGGTCGTGGATGAACTCGTCCTGCACGTAGAACGCCGACGAGGTTTCACGCGTGTCGGGGAAGCGCTTGAGCGGGTAGCTCTCGCCGGTCGGCGGCACCAGGCCGGTCTGCAGGTTCTCGACGTTGGTGCGGGTGTAGTCGAAGCCGTAGGTGATCTTCTGTGCCCAGTCACCCATGCGGATGGTCTTGTCGGCCTGCAGGCCGAGCTGCCACGTGCTCTCGTCGTAGGTGACGTCGCGCGTGCGGTCGGCGGCGGTGTAGCGGTCTTCGTAGATGAACTCTCGCGACTTCGCCTTCTGGTAGCTCACCACGGCGAGCAGGCTGTCGGCCAAGGCGGCGTTCAGGCGCAGGCGGCCGTCGTAGGTGAAGCGGTCGCGCTGCAGGTCGGTCTTGGCGTTGAGGCCGACGACCGAGGTGGAAGCGTACGGCGGCTTGGAGACGCCCGAGAGCAGGTCGTAGCGGCTGGTCTTGTCGACGTGTTCGAAGGTGAAGCCGTGGCGCTGGTCGGCGTTGGGCGTGAGGATGACCTTGGCGAGCAGCGCCTTGTTGCGGTCGCGCTGCGGGTTGGGCGTGGTGCGGTCGACGTTGGCCGCGTTGTTGGTGCCCATGTTCTCCAGCGCGCTGGAGCGGCCCATGTTGGCCGAGATGAGCCACTGCAGCGTGTCGTTGGCCTTGCCCGCGAGCGTGACGCCGCCGCGCGTGCCGTTGTCATCGCCGCTGTAGCCGATGCTGGCGCTGCCGCCGAAGCTCTTGCCGTCTCGCAGGTAGGACGACGGATCGCGCGTGATGAAGTTCACCAGGCCCGCGAGGCCGTCGGAGCCGTAGAGCGCGGAGGCCGGGCCCTTGATGATCTCGATGCGCTCGACGAGGCCGATGTCGAAGTAGTCGCGCCCGAAGGCGTTGGCGCTGAAGACGTAGCTGCGCGGCGTGCGGATGCCATCGGTCAACAGCAGCACGCGGTTGCCGTCGAGGCCGCGGATGTTGAAGCCGGCGTTGCCATCGCGACCGGTGTTGCCCTGCGCGAGGCCGAAGCGCGCGGGAGAGCGCTTGACCGACACGTTCGGCAGGTCGCGCACGGCATCGCGGATGTCGGTGATCTGCTTCGATTCGATGTCGTCGCGGCCGATGACCTCGGTGCTCACCGCGAGGTCGTCCCTCGCCTGCTCGGAGCGCGAGCCGCTCACCACCACTTCGTTGAGCGCCGCGACGCGCTGCTGTGCCCACGAGGGCGCGGCAAGGCCGAGCCCGGAGGCGATCAGGCAGGGCAGAAGAGCAACGCGAGGGGCAAGGCGATGGGAAGGACGGAGCTTGGTTTGGGCGGCCACGAAAAAGGTCCAGAAAACAGTTAAGAAACTGCTCGCTGGACCTCTTGGCGCAGGCGGCTGCGCATGGTGACCTGGCTGGCAATGAAGGGCCCCGACAATGCGGGGCCCGAGCCGGTCATTTTATGAGAATAATTCTCAACTAAACAACCAAATGCTTACTTATGCTGGGGCCGATGTGCGGATCAGATGGTCGAACGCACCCAGCGCAGCCTTCGCGCCGTCGCCGGCCGCGATGATGATCTGCTTGAACGGCACCGTGGTCGCATCGCCCGCCGCGAACACGCCCGGCACCGACGTCTGGCCACGCGCGTCGACGATGATCTCGCCGTGCCTCGACAGCTCGACCGTGCCCTTGAGCCAGTCGGTGTTGGGCACCAGGCCGATCTGGATGAACACGCCCTCGAGCTCGACCTTCTTCGACTCGCCCGTCGCGCGGTCCTTGTAGATCAGGCCGTTGACCTTCTGGTCGCCGGTGATCTCGGTGGTCTGCGCGTTGGTGAACACGTCGACGTTCTTCAGGCTCCTGAGCTTGCGCTGCAGGACCGCGTCGGCGCGCAACTGCGTGTCGAACTCGATCAGAGTGACGTGGCCCACGATGCCGGCGAGGTCGATCGCCGCCTCGACGCCCGAGTTGCCGCCGCCGATCACCGCGACGCGCTTGCCCTTGAACAGCGGGCCGTCGCAGTGCGGGCAGTAGGCCACGCCCTTGTTCTTGAACTCGTGCTCGCCGGGCACGTTGATGTTGCGCCAGCGCGCGCCGGTCGAGATGATGACCGACTTGCTCTTGAGCGAAGCGCCGCTCTCGAGCTGCACTTCGATCAGGCCGTTGCCCGGCACCAGCGCCTTGGCGCGCTGCAGGTTCATGATGTCTACGTCGTAGTCGCGCACATGCTCCTCGAGCGCGTGGGCGAACTTCGGTCCTTCGGTTTCCTTGATCGAGATGAAGTTCTCGATGCCCATGGTGTCGAGCACCTGGCCACCGAAACGCTCGGAGGCGACGCCGGTGCGGATGCCCTTGCGCGCGGCGTACACGGCAGCCGCGGCGCCCGCGGGGCCGCCGCCGACGATCAGCACGTCGAACGGGTCCTTGCCGGCGATCTTCTTCGCTTCGCGCTCGACGCCGCTGGTGTCGATCTTGGCGAGGATTTCCTCCAGGCTCATGCGGCCCTGGCCGAACTCGGTGCCGTTGAGGAACACGGTCGGCACGGCCATGATCTGGCGTTCCTTGACTTCGTCCTGGAAAGTGCCGCCTTCGATCATCGTGGTGCGGATGCGCGGGTTCTGCACGGCCATCAGGTTCAGTGCCTGGACCACGTCGGGGCAGTTGTGGCAGGTGAGCGAGACGTAGATCTCGAACTCGAAGTCGCCGTCGAGCGCCTTGATCTGGTCGAGCACGGCCTGCTCGACCTTCGGGGGATAGCCGCCGATCTGCAGCAGGGCAAGGATCAGCGACGTGAATTCGTGGCCCATCGGCAGGCCGGCGAAGCGCGGGCCATGGTTTTCGCTCGGGCGGTTGACCGAGAACGAGGGCTTGCGGTGGTTGTCGTCGCGGCTTTCGGTCAGCCTGACCAGCGGGGACGACTCGGCGACGTCCTTCAGCAGCGACAGCATCTCGCCCGAGGCCTTGCTGTCGTCGAGCGAGGCGACGATCTCGATCGGCTGCGTGGCGCGTTCGAGGTAACTCTTCAATTGGGCTTTGGTGCTTGCGTCGAGCATGAGGGACTCTCTTTCGATAACGGAAAACTATCAACTGGGGACAAAAAAGCCCGGGGCCTCGTGAGCGCCCGGGCTTTCGCGCGGGGGGCGCTTAGATCTTGCCGACGAGGTCGAACGAGGGCTTCAGCGTTTCGGCGCCTTCGGTCCACTTGGCGGGGCAGACTTCACCGGGGTGAGCGGCGACGTACTGAGCAGCCTTCACGCGGCGCAGCAGTTCGGCGGCGTCACGGCCGATGCCGTTGTCGTGCACTTCGATGGTCTTGATCTTGCCTTCGGGGTCGATCACAAAGGTGCCACGGTAGGCCAGGCCGGCGTCTTCGCCTTCTTCGATCAGCACCTGGAAAGCACGGGCCAGTTGCTGGCTCGGGTCGCCGATCAGCGGGTACTTGACCTTGCCGATGGTGTCCGAGGTGTCGTGCCATGCCTTGTGGGTGAAGTGGGTGTCGGTCGACACGCCATAGATCTCGACGCCCAGCTTCTGGAATTCGGCGTAGTGATCGGCCAGGTCGCCGAGTTCGGTGGGACACACGAACGTAAAGTCAGCCGGGTAGAACACCACGACCGACCACTTGCCCTTGAAGTTCTCGTTGCTGACGGGCACGAACTTGCCGTTGTGATAAGCGGTGGCCTTGAAGGGGATGATTTCGGTATTGATCAGGGACATTGATGCTTCCTTGTGATGGCTGATGAAAAGGGCGAGCCATCAGTATAGCTACCAATCAGATAACTTTGATAGTTGATATCTATTAAAAGTATTGCAAGTCGCTATGTTCACGATGGCTTCGGAACACCCTCGCAGCCGCCTCAATACGAACGTGTATCACCATCACACGCATGCAGACCGGCGCAGCATGGGTTTGCTTGCAAACGCTCCTTTTCGCCTCTGACAATCACCGCTTTCAGAACAAGGAAAAAATCATGAAGGGCGACCCCAAAGTCATCGAACACCTGCAGGCGCAGCTCAAGAACGAGCTGACCGCGATCAACCAGTACTTCCTGCACTACCGCATGCTCAAGCACTGGGGCCTGGACAAACTGGCGAAGAAGGAATACGAGGAATCCATCGGCGAGATGAAGCACGCCGACAAGCTCATGGACCGCATCTTCATGCTCGACGGCCTGCCGAACCTGCAGGACCTGGGCAAGCTGAACATCGGCGAGGACGTGCCCGAGCTGCTGCGCTGCGACCTCGGCGCCGAGACCGGCGCGCAGGCCACCATCAAGGACGGCATCGCACATTGCGAATCGGTGCGCGACTATGTCTCGCGCGACCTGCTCCAGGAGATCCTGGACGACACCGAGGAGCACATCGACTTCCTCGAGACCCAGATCGACCTGATCGACAGGGTCGGACTGCAGAACTACCTGCAGTCGCAGATGGGCGAACTCGAATAAGGCGGGGCCTGCCTCTCACCAATCGACGGGACTTCGGTCCCGTTTTTTATTGCTTTACGTAACTTAACCGCCCACGAATAACAGTCATTCTCATTCGCACGGATAAAATCCGCGCCTTCGATGACTGCCGCCACCCGCCCCGACAACCGCCGCCGTGCCTATTGGCTCAAGACCCTGCACGAATGGCACTGGGTGAGTTCGGCGATCTGCCTCATCGGCATGATCCTGTTCAGCGTGACGGGCTTCACCCTCAATCACGCGAGCCAGATCGAGGCCAAGCCCGTCGTCACCAAGCTGAACGGCACGATCGACGAAGCCCTGCGCGCCCAGCTCGAAAAGCAGCTGCCCGCCGCCAAGGCCCTCAAGGGCAAGGCCCCTCTTCCCACCGAACTCCAAGCCTGGGTGCAGAAGCACTGGGACATCGGCACCTCCGGCCGCGAGGCCGAGTGGTCCGACGACGAGATCTACCTTTCGCTCCCCCGCCCCGGCGGCGACGCCTGGCTGCGCCTGAGCCTGTCCGACGGCGAGATCGAATACGAGCGTACCGACCGCGGCTGGCTCTCCTACCTCAACGACCTCCACAAGGGCCGCAACACCGGCGCCGCGTGGAGCTGGTTCATCGACATCTTCGCGGGCGCCGCCCTGGTCTTCTCGATCACGGGCCTCTTCATTCTCAAGATGCATGCGGGCAACCGACCGTTCACCTGGCCGATGGTCGGCATGGGGCTGGTCGTGCCGGTGCTGCTCGCGCTGCTGTTCATTCACTGATTTCGTTCATCAATCCATCCAGATCCAGGAAAGAGGTTTCCCGTGCACGTTCGCTACTCACTCGCGCCGCTGGCCATGTCGGCGCTGTTCGCGGCTCCGGCCTTCGCGTCGGGGCTGGCCGTCAACATCGAAATTCCCCGGCTGAACGTCTCCGAGTACCACCGCCCCTACGTGGCGACCTGGATCGAACGCGCGGACAACACCGTCGCCGGCACGCTGGCCGTCTGGTACGACGTGCGCACCAAGACCAACAACCCCGAGGGCGAAGGCACGAAGTGGCTGAAGGACATGCGCCAGTGGTGGCGCCGCGGCGGCCGCGAACTCTCGGTTCCGGTCGACGGCGTGACGGGCGCGACCAAGCCCGCAGGCAAGCACCAGCTGAGCTTCACCGAAGGCACGGCGCCGATGCCCAAGCTCGCGCCGGGTGCCTACAAGCTCGTGGTCGAGGCTGCGCGCGAAGTCGGCGGCCGCGAGGTCGTGAGCATTCCCTTCCAGTGGCCTCCGACGGCGGCGGCTCAGCCGACCGCCACGGGCAAGGAAGAGCTCGGAGAGATCAAGCTCGAACTCAAGCCCTGACCAGTACCCGCCCCAGTACCGCACGGCCCTTTCACCGCCGGCCCTCCACACACAAGGAACTGCCATGACCCGATTCATCAACCTGCGCGTTGCCTCCCTCGCCATCGCCCTGTCGGCCGCCGCATCGCTCGCCCAGGCGCACAACGCCTGGCTGCTGCCCTCCTCCACCGTGTTCTCCAAGGCCGACACCGTGACGGTCGACGCTGCCGTGTCGAACGACCTGTTCGTCGCCAACCATGCGCCGCTGCGCCTCGACGGCCTGCAGATCACCGCGCCCGACGGCAGCACCGTCAAGCCCGAGACCGAGGCCAAGCTCAAGCTGCGCAACGTGTTCGACGTGAGCGTGGCGCAGGCCGGCACCTACCGCATCGCGGTGATCAACGCCGGTGCCTTCGCGAGCTGGAAGGACAAGGCCACGGGCCAGACCAAGCGTGCGCGCGGCACGGCCGAAACCATCGGCAAGGAAATTCCGGCCGACGCGCAGGACGTGACGGTCACCCAGTCGTCCGGCCGCATCGAGACCTTCGTGACGGTCGGCAAGCCTTCCGCGCTCAAGCCGATCGGCCAGGGCCTGGAGCTCATCGCCGCCGGCAGCCCGACCGACCTGGTCAAGGGCGAGAAGGCGACCTTCACGCTGAACCTCGACGGCCAGCCCGCCAAGGGACTCGAAGTGACGGTGACCGCGGGCAACACGCAGTACCGCGACAAGCTCGAGGAAATCAAGCTCAAGACCGACGACAAGGGCCAGTTCAGCGTGACCTGGCCGACTGCCGGCATGTACTGGCTCGACGCCAGCACCAAGGACAACAAGACCACGGTGCCGCAAGCCAAGGAACGCCGCCTGAACTACGCGGCCACCCTCGAAGTGATGCCCTGAAGCCCTGAGGCTTCCTGCGCGACAGCAGACGGACCACCTTGGGCCTTTCGTTCAGTAGTACCTGGCGCGCCGGCGGCTACGCCAATGCGGCCGTGCCACGCCCCGCCGATCCCGCCACCCTGCAGCAGCTGGGCGGCGAGACCATGGGCACCACCTGGTCGCTGCGCTTCGACAACCCGCGGATGCTGCCGCTGGCGGAGGTGCGCGCGGCTGTCGAGTCGGCGCTCGGCCGCGTGATTGCGCAGATGAGCCACTGGAAGCCCGAATCGGACATCAGCCGGTTCAACCGCGCCCAGGCCGGGTTGCGCCACATCCTGCCGACCGAGTTCGCCACGGTGATGCGATGCGCATCCCGATGGGCGACGGCCAGCGGCGGAGCGATCGATCCGACCGTCGGTCCGCTGGTCGCCTGCTGGGGCTTCGGCCCTGAAGCCGGGGCTGAAAACGCCCTGCCCACCGCGGATGCCCTGGCCGGGGCGCGAGAGCGCGTCGGCTGGTCGCGGCTGGCATTCGATGCCGCCGATGGCTCGTTGCTGCAGCCCGGGGGCGCCACGCTGGATCTCTCGGGTATTGCCAAGGGCTTCGCGGTCGATCACGGCATCGAGGCCTTGCGTGCACTGGGCATCGCGAACGCGCTTCTCGAGATCGGCGGGGAACTGCGGGGCATGGGCAAGCGCCCCGGTGGGCAACCGTGGCAGGTGCTAGTCGACGGCGATCCGGCCGGGGCAAGGCGCGTGGCGCTTGCCGACATGGCCATCGCCACCTCGGGCGACCGGTGGCACCAGCGCTCGCACGAAGGGCGCCGCTGGTCGCACACCATCGATCCGCGAACGGGCGAGCCGGTCGCGCATGCGCTGGCCAGCGTCACCGTGCTGCACGCCGAATGCATGCAGGCCGATGCGCTGGCCACGGTGCTGACGGTGCTGGGCCCGGATGAAGGATTCGACTTTGCGCGGCAACACGGCATTGCCGCACTGTTCGTGAGCCATGGCGTTCCTTCGCCCGCTGCAAAGGCCACGCCCGCATGGCCTGCGCCGGCCGGGACATGAACGACTTCGGCTGGCGCGCGCTCGGCGCGGGTTCCACCCTGGCGGCATATGCGGCGCTCTGTGCGTCGATCTACCTGCGCGAGCACAGGCGAAAAGCCGCAGCCGTGCGCGATGCCGCGGCACTTTCAGGTAACAGCGACGAGCCCCCGGTGCTCGTGCTGTTCGCCAGCCAGACCGGCCAGGCCGAAGCCATCGCGTGGCAGACCGCACGACAGCTGGGCGCCGCGGGCGTCCCGGCGCGCGTCATGGAACTGAACACACTGGATGCCCCCACGCTGGCCGCAACGCGCCGCGCGCTCTTCATCGCCAGCACCTACGGCGAAGGCGATGCGCCCGATGGCGCCAGCGTGTTCGTCGAGCGCACGATGATGGCGAGTTCGCCACCTGCGCTGCCTTCGCTGAGCTACTCGGTGCTGGCCCTGGGCCACCGGCAGTACGCCAATTTCTGCGGCTTCGGCCGCGCGCTCGACGAGTGGCTGCAGGCCGCAGGCGCCAGGCGCGAATTCGATCGCATCGAGGTCGACAACAGCGACCCGGCCGCGCTGGCTATGTGGCAGGCGCAATGGGGCGAAGTGCCGGAACCCGGCATTGGCGATGCGGCCGCCGACAGCTTCGCTCAATGGCGGCTCGTTGCGCGCGAGCGCCTCAATCCGGGCAGCGCGGGCGGGCCGGTCTTCCACCTCGGGCTGGTGCCGCAATCGGGCCCGATGCCGCCCTGGGCTTCTGGCGACCTCGCCCAGGTGGCCGTGGCGAGCGATCCGAAGCGGCCGCGCGACTATTCCATCGCATCGGTGCACGCCGATGGCGAACTGCAGTTGCTGGTGCGGCAGGAACAGCATCCGGACGGCACGCTCGGCGCCGCATCGGGCCTGCTCACATCCACGCTCAGCATCGGCGACACGGTGGCCCTGCGCATGCGGCCGCACCGGGGCTTCCGGCTGGAAGGCAACGAGACGCGGCCCTTGATCCTCGTCGGCAACGGAACCGGTATCGCGGGCCTGCGCGCACATCTTCGGGCGCGCGCAGCCGCGGGCAGGCACGACAACTGGCTGGTGTTCGGCGAGCGCCAGGCAGCCCATGACTTCCTCTATCGCGAAGAAATCGAAGCGTGGCAGGCCGACGGCGTGCTGAAGCGGCTCGACATGGTCTTCTCGCGCGATCAGGCCGAGCGCTTCTACGTCCAGCACCGGCTGCTGCAGTCGGCCGACGCCCTGCTGCGCTGGCTGGACGACGGGGCGGCCATCTACGTCTGCGGGAGCCTGCAGGGCATGGCGTCCGGCGTGGACGCCGCTCTGCGGCAGGTCGCGGGCGACACGCTGGTCAGCGAGCTGACGGCCAGCGGACGCTACCGCCGCGACGTCTACTGAACCGGCCGCAGCGGCCCCATCAGTTGCGTGACAGCAACGATTTGGCACAACTTTTGGATTAATTTAGTTCAACTGCGTATTTTTGGTATTGAGAACCAATATCATTCGCGGCGATTTACGACGCTTCGTGAATCGACTCACCCAGCCAGTCCCCCTCGTTTCTCCAACCAAGGAACGCAGGCCGTCCGGACATCGCCAGTCGAGTCCTGCCGCCCGCCCCTTTCGGAGAAAACTTCATGGCCTACATCAAGAGCCGCAAACACACCGTTGCGCGCGCCGTTCCTCATCTCTCAGGCGCTGCCGCCGCCACGCTGATGGCCATTGCGGCACCCGGCGCCCTGGCCCAGTCGGGAGGCGCCCTTCCCGAAGTCCGCGTGCAGGACACCACCGCCGCCGACTACAAGACCGACAACTCGTCGAATCCCAAGTTCACGGCCCCGCTGGTCAACACGCCCCAGACCATCCAGGTCATCAAGGAACAGATCATTCGCGACCAGGGCGCGACCACGCTGACCGAAGCTCTGCGCAACACGCCCGGCGTGGGCACCTTCTTCCTCGGCGAGAACGGCAACACCAACACGGGCGACGCCGTCTTCATGCGCGGCTTCGACAGCTCGAGCGCCATCTTCGTCGACGGCATCCGCGACCTGGGCTCGGTGTCGCGCGACGTGTTCAACATCGAACAGGTCGAGGTCGTGAAGGGTCCGTCGGGCACCGACGTGGGCCGCACCTCGCCGACCGGCTACATCAACCTCGTTACCAAGAAGCCCAAGCTCGAAGACAGCTTCATGGGCTCGCTGAGCTACGGCAGCGCCGACTTCAAGCGCGGCAGCGTCGACTGGAACAAGTCGCTGAGCAGCGCCAACGGCATCGGCGCGGCCTTCCGCCTGAATGCGGTGAGCGAAGACGGCGGCGTTGCCGGCCGCGACTTCGTCAAGAACAAGCGCTGGGCGATCGCACCGTCGCTGGCCCTCGGCCTGAACAGCCCGACGCGCATCTTCCTCGACTACCTGCACGTCAAGCAGAACAACATTCCCGACGGCGGCGTGCCCACCATCGGCCTGCCGGGCTACACCACGCCGGACGCCACCGCGATCACCCGCGGCCTTGCCCGCCGCACCTACCTGAACTACGCACAGCGCGTCGATTCGAGCAACTTCTACGGCACGAGCTCCGACTTCGACAACGTCACGGCCGACATGTTCACCGCTCGCATCGAGCACGACCTGACGCCCGACATCACCATCCGCAACACCACGCGCTACGGCAAGACCTCGCAGGACTACATGCTGACGTCGTTCATGGGCGGCGGCCTGACGTCGACGAACGGCGCCGGCACCCTGCCCGCCGTGACGGCTGGCTTCCTGAACACCGTGATCCCGACGATCCCGGCAAGCTGGACGATCACGCGCAACCTGCCCACCAACAAGGACCAGGAAAACACGATCTTCACCAACCAGACGAGCGTGTCGGCCAAGTTCAACACGGGCAGCATCAGCCACTCGTTCAACGGCGGCATCGAGTTCATCCGCGAGAAGCAGACCGCCAACAACTTCTACGCTCCCGGCTACGCGAGCGTGGGCACCACGCTGGCCGCCGCCGGTTCGTGGCCTGCGGCCAACCTGTACAACCCGAATCCGTACGTGAGCGGCTACAACCGCATCGCCAACGGCACCGGCTCGGACGGCAGCACCGACACCATCGGCCTCTACGCCTTCGACACGCTGAAGTTCAACGAGCAATGGCAGCTGACCGCCGGCCTGCGCTACGACCACTACTCGACCACGTACAACGCCACCGCGCTGACGCTGGCTCGCACCGGCAACGGCCCGCAGACCTCGACGATCACGCCGACCAACCTGAAGCTGTCGGACAACCTGCTCTCCGGCAAGATCGGCCTGGTCTACAAGCCGACCGAGAACAGCAGCGTCTACGCGGCCTACGGCACCGCCGCCCAGCCGCCGGGCGGCGCCAACTTCCAGCTGGCCGCCGGCGGCACCGGCAACAGCGCCGCGCGCACCGACTTCCTGCCGCAGAAGGCCAAGACCTACGAGGTCGGCACCAAGTGGGACGTGCTGAACAAGCGCGTGGCCCTGACGGCAGCCCTGTATCGCACCGACGTGAGCAACGAGGTGGTGCAGGACTCGGTCACGCAGCAGTACTTCCAGACCGGCAAGAAGCGCGTGCAGGGCGTCGAACTCGGCGTGTCGGGCGCACTGACCGACAACTGGGGCGTGAGCTCGGGCTTCACCACCATGAACACCCGCGTGCTGAGCGGCCCCTCGGTGCTGGCGGACGGCTCGACCGCCCTGGCCTACACGCCGAAGAAGGCCTTCACGCTCTGGACCACCTACCAGTTCCCGTTCGGCCTGACGCTCGGCGGCGGCGCCCGCTACAACGGCAAGCTGCAGCGCGGCACCGACGGCGCGGTGGGCACGCCGGCGTACGTCGACTCGTACTGGGTGTTCGATGCGATGGCCTCCTACCGCATCAACAAGAACATCGACATCCAGCTGAACGTGTACAACCTGTTCAACAAGGACTACGTGGCGGCCATCAACAAGAGCGGCTACCGCTACACGCCGGGCACGCCGCGCTCGGCCAAGATCACCGCGAACTTCGCGTTCTGACGGTTTCCTGCGCGCACCGGCCCCGGCCGGTGCGGTGCGACACTCGAGCCCCGGCCCGCGCCGGGGCTTTTCTCATTGCGGAGTTCCCGAAAAATGATGCTGCATGTGCCCGAAGTGCTGAGCCCCGACCAGGTGCGCGAGATGCGCGCCGCGCTCGACGCCACGCAATGGACCGACGGACGCGAGACGGTCGGCGCGCAAGGAGCGCAGGTCAAGCGCAACCGCCAGCTGCCGGAGCACTCGCCGGTTGGCAAGGAGCTCGGCAACATCGTGCTCGCCGCGCTGGCGCGCAACGCGCTGTTCTTCTCGGCGGCGCTTCCGTCGCGCTTCGTACCGCCGCTTTTCAATCGCTATGAGGGTGGCGAGCACTACGGCGTTCATGTCGACGGGGCGGTGCGGGCTTTGCCTGGCAGTGGGCAGCAACTGCGCACGGACCTGTCATGCACCCTTTTCCTGTGCGATCCGGAAGATTACGAGGGCGGCGAGCTGGAGGTGATCGACACCTACGGCTCGCATGAAGTGAAGCTGCCGGCCGGCGACCTCATTCTTTACCCGGCGAGCAGCCTTCACCGCGTTCATCCGGTGGCGCAGGGGGCGCGGGTCTGCTCGTTCTTCTGGCTGCAGAGCATGGTGCGCAGCGATCAGCAGCGGGGCATGCTTTTCGAACTGGACCAGAACATCCAGAAGCTGCGCGCCCGCCTGGGCGAGTGCGAGGAAACGGTGGCGCTGACCGGGCATTACCACAACCTGCTGCGGCTCTGGTCGGAAGTCTGATTTCAGACGCCCGGGTGTTGCATGAATCAGTAACACATAGTTATTGTGAATGCGATGGATTCTTATTTATAATCATCGCATCCAACAGCCAGCCAACTGCCGCTTTCACCGCCATGATCGTTTGTGTCTGCCGCCGAGTCTCCGACCGAGAAATCGCACGTCACGTGCGGGCCGGCATGACTTTCGACGAAGTCCAGTTCGAACTTGGCGTAGCCACCCAGTGTGGTCAATGTGAAGGCTGTGCGCGCGATATCGTCGCGCAGTGCAGCGCTTCGCACCCGGTCGCCGCCTTGAATTGCGAATCGGGTCCGAGAGCGATCCAGCTTGCCAACTCCATCAAGGAAAGCAAAGCATGGAACTCGTCTCGGCCCTCGGCGGCAGCCTGATCCTCGTCGCGGGTTCGGTCTGGTGGATCTTTCGCAAGTAGCGCCATTGGCGTCTTCGTAGCGGTTTTGCTGCAATCGGGGCACCTTTGGCGGTGCCCGCATTCGAATGGTTGATCGTGTCTGACCGCTTCGCCCCCCCTCCTTCCCTCTTCGGCCTTTCGCGCAATGTCGTCATTGCGGGCGGCGTCGTCCTCTTTCATGCCGCTGCGCTGTGGGCGCTCCAGAGCGGTCTGCTGCGCCGCGCCGCCGAAGTGGTGGTTCCCGTCGAAATACTGAGCCAGTTCGTCGAACCGCCCAAGCCGAAGGCCGATCCGCCTCCTCCGCCCCCTCCCCCGCCTCAACCCAAGGCCAAGGCACCGCCTCCGCCGCGGCCCCAGGCCATTCGCGAGCCGAAGCCCACCCCGGCTCCCCAGGCGCCCGTCGGGACCACAGAGCCGCCGCCACCGGCCACGCCTCCTGCGCCCCCCGCTCCACCGGCCCCACCCGCTCCGCCGCCGGCACCACCGGCACCGCCCGCGGTGCAACTGCCGTCGAGCAACGCCGACTACCTGCAAAACCCGAAGCCCACCTACCCCGCCATGAGCAAGCGGCTCGGCGAACAGGGCAAGGTGATCGTGCGCGTGCTCGTGGGCGTCGACGGCCTGCCGAAGAGCGCGGAGGTCAAGAAATCCAGCGGCTTCGATCGCCTCGACGAGGCCGCGGTGGAATTCATCATGAAATGCCGGTTCGTTCCCGGCAAGGTCAACGGCGTGGTGCAGGCCATGTCCTATGACGCCCCCGTCAACTACGTCCTGAACTAATTTTTCTCTGGAGCAACTTCGTATGGATTCCCATTTTGGCTTGATGAACGTCTGGAATCAGGGCGACTTCGTCACCAAGGCCGTGGCGGTGCTGCTGATCGGCATGTCGCTCGCGTCGTGGATCGTGATCATCGTCAAGGCACTCGACGTCATCCGCTACAAGCGCCTCGCGAAGCACTCGCAGGACTTCTGGCACAGCGAAGACTTCGCCACCGCGCTGAACAAGCTGGGTCAGGACGACAGCAACCCCTTCCGCGCACTGGCCCTCGAAGGCCGCGAAGCGGCAGCGCACCACCGCAACACCAAGGCTCATCTGCACGATGCGCTGGATGTGAGCGACTGGATCACGCGCGCGCTACGCAATGGCATCGACGCCTTCACCGCCCGCCTGCAGACCGGTCTCGCCATCCTGGCTTCGGTCGGCTCCACCGCGCCATTCATCGGGCTGTTCGGCACCGTCTGGGGCATCTATCACGCACTCATGAGCATCGGCTCCGCCGGCCAGGCCACCATCGACAAGGTGGCGGGCCCGATCGGTGAAGCGCTGATCATGACGGCGCTCGGCCTGGCCGTCGCCATTCCCGCGGTGCTGGGCTACAACGCGCTGGTGCGCGGCAACAAGTTCGTGCTGACCAAGCTCAACGCCTTCGCCCACGACCTGCACGCCTACTTCGTGACCGGCGCCCGCGTCCAGAGCGGCAGCGGCGACGCCATCGTGGTTCCGCTCAAGAAGGGCTGAGCATCATGGCCTTCGGAACACAAGACGAACCCGATGAGGTGATGAACGAGATCAACATGACGCCGCTGGTCGACGTCATGCTGGTGCTGCTCATCATCTTCATCATCACCGTGCCGGTGATGAAGCACGCGGTCAACATCGACCTTCCGCGCGCCACGAGCGAGCCCGAGCAGCCCAAGCCGCAGAACATCCTGTTCAGCGTCACGGCCGACGGCGCCTACTACTGGAACGAGCAGAAGATCGACGACAGCGAGCTGCCCGGCCGCCTCGCCGCGGAAGCCGCCAAGGAGCCGCAGCCCGAGCTGCACATCCGCGGCGACAAGGCCGTCCGCTACGAGCGCGTGGCCAAGGCGATGTCGGAAGCCCGGGAAGCCGGCGTGCGCAAGATCGGTTTCATCACCGAACCCGACGCGAAGTGATCTGAAGGAAAAGGCACAAGGAAAAAAAGTTGATCGCGGCGATTGACTTCTTGTTGCGAATCATTATCATTCACTCATCGCTTCGATAAGGGAACTCCAGATGCCAGCCACACCGAATGCCTTCTCTGTCCTGAACCATCCTTCGCTCGACCAATCGGGTGGCGGCCATGCGTCCATCCAGGCAACGCGTCCGGTGCCGATGCTCGAAAGCACGGAGCTTCTGAAAGGAAGCAAGACCGTGGGCATCATGCACAACGGTTCCCTCTATCGGCTACAGGCCACCAAACTCGGCAAGCTGATCCTGACCAAGTAAGTCATCCAGCCCGCCCTTCGCGCAAGTTTCATCGTGGGGCGACTCAAGGAGATTCATCTCCGAAGGGTCGTTTTTTGCTAGCCAACGGTTCGCCGACTAGCCAAGCTTTTTTTTCCACGCTGAAGCAGCCCAAACGAAAACGCCGACCTCGAAGTCGGCGTTTTGCTTTGCGCGAGAGAAAAGAATCAGAGGCCGAGAGCCGCGATGCCAGCCTTGGCGATCTGCGCGTCTTCGTTCGACTTCACACCGCTCACGCCGACCGCGCCGATCACGTGGCCGTCCTTGACGATCGGCACGCCGCCTTCGAGCAGGCCCTGCACTTCGGGCGCCGTCAGGAAAGCCGTCCGGCCGCCGTTGATGATGTCTTCGTAGACCTTGCTCTCGCGGCGGCCCATGGCAGCCGTATGCGCCTTGGCGGGAGCGATGTGCGAGGACAGCGCGGCGGCGCCGTCCAGGCGCTGCAGCCAGAGCAGGTTGCCGGCGTCGTCCGAGATCGCGATGGTCACCGCCCAGTTGTTCTTGAGGGCTTCGGCCTCGGCCGCTGCTGCGATGGCCTTGACGTCGGCGAGTTCGAGAAAGGATTTGGTCTTCATGATGGATGAGCTCTGCTTGCTGAAAACCCAAGAGCATAACGGCCATGCCGCAGCCATCCCGGCAAGGCGGCTTCAGGGCTTGGGAACACCCCGCATACGGTCTTTTCGATACCCCCTCTTGCAGCCCCCTAGAATGCGCCCAACTGCATCCATGCAGCAACCACAGGAGCTCCGGCCATGAACGACCGCGTCACCACCCTAGACACTTCCTCCGGCTACGGACAGCCACTGGCTCAAGCCGAACGCCAGCGCGTGCTGCGCAACACCTACTGGCTGCTCGCGCTGAGCCTGCTGCCCACCGTGCTGGGCGCCTGGGTCGGCGTCAGCACCGGCATCACCCGCTCGCTTACGGGCGGCCTCGGCCTCATCGTCTTCCTCGGCGGCGCCTTCGGTTTCATGTTCGCCATCGAGAAAACCAAGAACTCGGCCGCCGGCGTGCCGGTACTGCTGGCCTTCACGTTCTTCATGGGCCTGATGCTGTCGCGCCTGATCGCGATGGTGCTCGGCTTCAAGAACGGCTCCGAGCTGATCATGACGGCCTTCGGCGGTACCGCCGGCGTGTTCTTCGTGATGGCTTCGCTGGCCACCGTCATCAAGCGCGACCTGTCGGGCATGGGCAAGTTCCTGTTCGTCGGCGCGCTGGTGCTGATGGTCGGCGCGATCATCAACGTGTTCGTCGGCTCGACCACCGGCATGCTGGTCATCTCGGTTGCCGCCATCGGCATCTTCTCGGCCTACATGCTCTATGACCTGAAGCAGATCATGGACGGCGGCGAAACCAACTACATCAGCGCCACGCTCGCCCTGTACCTCGACCTGTTCAACGTGTTCCAGAGCCTGCTGGCGCTGCTGGGCATCTTCGGCGGCGAACGCGACTGAGAGAGCGGATCAACCGCACCAACAGAAAGGGCCCCGAGGGGCCCTTTTTCATTCCTGCTCGAAAACCGCGATCGACTCGACGTGCGCCGTGTGCGGGAACATGTTGACCACCCCCGCATAGGTGCAGCGATAGCCCGCCTGATGCACCAGCAAACCGGCATCGCGCGCAAGCGTCGACGGATTGCAGCTGACGTACACGATGCGTTTCGGCGGCGTCCAGCCGTCGGTGCGCAGTTCGGGCTGCTGATGGAGATCGGCGATGGCCTTCGCCAGCGCGAACGCCCCTTCGCGCGGCGGATCGACCAGCCACTTGTCGGCGCTGCCGTCGGCCACCAGCATCTCCGGCGTCATTTCGAACAGGTTGCGCGCCACGAACGTCGCGGAAGACAGCTCACGGCGAGCCGAAGTGGCCGGCTGGTTTCTCTTGAAGTTGTCGGTCGCGCGCGCCACCAGCGTGTCGCTGCCCTCGATGCCCAGCACCTCGCGCGCCTGACTTGCCAGCGGCAGCGTGAAGTTGCCGAGGCCGCAGAACCAGTCGATCACGCGCTCGTCGGACTGAACATCGAGCAGGCGCAGCGCCTTGCCCACCAGCGCCCGGTTGATGTGCGGATTGACCTGCGTGAAGTCGGTGGGCTTGAACGGCATCGTGACGCCGAACTCCGGCAGCCTGTACGCCAGCGGCGTGCCGCCTTCTTCGAGCAGCTTCACGGTATCCGGCCCCTTGGGCTGCAGCCACCACTGGACGCCTTCGTTCTTCGCGGCAAAGGCCTTCAGGCGGTCGATGTCGGCACGCGAGAGCGGCTCGAGGTGGCGCAGCACCAGGGCGATCGTGCCGAGCCGCGTCGAATCGGGCGCGTCGCCGCAGGCCAGTTCGATCTGGGGGCAGGTGTCGCGCGCGTCCATCGAGCCGATCAGCTCGCGCAGCGGCATCAGCATTTCGCTCACTTGCTTCGGCAACACCGGGCACACCTGCATGTCGGCCAGATAGCGGCTCTTGCGCTCGTGAAAACCGATCAGCACCGTGCCCTTCTTGACCACATGGCGCACCGAAAGGCGCGCGCGGTAGCGGTAGTGCCAGGCCGGACCTTCGAGCGGCCGCAGCAGGTTCTCGGGCTTGACCTTGCCGAGGTGCCAGAGGTTGTCTTCCAGCGCGCGCTGCTTCACGGCCACCTGGGCGGCCGCATCGAGGTGCTGCATCTTGCAGCCGCCGCATGCGCCCGTGTGCAGGCCGAAATGCGGGCAGCCCGGGCGCACCCGCTGCGACGATTCGCGGCGGATGGTGGTGACCGTGCCCTGCTCCCAGTTGTTCTTTCGGCGGTGGACGTTGAACTGCACTTCCTCGAAAGGCAGCGCGCCTTCGATGAACACGACCATGCCGTCGGCCTTGTGCGCCACGCCCTGCGCGTCGAGGTCGAGGGACTCGACTTTCAGCCACTCTTCACCGGGATTCGCGGGGACTTTCTTTTCTTCGATGGATTCCGTCATCCCCCGATTGTCTCAGCGTGGCCGGATGGCCCTAGAACAGCGCGTCGCGCCCCACGCCGGAACGGGCCAGCTGGCGACGCATCTTGGCCAGCGCCTCGTTCTGGATCTGCCGCACGCGCTCCCGCGTGAGCCCCAGCCGCACGCTCAGCACCTCCAGCGTTTCGGGCTCACGGTCGTGCAGCCCGTAGCGCCCCTCCAGCACCTCGCGCTCGCGCGCGTCGAGGGCATGCACCCATTGGTCGAGCAGGCGCTCCACCTCGCGCGTGTGCGCCACGTCGGTCGGGCTGCCCTGCTCGTCCTCGGAGGCCACGGTGTCGGCCAGCGTGAAGCCCTCGTCTCCCCGGGAATCGCCCGCGTCGAGTGAGCGCGGGGCCTCGGAGAGAGCCAGCAGATCGGCCACCGCCTGAACGTCGCGGCCCAGCAGCGCGGCGATGTCTTCCACGCGCACGCCGTCCGGCCTGTGCGCGACGAATTCGGCATCACCCTCGAGCGTGCGGCGAGCCTTCAGCACCTGCTGCAGTTCGCGCACCACGTGCACCGGCAACCGGATGGCGCGCGCCTGCGTCATGACCGCGCGCTCGACGGACTGGCGGATCCACCAGGTCGCATACGTGGAAAAGCGAAAGCCGCGTTCGGGCTCGAACTTGGTGATCGCGTGCATCAGTCCGAGATTGCCTTCCTCGATGAGGTCGGACAGCGGCACGCCCCGCCCCAGGTAGCCCTTGGCGATGTTGACCACCAGCCGCAGGTTGTGCTCGATCATCGACTGCCGCGCGGCGAAGTCGCCCGCGCGTGCGGCGCATGCGGTCTGGTATTCCTCGGCAGGCGTGAAGAGCTCGGTGCGCCGGACCTGGCGCAGGTAGATGGTCAGCGCATCGGCACCCTCGCCCCCGACCATCTCGCCCACGGCGCCGTTGGCGGGCAGCGGAGCATCCGCCGTCGGCGGATCTACGTCTTCTTCAGGAGGATGCGCGCTCTCGCCGTCAAATTCGGACTGGCCGTTGCCCGAGGGCATGCTGCCCCTGCCCGCCGACCCGCGCACAGGCAGCAGCGTGCGGCGGGAGCGGGAGGCAGCCATGGCATCACCGGTTGGGCAGGTAGCGCGAAGGATCGACGGGCTTGCCCTGGCGGCGGATCTCGAAATGCAGCTTCACGCGATCGGCGTCGCTGTTGCCCATTTCGGCGATCTTCTGGCCCTTCTGAACCGACTGGTCTTCCTTCACGAGCAGCGTCTGGTTGTGCGCGTATGCCGTGAGGTAGGTGTTGTTGTGCTTCAGGATGATCAGGTTGCCGTAGCCACGCAGGCCCGCGCCCGCATAGACCACGCGACCATCGGCGGCGGCCAGCACGGGATCGCCCGCCTTGCCGCTGATGTCGTAGCCCTTGTTCTTGGCCTCGTCGAAGCCTGCGATCAGCGAACCGCTCGCGGGCCAGATCCACCCGAGGTCTTCGTCACCCGAACCGCCGCTGCCGGGGCTGGCCGGTGAAGCCGTGACCGGAGCCGTCGGCTTGGTCGCGCCGCTGGATGGCGTTGTAGGCACCACCACGGGCTGCGGCGTCACCGGCTTCGTGACGACGCCGTCGGGGGAAGCAGCGCCAGGCGGCGACGTCACGGGAGCCGTCGCAACGACCGTTCCCGAGCCAGCGGGCGGAATCACGCGCAGCACCTGACCGACTTCGATCAGGTCCGGGTTGTCGAGGTTGTTCCAGCGGACGAGATCCTGCCAGCGCTGGCCGGTCTCGATACCGATGCGGCGAATGGTGTCGCCCGGACGCACGGCGTAGTAGCCGGGCTTGCCATAGTTCTCGATGCCGGCGAGCGGCTTGCCGTTGGCGTCGGTCGTGATGGGCGGGCCGCCGGGCACGGTCGCGGCTGGAGCGCGCGTCATCGTGCCGCGGTCTTCGACTGGAGCCGGCCCGCGAGGTGTGGAACAGCCCGCGATCACGAGCACAAAGGCCAACGTGACGCCAGCGAACCAACTCCGATTGCCAAAACCCTGCATTTGTTATTCCTTCAAGCAATACCAGATTTTAGGGGGACAAAGTGAACCGCCTCAAGAATGAGACGCTCCAGTCCCCGGGGGGTCTTGTCGATGACGACAAGGGCTTGGCCACCCTTCGCGGAATGGGTCGGCGCGACGATGCGCCCACCCACCGCAAGCTGTTCGATCCATGCCTCCGGCACCGCCTCGCCGCCTGCCGCGGCGATGATGCCGGCATAGGGCGCGCCCTTGGCATAGCCGATCATCCCGTCACCCAACATCAGGTGCACGGTCGCGAGCCGGAAGTGCCTCAGATTGGCCCGTGCGCGCTCGTGCAAGCCGCGCAGACGCTCGATGCTGTAGACCTCGGTCGCCACGTGATTCAGCACCGCTGCCTGGTAACCGCAGCCCGTGCCGATCTCGAGCACCCGGCCCAGCTTGGCGTCGGGCTTTCCCGCGAGGGCGGGAGCGCCCATAAGCAGCTCGATCATGCGAGCCACCACGTTGGGCTTCGAAATGGTCTGGCCCAAGCCGATCGGCAGGCTTGTGTCTTCATAGGCCTGGTTGACCAGGGCGCTGTCGACGAAGCGATGCCGCTCCACGGTGCCCATCGCACGCAGCACGCGCGCGTCGGAAATGCCCTGCGCGGCGAGCTTCTGCACCATGCGCGCGCGCACGGCGTCGGAGGCCATCGAGGGCGTGGACGGCACCACGGGCTTGACCGGCGCGGCGGGCATGCGCCCGCGCGTGGCGGCCGAGGCGGTGGGTGTCAGGCGGACGGGGAAACTGGGCCGCTGCGTGGCCATGTCAGTTGCCGAGACGGGCCACCGTCTCGCGCCATTGGCCAAGGTTGGCGTGGTCGGTCAGGTCGATCTGCAATGGCGTCAGCGCGATGTGGCCGGCCGCGGTGGCGTGGAAGTCGGTGCCTTCGCCACTGTCCTTGGCGCCGCCAGCACCGGCGATCCAGTACATGGTCTCGCCGCGCGGGCTGTCCTGCGTGATCACTTTTTCCGCCGCGTGGCGCCGGCCGAGCCGGCAGACCTTGACGGGCTTCAGTTCGTCGAAAGATAGGTTCGGCACGTTCACGTTGAGCAGGAAGGCGCCGCCTTCGAGCATGCGCTCACGCTCGATCTGCTGCACCAGCCGCCGTGCCACCTGCGCGGCCGCATCCACATGCGCCCAACCCTTCTCGATCTGCGAGAAGGCGATGGCCGGAATGCCGAACAGGTAGGCCTCCATCGCCGCGCCGACGGTGCCCGAATAGATGGTGTCGTCACCCATGTTGGCGCCGTTGTTGATGCCGGAAACCACCAGGTCAGGCCGGTAGTCGAGCAAGCCCTTGAGCGCGATGTGCACGCAGTCGGCCGGCGTGCCGGTCACGTAGCGAAAGCCGTTGTGCGCCTCGCGCACATACAGCGGAGCCGCAAGGGTCAACGCATTCGACTTGGCGCTGTTGTTGTGCTCCGGAGCGACCACCTCGACTTCGGCGATGTCCTTGAGTGCTTCGTGCAGTGCGACGATGCCCGGCGCCTGGAAGCCGTCGTCGTTGGAAATAAGTATCTTCATGGTGCTTCTGGATGCACCGGATTGTAGGCTTCGGGTGCGTCGCAGCAGGGACAAGGCCACCCCGCCGCGGCACCTATCATCGCCCGCTTCATTGCCCCAACATTACTTGTCTGAAGGAGACCCTGGCATGCACGCATGGCTTTGCGAGAACCCCGTTGGCGTCGACGCGCTGACCTGGAAGGAATTGCCCACCCCCACCCCGGGGCCGGGCCAGGTGCTCATCGAGATCAAGGCGGCCAGCCTGAATTTCCCCGATCTGCTGATCGTGCAGAACAAATACCAGATGAAACCGCCGCTGCCCTTCGTGCCGGGCTCCGAGTACGCGGGCGTCATCCAGGCGGTCGGCGAAGGCGTGACGCACCTCAAGGTGGGGCAGAACGTGGCCTGCCTTTCCGGCACCGGCGGCTTCGGCACCCATACGCTGGCGCCCGCGGCGCTGTGCATGCCGCTGCCGGAAGGCTTCGGCCATGTCGACGCGGCAGCTTTCATCATGATCTACGCCACCTCGTGGCATGCACTGATGGATCGCGCACAGCTCAAGGCCGGCGAGACCGTGCTGGTGCTCGGTGCAGCAGGCGGCGTGGGCACCGCGGCCATCCAGATCGCCAAGGCCGCCGGGGCCAAGGTGATCGCTGCAGCCTCCACAGACGAGAAATGCGAGCTCTGCCGCTCTATTGGCGCCGACGCGACGATCAACTACACGACCCACGCCCTGCCCAACGGTTTTCGCGACGCCATCAAGGCCGCTACCGACGGCAAAGGACCCGATGTCATTTACGACCCGGTAGGCGGCGATTTTGCAGAGCCTGCGTTTCGCTCCATCGGATGGCGCGGTCGTTATTTGGTGGTCGGTTTTGCATCCGGCCCGATTCCGTCGCTGCCATTGAATCTGACGCTGCTGAAAGGCGCTTCGCTCGTCGGAGTGTTCTGGGGCGATTTCGCGAAACGCGAGCCCAAGGCCAATGCGCAGATGATGGCGGAATTGGCACAGTGGTACGGCCAGGGAAAGATCAAACCGGTGATCGACAGCACGATGCCGATGGCGGAATTGAAGGCTGCATACGCTCACATGGGTTCGCGCGGCGTCAAAGGAAAACTGGTGATGGTGAACTGAGCGCGCCGCACCCCTTCATCTTCAACGCCCAATAAAAAAGCCCGCTCATGCGGGCTTTTTTATTGGGCACCTGCCCAGGGAAAACAGGGGCACTTACTTGATCTCGTAATCGGAAAGCGACTTGCCCGCGGCCAGCGCCTCAGTCACCCAGCGCGGCTTGCGGCCACGGCCACCGGACCAGGTTTCGCCGGTAGGGCTGCGATATTTGGCGGCTGCCTTGGTCGGCGCGGCGCCTGCGCTGCGTTTGGCGGAGCCCGCACGACCAGCCAGTTTCAGGTCGGAAGCTGTCAAACCGTATTCGGCAATCTTCCTGCGCAACTCCTCGACCACACCGGCGCGCTCCTGGTTGCGCAGGTCTTCGGCCTGCTTGCGCAATTGCGCAATCTGCTCGTCATGCTTCTTGATCTGGGAATTGATATCGGCGAGGGTCGAAGCCATTGTTGGACTCCTGGAATTGAAAACGGGGCGATTTTAATTCAGTTTACATTTGCCACAAGTGCCTTACCCGGCGAAAAAAACGGCGGCGCATTGCATTAGTGCAACAACTCGCAACGTAAAGTGCACGCCGCAGTTGACGTCTTATATGCAGGCAGGATGGGAAAAGAGTCTTCGGCGCGCGGGCAGTGGAGATGCGGCGACCGGAAAAGACAACGCCGGGACAAGCCCGGCGTCGAGATCCTTTGAATGCCGCTATTGCGCAATAGCAGCAAGGAGATATTTTTTGGGGTGGCTGATGGGACTCGAACCCACGACGACCAGAATCACAATCTGGGACTCTACCAGCTGAGCTACAGCCACCGCAGAGCCTACGATTGTAGCGTTAAAAATCGCCGTTTTGGCTGGCGCCATCGATCAAACAGCTCGAAAGCCACATTTCGCCCTGCAAACACAGGTCTGCCCAAGCTCGCCGGCACCAGATTTGTAGGACACCGCGCAACGCACGCGCCGCGAAGTCAGGCACAAACTCCCACGCGCCCGCTCGATGTTCGCCGCCTTCGCTGGCACGCACATCGCTCCGCTATCATGAATGCGCCCCGCGCAGACAGGCGTGGCTTCCGGCCAACTCCCCCTTCACCACAACCAAAGGAATTCTTCATGAGCATCGTCTGGACCATCCTGATCGGGTTCGTCGTAGGTCTTGTGGCACGGGCGGTCAAGCCGGGCGACGACTCGGCAGGCTTCATCGTCACAACCCTCATCGGCATCGCAGGCTCACTGATCGTCACGTACGTCGGCCAGTCGCTGGGCTGGTACACCGCCGGCCAAGGTGCGGGCTTCATTGCCTCGGTGCTGGGTGCGATCGTGCTGCTCTTCATCTACGGCCTGATCAAGCGCAAGAGCTGATCAAGACAAGCAAAAGGCCGTGTCGCTCCGCGCGCACGGCCGCCACTGTGATGCCCCGCAAGGCGCGCGCCAAGCATCATGTCTATGTGGTCGAGCTGGACGACCGCGTATGGAACAACGGCCGCTTCAGGCGCGCCAACCCCGACTACCAGCTCGGCAAGCCTTTCGTCTACGTCGGCATGACCGGCCTGGACCCCGACATCCGTTTCGACAAGCACAAGGCCGGCATCCAGGCCAACAGCTTCGTGCAGGAGTTCGGCCTGCGACTGCTGCCCGCACTCTACGAACGCTACAACCCCATGACCTACGAGGACGCTCGCCTGATGGAGGTCGACCTCGGCATCGCGCTGCGCAAGGCCGGCTACGGCGTCTGGCAGGCCTGACGCCGGATGCCGCAGCCCGTCTTCAGGAGTAGGTGATCCAGTCTTCGTACGCCGGACCATCGAGGTGCGGCAGCGTGTTGTAGGTCACGAGCATGTGCCGCTTGGGCGTGAAGGCGAACTCGGTCACCGATGTGTTGCGGATGCGCAGGTTGAGCTCGATCGTCGTCTCGGCGCTCGTACCCAGCACATGCCCCACTGCCGTGCTGATCGGCCCTCCGCTCGACACCACCAGAACCTTCGCGCCGTGATGCCTGTCTCGCACATGGTCGAGTGCCGTCGTCACTCCGGCGAGAAAGTCGACATAGCTCGGCATTCCCACCGGCGCCGTCCTCCCCTGCATCCACGCGCCCAACCCCTCACGCAGCAGGCGGAAGTGGTGCCTGTACATCTCGGGCGAATCGGGCTTCTCCAGCTTGCCTTCGTGGATGGTGGCGATGACCGCCTCGCTGTCGTACTCGTTGA
Organism: Variovorax sp. YR750; assembly: GCF_900109805.1. Classification (NCBI taxonomy): domain Bacteria; kingdom Pseudomonadati; phylum Pseudomonadota; class Betaproteobacteria; order Burkholderiales; family Comamonadaceae; genus Variovorax; species Variovorax sp. YR750. The sequence continues at coordinate 206,674 of NZ_FOBJ01000010.1, forward strand.
GGCCGGGCCACGGAAGCACGTCGTCGCGCTCGAGACCGAGCCCCTTGGCAATGCCCTCCCAGGTCTGGCGATGGCGCTTCAGAGTGCCGGTGATGACGGCATCGAACTTCATGCCGCGCTCGCGCCAGTACTCGCCGAGGCGCACGGACTGACGGTGTCCGAGTTCGCTCAGGTTGTCATAGTCGGCAGCACCGAAGCTGGCCTGTCCGTGGCGCACGAGGTAGAGGGTTCCCATGGGCGGGATTCTGGCAAGAAGCCAACGCGCAAGTTGTCCCTCGTGCGACCTGCCTGCGCCCCATGAAAAAAGCCCGAGCCATTGGCTCGGGCCTTGCGTCTGCTGGCGTACCGCGCGTGCGTATCAGCGCGCGGCGGGCGGCAGCGTCTCCGCCGGCTTCGGCACCAGGATCTCCGCTTTGAAGCGGTCCTTCAGGAGGTTGTAGTAGGCGGCATCCTCGGCGGCAGCAATCGACTGACCGACCTGCGACTGCTCCTGCTTGGCGAGTTCGGCCGGAGGCGGCGTGCGCGGCACGACCTTGGTCACGCGCACCACCGTGTAGCCCTGCGCGCCCAGGTCCACGCCGACGAGCACGGGCAGCTTGGAGGGGTCGGCACGCAGCGCGGCATCGATGACCGGCAGCGGCTGCGATTGCGCGTCGCGACGCGACACCGTCACGGGCGCGCCGAAGGTCGCGCCATCGGCCTTCGCGGTCCAGGCAGCGAGCTTTGCTTCGCCTTCGGTCTTGGCCAGCACGGCGGCACGTTCGGCGACGAGCTGGGCACGGATCTTGTCCTTCACGTCGGCCAGCGGCACCGGATGCGCCGGCGAGTACTTCGTCACGCGGCCCGACGCGAGCTGGCTGGGGCCGACTTCGATCGCTTCGGTGTTCTGCTTGCGCTCGAGCGAGTCGGCGGCGAACAGCGCGTTCAGGAAGTTGCGGTTGGCCAGCGGGCCGGTTGCGCCGGGTGCCGCGGTACGCGCGACGTTGTCGGCCGTCTTGATCGTGAGCTTGAGCTTCTCGGCCGCGGGCTTGAGGCTGTCGGGCGTCTGGTAGACCGCGTCGGTGAAGGTCTCCGCGGCCTTCGCGAATTCCTGCGTCGCCTGCTGCGAGCGCATGTCGTTCTCGATGGTTGCGCGCACCTGCTCGAAGGGAGGCACCACGGCCGGCTTGATGTCGGTCAGGTGAATGATGTGATAGCCGAACTCGGTCTCGACGACGTTGCTGATCTCGCCCTTCTTGAGCGCGAACATCGCATCCTCGAAAGGCTTGACCATCGCGCCCTTGGTCACGAAGTCGAGGTCGCCGCCCTTCTCCGCCGAGCCCGGGTCCTGCGAATTCTTGCGTGCCACTTCGGCGAAGGTGCTGGGAGCCTTCTTCACGTCGGCCAGCAGTTGCTCTGCCTTGGCCTTGGCCTTCTCGCGGTCGGCGGCAGACGCGCTGGCCGGCGCGGTGATCAGGATGTGGCTCGCGCGGCGCTCTTCCTTGGAGCCGAAGCGCGAGGCGTTCTGCTCGTAGTAGGTCTTGAGGTCGGCCTCGTTCACGACGACGTTCTTCTTCGCCGCATCGAGGTCGAGCACCAGGTATTCGATGCTGGCCTGCTCGGGCGCCTGGAACTGTGCCGTGTGGTCCTTGTAGTAGGCCTCGACGTCGGCATCGCTCACCGTCACCTTCGAGGCAAAGCTGTCGGGGGTGAAGCGAGCGACCTGGATCTCACGCGTGTCGTAGAACGCGTTGATGGTGGTGGCCGCCAGGGCCGGCGGTGTGAAGGCCGTGCTCGAGATGCCCAGCAGCACCTGCTGCGTCGCCAAATCGGAACGAACAGAGGCCTCGTACTGCTCCGGCGTGCGGCCGGTCACGCGCTGGAAGGCCTCGCGGTCGAACTTGCCGTCGGGCGTGCGGAAGCTGGCAAGGCCCTGGTCCTGCGCAAAGATGCGCGACAGGCGGTCTTCGGACACCGTCATGTTGGCCTTGGCAGCCGCTGCGGCCAGCACGCGATCGCGCACCATGCGCTCCAGCGTGGCATAGCGCAATGCGTCGGACTCCAGGAGCGTCGGATCGACGTTGGGCGACTGCTGGCGGATGCGGTCCGTCTCGACGCGGTGCTGCTGATCCCACTCGGGCTTCGTGATGTCATGCCCTTCGACGCGTGCGACCTTCTCGTCGCGGCCGAACCCCTGATAGCGCTCGACACCGAAGAACACGAACGAGGGAATGATCAGCAAGAACAAGAAAATCATCACGACTTTGTTGTACTTGCGGAAGGTATCAAACATGCTTGAACACTCTTTTTCGACGGCTGTCGGACGGCAACAAAAAAGGCGAACTTGTGGTTCGCCTTTGCATCGGGTGGTGGTGGGTGCTGAGGGGCTCGAACCCCCGACCTACGCCTTGTAAGGGCGCCGCTCTACCAACTGAGCTAAGCACCCCACCGGAAATACTCTCCGAGTCTAACGCCTCAGTTCAGCGCGTCTTTGAGCGCCTTGCCGGGACGGAACTTCGGGATCTTGGCGGCCTTGATTTTAATAGCGTCGCCGGTACGGGGATTACGGCCGGTGCGGGCCGCGCGTTTGCCTACTGCGAAAGTGCCGAAACCGACGAGCGAAACAGAGCCGCCCTTTTTGAGCGTGGTACGAATGGCGCCGATGGTGGATTCGAGCGCGCGGGTCGCTGCGGCTTTGGAAATATCGGCGTTCTTTGCGATGTGCTCAATCAGTTCGGTCTTGTTCACAAGGGCCCCTTGTAGAAAAAAAGTTGGTCGGCTTTCGTCAGCTGCGACCTGGCCGCAAACGGTGCGACACAAGAACCTGGCAGGCCTGACGCCTCGGCAGCGCGCTGCCAGCGAGGATTACAACCACTGGTCTGCAGGGTGTCAATAAGACACGAGGCCATGCCGAGCAGCGGAGCGCGCGATTTTAGGGGCGTTTCGTGAAGTCCTTTTTCGCGGCGGCTCAAAGCGCATCGGCGATGGCCTTGCCCAGGTCGGAGGTGCTGGCCTTGCCGCCGATGTCGGGGGTGCGCGGTGCTCCGCTTTGGGGCGCGAGCACCTTCTCGATGGTCGACAGGATGGCGTCATGCGCCTGCTTGTGGCCCAGGAATTCCAGCATCATCGCGCCGCACCAGATCTGGCCGATCGGGTTGGCGATGCCCTTGCCGGCGATGTCGGGCGCCGAGCCGTGCACCGGCTCGAACAGCGACGGCATGGTGCGGTCGGGGTTGAGATTGGCGCTGGGCGCGATGCCGATGGTGCCCGTGCAGGCCGGCCCCAGGTCCGACAGGATGTCGCCGAACAGGTTGCTCGCCACCACCACGTCGAAGAAGTCGGGCCGTTGCACGAAGTGGGCGGTGAGGATGTCGATGTGGAACTTGTCCAGCCTGATGTCGGGGTAGCTCTTGCCCATCTCGGCCACGCGCTCGTCCCAGTACGGCATGGTGATCGAGATGCCGTTCGACTTGGTGGCGCTCGTCAGGTGCTTCTTCGGCCGCGACTGCGCAAGCTCGAAGGCGAACTTCAACACCCGGTCGACGCCCACGCGCGACATCACCGTTTCCTGCACCACGATCTCGCGCGGCGTGCCCTGGTACATGCGCCCGCCGATGCTGGAGTACTCGCCCTCGGTGTTCTCGCGCACGATGTACATGTCGATCTCGCCGGGCTCGCGCGGCGTGCCGTCGCGCCGCACCACGGGCGCGATGATGCCGGGCATCAGGCGCGCGGGACGCAGGTTGATGTACTGGTCGAACTCGCGGCGGAACATCAGCAACGAGCCCCACAGCGACACGTGGTCGGGAATCTTCTCGGGCCAGCCCACCGCGCCGAAGAAGATGGCGTCATGCCCGCCGATCTGGTCCTTCCAGTTGTCGGGCAGCATCTGGCCGTGCTTCTCGTAGTAGTCCCAGCTCGAGAAGTCGAAGTAGTCGAACTTCAGGTCGATGCCGAACTTGCGCGCCGCAGCATCGAGCACGCGCACCCCCTCAGGCATGGTTTCCTTGCCGATGCCGTCGCCGGCGATGACTGCGATTCTGTGGGTGCTCATGGATTGGCTCCTGCGTGTGCTTGTTGCAAAGGTGAAAAGAAGGCCAGGGCTTCGGCGAGCAGCTCGTCCGGAGCCTCTTCGGGAACATAGTGGCCGCATGGCAGCGCGCGGCCCGACACATCGGCGGCACGCTCGCGCCACAGCGCGAGCACGTCGAAGGCCTTGCCCACGGCGCCATGCTCGCCCCACAGCACGCGCAGCGGCAGCGCAAGCTGCCGGCCCGCGGCGATGTCGGCGCGGTCGTGCTCGAGGTCGATGGTGGCGGAGGCACGGTAGTCCTCACAGATCGATTCGGCCGTGCCTGCGATGGCGGCGCAGCGCTCGTACTCGGCCAGCACCTCGGGCGCGAAGGGAGCGAGGCCGGCGTGCCGCCCGCCCATCACGCTGCGCACGTAGCGCACGGGGTCGGACGCGATCAGCGCCTCGGGCAACGGCGGCGGCTGGATGAGAAAGAACCAGTGCCAGTAGGCCTTCGCGAAGGCTTCGGATGTCTGCTCGTACATCGCGAGCGTGGGCGCGATGTCGAGCAGCAGCATGCGCTCGACGGCCACGGGATGGTCCATCGCGAGCCGGTGCGCGACGCGTGCTCCGCGGTCATGCGCCAGCACGCCGAAGCGGTCGAAGCCGTGGTGCCGCATGGCGGCGAGCGCGTCGAGCGCCATCTCGCGCTTGCTGTAGACAGCATGTTCGGCATCGGCCGCCGGCCGGCCCGAGTCGCCGTAGCCACGCAGGTCGAGCGCCACCACCGTGAACTTCTCGGCCAGGGCGGGTGCCACGCGATGCCAGATCGCATGCGTCTGCGGATGGCCGTGCAGCAGCAACAGGGGAGCCCCCTGCCCGCCGATGCGCCCGCGAATGCGCACGCCGTCTCGCTCGATGTCGAAGGTGGGGAAGGAAAGAAAAGAGGCCGTCACGGCGACGATTGTGCGTTGCGCCCTGCCGGCCATCAAGCAACAATCAGCCAATTCATACTTTCCAATCTGGCATGAATCCACCATCGATGGACCGCGGCGACCTGGCACTGGTGCTGGCGATCCGCGACCAGGGCAGCCTGGCGGGCGCGGCAGCCACGCTCGACGTCGTGCCCTCCGTCGTCACCAAGCGGCTCGGTGCGCTGGAGGCGCGCCTGGGGCAGCGCCTGTTCGAGCGCACCACCCGCCGCCTCAGCGCCACGGCCGAGGGCGAGGCGGTCTGCCTGCACGCACGGGCACTGCTCGACGGCTTCGTCGCGCTCGAGAACGAACTCGGCGAGCGGCAGAACGAGCTGACCGGCACGATCCGCCTGGCCGCCACCTTCGGCTTCGGCCGGCGCTGGCTCGGGCCGGCGGTGGCATCCTTCCAGGCCCGGCACCCGGCGCTGCAGATCGAACTGATGCTGACCGAGCAACTGCCCGACCTCGGCGCCGAGGGCTACGACGGCGCAGTCTGGCTCTGGGCCGTGCAGCAGCGCCATGCGGCCGACTGGATTTCGCGGCGCATCGCGCGCAACCAGCGCGTGCTCGCCGCCTCGCCCGACTACCTGAAGCGCCGCGGCACGCCGGCCACGGTCGAGGCGCTGGCCTCGCACGACTGCCTGGTCGCGCGCGAGAACGGCGACGCCAGCCAGCGCCAGCACGCGGTGTGGACCCTGCGCTACGCGCGCGACGGCAGCACGGCGCGTGTGCGCGTCCAGGGAGCGCTGGCCAGCAACTCGGGCGAGATGGTGCGCGACTGGTGCCTGGCCGGACACGGGATCATGCTGCGCAGCCTCTGGGACATCGCGCCGCAACTCGCCAGCGGCGAGCTCGTGCGCCTGCTGCCGCAATACGCGATGGCGGAAGCCGACATCCACTGGATCGCGCCCTGGCGTCCGAAGACGCCGCGGCGCGTGCGCCTGCTGGTCGACCACCTTGTCGAGCAGTTTCGCGGCGAGCCCTGGAAGCCGGGCAAGGCCGGCGGGCGCTAGAAAAGAAGGATCGGACCGCTCAGCGTCCGTTGCGCACCACGAGGCTCACGCCCACAGCGGTAAGCCCGATGCCCAACACCGTCACCAGCGTGATCGGCTCGGAGAAAAGCAGCCACGCCATCACCGCCGTGCAGGGCGGTACTAAATAGAGCAGGCTGGTGACGGCGGTGGCCGTGCCGCGCTGGATCAGCATGTAGAGCAGCGAGCTGCCGCCCAGCGACAGCGCCAGCACCGACCACGCCATCGCCCCGCCCGAATGCAGGTTCCAGTGGATGCTGTCGGACTCCAGCGCCGCGAACGGCAAGGTGACCAGCACGGCAGCCGCCATCTGCACGGCGCTCGCGCTGCGCACGTCGCAGGGCGCGACGAAGCGCTTCTGGTAGAGCGTGCCCGCAGTGATCGACACCAGCGCCATCAGCGCGAGCGCCATCGTCTGCACGCTGACCTCGCCGCCCTGCCCCAGCTTGCGCAGCACCACCAGCACCAGGCCCGCGAAGCCCAGTCCCAGCCCGGCCCATTGGCGCCCCGTAATGCGCCCGCCGGTGAAAGACAGCCAGACGGCCGTCAGCACGGGCTGGATGCCGACCAGCAGCGCCACCAGCCCCGCGCCCATGCCCTCGCGCACCGCGGCCCAGACGCCGCCGAGGTAGCCCGCCTGCATCAGGATGCCGGTGACGGCCAGGTGCCCCCACTGGGCGCGCTGCTTCGGCCACTCGACCCGCGCCAGCGCGACCCATGCGGCGAAGCACGCGAGCGACAGCGCGAAGCGAACGGCCAGGAACTTGAGGGGCGGCGCATACGGCATGCCGTAGCGCGCGACGATGAAGCCCGTGCTCCAGATCAGCACGAAGACCGCCGGCATCGCCCGCAGCCAGCCCGCACCGCGGCCCGCGGCTGCCGGGGTCATTTGGTACGGGCCCGGATTTCCGGAATGGCCTTCTGCAGGTAGTACACCATCGACCAGATGGTGAGCACGGCAGAGATCCAGATCAGCCACTGGCCCCAGACGCCGGTGTCGATCACGCCGAACAGGCGCCCGTCGTAGAGCAGGAAGGGAATGGCGATCATCTGCACGGTCGTCTTGACCTTGCCGATCATGTGCACCGCCACGCTCTTGCTGGCGCCGATCTGCGCCATCCATTCGCGCAGCGCCGAAATGGCGATCTCGCGGCCGATGATGATGAGCGCCACGAACACGTCGGCCCGGTTCAGGTGCACCAGCACCAGCAGCGAGGCGCACACCAGGAACTTGTCGGCCACCGGATCGAGAAAGGCCCCGAAGGCCGAGGTCTGGTTGAGCCGGCGTGCCAGGAAGCCGTCGAGCCAGTCGGTCGCGGCGAAGACGATGAACATGACCGTGGCGATCAGGTTGCGCATCGGCTCGGCCATCGGCAGGTAGAACACGCCGACGATCAAAGGGATCGCGACGATGCGCGTCCAGGTCATGATGGTCGGTAGCGTCCAGAACATCGCTTGATTGTGTCATGGCGGCGTTAACCCCCTGCGGGGGTCGCGCGATCAGTGCAACGCCTTGTAGATTTCTTCCGCCAGGTCGGCGGCGATACCCTCGACCGAGGCGATGTCCTCGACGCTCGCAGCCGCCACACCCCGGATGCCGCCGAAGCGCTGCAGCAGCCGCGCGCGCCGCTTGGGCCCGATGCCCGGAATGTCCTCGAGCTGGCTGCCGCCCACCCGCACCTTGGCGCGCTTGGCCCGCATGCCGGTAATGGCGAAGCGGTGCGCCTCGTCGCGGATCTGGGCCACCAGCATCAGCGCGGCCGAGTCCTTGCCCAGGTAGACCTTCTCGCGGCCGTCGGCGAACACGAGCTCCTCGAGCCCGACCTTGCGGCCCTCGCCCTTCTCGACCCCGACGATCAGCGACAGCGGCAGGCCCAGCTCGCCGAACACCTCGCGCGCCATCGACACCTGCCCCTTGCCGCCGTCCACCAGCACCAGGTCGGGCATGCGCGCGGTGGTCCGGGTCTTCGCGGGCGCCTCGCTGCCGTCGCTCTCGGCGTCGCCCGGGGGCAAGGCATCGGTCTCGGCCGCCATCGCCTCGGCCAGCTTGCCGTAGCGTCGGTGCAGCACCTGGCGCATGGCCGCGTAGTCGTCGCCGGGCGTGATGCCTTCGATGTTGTAGCGGCGGTACTCCTTGTTCTGCATGGCGTGGTGTTCGAACACCACGCACGAAGCCTGCGTCGCCTCGCCCGCGGTGTGCGAGATGTCGAAGCATTCGACGCGGAAGTTGTCGAGGTCGTCCGACGCCAGCTCCAGCGCATCGGCCAGCGCACGCGTGCGCGCCTGCTGCGAGCCCTCCTCGGCCAGCAGCCGGGCCAGCTGCAGCTTGGCGTTGGTCTCGGCCATCTCGAGCCAGTGCCGGCGCTGCTCGCGCGGCTGGAACACCGCCGTCACGCGCGAGCCGGCCTGCTGCGAGATCGCCTCGATCAGCTCGCGGCTCACCTGCTCGCTCAGCACAAGCGTGGCGGGCACGGGCACGTCGATGTAGTGCTGGGCGATGAAGGCCTCGAGCACCTGCACCTCGACCGGGTCTGCGACGGCGGGCGGCGCGCCCTCCTCGTCATCGAGCTCGCCGTGATGGATCTGCGCCGCGTCTTCCACGTGCACCGGAAAGTACGGCCGGTCGCCCAGGTGCCGGCCGCCGCGCACCATGGCCAGGTTCACGCAGGCCTTGCCGCCCTGCACCTTCACGGCAAGGATGTCCACGTCCTTGTCGGACGCGATCTCGATGGACTGCTGGTGCAGCACGCGCGAAATCGCCGACATCTGGTTGCGCAGCTCGGCCGCCTGCTCGAACTCGAGCTTCTCGGCATGCGCCGTCATGCGCTGCTCGAGCTTGGAGAGCACGAGCTGGGTGTCGCCCATCAGGAAGGCCTCGGCGTTGGCGACGTCCTGCGCGTAGGCCTCGGGCGCGATGTGGCCCACGCACGGACCGCTGCAACGCTTGATCTGGTAGAGCAGGCAGGGCCGCGTGCGGTTGGCATACACCGTGTCCTCGCAGGTGCGCAGACGGAACACCTTCTGCAGCAGCTGGATCGACTCCTTCACCGCCCAGGCGCTGGGGTACGGCCCGAAATAGCGGTGCTTCTTGTCGACCGCGCCGCGGTAATAGGCCAGCCGCGGAAACTGGTGCGAGGCGATCTTGAGATAGGGGTAGCTCTTGTCGTCGCGAAACAGGATGTTGTAGCGCGGCTTGAGCGTCTTGATGAGATTGTTCTCGAGCAGCAGCGCCTCGGCCTCCGAGCGCACCACGGTGGTCTCCATGCGCACGATCTTCGAGATCATGTGACCGATGCGGGTGCCGCCGTGGTTCTTCTGGAAGTAGTTGGCAACCCGCTTCTTCAGGTTGCGCGCCTTGCCCACGTAGAGCACCGCGCCGGCCGCGTCGAAATAGCGGTACACGCCGGGCAGTTGCGGCAGGGCCGCCACTTCGCTGAGCAGTTGTTCGGAATGCACGTCTGACATGGCGGCTATTGTGGCGCGCGGCATGGGGCCCGGCGGCCGTCTGAGCGCAAACCCCGACGCGGCTGGAACGAAATGTGCTGAAGATGAGGCACGGGCGCGAGGAGCGCCCGTGTTCTTTCTAAAAACCTACTCGGGACTCTCCATGAAGAAAAGCAACAACAGACGCGTCTGGTGGGCGCTCACGCCTGTCGCGCTCTCGCTGAGCCTCACGGCCTGCGGCGGCGGCTCCAACAACGACGCACAGAACACGGCAGCCACGCTTGCGGCGATCGCCGCGATCAACGCAGCGAACCAGCCGGCACCGGCCGCGCCCGATACCGGCTGCCTGATCCCGAGCGGCGGCTCCTCGGTGGTGGTCGGCTCGGGCGACGCAGGCGATCCGGCAGCGCCCGAACCTGCCTCGGGCTACGTGCCCGGCCACAAGCTGGTGTACGCGAAGAACTACATGGTGGTCGCCAACCACCCGCTGGCCACGCGCGCCGGCTGCGACATCCTCAAGGCCGGCGGCAGCGCGGTCGATGCGGCCGTGGCGGTGCAAGCCGTGCTCGGCCTGGTCGAGCCGCAATCGAGCGGCCTGGGCGGTGGAGCCTTCATGCTGTACTACGACGCGGCCACGAAGAAGGTGCAGGCCTATGACGGCCGCGAGACCGCTCCGGCCGCGGCCAATGAGAACTACCTGCGCTACATCGACCCGACCGGCGCGGACACCACGGCACCCAAGCCCGGTGGGGCACGCGCCAGCGGGCGCTCCATCGGCACGCCGGGCGCGGTGCGCATGCTCGACATCGCCTACCAGGACCACGGCAAGCTGCCGTGGAAGGACCTCTTCGGCTACGGCATCACGCTGGCCTCCGACGGCTTCTCGATCGGCGGGCGCATGGCCGCCGCCATCTCCTCGTCGGCCACCAGCCTCAAGCGCGACGCCGAAGCCACGGCGTACTTCCTCAATGCGGACGGCTCGCCCAAGGCGCTGGGGACGAAGCTGAAGAACCCGGCATATGCGAAAACGCTGAACGCGATCGCCACGCAGGGTGCCAGCGCCTTCTACACAGGCGACATCGCGCAGGGCATCGTCGACAAGATCGGCATCACGACCGCGGCGAACGACGGCTCGGCCATCACGCCTGGCATGACCACGATGGCCGACCTGGCCAACTACAAGGCCAAGCGGCGCGATCCGGTCTGCGGCACCTATCGCGACTACTACGTCTGCAGCATGTCACCGCCCTCCTCCGGCGGCATTGCCGTGGTGGCCAGCCTGGGCATCCTCGAGACCTTCAACCTGGGTCTGTACAAGCCGACTGCCATCGACATCGAGGGCGGCAGGCCGACCGTGATGGGCGTGCACCTGGTGAGCGAGGCCGAGCGCCTGGCCTACGCCGACCGCGACAAGTACGTGGCCGACACCGATTTCGTGCCGCTGCCGGGCGGTTCGGTCGACACCATGATCAACAAGCCCTACCTGCAGAGCCGGGCCAGCCTCATCAGCCTGACGAAGAGCATGGGCGTCGCCCAGGCCGGCAACCTCGGCTCGGTGCCGCTGGGCATCGACAAGACCGAGGAGCACGGCACCACGCACTTCACCATCGTCGACAAGCAGGGCAACGTGGTCTCGATGACCACCACGGTGGAGTCCACGCTCGGCTCGTATCACATGACGCAGGGCTTCATGCTGAACAACCAGCTGACCGACTTTGCGTCCAACCCCGACGACACCAGCGTGACTCCGAGCGTCAAGGTGGCCAACCGCGTCGCCCCCGGCAAGCGCCCGCGCAGCACGATGGCGCCGACGCTGGTGTTCAGGAAGAACGCCGACGGCAGCATGGGCGAGTTCGTCATGGGCACCGGCTCGCCGGGCGGCGGCACCATCATCCAGTACGTCGTGAAGACGCTGGTCGGCGCGCTCGACTGGGAACTCGATGCGCAGCAGGCCACGTCGCTGGTCGACTTCGGCGCGTCCAACAGCGTCAACACCAACGTGGGCGGCGAGCATCCGAACGTGGACACCAGCAGCAGCGGCAACAACGACGCGCTGGTCACCGGCCTGCGCGCACTGGGTCACACGGTGGTGACGTCGGCCCAATCCAGCGGCATCAGCACCATCATCCGCACCAACGTCGGCGGCAAGCCGGTGCTGAGCGGTGGCGCCGACCCGCGGCGCGAAGGCATCGTGCTGGGCGACACCTTCACGCCCTGAGAGCCCGCAGGGCCCTCGCGGCCCTGAGGGTGCCCTGTGCGACTTACTTCGCGAGCTCGCTGACCAGCCGGTAAAGGAACTCGCGCCCGTCGTACAGGCGCTGGATCTCGATGCGCTCGTCCAGGCCGTGGGCGCGCGCGTCGGACGGCTCCAGGAACATGCCGGTCACGCCGTACATCGGGATGCCGGCATTGCGCATGAAGCGGCTGTCGGTGGCGCCGGTGCTCATCGCGGGCACCACGGGCACGCCGGGCCACATCTGCTGCGTGATCGACTCGACCGTCTTCACGAGGTCGCCGTTCAGCGGCGAGGCCGGGCTGCGCAGCGGCTTGCCCATGTTGCGCACCACGATCTTGTCGTTGCCGATGGCCTGGGTCAGCAGGCGCTCCACCTCGTCGGGGTCGTCGTGCGGCAGGATGCGGCAGTTGACCGTGGCCTTGGCCGACTGCGGCAATGCGTTCTCGGCGTGGCCGGCCTGCACCATCGTCGCCACGCAGGTGGTGCGGAACTGGGCGCTGTAGGCCGGGTTGGCCGACATGCGCTCGATCACCGCCGGGTCGGGGTTGCCGTTGCCGACGGCGCGCATATCCTCGGCGAGCTGGCCGGTGGCGAACGGTGCGCTGCGCGCGAAGTAGGTCTTGGTGACATCGGCGAGCTTCACCGGAAAGCTGTAGTTGCCCAGCCGCTCCAGGCCGGCCGACAGCGCGTAGATCGGGTTGTTCTTCGTCGGCACCGAGCTGTGGCCGCCCACGTCGCGCGCCTCCAGCATGTAGGTGGTGTACATCTTCTCGGCCACCTGCATCCGGTGCAGGTTGGGCTTGCCGCCGCGCAGTTCGCCGCCGCCGCCTTCGTTGATGCCGAACTCGGCCTGCAGCAGCTCGGGCTTGTTGTTGATGAGCCAGAAGGCGCCGTTGCTCAGCGCGTCACCGCGTTCCTCGTCGGCGGTCAACGCCAGGATCAGGTCGCGCTTGGGCTTGAAGCCTTCCTGCTTCAGCTGACCCACTACCGAGACCAGCGCCGCTGCCATCGCCTTGTCGTCGATGGCGCCGCGCGCGGTGAAATAGCCACCGGTTTCCTGCAGCTTGAAGGGATCCGTCTTCCAGTCCTCGCGGCGGGCCTCGACCACGTCGATGTGGGCCAGCAGGAGCAGCGGCTTCTTGCTCCCGTCGCCCTTGAAGCGAAGTACCAAATTGCCCTTCTTGGGGAAGGGCTCGAAGATCTGGATGTCACCCGGAGCGAAGCCCGCTTCGACCAGACGCTTTTCCATGGCCCGCGCCGCCGCGGTGTTGTCACCCACCGAATGGGTGGTGTTGATCTCGATCAGCTCCTTGTAGATGTCGTGGAAACGCTGCTGCTGCGGCGTGAGCGACGGCGGAGTCTGCGTCTGCGCCACGGCGGCGGCCATGCCGCAAAGCGCCAGGGAGACGGCGAGCACGGTTTTCGCGGCACGGAAGGTCTTCATCCTCATGGGTTCTCTCTCCGGTGGTGGTTGTCCGGACAGCATAGCAAGCGCCATCCGCGAACGCGGGCACACTCGCGACCATGCAATCCATGCGATGGGACATCTTCTGCAAGGTCATCGACAACCACGGCGACCTCGGCGTGTGCTGGCGGCTGGCCTCCCAGCTGGCCGGGCTCGGCGAACAGGTGCGGCTGTGGGTCGACGACGCCGCGGCGCTGGGCTGGATGGCCCCCTCGGGCCATGACGGCGTGGAAGTGATCGACTGGCTCGACCCCGCGGCGCTGCGGGCGGCCGTGGCGCAGCCGGCGCCCGACGTGCTGATCGAAGGCTTCGGCTGCGAGCCAGCACCGGAACTGATCGCCCGTTTCGCCGAGCGGCCGGGCATTGCCTGGATCAACCTCGAATACCTGTCGGCGGAGCCGTACGTCGAGCGGCTGCACGGGTTGCCCTCGCCGGTGTTCAAGGGCCCCGGCGCCGGATTGACCAAGCGCTTCTTCTATCCCGGCTTCACGACCGCCACCGGCGGCCTGCTGCGCGAACCCGGCCTGATGGAGCGCAGGGCAGGCTTCGATCGCGCATCCTGGCTGGCGGCGCGGCAGATCCTCTGGCAGGAAAACGAGCGCCTCGTCTCCCTCTTCTGCTACGAGCCCCCTGCGCTGGCCGGTCTGCTGGCTCGCCTCGCCGAAAGCGGACAACCCACGCGACTGCTGGTGACGGCGGGGCGCGCTGCGCAGGCGGTTCAGGCTCTTTTCGCCGACGCCCCCTTGCCCCACGGCCGCGGCGCGCTATCAATTTCATACCTGCCCTATCTCACGCAGCCCGATTTCGACCACCTGCTGTGGGCCTGCGACCTGAACTTCGTGCGCGGCGAGGATTCGCTGGTGCGTGCCCTCTGGGCCGGGGCGCCGCTGGTCTGGCAGATCTACCCCCAGGACGACGACGCCCACCACGTCAAGCTGAACGCCTGGCTCGACTGGCTCGGTGCGCCGCCCTCGCTGAGGCTTTTTCACCACGCGTGGAACGGCTTCGGCAACGGCGCCCTGCCCGAGCCGGAAATGCAGGGCCCGTGGCTGGAAACGGCCCGGGACGCCCGCGCGCGGCTGCTCGCGCAGGAAGACCTGGTCACCCAACTGCGGAAATTCATCGCCCAAAAAAGCTAAAATAGTTGGCTTTGCGGATTCCGGCCCGGATCTCACCGATCCGGGGTGCCCTTCCGCTAAACCTGCCGCGGGACATGTACCGCGGGGCCAGACATCCCGGCGAACGTCGAAACACACATCGAGACGGCAGCCGAAGGCCCCGCGCACCGAGCGGCCAACATCCAGAGACCCTGATATGAAAATCGCTCAAGAAATCCGCGCCGGCAACGTCATCATGCACGGCAAGGACCCGATGGTCGTCCTCAAGACCGAATACAGCCGCGGCGGCCGCAACTCCGCCACCGTGCGCATGAAGATGAAGAGCCTGATCGCCAACTTCAACACCGAAGTGGTCTTCAAGGCCGACGACAAGATCGACCAGATCGTGCTCGACAAGAAGGAGTGCACCTACTCCTACTTCGCAGACCCCATGTACGTCTGCATGGACACCGAATACAACCAGTACGAAGTCGAAGCCGAGAACATGGGCGACGCCCTGAACTACCTCGAAGACGGCATGGCTGTCGAAGTGGTGTTCTACGAAGGCAAGGCCATCTCGGTCGAACTGCCCACCAGCGTCGAGCGCGAAATCACCTGGACCGAGCCGGCCGTCAAGGGCGACACCTCGGGCAAGGTCATGAAGCCCGCCAAGATCGCCACCGGCTTCGAAATCGGCGTGCCGCTGTTCGTGTCGCAAGGCGACAAGATCGAAATCGACACGCGCACCGGCGAATACCGCAAGCGCGTCTGAGTCCCGGTTCCACCGGCTGACCACCACCCCGAAAAAGGCTCCGCAAGGAGCCTTTTTCGTTTCCGGGACATCTGCCGCGCGTTGGGCACGATGGTTGCGACGCTGCACAATCACCTTGGTCAACCTGTCCGCTTTCTCCATGAACAACACGCACAACCTTCACGACAAGCGCCTGGCCGATGCCTGGGCCACGCTCCAGACCCATGCGGACCAAGGCCTTCCGCTCGATCCCGATCCTTCGCGCCTCGCCTTCGCCGACCCCGAGTTCCTGCTGCGCCGCGAGACGCGCGGCATCCGCATGCAGCTCGAGCTGATGAAGCCCGACATCGAGCAGCGCGCCCACGGCATCGAGAACACCGTGGTGGTGTTCGGCAGCGCGCGCTTCCGCAGCGAGGAAGACGCCGCGGCCATGATCGCGCAGGCCGAGCTCGGCGGCGACACCACGGCGTCCGAGCGCTGGCGCCGGCTGGCGCGCAACTCGCACTACTACGAGAAGGCGCGCGCCTTCGGCAAGCTGGTGGCCGAGTACAGCAACGGCAAGGAGCCGCAGGACAAGCTCTTCATCTGCACCGGCGGCGGCCCCGGCATCATGCAGGCGGCCAATCGCGGCGCGCACGAGGGCGGCGGCCTGTCGGTCGGCCTGGCGATCGCGCTGCCGATGGAAGAAGAAGCCAACCCCTACGTTACGCCGGCGCTGAGCTTCAAGTTCCACTACTTCGCCATCCGCAAGATGCATTTCATGATGCGTGCGAAGGCGCTGGTGGCGTTCCCGGGCGGCTTCGGCACGCTCGACGAGCTCTTCGAGGTGATCACGCTGGTGCAGACGAAGAAGTCGAAGCCGGTGCCGATCGTGCTGTTCGGCTCGGACTACTGGAAGCGGCTGATCGACTTCGACTTCCTGGTCGACGAAGGCGTGATCTCGCCGGGCGACGTGAAGCTCTTCGAGTACGTCGACGCGCCGGAAGACGCGTGGAACGCGATCAAGCGCTTCTACAAGCTCTGATCCGATCCTGATCCGCTCCTGACCCTGTCGGTCAGTCGGCGCTGTCGTCCTCGGCGGGATGCAGCGCCTGCCCCAGGAACTTCGTGAGCGCCCGCGCGCGGCGCTTGCGCTCCGCCGCGCCGGTCTGGCCCATCGCCACCGAGTCGTCGGCCACGCCGTGCAGCGCATTGAAGAGGATCACGGCCGTGAGGGTCGGATCCTCCACGTCCCAGAAGCCGGCGCCGTCGCCCTGCTTCAGCAGCGTGACCAGCTGCGTGATGACCGCGTTGTCGTTGCGCATGCGGCGGTCTTCGGGCCTGTATTCGTGGAACACCACGTCGTGCAGCGCGACGTTGTCGAGGTAGGTCTCCAGGCCCGTTTCCACCCAGGCCTTCAGGCGCGCGTGGTAGTTGTCTGGCCGATGGCGATCCATGGCCTCCTGCAGCCGCGCGCAGAAGCTGTCGACGAAGCGCTGCTGCAGCGCGCCGAGCAGCGCCTCCTTCGACGGAAAGTACAGATAGAAGGTGCCCTTGGCCACCTGCGCACCGGCCGCGATCTCGTCGATGCTGGTGGTGGCGATGCCCTTTTCGATGAAGAGGCGCTCGGCGGCATCCATCAGCGCGCCGGCGCGCGTCTCGGGGGCCTTGGTGCGACGGCGCGGCGCGGCCTCGCCTTCGGGGGATGTGGGAGTCGTGGCAGTGCCGTCGCTCTTCGCCATCTGCAGCCTCAGGAAGCAGCCGTCACGGCCGCGCGGGCCGAGCGGATCGCCGCGCGCACGGCGGCAAGGTCGAAACGCAGGCCACGCGGCTCCATCACGCGCTCGCCGAGCCACACGAGTGCATCGTCGGCATCGGCGAAGGTGCTGGCGGGCACGCCGAAGAGTTTCTCGACATTCATCTTGCGCATTTTCTCGTACTGGTCGGCGGGCACCACGCTCGCCATGCCCATCATATGGCGGCGGATGTCGGCCCCGCGCTCCTGCAGCCACTGCTTGGCGTTCTGTGCGCTGCCCTCGGGATGGACCAGCGCGTCGGCGTCCGCGAACACCCGCAGGGACGCGAAGGGTTCGCCGCGGTCGAGCCAGCGGTTCCAGTCGTCGGTGAAGGCGCGCATGTCTTCGAGTGTCTGAAGCCCCGCCGAAACGCTGATGACGAGAGGCCATTGACTGAGTTCGTGATGGATCATGGAAAGCTCCTTGGAAAAAACCGAACGAAGGCGCGCGCGAAAGCGCACCACCGGCACACGGGCGGCGGGCATGGCGGAACGGAGCCTCAGGTCGTGCGGACGGGCAAGGCGGCGGCGCGAGGCCGCACGCTGACAAGCAGCCCCGCGGCCAGCAGGCCGAAGATGCCGGCGCAGGCCATGGCGGCATGGAAGCCGCCGGCCAGCGCTGCGGCCAGGAGATCGCGAGCGGTGGTTGGATCGAGCGAGGCCAGCGCACCCAGGTCGTGCCGTCCGACCGCGGCAACCGCCGCCTGCCGGGCGTCGTGAAGCCCGGCCTGCGCCAGCGCGTCGGCCAGCAGCGAGGTGGCGCGCGTGCTCATCAGCGTGCCGAGCAGCGCGATGCCGATCAGCATGCCGGCCTGGCGCAGCGCGTTCATCGTGGCCGAGGCCATGCCGGAGCGCTGCGCCGGTACCAGCGCCATCACGGCAGTGCTCGTCGCCGGCACGGCCAGGCCGGTGCCCGCGCCGAGGAACACGAACAGCAACGCCAGGAAGACGTAGGGCGTGCCGGCGGAGAACAGCGTCAGCAGCAGCATCGCGCCGCCGATGAGGCCGTAGCCGGCGATCATCAGCGCGTGCACGTCGAAGCGTCTCGCCAGGCGGCCGAACTGCGAGGCCACGATGCCAGTCGCGACGAACTGCGGCACCAGCCGCCAGCCGGTGTCGCTGGGCGACCAGCCCTGCACCTGCTGCAGGAACAGCGAGAAGAAGAACAGGCTGGCATACGCCGAGAACCCGAGCACGAACGAAGCGAAGTTGGCGGCCGAGAAGCGCGCGTCGCGGAACAGCCCCAGGGGCAGCAGCGGCCGCGCCACGCGCGCCTCCACCATCAGGAACAGCGCCAGGCCGACGGCCGCCGCAACCAGCGCGCTCGCCGCATGCACCGAGCCCCATCCATGCTCGCCGGCGGCGATCAACCCGTAGGTCAGCGCACCGAGCCACAGCACGCTGAGCACCTGCCCGACCGGGTCGAGCGCCGCATGCTCGGGGTGCGAAGTCTCCCGGATGCCCCAGAGGCCCAGCCCCACCGTCAGCACGCCGATCGGGATGTTGATGAGAAAGATGCTCTGCCAGCCCGCGTGGTCCACCAGCAGCCCGCCGAGCAGCGGCCCGAGGATCAGCGACAGCGCCGTGAAGGACGACCACCCGCCGATGACCCGCGCCCGCTCGGCCGGGTCCGGAAACGCATGCGCCAGCAGCGACAGCGCGCCCGGGATCATCAGCGCGCCGGCCACTCCCTGCACCGCCCTGCCCGCCAGCAGCGTCGGCAGGCTACCGGCCATGGCGCACATCGCAGAGCCGAGGGTGAACACGGCCACGCCGGCCAGCCATGCGCGCTTGCGGCCATAGCGATCGCCCAGCGGGCCGGCCGACAGCATGAAGGCCGAGAGGCACAGCGCATAGATGTCGATCACCCACTGCAGGCCGGCGAGGTCGGTGGACAACGCGCGCTGCAGCGTGGGCAGCGCGACGTTGACGATGCTCACGTCGAGCGTGGCGATGAAGCTGCCGAGATACACCGCGGCAACCAGCGCAAGGCGGCGGCGCGGGTCGGCCGCTGCCTGGGCCTGAACAAGGGAGTCCATGGACGCCTTCAAGGTCGTTGAGGAAGGCGCCGATACTGACTTTGAGTCAGTAAATTGTCAATCAGATGAGAATTACTCTTATCTGAAACGTGGATTTCACGCTCCGGTCAAACCTTCAGTCCCCAGGTCGCCCTCGCCCCGAGAGCCACGACGCCCCCCACCACCCAGAACACGCCGGCGATGCCGATCAGCGCGCCGAGCGAGCCGAACAGCATCGGCATCGCCACGCTCGACGCGTTGATGGTCATCAGCCGCAGGCCCAGCGCCTCGCCGTGCCGCGTGTGCGGCGTGATCTGGTGCAGCATGCTCATCACCATCGGCTGCACCGCGCCCAGCGCGAAGCCGAGCACCACCGAGCAGATGCCCATGGTCCAGGCCGAGTCCAGCAGCGGATAGACCGCGAACACCAGCGCCGTGACCGCCGTCGAGATCAGGATCACGTTGCGCTCCGAAGCGCGCGAGGCGATCACCGGCAGGATCACGCGGATCACCGCCGCCGCGATGGCGAAGGCGCCGAGGATCGAGCCGATCACCGAAGCGCTGATGCCCCGGTCGTGCCCGAGGATGGGCAGCACGAAGGCGTGCACGTCCCAGCTCGACGACTGCAGCCAGTTAACGAAGAGCAGCCGGCGGAACATCGGCTCGCGCAGCAGTTCCCAGGCGCGCGTCGGCTTGGCGCCCGCCACGGGCGGAGCGGGCGGCGATTCGTGCGCGCCGCGCGCGAGCATCCAGCAAAGAATGGGCAGCGCCGCCATCACGCCGAAGGAAATGCGGAACGCGAGCATGTCGGCGGGCGTGCGGCCCGCGTGGTCGATCAGCATCCCCGCCAGGAACGGCCCGACGAAGTTGGCCACGGCCGGTGCGATGGCGAGCCAGCTGAACACGCGCTTGAGCTGCGTCGCGTTGGTGGCGGAGCGGCCCACATGCCGCTGCAGCGCGATCACCGTCGCGCCAGTTGCGCCGCCGGTCAGCAGCGCCGCGAGGCACATCACCGGGAACACCGGGAAGATCACCACCAGCCCCGCGCCGACGACTGCAGCGATCACCGAAAGCCAGAGCGGCCGCTTGAAGCCATACCGGTCGGCAAAGCGCCCGGCCGGCAAGGCGAGGAAAACCTGGGTCAGCGCGAACAATGAGATCAGCACGCCGACCGCGGCCGCGCTGTACCCCTGTTGAAGCGCCAGCAGCGGCGTGGCGAGCCGCATGCCGGCCATGGTCGCGTGCAGGCACACCTGGGCGCCGATGACACGCAGCAGTTCGGAACCTTTCACGGGGAGTTTTCGCCCTCTTCTTTCTCGTTGTTGTCGGCTTCGGTGCCGGAGGTGGTGGGTGGCAGCAGCGCCTGAGCCTGCGCCTCGGGCAATGCTTCGACCTTGCGCAGCGCCAGGCGCATCTGCCGGGCGCGCGTGTCGGCCTTGTCGATGGTGTCGGAAGCCTTGGCCACCTGCTCCTTGATGCGGGCGACCCATTCGCCGTAGCGCTCGAATTCGGTCTTCACCGCGCCCAGCACCTTCCAGACCTCGGAGGCCTGGCGTTCCAGCGCCAGCGTGCGGAAGCCCATGTGCAGGCTGTTGAGCATCGCGAGCAAGGTGGTCGGGCCGGCCAGCGTCACGCGGTGCTGGCGCTGCAGCGCGTCCATCAGGCCGGGCCGGCGCAGCACTTCCGCATAGAGGCTTTCCACCGGCAGGAACAGGATCGCGAAATCGGTGGTGTGCGGCGCCGCGAGGTAGTTGTCGGCGATCGACTTGGCCTCGGTGCGGATGCGCGCCTCGAGCGCCTTGGCGGCCAGATCGGCGCCCGCGGCGTCGGCGCGTTCGTGCGCGTCGATGAGTCGCTCGTAGTCGTCGCGCGGAAACTTGGCGTCGATGGGCAGCCACACCGGTGCGCCATCGTCGCCGCGGCCCGGGAAGCGGATGGCGAAATCCACGCGCTGCCCGCTGCGCGGCTTGGTCTCGATCTGCCGGGCGTACTGCTCGGGCGTGAGCACCTGCTCGAGCAGCGCCTCGAGTTGCACTTCGCCGAACAAGCCGCGCGTCTTCACGTTGGTCAGCACGCGCTGCAGGCTGCCGACGCCCACGGCCAGCGTCTGCATTTCGCCCAGGCCCTTGTGCACCTGCTCCAGCCGGTCGGCCACCTGCCTGAAGCTCTCGCCCAGGCGGGCCTCGAGGGTGCTTTGCAGCTTCTCGTCGACGGTCTTGCGCATCTCGTCGAGCTTGGCGGCATTGGTCTGCTGCAGCTGCGCGAGCTGCGTTTCCATCGTGGCGCGCACTTCGGACAGGCGTTGCGCGTTCGATTCGCTCAGGCCCTGCAGCTGGTTGTTGAGGGTGTCGGCCAGCGTCTTCTGCAGCGATGCGAGCTGCAGCGCGAAGGCATCGAGCTGGGCGTTCTGCGTTCGCGTGGCTTCGGCGCCCTGCTGCACCAGCGCCTGCTGGAAGGTGGCGAAAGCCTGCGAGGTCTCCTGTCGGGCGCCGCGCGAGCTTTCAGCGATCTCGCGGCGCAGTTCGCGCTCGGTGCGCTCGTTGGCCGCGCCCAGCGTGGCCAGCATGCGCGACACCTCGCTGAGGTCGGGCGGAGGCTGCCGGCGGGCCAGCAGCCAGATCACCAGCACGAGCTGGATGGCCGCGAGCACGGCCAGTCCGACGAGGATCAGCGAGGCGTCCAAGGTTGCGGTGCTGCCTCTCTGCTTACTTGCTGGCCGCCGGAACCGGCGTCACGGGCGTCAGCGGGCCCTTGCCGCCGAAGTACGCGATGAGGTTGTCGGCCGCGAGGTCGGCCATGGCGCGGCGCGTGGGCACGGTGGCGCTGGCGATGTGCGGCGTCAGCACCACGTTGGGCACGGTCAGCAGGTCGGGATGCACCTTGGGCTCGCCCTCGAACACGTCCAGGCCGGCGGCGGCGATGCGCTTCTCGCGCAGCGCCACGGCCAGCGCCGCGTCGTCGACGATGCCGCCGCGCGCGATGTTGATCAGCGTGGCGGTCGGCTTCATCAGCGCGATCTCGGCCGCGCCGATGGTGTGGTGCGAGGCCGGCGAGTAAGGCACCACCAGCACCACGTGGTCGGCCGTCTTCAGCAGCTCTTCCTTGCCCACGTAGCTGGCCTTGCATTCGGCTTCGAGCGCGGCGTCTAGCCTGGAGCGGTTGTGATAGACCACCTTCATGCCGAAGCCGTGCGCGCCGCGTTTGGCAATGCCCTGCCCGATGCGGCCCATGCCGATGATGCCCAGCGTCGAGCCATGGATGTCGGAGCCAGCGAACATGTCGAAGCTCCACTTCTGCCACTTGCCCGCGCGCAGGAAGTGTTCGCTCTCGGCGATGCGGCGGGCCGTGGCCATCAGCAGCGCGAAGCCGAAATCGGCCGTGGTCTCGGTCAGCACGTCGGGCGCGTTGGTGCCCAGCACGCCGCGCGCGGCCATCGCGTCGACGTCGAAATTGTTGTAGCCCACGGCCATGTTGGCGCAGATCTTCAGGTCGGGGCAGGCGTCGAGCACCGCGGCGTCGATGCGCTCGCTGCCGGTGGTGAAGGCGCCCTGCTTGCCCTGCAGCTTCGCGATCAGCTGCTCCTTGCTCCAGCTCTCGTCCGACTGGTTCGACTCGACCTCGAACTGCTGCGACAGGCGCTCGATGGTCTCGGGAAAGATCGCGCGCGCGACCAGGATCTTGGGCTTGCTCATGATTTGTCTCTCAGCGGAAGAAGAGGAAGGTGGAAAGGACGAACAGCGGAACCAGGATGACGACGGACCACGCCATGTAGCCGAAGAAGCTCGGCATGCGCACGCCGCGGCTTTCGGCGATGGCCTTGACCATCAGGTTGGGCGCGTTGCCGATGTAGGTGTTGGCGCCCATGAACACGGCGCCGGCCGAGATGGCGGCCAGCGTGCTCGCGTAGGTGGTCATCAGCGCCGCCGGGTCGCCGCCCGCGGTGTTGAAGAACACCAGGTAGGTCGGCGCGTTGTCGAGGAAGGAGCTCAGCACGCCGGTGGCCCAGAAGTACATCGCCGGGTCGGGCTGGCCGTCGGCGCGCGTCACGGCCGAGACGATGGCGCCGAACGGCCCCTGCGTGCCCGCCTTGAGCATCGCGATCACCGGGATGATGGTCAGGAAGATGCCCGCGAACAGCTTGGCCACCTCGGCCATCGGGCCCCATTCGAACTGGTTGTCGGCATGCACCTTGGGCGAGGTGAGCTTGTACGAGACCACCGCGATCACCGCCAGCCCCACGTCGCGCACCAGCCCCGGCAGGCCGACCTCGGTGCCGAACACGTCGAAGACCACGGGCGACTTCCAGAAGCCGCTCAGCAGCACCAGCGCGACCACCCCGCCCAGCAGCCAGAAGTTGGCGGCGCCGTCGAAGCCGATGCCCGGCGTGTCGGGCGTGGGGTCGAACGGCAGCACGCCTTCCTTGCGGTAGTAGTGGCGGTCGACCGCGTAGAAGAGCGCGAGCAGCACGGCCAGGATGAAGAGCGTTTCGAACAGGATGTTCTGCGCGGTCCAGAAGAAGCCCACGCCCTTCAGGAAGCCCAGGAACAGCGGCGGATCGCCCAGCGGCGTGAGCGCGCCGCCCGCGTTCGACACGATGAAGATGAAGAACACGATCACGTGCACCTTGTGCACGCGGTTGTCGTTGGCGCGGATCAGCGGCCGGATCAGCAGCATCGACGCCCCCGTGGTGCCCATGAAGCTCGCGAGCACCGCGCCGATGGCGAGGATCGCCGTGTTCAGCCCCGGCGCGCCGCGCAGGTTGCCGCGGATGTGGATGCCGCCCGCCACCGTGAAGAGCGCGGTCAGCAGGATGATGAACGGGATGTATTCGGCCACCAGCGCGTGCACGAACTGCACGCCGGCGAACTGCACGCCGAAGGCCGCCGCGAAGGGCACCAGGAAGGCCAGCGCCCAGGCGGCCGAGACCTTGCCGTAGTGGTGGTGCCAGAACGCCGGTGCCAGCAGCGGCAGCAGCGCGATCGACAGCAGGATGCCCGCGAAGGGCACGCCCCACAGCGGAGAGAGGCTGGCGCCGTCGAACTCGGCGGCCGAAGCCAGGGCGGGGAACAGGAACAGCAACGGCAGCGCGGCCGCCTTCGGTCGGATCTTTTTTTGCATGGGGAGGCCGTACCGTACCAGACAGGTCAGTACAGCCTTCACGCCGGGGGTTGTTCGATCTCGAAGACCTGGCGCAGGTAGGCCAGGTATTTCTCGTCCTCGCACATGTTCTTGGACGGCGTATCCGACAGCTTGGCCACCGGCTGGCCGTTGCACTCGATCATCTTGATGACGATCTGCAGCGGCTCGTAGCCCAGGTCGTTGGTGAGATTGGTGCCGATGCCGAAGGCCAGCTGGCAGCGGCCGCGGAACTGCTGGTAGAGCTCGATGGTGCGCGGCACCGTGAGGCCGTCGCTGAAGATCAGCGTCTTGGTGCGCGGATCGACCCGGTTGGCGATGTAGTGCGCCAGCATGCGCTCGCCCCAGACGAAGGGGTCTCCGCTGTCGTGGCGGGCGCCGTCGAAGAGCTTGCAGAAGTACAGGTCGAAGTCGCGCAGGAAGGCGCTCATGCCGTACACGTCGGACAGCGCGATGCCCAGGTCGCCGCGGTACTCGCGCGCCCAGCTCTCGAAACCGAAGATCTGGCTGTCGCGCAGCCGCGGGCCGAGTGCCTGGCAGGCCTGCAGGTATTCGTGGGCCATGGTGCCCAGCGGGATCATGCCGAGCTTCATGGCGTACAGCACGTTGCTGGTGCCCGCCAGCTGCGGCAGCCGGGCGCCGGGCGGCGCCTGCACCGGCGGCGAGGTGACGGCGCCTAGGCGGGCGGCCGCGGTGCGCAGCACTTCCTCGTGCCAGTCCTTGGAGAAGCGGCGGCGCGTGCCGTAGTCGGCGATCTTCAGGTCGCCGAGGCCGGCTTCCTGCAGCTGGGCGATCTTGGTCTCGAGCCGCCGGCGGCCTTCCTGGAAGTTGGGGTTCTTCTGCGTGTTGCGGAAATAGACCTCGTTGACGATGGCCAGCACCGGGATCTCGAACAGGATGGTGTGCAGCCACGGTCCCTTGATGCGGATCTCGAGCTCGCCCGAGGGCTGGGGAATGATGTTGATGTACTTCTCGTTGAGCCGGAAGAGCCCCAGGAAGTCGACGAAGTCGCTCTTGATGAAGCGCATGGAGCGCAGGTAGGCCAACTCGGCGTCGCGGAACTGCAGCGAGCACAGGCCCCGCACCTCTTCGCGGATCTGCCCGGCGAACTGGGCGAGGTCGACGCCCGGGTTGCGGCACTTGAAGCGGTACTCGACCCTGGCCCCCGGGAAATGATGCAGGACCACCTGCATCATCGTGAACTTGTAGAGGTCGGTGTCGAGCAGGCTGTGAATGATCATGGTGCTGGGCGCGTTGTCTCAATCTTTCGGCGGCCGTTCGATTATCACGGCGCGCGTCGGCCTCTGCCTACGGGGGCCGGACAGCACGTCCTACCGGCAGGGCGAATACCCCGGGCGACAGTGATTTCACGGCGGCGGACGAAGCCCCGCCGAGTCAACAGCCCCAAAGGAGATTCGCATGAACAAGGACACCATCGAAGGCAACTGGAAGCAGCTCAAGGGCAAGGTCAAGGAGCAGTGGGGGAAGCTGACCGACGACGACTTCGACGTCATCGCCGGCAAGCGCGACCAGCTGCTCGGCCGCATCCAGGAGCGCCACGGCATCAGCCGCGACGAAGCCGAGAAGCAGGTCAAGGACTGGGAAACGCGCGACGGCCGCTCGCCGGACGCGCTCTGGTTCGAGCGCTACTGAGCGCCGCCGGACTCTGTCCTGCCGAATCCGATCCGATCCCATCCATCCAATCCCCGAAGGAGAACATCCCATGAAAAAGCACCTTCTCATGCTGGCCCTCGCCTCCACCTGTTTCATCGCGACGCAGGCCAGTGCCATGACCAAGGACGAATACAAGGTCGCCAAGGAAAAGATCGAGGCCGACTACAAGGTCGCCAAGACCCAGTGCGGCACCATGAAGGACAACGCCAAGGACGTCTGCATGAAGGAAGCCAAGGGCAAGGAAGATGTCGCCAAGGCCGAACTCGAGCAGCAATACCAGCCCAGCGACAGCCACGCCCGCAAGGTGGCCGAGGAAAAGGTGAAGGCCACCTACGAAGTCGCGAAGGAAAAGTGCGACGACCAGAAGGGTGAAGCCAAGACCGCTTGCGAGAAGCAGGCCAAGGCTGACGAAGCCCAGGGCAAGGCCGAGATCAAGGCCATGAAGAAGACCATGTAACGGTCTTCCGGGCATTCGCAGCATCGACGGCGCCCTCCGGCGCCGTCTTTCGTTGGAGCCCGAAAACGGGCGGCCCGATCAGGCCTTGAGCGAATCGACCACCTGCTGCAGCGCCTCGGGCAGCGGCACCGGCCGCTGCGTGGCGCGGTCTACATAGACGTGGATGAAGTGGCCCTGGGCCGCGGCGGTATCGGAGCCCTCGGCGAAGAGCGCGATTTCGTACCTGACGCTCGACCGCCCCGCCTGGGCGACCCGCACGCCCGCCTCCACCGTCTGCGGGAACGCGATCGGCGCGAAGTAGTTGCACTGCGTCTCCACCACGAAGCCGATGGTCTGGCCCTGGTGGATGTCGAGCGCGCCGCGCTCGATCAGCAGCGCATTCACCGCCGTGTCGAACCAGCTGTAGTAGACGACGTTGTTGACGTGACCGTACATGTCGTTGTCGGCCCAGCGCGTCGGAATGCTGCGGAATGCGCGATAGCCGCTGCGCGCATGGGGGGTGGGTTTGGTGGTCGGGGCGCTCATCGCGCGGCATTTTGCCAGCGGCTCCCAAGGCGGAAAGCCACCTTGGAGACCGGCCCGGCAACCGAATTTAGATGACGGCTTCTAAATTGCTGCGGAGCAACAAAAACCCCTTGATCGCAAAACCCAGCTGCCTATACTTGAGCCCATGCTGCACCGCAACATTGACGGCGAGACAGCGCAACGTGAACCGACCACCCACCATCCCTTCTTGGAGATCTCAAATGGCCCTGACCGCTGACCAAATCCTCGCCGCTCAAAAAGCAAACCTCGAAACCCTCTTCGGCCTGACCACCAAGGCTTTCGAAGGCGTCGAGAAGCTCGTCGAACTGAACGTGACCGCTTCGAAGGCCGCCCTGGCCGAAGCCCAGAACACCGCCCAGGCCGCCCTGAGCGTGAAGGACGCGCAAGAACTGCTGACGCTGCAAGCCAGCCTGTTCCAGCCCCTGGCCGAGAAGACCGCCGCCTACAGCCGTCACCTGTACGACATCGCCCAAGGCACCGGCGCCGAGTTCACCAAGGCCTTCGAAGCCAAGGCGACCGAAGCCCAGCAAGCCTTCGTCGGCCTGGTCGACAGCGCTTCCAAGAACGCTCCCGCCGGTTCGGAAACCGCCGTTGCCGTCCTGAAGAGCGCCGTGGCTGCCGCCAACAACGCTTTCGAATCGGTCCAGAAGGCCGTCAAGCAAGCGTCGGACGTCGCCGAAGCCAACTTCAACGCCGTGTCGACCCAAGCCGTCGCCGCTGCGAAGACCGCTACCGCTTCGCGCAAGCGCTAAGCAACCGACCACCACCAGTTGTCTCCTTGGGTCCTCACGGATCCAATTCAGGGCCTCATCCTCGGATGAGGCCTTTTTTTTCGCCCCTCGGCGTCTTCGATAATGCAGCGTTCATTCAGGAGACTTCAATGCAGATCGATGGCAAGGTTTTTATCGTGACCGGCGGCGCTTCGGGCCTCGGCGAAGGCACGGCGCGCATGCTGGCGGCCAACGGCGGCAAGGTGGTGATCGCCGACATGCAGGCTGAAAAGGGCGAAGCCGTTGCCAAGGAAATCGGCGGCGTGTTCGTCAAGTGCGACGTGAGCCAGGAAGCCGACGGCCAGGCCGTCGTGGCGGCGGCGCTCAGGCTCGGCAAGCTGGTCGGCCTCGTCAACTGCGCCGGCATCGCGCCCGCCGAGAAAACCGTGGGCAAGAACGGCCCTCACGCGCTGGCCACCTTCAGCAAGACCGTCACGGTCAACCTGATCGGCAGCTTCAACATGATCCGCTTGGCGTCCGACGCCATGGGCAAGAACGAGCCCGAATCCACCGGCGAGCGCGGCGTGCTGATTTCCACCGCTTCCGTCGCCGCCTACGACGGCCAGATCGGGCAGGCTGCCTACAGCGCCTCGAAGGGCGGCGTGGTCGGCATGACGCTGCCCATCGCCCGCGACCTCGCGCGCAGCGGCATCCGCAACATGACCATCGCCCCCGGCATCTTCGGCACGCCCATGCTCTTCGGCATGCCGCAGGAAGTGCAGGACGCGCTGGCCGCCAGCGTGCCCTTCCCTTCGCGCCTTGGTACGCCCGAGGACTACGCCAAGCTCGCCAAGCACATCATCGAGAACGACATGCTCAACGGCGAGGTGATCCGCCTGGACGGAGCGATTCGACTGGCTCCCCGCTGACCCTTTCGGATTCCGGCAGCTTCGTGCTGCCGGTGCGGTCCAGGCGCTCGTACTGTGCGATCACCTGGGCTCCGAGCAGCACGAGCGTCGCGGCGATCTCCAGGCTCAGCAGCACGACGATGGCCGTGGTGAGCGAGCCGTAGACCACATTCACCTGCGACAGCGTCGAGAAGTACCAGATCAGCACCCGCCGCGTGGCCTCCCACAGCAGCGCGGCCGTCACGCCGCCCAGCAGCGCGTGGCGCAGCGACATGCGCCCAGCCGGCATCACGAGGTACAGCGAGGTCAGCATGAAGATCTCGCCGCCCAGCCCCAGCAGGTAAAGCAGCAGCCCCGAGACGCCCGAAAGCGACCAGCTGCGCCCCAGCAGGTCGACGCTTTCCTGCCCTACCAGCTGAAGCGCCCCCGACACCAGCGTGACCAGCAGCAGCCCCACGCACAGGCACAGGATGTAGACGTAGGGCATGGCCACCGACACCAGGAAGTGCCGCTTGTGGTCCGCCTTGCGGTGGTGAAAGATCACCGCCATCGCGCTTTCGAGCACGCTGAAGGCCAGCGAGCTGAAGAAGATCATCGTCACCAGCAGCACCGGCCCGAGCACGTCGCGGTGGTCCAGGAAGCTCGACAGTTCCGCCACGATGGCCTTCGACTGCCCCGGCAGCAGCCATTCGAGGTACCGCCCGATGGTGCGCAGCAGCTCGGCCTGCTCGATGACATGAGACAGCGCGATCACGCTCACGATCAGCAGCGGCACGATGGACAGCAGCGCGTAGTACGCCACCGCGCCCGCGAGCAGCAGGCCCTGGTTGGCGCGGAATTCCTTGAGGGCGTCCCAGAAGAATCTGAGGGGATGGCGCAGCAGCGGCGCGACGTGTTGCAGCGGTTTGGGCGTCGTCATGCGTGGATTCCGGTCGCTTTCAGTATGCCGCCCGGCGGTGAACCTTCGGCTGCTTGCGTATGATTTGCCGCTCTTCGCCTACATGACCATCCCCGCTTCATTCATCCAGGAACTCATCGCGCGCGCCGATGTGGTCGAGATCGTCGGCCGCTATGTGCAGCTCAAGAAGGCCGGCGCCAATTTCATGGGGCTGTGCCCGTTCCACGGCGAGAAATCGCCCTCTTTCTCCGTCAGCCCGACCAAGCAGTTCTATCACTGCTTCGGCTGCGGAGTGCATGGCAACGCCATCGGCTTCCTGATGGAACACGCGGGCATGGGTTTCGTCGAGGCGGTGCACGACCTCGCCGGCCAGTACGGCATGCAGGTGCCCGAGGACGACGTCTCCCCCGCCGAGCGCGCCCGCGCCGCCAGCCAGCGCCAGAAGCAGGCCACGCTGACCGACGTGCTCGAGAAGGCCGGCGACGCCTATCGCAAGCACCTGCGGCAAGCCCCCGGCGCCATCGAATACCTGAAGGGCCGCGGCGTCTCGGGCGAGGTGGCCAAGCAGTTCGGCATCGGCTATGCGCCGGCCGGCTGGCGCGCCCTGGCGAGCGTGTTTCCCGACTACGACGACCCGCTGCTCGCCGAGAGCGGCCTGGTAATCGTCAACAACGAGGAAGGCAAGCTCAGCGAGGAGGAAGCCAAGCGCTACGACCGCTTCCGCGACCGCGTGATGTTCCCCATCCGCAACGTGAAGGGCGAATGCATCGGCTTCGGCGGCCGCGTGCTGGGCGACGAGAAGCCCAAGTACCTGAATTCGCCCGAGACGCCGGTGTTCAGCAAGGGCCGCGAGCTCTACGGCCTCTACGAAGCCCGCTCGGCCTTCCGCGACCGGGGATATGCGCTCGTCACCGAGGGCTACATGGACGTGGTGGCGCTGGCGCAGCTGGGCTTTCCGAACGCCGTGGCCACGCTCGGCACGGCCTGCACGACGGAGCACGTGCAGAAGCTCTTCCGCTTCACCGAGTCGGTGGTGTTCAGCTTCGACGGCGACGCCGCCGGACGCCGCGCCGCCCGCAAGGCCCTCGACGGCGCGCTGCCCTATGCCACCGACGTGCGCAGCATCAAGTTCCTGTTCCTGCCGGCGGAGCACGACCCCGACAGCTTCATCCGCGAGCACGGCGCCGAGGCCTTCGCCCGCTTCGTCAACGAAGCCACGCCGCTGTCGCGCTTCATGATCGAAGCCGCCCGCGAAGGCTGCGACCTGACCACCGCCGAAGGCCGCGCCCACATGACGAGCAACGTGCGCCCGCTCTGGGGCGCGATGCCCGACGGCGCGCTCAAGCGGCAGCTGCTGAGCGAGATCGCGACGCTGGTGCAGCTCGACGCATCCGCGCTGTCGGAGCTGTGGGCCTCCACGCCCGGCCCGCGCAAGGCCGGCGGCGCTCCCGCGCAGCAGCGGCGCCACGACGAGCCCCCGAGCTACGGCGACGCAGGCGGAGACGACTACTACCCGGACATGCCTCCGCCGCAGGACTATGAGCCGCCCCGCTATGAAAGCGATAGCAAGCCCAAGTTCCAGCAGCGCAAGTTCACGGGCAAGGGCGGCAAGCGCTGGGGCGGGAAGTTCGAGGAGCCCATCGAGCCGCTGCGCGGCCGTGGCGCACCGCCGAGCCGTCCTGACGTGGCGGTGCGGCTGCTGCTGTCGAACATGGCCCAGTGGGAAGCGCTGTCGCACGAGCTCCACGTGATGCTGTGCGACCTGCCCGGCCAGCACGGCGCCCTCTTCACCTGGCTCGACAGCCAATTGCACGAGCACGGCGTCCAGCCTTGGGCGGCCTTGCGCGAAGGCCTGCGTGGGCTCGAATTCGAAGCCCTGGCCGAGCGGCTGATGTCCGTCGCCGAAGCCGGCCCCATTCCCGAGGGCGAGGAAGCGCAGCACCTGGCCGACGCCGCCCGGGAGCTCGCCAGCGTGCTCGATTTCATGCTCGAGGAGCTCTTGAAAAAGCAGGAGAACGAGGCAATTGCAGCTTTCGGGAAAGACCCCGACGCACCTGATCGTTTCAGGGCAATCCAGGCGCGGCGGCTCGAATTGCGTGCCCGATTGCGCGCGTCGGGATCAGAAACTGCTTGAAATTTGCGCAACACGCTATAATGTAGGGCTTCGCAACTGGCGAAATTAGGCAAGAGCGACAGCAGCACCTCCGGGCCGGCCCCTAGCGCAACGCACTCCAACGGTAGATTCCGGCGGAAAGGGCCAATAACCGCAAGGACTGCACACCAAATGTTCGCCCGACATCTTGCCTGTTGAGGAATTAATTCCTCTTTCCCAATTGTTTCCAGTCCATGCCTGTGCATGGGCTCGGTGGCGCTGTCCGCGTGACGGTGCGCCTGTGATTCCGCTTGTCTTTTCTTGCCGTAACGAGGTCGTATGCCCAGTTCAAAGAAGCCTGCTCCTTCACTTGCCAAAAGCGTCGCCACCAAGCCCGCAACAGAAAAACCGTTGAAAGCCAGCGCAAAGCCGGCAACCAAGACGGCTGCCGCCGCATCCAAATCGGCCGCCGCTACGAAAGTGAAAACCGTGCCCACGAAATCGACCTCCCTCGAAGATCCCAAGAAAGCAGCCGCTCCGGCAGCCAAGAAGGTCGGCCGCCCGCCCAAGGCCGCCGGCGCCGCCTCGACCACCACCGGCGCCAAGCGCGGCCGCAAGCCCAAGGCCGACAAGGAAGCCCCCGAGAGCGACGTCGACCTGTCGGACATCGAGGACGATCTGGCGGGTGACGAGCCCGCGGCCGCTGCGACCGAGGAAAAGGTCAAGCCGCTTCGCATGAAGATCAGCAAGGCGAAGGAACGCGCCTTGATGAAGGAGTTCGGCCTCGACGAGACCGTGCTCTCCGAAGAAGACCTGGCCAAGCGCCGCTCGCGCCTGAAGACCCTGATCACGCTGGGCAAGACGCGCGGCTACCTGACGCACGGCGAAATCTCCGACCACCTTCCCGACAAGCTGGTCGACGCCGAGACCATGGAAGTCGTGGTCACCATGCTCAACGACATGGGCGTGGCGGTGTACGAGCAGACGCCCGACGCCGAAACCCTGCTGCTGAACAACACCGCGCCCACCGCCACCACGGTGGAAGAAGCCGAGGAAGAAGCCGAAGCCGCGCTCTCCACGGTGGACAGCGAATTCGGCCGCACCACCGACCCGGTGCGCATGTACATGCGCGAGATGGGCACGGTCGAACTGCTGACGCGCGAAGGCGAAATCGAGATCGCCAAGCGCATCGAAGGCGGCCTGATGGCCATGATGGAAGCCATCTCGGCCTCCCCCGCCACCATCGCCGAAATCCTGCGCCTGGCCGGCGAGATCCGTGAAGGCAAGGTCGTCATCTCGACCATCGTCGACGGCTTCTCGAACCCCAACGAGGCCGACGACTACGTGGCCGAGGAAGACTTCGACGAATTCGACGAGGAAGACGACGACGACGGCAAGGGCGGCTCCAAGGCCCTGACCAAGAAGCTCGAGGAACTCAAGAACGAGGCCCTCTCGCGCTTCGACCGCATCGCCGAACTGTTCGAGAAGATCCACAAGATCTACGAGAAGGAAGGCTACGGCACGCCGGCGTACGCCAAGGCCCAGCAGGCCGTGTCCGACGAGCTGATGACCATCCGCTTCACCGCCCGCACCATCGAGAAGCTGTGCGACCTGGTGCGCACGCAGGTGGACGACGTCCGCAAGAAGGAGCGCGAGCTGCGCCGCATCATCGTGGACAAGTGCGGCTTCCCGCAGGACGAGTTCATCCGCGACTTCAGCGGCTACGACAAGAACGGCAACCGCATCGCCTCCAACCTGCTGAACCTGAAGTGGGTCGAGAAGCAGGCCGCCGCCGGCAAGCCCTGGAGCATGGTGCTGTCGCGCAACATCCCGCCGGTGCAGGAACTGCAGCAGAAGCTCGCCGACATCCAGTCGCGCGTGGTGGTGCCGCTGTCGGAGCTGAAGGACATCAACAAGCGCATGAACGAGGGCGAATCGTCCTCGCGCGACGCCAAGAAGGAAATGATCGAGGCCAACCTGCGCCTCGTGATCTCCATCGCCAAGAAGTACACGAACCGCGGCCTGCAGTTCCTCGACCTGATCCAGGAAGGCAACATCGGCCTGATGAAGGCGGTCGACAAGTTCGAATACCGTCGCGGCTACAAGTTCTCGACCTACGCGACGTGGTGGATCCGCCAGGCCATCACCCGCTCGATCGCCGACCAGGCGCGCACCATCCGCATCCCGGTGCACATGATCGAGACGATCAACAAGATGAACCGCATCTCGCGCCAGCATCTGCAGGAGTTCGGCTTCGAGCCCGACGCGGGCATCCTGGCCGCGAAGATGGAGATCCCGGAAGACAAGATCCGCAAGATCATGAAGATCGCGAAGGAGCCGATCTCGATGGAAACCCCCATCGGCGACGACGACGATTCGCACCTGGGCGACTTCATCGAGGACAGCAGCAACACGGCTCCCATCGAAGCCGCGATGCAGGCCGGCCTGCGCGACGTGGTCAAGGACATCCTCGACTCCCTCACGCCACGCGAAGCCAAGGTGCTGCGCATGCGCTTCGGCATCGAGATGAGCACGGACCACACGCTGGAAGAAGTCGGCAAGCAGTTCGACGTGACCCGCGAGCGCATCCGCCAGATCGAGGCGAAGGCCCTGCGCAAACTCAAGCATCCGTCGCGTTCGGACAAGCTGCGCAGCTTTATTGATACGCTCTGATCCGGTCTCCCGGTATTTCCCCGACGAGGAGGCGCCCGCAAGGGCGCTTTCTTTTTTGGTACTCGCAAGACTCGCATAAGAAGAATGGAGCAAACCTCACCATGAATCCCGATGCAGACAAACTCTGGCAGGCCCCGCGCTGGGCGCTTGCCGTGCTGCTCGCGGTGCTCGGCATGCTCGGGCCCTTCTCCATCGATACCTACATCCCGGCCTTCTCGGGCATCGCGCAATCCATCGGCGCGACGCCGGCCGAGATGCAGCAGACGCTCTCGGCCTACCTGTTCGGCTTCGCGTTCATGAACCTGTTCCACGGCGCGCTGTCCGACAGCTTCGGCCGTCGCCCAGTGGTGCTGTGGGGCCTGGCGGTGTTCACGCTGGCATCGCTGGGCTGCGCGCTCTCGCAGAACATCACGCAGCTGGTGCTCTTCCGCGGCCTGCAGGGGCTGTCGACCGGCGCCGGCATCGTGGTCTCGCGCGCGGTGATCCGCGACATGTTCCCGCCCGCCGAGGCGCAGCGGGTGATGAGCCAGGTCACGATCTACTTCGGCGTGGCTCCGGCCATCGCGCCCATCGTGGGCGGTTTTCTCTTCGTGCACGCGGGCTGGCACGCGGTGTTCTGGTTCCTGGTGGCGGTGGGCGTGGTGCTGTTCGCGGCCAACTACAAGCTGCTGCCCGAGACGCTGCACAAGGACCACCGCCAGCCTTTCCAGGTGCGGCACCTGATGCGCGGCTACTGGGACCTGTGCTCCGACCCGCGCTTCCTGCTGCTGGCCTTCGCCAGCGGCGTGCCCTTCAACGGCATGTTCCTCTACGTGCTGGCCGCGCCCGCATTCCTCGGCGACCACCTCGCGCTGCAGCCGCAGCAGTTCTTCTGGTTCTTCCTGCTGACCATCGGCGGCATCATGCTCGGCGCGCGCGCCAGCGGGCGCATGGCCGGCAAGGTGGCGCCCAAGCGGCAGATCCGCGACGGCTTCGTGATCATGCTGGTCACCTCGGTGGTCAACGTGGTGGCCAACACCTTCTTCCAGGCGCACGTGGCATGGGCGCTGTGGCCGCTGGCGGTGTTCGCCTTCGGCTGGGCGCTGATGGTGCCGGTGGTCACGCTGCTGGTGCTCGACCTGCACCCCGAGCGCCGCGGCATGGCCTCGTCGCTGCAGGCCGTGATCGGCTCCACCGCCAACGGCATCGTGGCCGGCGCAGTGGCGCCGCTGGTGATGCATTCCACGCTCGCGCTGGCGCTCACCTCCATGGGCATGCTCGGCATCGGGCTGGTCGCCTGGGTGTGGCTGCACGACCGCTGGCCCGACATCGGGCGCAAGGTGGCGCACGAAGGCTGAGGCAGACATGGCGATGCGCTTCCCGGCAATCCTGACCCACGCGCGCGCCTGGCTGCCGGCGCGCACCACCGTCGATGCCCGTGAGCGGCTGCGCGCCGTCATGGGTGCGGGCATCGGCCTGCTGTTCACCGCGCTGCTGTGCCGGTGGCTGGCCGGTCCGCTGGCCGCCTCGGTCTGGCTGATCGCGCCGCTGGGGGCCAGCGCAGTGCTGGTGTTCGCGGTGCCGGCCAGTCCGCTGGCACAGCCGTGGTCGGTCATCGGCGGCAACACGCTGTCGGCGGTGGTCGGCATCGCGGCCGCCAACTGGATTCCCGACCCCGCGCTGGCCGCCGCCGTCGCGGTGGCTGGCGCCATCGGCCTGATGTTCAGCGCGCGCTGCCTGCATCCGCCCGGCGGCGCCGCGGCACTGCTCGCGGTGCTGACGCACACCACGCATTTCTCGTCGGCCCTCTTCCCCTTCTTCACCAATTCGCTGCTGCTGGTGCTGGCGGGCGTGGCCTACAACACGCTCACGGGTCGCCGCTATCCGCACGTACAGGTGGCGCAGCGACCGCCCGGCTCGGACGCACGCTTCAGCCAGGCCGACATCGACGCGGTGCTGGCCCGCTACAACCAGGTGCTCGACATCAGCCGCGACGACCTCGAGTCGCTGATCCGCGAGACCGAGCTCGAGTCGTACAAGCGCCGCCTCGGCACGCTGAGCTGCGCGGACATCATGTCCAGGGTGCCGATCTCGGTGGAGTTCGGCACGCCGCTGCAGGAAGCCTGGGCGCTGATGCACGAGCGCCGCATCAAGGCCCTGCCCATTACCGACCGCACGCGCCGCGTGGTGGGCATCGTCACGCAGGCCGACTTCTTCCGACAGCTCGACCTGCAGCACCACGAGGGCATCGCGGCCAAGCTGCGCGACCTGATCCGCGCCACCCGCACGGTGATGTCGAACAAGCCCGAGGTGGTGGGCCAGATCATGACGCGCCAGGTGCGCGTGGCCAGCGCCGACCGGCCCGTGGTCGACCTGGTGCCGCTGTTCTCCGAGGGCGGCCACCACCATATCCCCATCATCGACGCTGAAAAGCGGCTGGCCGGCATGATCACCCAGTCGGATTTCGTGCGCGCCCTCTACCGTGCCGTGCGGCCGGAAAGCTAGAGAGAACCTTTCATCCAAGGAGAAGGAGCGCACATGGCGTGGATCGTGTTGTTCATCGCAGGCCTGCTCGAGATGGGCTGGGCCATCGGCCTCAAGTACACCGAAGGCTTCACCAGGCTCTGGCCGTCGATCGGCACCGCGATCTCGATGGTGCTCAGCGTGGTGCTGCTGGGCTGGGCGATGCGCACGCTGCCGGTGGGCACGGCCTACGCGGTGTGGACCGGCATCGGCGCGGTCGGCACCGTGGCGCTGGGCATCGTGCTGTTCGACGAGCCCGCGAACGCCGCGCGGCTGGTGTGCGTGGGGCTGATCATCGCGGGCATCCTGGGGCTCAAGTTCACGAGCGCGGCCTGAGCCTGCGCTATTCCAGCGTCACGTTCGCCTTCTTCACCAGCGCGGCATAGCGCGCTGCCTCGCTGCGGAAGAAGCTCGCGGCCTGCTCCGGCGTCGTGGGCCTGATGACATTGCCCTGCCTGTCCATCGCCTCGCGCACCTCCGCGCTGCCGAACGCGGCAACCACGGCGCCGTGCACGCGCTGGACATCGGCCGCCTGCATCTTCGCCGGCCCGATCACCGCGAACCAGCCCTCGACAGCGTAGTTGGGCAGCCCCTGCTCGGCGATGGTCGGGATGTCGGGCGCGGCCGGCGAGCGTTGCGCGCCGCACAGGCCGATGGCGCGCAGCGCGCCGCT
The DNA here is from genome assembly GCF_900109805.1 of Variovorax sp. YR750. Classification (NCBI taxonomy): domain Bacteria; kingdom Pseudomonadati; phylum Pseudomonadota; class Betaproteobacteria; order Burkholderiales; family Comamonadaceae; genus Variovorax; species Variovorax sp. YR750. The sequence goes on from NZ_FOBJ01000010.1 coordinate 243,724, forward strand.
CTTGATGTGCTGCTGCACGGCCGGCAGCGCGATCACGCCCATCTCGACCTGCCCGCCGATCATGTCGGTCATCATCGGCCCGGTGCCCTTGTAGGGAATGTGCCGCGCCTTCACGCCCGCCTCGTCCAGGAACATCTCGTCGGCCAGGTGCAGGATGGTGCCGTTGCCCGACGAGGCGTAGTTGTAGCCGCCCGGCTTCGCGCGCAGCAGCGCGATCAGTTCCTGGACGTTCTTCGCGGGCAGCTTCGGGTTGGCCACCAGCACCAGCGGCGTGGCGCCGATCACGCTGATCGGCGTGACATCGTTGATCGCATCGAAGGGCATCTTCCTGAACACCGCCGGATTGATGACGTGGTTGTTCGACACCATGCCCAGCGTGAGGCCGTCCGGCGCGGCCTTGACGATGGCCGCCGCACCGGTGATGCCGCCTGCGCCCGGCAGGTTCTCGATCACCACCGGCTGGCCGAAGGCCTTGCCGAGCGCCGGCGCGGCCGCGCGCACGATGGCGTCGACGCCCGAGCCCGCGCTGATCGGCAGGATGAAGCGGATGGGCTTGTCCGAGCCCTGCGCGAGCGCGGGGCATGCGGCCATCGCGGCGGCGCATGCGCCGAGGCCGAGCAGCGCGCGGCGGTTCATCTTCAGGGGAAGTGCGTTCGTCATGGTCTTGTCTCTCTTCTTTATGGTTCTGGGAAATAAGTGCGTCGCTCAGGCCACGGCCGATCCGGCGTGCAGCGCATCGATCTCCTCGTGCGCATAGCCCAGCCCGGCCAGCAGCTCGCGGGTGTGCTCGCCCAGCATCGGCGGATGCAGCCTCACGCCGAGGCGCTCGCCGTCGAGCGTGATCGGGAACAGCGTGGTCTGCGCCATCTCCCCGGCACGCTCGCCGTCGGGCAGGCGTATGTCGGCGAGCCCGCCCGTGGCCTTCAGGTGCGGATCGGCGTACAGGTCCTCGGGCCGGGTGATGGGCGCGAACGGCAGTCCGCTGGCCTCGAAGATCGCCGACAGCTCCGCCGCCGAGCGCTGCGCGAGGCGCTCGCGCAAATCGGCCAGCAGCGTGGGCCGCAGGCGCACGCGGTCGTTGTTGGTGCGCAGGGCCGGGTCGGCCTTCAGGTCATCGAAGCCCAGCGCCTCGCAGAAGGTCTTCCACTGCGCATCGCTCACGGCAGCGAGGAAGATCTGCTCGCCGTCCTTCACGGTGAACACGTCGTACAGCGCCCAGGCCGAGATGCGCTCGGGCATCGGCGCCGCCGCCTGTCCGGTGATCGCGTACTGCAGCATGTGCTGGCCGACCAGGAACACGTTGTTCTCGAACAGCGCCGACTTCACCTCCTGGCCCTTGCCGGTCTCGGTGCGCTGCATGAGCGCGGCGATCGCGCCGATGGCGCCGAACATGCCGCCCATGATGTCGTTCACGCTGGTGCCCGCGCGCAGCGGATCGCCGGGGCGGCCCGTCATGTAGGCCAGCCCGCCCATCATCTGCACCACCTCGTCGAGCGCGGTGCGGTGCTCGTAGGGACCGGGCAGGAAGCCCGTGTGGTTCACGTACACGAGCCGTGGATTGAGCTTGCCCAGCGCGGCGTAGCCCAGGCCGTACTTGTCCATGGTGCCGGGCTTGAAGTTCTGCGCCACCACGTCGGCGGTAACGCACAGCCGCAGCGCGGCCTCCACGCCCTGCGGATGCCGCAGGTCGAGCGCGATGCTCTTCTTGTTGCGGTTGAACATCGGGAAGAAGCCCGCGCCCGCGCCCAGCAGGTGCCGCGTGCGGTCACCCTCGATGGGCTCGACCTTGATGACCTCGGCGCCAAGGTCCGCCAGCACCATGCCGCAGGTCGGCCCCATCACCATGTGCGTGAACTCGACCACACGGATGCCGGCGAGCGGCAGGCGCTTTTCTTCGGTGCCTGCCGTGCTCATGCCGCGACGCCTTCCATGGCTGTGAAGGTCTTCGGAAAGCCCGCTCGCCACACCGTGCCCTGCAGGGTCTCGCCCTCGAGCCAGCCCGCCACGCGGCGGCGCAGGTCGAGCAGCTTCGGCAGGTCGACGCCGGTGGCGACACCCATGCTCTCCAGCATGAAGACCAGATCTTCGGTGTCGACATTGCCGCTGGCGCCCGGCGCATGCGGACAGCCGCCGATGCCGGCCAGGCATGCGTCGAAGCGCGTGATGCCGACTTCGAGCGCCGCATACGCATTCGCGAGCCCCATGCCGCGCGTGTCGTGGAAATGGCCGCACCAGAGCCGGTCGCCCGCGATGCGCAGCGCGCGCTCGAACAGGCTGCGCACCATCGCCGGATCGGCGTAGCCGACAGTGTCGGCAAGGCTCACGCGGTCGGCGCCTGCGTCGAGCAGCGCCTGCATCAGCCGCAGCACCTCTTCGGCGTCGACGTGGCCTTGCAGCGTGCAGCCGAAGGCCGTGCCCACGCCGCCGTCGATCAGCGTCTTCGAGCCCGCCGCGTCGCGCGCCGCGCGGATGCGGCCGACCTCGGCCACCACCTCATCGGGCGTCTTGCGCAGGTTGGCGAGGCTGTGCGCGTGACTCGCCGAGAGCGGCACGATCATCAGGTCGGCCCCGCCGGCGATGGCCCGCTCGGCCCCCTTGAGGTTGGGCACCAGCACCGAGGCGAAGAGCCCCGGCAGCGTCTTCGCATAGGCCAGCAGCTCGGCCGTGTCGGCCAGCTGCGGCAGCAGGTGCGCGGGCACGAAGGAGCCGACCTCGATCTCGCGCTGCCCGGCGGCGTGCGCGTCGCGGATCCATTCGAGCTTGCGTTCGGTGGGAAGCACGCGCGCGATGCTCTGGAGGCCGTCGCGCAGGCCCACTTCGCGGACGACCGCGCGCGGCGGCAGGAAAGCGTGAATCAAGTCTTGTCTCCGTCGTGAGTGAAAGTACCTGACGGATGGTAGAAGTTCCGAATCGATCCAGAAGCTATATTTTGGAAGTCATCTGATTCCAGAACGGAACACCATGAGAGACCTCGACCTGACCACCCTGCGCCTCTTCGTCGCCGTCTGCGAAACGCGCAGCATCGCGCGCGCCGGCGAGCAGGCCAGCATCGTCGGCTCGGCCATCAGCAAGCGGCTGGCCCAGCTGGAAGAAACCGTCGGCACGCCGCTGCTGCTGCGCAAGCGCCGGGGCGTGGTGCCGACGCCGGCGGGCGAAACCCTGCTGGAACACGCCCGCGCGATGCTCGGCAGCGTGAACCGCATCGAGCGCGACATGGCGGCGTACGCCGGCGGCGTGCGCGGGCACGTGCGCATCCTGGCCTCGGCCTCGGTCATGGCCGAGTCGCTGGCCGAGGACGTGGCCGACTTCCTGCAGGACCCGGCGCACCGCAACATCCGCGTCGACATGGAGGAGCGCGTGAGCCCGGAGATCGTGCGCGGTATCCGCGAGGGCACCGCCTCCATCGGCCTGTGCTGGGACGCGGCCGACCTCGAAGGCCTGGAGCGGCGCGACTACCGCAGCGACCATCTCGCCATCGTGGCGCATCCGTCCCACCCGGTGGCGCAGTGCGAGAGCGTGCGCTTCGAGCAGGTGCTCGACCACGAATTCGTCGGCATGCCTGCGCTGAGCGCGGTGCAGCTCATGCTCGCGCGCGAGGCGGCCGTGGCGGGCAAGCCGCTGGTGTACCGGGTGCTGGTGTCCAACTTCGACGCGGCGCTGCGCGTGGTGCGCGCCGGGCTGGCGATCAGCGTGGTGCCTGCCGAGGTGGCCCGGCCCTTCGCCGAGGCCTTCGGGCTGCGGCTGATGCCGCTGACAGACCCGTGGGCGCGGCGGCGGTTCGCGATCTGCTTCCGGGGCGACACGGAGCTTTCGCCCTCGGCGCAGCTGCTGGTGGCGCATCTGGAGCGGCGTGCCAGCGACTGATTCGTCCGAATTCGTCTAGATTCGTCCGGATTTGGAAACTATCCGTTGTGGATCGTCGGGTTTTTGTTTCGATTCGCGCAACCTAATATTCGAGGCATTCAGCGCTGTCACCCATCCACCCCGAGTCGAACCACGCACAGAAAGATCGCCGCCATGTTCCGCAGAGCCCTCCTCTCCTCCGCCCTCGCCGTCAGCTTCGGCCTCGTCGCACCGCTCGCTGCCCAGGCCGCGCAGCCGCTCAAGCTCGACGTGTACAACCCCGGCGCGAAGTCGATGTTCCCGGTCTCCTCGGAGATCGTCACCGGCCAGACCGATGCCGTGCTGATCGACGCCCAGTTCCAGCGCAACGACGCCGAGGCGCTGGTGCAGAAGATCAAGGCCACGGGCAAGAAGCTCACCACGGTCTACATCAGCCACAGCGACCCCGACTACTACTTCGGCCTCGACGTGATCCAGGCCGCATTCCCCGACGCGAAGATCGTCGCCACGCCGCAGACCGTGGCCGCCATTCAGGCCTCGAAGGACGGCAAGCTCGCGCACTGGGGTCCGATCCTGAAGGACAACGCGCCCAAGGCGCTGGTGGTGCCGCAGCCGCTGGCCGGCGACAGCATCGAGCTCGAGGGCCGCAAGATCCAGGTCGTCGGCCTCGACGGCCCCACGCCCGAGCGCAGCTTCGCGTGGATTCCCTCGCTGAAGGCGGTGGTCGGCGGCATCCCCGTATCGGCCAACATCCACGTGTGGGTGGCCGACACGCAGACGCCCGAATCGCGCCGCGACTGGATCAGGACATTGGGCCGCATCGAGGCGCTGCATCCGAAGACCGTGGTGCCCGGCCACTACCTGCCGAACGCGAACGGCAGCGCGCCCTACTCGCTCGCGTCGGTGAAGTTCACGCGCGACTACCTCAAGGCCTTCGAAGTCGAAGCGACCAAGGCCAAGGACTCGGCCGCGCTCATCGCCGCGATGAAGAAGCGCTACCCGAAGCTGGAAGACGCCTCGTCGCTGGAACTCGGCGCCAAGGTCATCAAGGGAGAGATGAAATGGCCGCAATGAACGACGCCGTGAGCAACGGCGCCACGCTGCACTACATCTTCGATCCGCTGTGCGGCTGGTGCTACGCGGCCGCGCCGCTGGTCGACGCGGCGCGCGAAGTGCCGGGCCTGAAGGTCGAGTTCCACGGCGGCGGCATGATGACCGGCGCCAACCGCCGCTCGATCACGCCCCAATGGCGCGACTACGTGATGCCGCACGATCACCGCATCGCCGAGATGACGGGCCAGCCCTTCGGCGAGCGCTACTTCGAGGGACTGCTGCGCGACACCGGCGCGGTGATGGATTCCGAACCGCCGACCACCGCCATCCTCGCGGCCGACTCGCTGCGCACCGGCGGCGGGCTGGACATGATTCATCGCCTGCAGCAGGCGCACTACGTCGAGGGCCGCCGCATCGCCGACGTGGAAGTGCTGAAGGCGATCGCCGCCGAACTCGGCTTCGATGCCACGGCCTTCGCATCGGCCTTCGATAGCCAGTCGGGGGAAGCGACCGCACGGCACATCGCGCAGAGCCGTCAGTTCCTGCAACGCGCGGGCGGCCAGGGCTTTCCGACCTTCGTGCTCGCGCAACCCGATGGCAGCGCGAGCCGCGTCGACATCGGCCCGTGGCTCGGCCGCGCGAACGAGTGGAAGGCTCAGCTCGGCGCGTTCGTTGCGCCGCCGCAGTCGCCCTCCGCGGAGCCGAACGCGTGCGGGCCGGACGGCTGCGCGATCTGACTCGTCAGAAGCTTCGCGCTACCTGCTGCACTGGAAGCTCGCTGCCTGCGTGGCATCGCCGCTCACGTAGCGCGGCCACATCGGCCACTCGCACAGCGGACGCGCACGCGTGACCTTGAACGGCGGCTGCACTTCCTGCTCCACCAGCTGCAGGCCGCCCGGCGCCTTGCCGCGCTCGACCCAGTCGGCCAGCGCGCCGAGCATGTCGACATTGGCCGGAGCGCCGCTTCCCACGTGGTCGACGCCGGGCGCGGTGTACAGGCGCATGAAGCGGTCCACGTTGTCGCGGCCCAGGCGCGCGACCACCGACTCGTAGTAGCGAATGCCGGCGAACGGGCTCTGCGCGTAATCGGCCATGTGCTCCAGCATCAGCAGCTTGCCGCCGCGGGCGTTGAATGCGCTCAGGTCGGGGTTGGTCGAATCCATGAGCTGCGACACCGTGGCGATGCGCGCGGCATAGTCTTCCGCGCGGTAGTTGCGCACGTCGAGCGAAGGATTGCGTGCATAGAAATACTGCAGCGCGCCGCTGCCGTAGAACCAGGCGATGCCGTTACTGGGCTGCGGCGGCACCGTCGGCGCGGCGGTGCCGGTCCACCATGCGTTCCAGCCCCCCATCGAGGCGAAGGCCGGCGTCGCCTCGCCGCCGATGCCCCAGCCGGGGTATTCGTTGATGCCGTTGGCCAGCGGCACCGGCGCGCGCCACGGCGTGCGCAGCGTGCGCATCGCCTGCACCTGCGCATCGTTGAGGCAGTTGTCGCCGCTCGTGCCCGCTGCGCAGCGCAGCGTGGCCGGATCGAAGCGCTGCAGGCAGGCCACCGGGTTCGACACGATGCGGTCGGCCACGCCGTCCGCCGCGTCGCACGACGCGAGCACCGCGTCGTGCACCAGCTGCACCTGCGCCGGCCGCAGCCAGCCCTCGCCGAAGGTGGCGATGCCGTTGCGCGTGCCGGCGTGCTGCAGCCCCGTCCAGTTGATCACCGGCACGCGGCTGAAGATGCCGTCGAAGTCCTGCGGATAGCGCTGCGCCATCGTGAGCGCCTCGCGTCCGCCTTCGGAGCTGCCCATGAAGTACAGCTTCTGCGGCGCCTGCCCGTAGGCGCGCTGCATCAGAGCCACGGCCACGTCGCGCACCTTCTTGTACGAGGCGTGCGCGAAGTTGGCCAGCGCCTCGTCGTTGAGCGCGAAGGCCTGCGGCGGCTGGCCCGCCACGCTCTGGTGGCCGGAGTCGGTGCCGTAGGTCACGTAGCCCTGCGCCAGCGGCGTGGGCAGGTCGAAGCGCGCGGCCGGCACCAGCGAGAGGCCGGTGATCAGCACGCCGTTGAAGCCGCCCCCGCCGTACTGCACGCTGCGCCCGTTCCACGCGAGCGGCAGGTTGACCTGGAACAGGATGGGCGGGGCGCTGGCATCGACAGGCGCGATGCGGCCCAGCACCTTGCAGTACGAGGGCATCGCCGGCGTGATGCGTGCCGCGGGGCTGGGCCCGCGCTCGGCCACCGCGAGCGCGGAGGCCGGCACCAGCGTCGCGGAATCGATGGTCGCCGCGCCGCTCGGCAGGCCTATCGCCGACGCAGCGACCGGCGCGACAAGCGCCGCGCAGGCCGTCGCCGGATTGCCGCCGAGCGAGAAGCTCTTCGGGCCGGTGGTGGTGCCGCACGCGGCGAGCAACAACGCGGCGGTCGCCAGCATGGCGCCCCCGCTGAACACTGTCTTCGGGGTCGCCATCTGTCTGTCTCCTTTTTTGGTTTGTCGTGTCTGTCTGCTACCGCGCCACGCCCAGCAGCCGGTCGAGCACCTGCGGCTGGCTGCGCAGCGCGGCCGCGCTGTCGGTGTGGACGATGGTGCCGTGGTCGAGCACCACCGCCTCGTCGGAGATCGCGAGGATCGCCTGTGGATGCTGCTCCACGATGATCGCGGCCAGCCCCTCGTCCTGCGTGATGCGGCGGATGGCGCGCAGCAGCTCTTCCACGATGATGGGCGCGAGGCCTTCGAGCGGCTCGTCGAGCAGCAGCAGCTTGGGGTTGAGCACCAGCGCGCGGCCCACGGCCAGCATCTGCTGCTCGCCGCCCGAGAGCTGCGTACCGAGGTTGGTCTTGCGCTCGGCAAGGCGCGGGAACATCTCGTACACGCGCTGCGGATTCCACTTGCCGGGCCGCTCCACCGCGGTGAGGTTCTCATGCACCGTCAGCGACTTGAAGATGTTGCGCTCCTGCGGCACCCAACCGATGCCGGCCGCCGCACGCAGATGCGGCGCCAGCTTGTGCAGCGCCTGGCCGCCCAGCGAGATGCTGCCGCCGTGCTGGCGCGTTGCGCCTGCGAGCGTGTTGATCAGCGTGGTCTTGCCCGTGCCATTGCGGCCCAGCAGCGCGAGCGTCTGTCCCTCGCCGAGCGCGAATGCCACGTCGTGCAGCACCACGGCCTCGCCGTAGCCGGCACTCAGGTTCTCGATGCGCAAAAGCTCAGACATGCGCGCTCTCCCCGTGGCCCAGATAGACCTCCTTCACCTTCGGATCGTTGGCGATGGTCTCAGGGTCGCCTTCGGTCAGCAGGGTGCCGTTGACCAGCACCGTCATGCGGTCGGCGAAGCTGAACACCAGGTCCATGTCGTGCTCGATCAGCAGCACCGACACGTCGGCCGGCAGCGCGGCCACGGTCTGCAGCAGCTCCTCGCGCTCGCCTGCGGGCACGCCCGCCACCGGCTCGTCGAGCAGCAGCACGCGCGGCTCGCAGGCCAGCGCGATGGCGATTTCAAGCAGGCGGCGCTTGCCGTAGGCCAGGTGCTTCACCTGCTGTTGCGCCACGTCACTGAGGTGGAACTGCTCCAGCAACTGCGCCGCACGCTCGGCAATGGCCTTGCTCGAACCCAGCGGCTTCCACCACTGCGCGCCGATGCCCTGGTGCTGCGACACCACGAGCGCCAGCGTTTCGAGCGGCGTCATCGAGTCGAACAGCTGGTTGATCTGGAAGGTGCGCACCAGCCCGCGCGCCACGCGCTTGTGCGGTGCGAGCGAGGTGATGTCCTCGCCCATCAGCGTGATGCGGCCCTCGGTGGGCGTGAGCACGCCCGTGAGCTGGTTGATGAGCGTGGTCTTGCCCGCGCCGTTCGGGCCGATGAGCGCATGGCGTGCGCCGCGCCTGAGCTCCATCGTCACGTTGTTGGTGGCCGTGATGCCGCCGAAGCGCATCACCAGGCCGTGGGTGGAAAGCACGGTGTCGGTCATACCGCACCGCCCTTCTTGCCCTTGCTCGCGCCGAACCACGCCCACGGCTTGAGCAGGCGGTCGCGCCCGACGAGCACCAGCAGCACGAGGATCAGGCCGATCCAGAACATCCAGTACTGCGGCGTCACGGCCGACAGCCAGGTCTGCAGCAGCTTGAAGACGATGGCACCCGCCACGCCGCCGTAGAGCCAGCCCACGCCGCCGATGACCAGCATCAGCAGCACGTCGGCCGAGCGATCGAAGGCCAGCACGTCGAGCGAGGCGAAGCCGGTGGTCTGCGCCAGCAGCGCGCCGGCAGCGCCGGCGATGCCCGCCGCCACCGTGTAGATCACCACCAGACGCGACACCACCGGGATGCCGATGGCCATGGCGCGCAACCGGTTGTCGCGAATGGCCTTCAGCGTGGCTCCGAAGGGCGAATGCACGAGGCGGCGCATCACGAGGAACAGCACCAGCATCACCGCCAGCGAATACCAGGCTGCCGTGCGGCCGTACAGGTCGAACTCGAACATGCCGAGCACCGGCCCCATCACCACGCCCTGCAGGCCGTCGGCGCCGCCGGTGAGCCAGTCGAGCTTGTTGGCGAGTTCGAGCAGCAGCAGCGCGGTGCCCAGCGTGACCATCAGCCGCGTGAGGTCGCTGCCGCGCAGGATCGTCACGCTGGCCACCAGGCCCAGCAGCGCGGCCAGCACGGTCGCGAACAGCAGGCCCACGGTCGGGTCGGGCATCACGAGCTTGGCGAAGAGTGCCGCCGCATAAGCTCCGAAGCCGAAGAAGGCCGCATGGCCCAGCGACACGATGCCGGTGTAGCCCAGGATCAGGTCCAGCGACATCGCGAACAGCGCGACGATGGCGATCTCGTTGACCAGCAGCGAGTGCGATGGCATCACGAGCGGCAGCGCGAAGGCCGCGGCCCAGACGACGAACTCGAGCGGACGCCAGCGCGCCTTGCGCAGCAGGGCCGACTGGAAATCGGCAACGACGGGAGGCGTGCTCATTCAGCGGCCCCCTTTGCGCGTGAACAGGCCCTGCGGGCGCCACATCAGGATCAGGATCATCAGCAGGTAGACGGTGAACGCGCCCATCTTCGGAATGAAGTACTTGCCCGCCACGTCGGCGATGCCCAGCAGCAGCGCCGCGGCGAGCGGCCCGGTGATCGACGAGGTGCCGCCGACCGAGACCACGATCAGGAAATAGATCATGTACTTGAGCGGGAAGGTCGGGTCGAGCCCGAGGATCTCCGCGCCCAGCGCGCCACCCAGCCCCGCGAGCCCGGAGCCCACGGCGAAGGTCAGCAGGAACACGACGTTCACGTTGATGCCCAGCCCCGCCGCCACGCGCGGGTCGTCGACCGCGGCGCGCAGCCGGCTGCCGAAGCGCGTCTTCGAAAGAATGAGCTGCAGCACCACCGTGAGCACCGCGCACACGCCGATGATGAAGAGCCGGTAGTGCCCCATGCCCAGCAGCAGCGCGCCGTCACCGATCTCGGTGCGACCGCGCAGCCATTCGGGCAGCTGCACGTTCTGCTGCGACGAGCCCACGAAGTAGTCGACGGCAGCCACGGCCATGAAGGCCAGGCCGATGGAAAAGAGCACCTGGTCGAGGTGCGGCTTGCCGTACATCGGTCGGTAGAGCGTTCGCTCCAGCAGCGCGCCGGCCAGCGCGACGACGATGAACGCGAGCGGCAGGCAGGCCAGGAACGGCACGCCCAGCTTCTGCATCGCGAACACCGTGAGATAGCCGCCCGCCATGGCGAAGGCGCCGTGCGCGAGGTTGATGAAATTCATCAGCCCCAGCGTCACGGCCAGCCCGACGGCGAGCACGAAGAGCAGCATGCCGTAGGCGATGCCGTCGAAAAGGATGGTCAACATATGAGCGACTCAGCAGCTTGCCGCACGGCGCGACTCCTTCGGGAAACACCCAGGAACCGGCTTTGCCGGGCCTGCGGTGTTGCCCCCGGTAGGGGGTTGGCGAAGCGACACGAAGTGCGCGCAGCCTGGGGGCGAGCTATTTTTTTATTTTGCTTTGCCCGGGTCCTTCACGCCCTTGATCACGTCGAACTCGACGTTGTAGAGCTGCCCGTCCTTCTTCTCGACCTTGCGCAGGTACACGTCCTGCACGATGTCGCGCGTCTGCGCGTCGATCAGCACCTGGCCGCGCGGGCTCTCGAAGACCTGGCCCTTCATGGCCGCCAGCAGCGCCTCGCCGCCGCCCTGGCCCTTGGTGGCCTTGAGCGCCTCGTAGATCACGCGCATGCCGTCATAGCCGCCCACGGCCATGAAGTTGGGGCGCATCTTGGGGTTGGCCTTCTCGAAGGCCTCGACGAACTTCTTGTTCATCGCCGAGGGGTGCGCCGCCGAGTAGTGGTGCGAGGTGACCACGCCAAGCGCGCCGTCGCCCATGTCGTTGAGCTGGTCGTCGTCGGTCACGTCGCCGGTGGCGATCATGCGGATGCCGGCCTTGTCCATGCCGCGCTCCAGGAACTGCTTCATCACCGCCGCGCCCGCGCCCGAGGGCACGAAGACGAAGAGCGCATCGGGCTTCACGTCGCGCACCTTCTGCAGGAAGGGAGCGAAGTCGGGGTTGCGCAGCGGCACGCGCAGCTTGTCGAGCACCTTGCCGCCGTTGAGCTGGAAGCGCTCGGTGAAGAACTTCTCGGCGTCGTTGCCCGGGCCGTAGTCGGCCACCAGCGTCACGACCGTCTTCACGCCGTTCTTCGGAGCCCAGTCGCCCATGGCCACCGACACCTGCGGCAGCGTGAAGCTCGAGCGGATGATGTAGGGCGATGCCTCGGTGATGCTCGACGTGGCTGCTGCCATCACCACCTCGGGCGTCTTCGACTGGGTGGCGATGGGCGCCACCGCGAGGGCCAGCGGCGTCAGGCCGAAGCCGGCCAGCACGTTGACCTTGTCGTTCACCACCAGCTCCTGCGCGAGGCGCTTGGTCACGTCGGGCAGGCCGGTGTCGTCCTTGACGATCAGCTCCACCTTCTTGCCGGCCACGGTGTCGCCGTTCTGGGCCATGTACAGGCGCGCGGCGGCTTCGATCTGACGGCCCGTGGAGGCCGACTGGCCCGTCATCGGAAGGATCAGGCCGATCTTGAACTTGTTGTCCTGGGCGCTGGCCAGCGACATCGAAAGCGCAAGAGCCGACAGGGCGGCGGTCTGGATGAGATGGCGTCTTTGCATGTTTTTTCCTTTGAGGGGCTGAACGCGAACCGGGGCTATTTTGAACACTTTGCAACATCCGGCGGGGCAGGCAATCACCTAGCCGGTCGCCGTCGCCGGCCTTTGTTGCGCGATTGACAAATTAACTGCGCGATCATCGCGCAGGGTGTATTCCGAGGCGAACGGATCAGCTGTCGACGCGATAGGCGGAGTCGAGCGTGAGCGTACCCACGGCGCGTGACACGCAGGCGCAGATGCGCGTGACCGACTTCTTCTCGTGCTCGCTGAGGAACACGTCGCGATGGTCGATCTCGCCGTCGACGGAGATCACGTCCATGGCGCACAGACCGCATTCGCCGCGCTTGCAGTCGGAAAGCGTCTGCACGCCCGCCGCGTCGAGCGCCTCGAGCAGCGTGCAGTCGGCCGGCACGGTGATGGCCAGGTCGTGCCGTGGAATGCGCACCTGGAAGGGCTGCGTGGCCAGGCGGCCGCTGCTGCCGAAGGTCTCGAAGCGCAGGTCCTCGATGGCACGCCCGGCAGCGTGCCACGCGCGCTTGACGGCTTCGAGCATCGGCACCGGGCCGCAGGTGTAGAGCTGGCCGCCAGTTGGCAGCGCGGCGATGGCGGCGGCGAAGTCGATCGGCGTCGCGCCTTCGTGGGCTTCGACACCGCTCTCGCCCAGCGCCTCGCGCAGGTGCGGCAGGTAGCCGAACTCGCCCGCATTGCGCGCGCCATAGAGCATCTTCACCGGCACGCCGGTGCGCTTCGCATGCGCGCCCAGCCGCTGCGCCATCAGCACCAGCGGCGTGATGCCGATGCCGCCGGCCACCAGCAAATAGCCCGGCGCGGAGAGGTCGAGCGGAAAGTGGTTCTGCGGCGCGCTCACCTGCAGGCGATCGCCCACCGCGAGCCGCCACATCGCGAGCGAGCCGCCGCGGCCGTCGTCGAGCCGCTTGACGGCGATGCGCCAGCACTTGCCGTCGCCCTCGCCTACCAGCGAGTACGAGCGGGTCTGCACGCGCCCCTGCGCCGTCATCACCTGCACCTGCAGATGGGCGCCGGGTTCATGGGCGGCGGCGAATCCGCTCTCGGGGCGCAGTTCGAACTCGCGCACGGTGGGCGTCACGTCGCGCAGCGCGACGACCTGCGCCTGCATCCATTGAAGATCGCTTTTCATCGGGGAACAACAGGAAGGAGAAATGGGAGAAAGATGGAATCAGCCGCGCCTGCGGATCAGCTGCACGCCCGGCAGCGGACGCTGTTCCGCCGTAGGCGTGCCATGCAGCGCCTCGCGCAGGTTGCGTCGCGCGATGCGGCTGTGCTCGCGCATCAGCGCCTCGGCGCGCGAGCCTTCGCCGGACTCGATGGCGTCGAGCACCTGCACGTGCTGGTCCTGCGCGACCACGAGCATGTCGCGCGCGGCCGGCGAGTTGGCCTGCACCACGACGAAGCCCGAGGGCGAGGCGAACGGCAGGTTGACCACGCGCTCCAGCTGCTGCGCGATGACGGGGCTGCCCGCCATCTCGCACAGCAGCGCATGGAAGCGCTCGTTGTGCGTCACGTAGCGCGAGAAGGCCGCGTCGTCGAGCGCGGGCTCGCGCAGCAGTTCATCGATGCGCTGCAGGCAGGCGCGCGCCTCGCGCAGCACCACCGGCGCCGCGCCGCGCTCGGCTGCGAGCCGGGCCACCAGGCCTTCGAGCGTGCCGCGCAGCTCGATGGCATCGGCCACGTCGCGCTCGGAGAAAGTGCGCACTGCATAGCCGCCGTTGGGCAGCGCCTCGAGCAGGCCTTCCTGTTCCAGCCGCATGAGCGCGGTGCGCACCGGCGTGCGCGACACGCCGAGCTGCTCGGAGATGGCCACCTCGGCAATGCGCGCACCGCCGGGCAGCTCGCCCGCGAGGATCATCTCGCGCAGCCTCAGCTGCGCCTTCACGGCCTGCGAACTGCCGCTGTCGCCAGGCTCGGCGGCGTTGGACACTGCCGCGACCTTCACGCGGTTCACGCGGCCTCCTTCTCTACCGGCCGGATCGGGATCGCCGCGCGCGCGGGCTTCTCCTTCTCGACCATGCGGTCGATCAGCTTGCGCGCCCACATCGAGCCTGCGTCGATGTTGAGGTTGTAGAACTGGTGGTCGGGGTGCTCGTCGATGGCCTTCTGCTGCGCCTCGAGCACGAGCTCGTCCTCGCGGAAGATGCCCGACACGCCCTCGCGCAGCTCGTGCGTGAGGCGCTGCTCGCCCAGGCAGTAGTTGCGCGCGAAGGCCCAGAAGTAGAGACACGTCTTGTCGGTCTCGGGCGTGATGGTGTTGAGCACGTAGCCGTTCACGCCCTTGCTGCGGTCGCCGGGGTTGCCGTCGGCCGGCACCGCGCCGCTGCCGGCCTCGGCCACGCCGACGTCGATGTTCACTGTGCACGGACCTTCGAAGCGGATGATCTGCCAGCGGTCGACCTTGCCGGTGTAGCCACGCGCATGGCGGATCTGGCTGCCCCAGAACGGCGGCGGATCGATGTTCTCCATCCAGCGCGTGACGGTGGCCGAGCGGTCGCCGTGCGTGGCGACGAAGGGGGCCTCGGCGACTTCGCGGTTGCCGATGGAGGAGCCGTGCACGAAGGTCTCGTGCGTCAGGTCCATGAGGTTGTCGACCACGAGGCGGTAGTCGCAGTTGACGCGGATCATCTTGCCGTCGCCGGCCCAGGCGGGGTCGTCGTTCCAGTGCATGTCGGGAATGAGCGCCGGGTCGGCCTTGGCCGGGTCGCCGGGCCAGATCCACACGAAGCGGTGCTTCTCCGCCACCGGAAAGCTTCGCACGCAGGCCGAGGGGTTCAGCGTTTCCTGGCTGGGCATGTGCGTACAGCGGCCCTGGCTGTTGTAGACGAGGCCGTGATAGCCGCAGACCAGTTCGTCGCCCTCCAGGCGACCCAGCGACAGCGGCATCAGCCTGTGCCAGCAGGCGTCCTCGAGCACGGCGACCTGCCCGTCGGTACGGCGGAACAGCACCACTTTCTGGTTGCAGATGGTGCGAGGCAGCAGTGCATGGCGCACTTCGACGTCGTAGGCGGCTGCGTACCAGGCGTTCAGGGGAAAGGCGGTCGTGGGCGTTTTCATGAATACTCAATGTATACAGAAAACAGGAAATTTCCAGCCTTTCAGGACATTTCGAGGGTAAACACCGAGATACCTGTATACAGCAATCACCTTTTCGAAGGCGATACGATGTTCCGCTCATTCCCCAAAGAATCCCGACGGAGTCATCCATGACACAGCACGCCGCCTTGCCTGCCCGCTACGACCACGTGGGCAGTTTCCTGCGTCCCAAGTACCTGCTCGAAGCCCGCGAGCAGAAGGCCAAGGGCGAGATCACGCCCGAGCAGCTTCGCCTCGTCGAGGACAAGGCGATCACCGAGATCGTCCGGTTCCAGGAAGACATCGGCCTGAAGAGCATCACCGACGGCGAGTTCCGCCGCACGTACTTCCACATCGACTTCCTCGACCAGCTCGGCGGCGTGAAGACCGATATTCCGGTCACCATCCGCAAGCCCGACGGCACCGAGGAGCTGGCGCCGCCCGCGATGCGCGTGATCGACAAGGTCCGCCACGTCAAGGACATCCAGCTCGCCGACTTCCAGTACCTCAAGAGCCAGGTTTCCGCAGGCCGCACGCCCAAGGTGACGATCCCCTCGCCGACCATGCTGCACTTCCGCGGCGGCCGCGCCGGCATCAGCAAGGACGCCTACCCCGAGCTCGACCCCACGTTCTACGACGACGTGGCCAAGGCCTACGGCGACGAGCTGCGCTCGCTGGCCGCCGCCGGCTGCACCTACGTGCAGATGGACGACACCAACCTCGCCTACCTGTGCGACGAGCACATGCGCGAAGCCGCCCGCAAGCGCGGCGACGATCCGAACGAACTGCCGCACCGCTACGCCGCCTTCATCAACAAGGTGGTGGCGCAGAAGCCGCCGGGCATGCTGCTGGCCATGCACCTGTGCCGCGGCAACTTCAAGAGCACGCACGCGGCTGCCGGCAACTACGAGCCCGTTGCCGAGGCGCTGCTCAAGGAGATGGACCTCGACGCCTACTTCATGGAATACGACGACGCCCGCTCGGGCGACTTCAAGCCGCTGCGCTACCTGCCCAAGGGCAAGACCGTGGTGCTCGGCCTCGTGACCACCAAGTTCGGCGAGATGGAAGACAAGGACGAGCTCAAGCGCCGCATCGAGGACGCGAGCAAGTACGCCTCGCTCGACCAGCTCGCGCTGTCGCCGCAGTGCGGCTTCTCCAGCACCGTGCACGGCAACAACATCGCGGTGGAAGCGCAGCGCAACAAGCTGCGCCTGGTGGTCGAGACGGCGCAGGAGGTGTGGGGCTCGACCTGAGGCCCGGTTTCTGTTGAAGTCGGGGACCATGACGACTCACATCTACTCCGGTCCCCTCAGCATGTTCGGCGCCAAGGTCGAGATCGCGGCACGCGAGAAAGGCGTGCCCTTCGAACTGGTCATGGTGCCCTTCGCCAAGGGCGACCACTACGAGCCCAAGCACCCCGAGGTGCTTCGGGTCAATCCCGTCAAGCAGCAAGTGCCGGTGCTGGTCGACGACGAGGTGTCGCTCTTCGACTCGACGCAGATCTTCGAGTACCTGGAAGACCGTTATCCCAGCCCAGCGCTGTGGCCCGAGGGCATTGCCGAGCGGGCCCGCGCGCGGCAGCTGGAGCAGAAGTCGGACGAGGTCTTCTTCCCCAACGTCATCAAGCTCTTCGGCCTGCAGGAGGCCATGCAGAGCGCCCCGGCGATCGCGGCCTGCGCCGGCTGCGCGCGCTTCTACGACGAGATGGAAGGCCTGCTCGCCACGCGCGAGTACATCGCCGGCCCCTACTCCTTCGCCGACATCGCCTTCTACATGGCCTGCATCTTCGCCGACCGCAAGGGCGCGGGCATGACCGGCGCCACGCCCCGCCTGCTGGCCTGGCGCACGCGCGTGGGAAACCGGCCCGCGGTGCGCGCGGTGGTCGACCCGATGATGCGGTTCCTCGCCTCGGAAGGACGCGAGGTGCCCGCCTTCCTGCAACGCTGAAGGGACACTGAAGGCACGGCAGACGACGCTGAGGCATCATCGATCCATGCCGACCAAAGAGTTCGACTGGCTGCCCTCTCCCTCGCAGCATTTCCTCGTCGTCACTTTCGCGCTGCTGGTCTACGTGCTGACCACGCGAGCGCGCCGCGAGCAGCGCGCTCCCACCACCGCCATCGCCTGGGTCATGGGGCTGGTGCTGATGCCCTACTTCATCCTTCCGATGTACCTGCTGTTCGGCCAGCGCAAGCTGCGCCCGGCAGGTTCGCCCCGCCCGCCGCGCTCGGTGCCGCCGGGCCACTGGGCGGCCGACCTGATCGAGAGCTTCGGCCTCGCGCCGCCGGGGCGCTGCGCGATCCGCATGCATGCCGACGGCGAGGCCGCGCGCGACGCGCTGTGGGAGGTGATCGACGGCGCGCGCGAGCGCATCGACGTGTGCACCTTCATCATCGGCGACGATCCGCTCGGGCATGCGGTGCTCGACCGGCTGGCCCGGCGGGCACGCGAAGGCATCAAGGTGCGGGTGCTGCTCGACGGCTTCGGTGCGCTCTCGCTGCCGCGCCATCACTTCGACCGGCTGCGCGCGGCGGGCGGCGAGGTGGCGGTGTTCCGCCCCTTCTTCAGCCTGCGCCGCATCGGCCCGCGCAACCTGCGCAACCACCGCAAGTTCACCATCGCCGACGACCGCTGGCTGTGGTCGGGCGGGCGCAACCTCGCGGGCGAATACTTCACCGGCAACGACAAGCATCCCGAGGCCTGGCGCGACCTTTCGTTCGACCTGCGCGGCAGCGTGGCGGCCGCGGCGGCGCGGCAGTTCGACCACGACTGGGCCTCGGTGCGCAGCCGCAAGGCGCGCGCCATCACCGCTCCCGATGCCGCAGGCCCGGGCACGGCCATGGCGCAGTTCCTGCCGAGCGGCCCCGACCAGACGGAGGACACGGCGCACGCGCTGCTGATCGACGCCTGCTTCCGTGCCGAGCACCGCATCCTGGCGATCACGCCCTACTTCGTGCCCGGCGACGGCCTGCGCGACGCACTGCGGCTGGCCGCGCGGCGCGGCGTGCAGGTGACCATCGCGATGCCCGCGCAATCCAACCACCGGCTGGCCGACTTCGTGCGCGCACGCGCCATGCGCGACCTGGCGCGCGCAGGCGTGAGCTTTCGCATGCTGCCCTTCATGGCGCACGCCAAGGCGGTGGTGGTGGACGAGGAGCTCGCGATGTGCGGTTCGATCAACCTCGACCTGCGCAGCCTGCTGCTGAACCACGAGGCGGCCGTGGTGTTCTACGGCCACGACCACATCGAGTGGCTGGCCGAGTGGATCGAGACCACCGCTTCGGCCGGCGAGCCTTATCGCGCGCGCAGGCCGGGGCTGGTGCGCGACGTGGCGGAAGGCCTGCTGCTCACCGTCGCTTTCCAGCTTTAGGCGGCGGCTCGGCGGCCTTTGCCACCGCGTCGAGCCCTGCAAGCACGTAGCGCACGACTTCGTCGGCCAGGGCCTGCGTGTCCTTCAGCGCCGGCAGCACCTTGCTGCTCAGATCCTTGGGCGCCACCGTCATCACCAGGCAAGGGAGCACCGTGAGCAGCAGGCTGCGCTGCACCGAGGGATGGTCGTCGGGCAGGCCCATGATCTCGCCGACGATGCCGCGCAGCAGCTTGGCCTTAGGGAGCACAGCGCGCTGGATCAGCGCCGGCATGGCCGGCGACGGCGACAGCGCCTCGCGCAGCACCACGCGAAAGCCCCAGGGTGCCTTCGGCTGCGCGCTCATCTCGACCATGTGCGTGAGAAAGGCACGCAGCTTCTGGCGCGGATCGCTCGACTCCACCGACAGCGCCATCAGCTCGTCGAGGCTCACCAGTTGCCTGTGCGCATCGATCAGCACCGCCTCGTAGAGGCCGTCGCGGCCGCCGAAGTGGTAGTTGATGGCCGCCATGTTGGTGCCGGCGCGGGTGCAGATTTCCTTGCTGGTGCTTTCCGCGAAGCCTTGCGCCGCGAACAGCTGTCCGGCGGTTTCGAGGATGTGCAGGCGCGTTGCGTTGCCGTCGGTGCGCGGAGTGCGGGTTGCCATGCCCCGAGGCTAACCCAAACAAAAAAATACTTCAAATTCAAATTTCAATTTGATAACATCGCGCCGACTCCCGGGCAGCAGCCCCGCCAGGAAACACGCCATGAACAGGAAACCCCTCATCGCCGTCGCCGTCGTGGCCATCGCCGCCGCGGTGGGCGGCTGGTGGTACGCGAACCGCTCCGCCACGCCCTCCGACCAGCTCGTGCTGTACGGCAACGTCGACCTGCGACAGGTCTCGCTGGCCTTCAACGCCAACGACCGCATCGCCGAGCTGACGGTGCGCGAGGGCGACCGCGTGCGCGCCGGGCAGGTGCTCGGCCGGCTCGACACCCGCTCGCTGGTGCTGCGCGTGGCGCAGTCGCAGGCGCGCATCGGCGTGCAGGAACAGGCCCTGCTGCGCCTGAAGACCGGCAGCCGTCCCGAGGAAGTGGCGCAGGCAGGCGCCCAGGTGGCCGCCGCGCAGGCCGATGCCGAACTGGCGCAGCAGCAGCTCGCTCGCCTGCAGGCCATCGGCACCACCACCGCCGGCCGGGCCGTGAGCCAGCAGGATCTCGACAGCGCGCAGGCCCGGCGCAAGGTGGCGCTGGCGCAGCTCGACAACGCACGCAAGGCGCAGCAACTCGTGGTGACCGGCCCGCGCAAGGAAGACATCGGACAGGCGCAGGCCCAGCTCGAATCGGCCCGCGCCGAGCTCGCGCTCATGAACCACCAGTTGACCGAGGCCGAGCTCAAGGCGCCGATCGACGCCATCGTGCGCGCCCGCCTGCTCGAGCCCGGCGACATGGCCTCTCCGCAGCGCCCGGCCTTCACGCTCGCCATCACCGATCCCAAGTGGGTGCGGACCTACGTGGCTGAACCAGACCTCGGCCGCGTGCGCGCCGGGCAGGAAGCCCGCGTGAGCACCGACAGCCAGCCCGGCGAGACCATCGCGGGCAAGGTCGGCTACATCTCGTCGGTGGCCGAGTTCACGCCCAAGACCGTGCAGACCGAGGAGCTGCGCAGCAGCCTGGTCTACGAAGTCCGCGTGATGGTCGACGACCCGCAGGACCGGCTTCGCCTCGGCATGCCGGCCACCGTGCGGCTGCAGCTGTCGCCACCGCCCTCTTCCGGTTCTTCCTCCACTGCCACCGGCAAGCCCTGATGACCGCCACCGGGCCGGCCGTGGCCGGACGCTCGCTGCACAAGCGCTTCGTGCCGAAGCCGCCGGCCGCGGCCGTGCATGCGCTCGACGACGTGTCGCTCGAAATCCCCGCCAGCACGCTCACCGCGCTGGTCGGCCCCGACGGCGCCGGCAAGACCACGCTGCTGCGCCTCATGGCCGGCCTGATGCGCGCCGACGAAGGCGAGCTGCGCGTGCTCGGCATCGACGTGTCGGCCGACCCGCAGTCGGTGCAGGACCGCATCAGCTACATGCCGCAGCGCTTCGGCCTCTACGACGACCTCAGCGTGCAGGAGAACCTCGACCTCTACGCCGACCTGCACGGCGTGCCCCGCGACAGGCGGCGCGAGCGCTACGCGCGGCTGATGGAGATGACCGATCTCGGCCGCTTCACCGACCGCCCGGCAGGCAAGCTCTCGGGGGGCATGAAGCAGAAGCTCGGGCTGGCCTGCACGCTGGTGCGTTCGCCCGACCTCCTGCTGCTCGACGAGCCGACCGTGGGCGTCGACCCGCTCTCGCGCCGCGAGCTGTGGGAGATCGTGCAGCAGCTGGTGGACGAGGAAAGGCTCTCCGTCATCGTCAGCACCGCCTACCTCGACGAGGCCGAGCGCTGCAGCCATGTGTTCGTGCTGCACGGCGGCAAGCTGCTGGCGCAGGGAGCGCCGGCCGAGCTGCGCGACCGGGCGGACGGCTTGTGCTTCATAGCCACGCCGCCCGACAACGAGCCGCCGCGGCTGCTGCAGGCTCGCCTGCTCGATGCGCGGCAGGAGATCGTCGATGCGGTGCCCCAGGGCGGCGAGGTGCGATTCATCCGTCGCGAGGCAACGGGCGAAGCGCGGCTCGACGAACTGCTGGACGGCGCACACGCCGAGCCCGTCGCGCCGCGCCTCGAAGACGGCTTCATGACGCTGCTGCGCACCCAGGCCTCGCATGAAGACACCACGCCGGCGGCCATGCCAGCCACGCCGCGGCAAGACGCCGGCCAGCCCGGCGAAGTGGTCATCGAAGTGAAGGACCTCGTGCGCCGCTTCGGCGATTTCGTCGCGGTGGCCAGCACCAGCTTCTCGGTGCGTCGCGGCGAGATCTTCGGCCTGCTCGGCCCCAACGGCGCGGGCAAGACGACCACCTTCCGCATGCTGTGCGGCCTGCTGCCGGCCAGCGGCGGGCAACTGCGCGTGGCCGGCGTCGACCTTCGGCATGCCCGTGCGCAGGCGCGGCAGCGCATCGGCTACGTCTCGCAGAAGTTCGCGCTCTACGGCAACCTCACGGTGCGCGAGAACCTCTCGTTCTTCGGCGGCGCCTACGGCCTGCGCGGAGCGAAGCTGCGCGAGCGCATGGACACGGTGCTGCGCCAGTTCGACCTCGCCCACTCACTCGACTCGCCCAGCGGCCAGCTGCCCGGCGGCTACAAGCAGCGCCTGGCCATGGCCACGGGCCTGCTGCACGAGCCCGAGATCCTGTTCCTCGACGAGCCCACCAGCGGTGCCGACCCGCTCGCGCGCCGCGAGTTCTGGCGGCGCATCACCGCGCTGGCCGAAGGCGGCACCACGGTCGTCATCACCACGCACTTCATGGAAGAGGCCGAGTACTGCGACCGCATCGTGATCCAGGACGCGGGCAAGGTGCTGGCCATCGGCACGCCGCAGGAGGTGCGCGCGCAGGCACTCGGCGACGACAGGGAAAAGCGCATCGACATGGAACAGGCCTTCATCGGCATCGTCGAGAAGGCGCGGCGCAAGGTCCGCGCAGAGGTACCGGCATGAGCGGCTTCTGGTCCCGCCTGCTCTCCCTCACGCGCAAGGAGTTCCGCCAGCTGCTGCGCGACCGCAGCAACCTGGCCATCGGCATCCTGCTGCCGATGGTGCTGATCCTGATCTTCGGCTACGGCATGTCGCTCGACGTGAAGAACGCGCCCGTGGCGGTGGTGATGGAAGACGCCTCGCCCACCGCGCACGAAGTTATCGCCGGGCTGGAGCTCTCGCCCACCATCGCGCCTGTGCTGCTGGGCTCGATGCACGACGCCGAGGAGCTCATGCGCGAGCGCAAGGTCGACGGCATCGTGCGCGTGCCCTCCGACTTCTCGCTCTCGCTCGCCGCGGGCAATGCGCGCGTGCAGCTCATCGTGCACGGCTCCGACGCGGGGCGCGCGAGCATCATCCAGGCCTACGTGACGGGTGCGCTCATGCAGTCGTCGGTGCGGCGGCTCGACCGGGGCGGCAACAGCACCGGCGCCGACGCACCGCCCACCGGCAGCGTCACGGTCGAGCAGCGCATGTGGTTCAACGCGGCGAACACCAGCACCTGGTACCTGGTGCCGGGGCTCATCGTGCTCATCATGACGCTGGTGGGCGCCTTCCTCACCGCGCTGGTGATGGCGCGCGAGTGGGAGCGCGGCACGCTGGAGGCGCTCTTCGTCACGCCGGTGCGGCCGGTGGAGATCCTGCTGGCGAAGATCATTCCGTACTTCGCGGTCGGCATGCTGGGCCTCGCGCTGTGCCTGCTGTCGGCGCGCTACCTGTTCACGGTGCCGATGTACGGCTCGCTCGTCGTGGTGGTTTTCGCCTCGATGCTCTACCTGATCGTGGCGGTGAGCCTGGGCCTGGTGATCTCCTCGGTCACGCGCAACCAGTTCCTCGCGAGCCAGGTGGCACTGATCGCGACCTTCATGCCCTCGATGATGCTGTCGGGCTTTCTCTTCGACCTGCGCAACGTGCCCACCGCCGTGTGGGTGATCGGCCACCTGCTGCCGGCGACCTATTTCATGGACCTCATCAAGACGCTGTTCCTCGCGGGCGACGTCTGGCCGCTGGTGTGGCGCAACTGCGCGATCCTGCTGGCGTACGCGGTGGGCCTGCTGCTGGTGGCCCGTGCGGTGACGCGAAAGAGCCTCGACTGAAAGCACGGCCATGAACGCCCTCATCGACTTCTTTCTTCGCGTGGCCAACCTCTGCCGCAAGGAGCTTCTGACCATCCTCAAGGACCCTGCCACGCGCGCCATCCTGGTGGCGCCGGCGATCATGCAGAGCCTGGTCTTCGGCTACGGCGCCACCTACGACCTCAACGACGTGCCCTATGCGCTGCTCGACCAGAGCCGCAACGGCGCATCGTCGGAACTGATCGCACACCTCGACAGCACGGGCGTGTTCCATCGCGTCGCCACGCTGCGCTCGCAGGCCGACATCCGCGAAGTGATCGATACAGAGAAGGCGCTGCTCGTCATCCAGATTCCCGCGAACTTCGAGCAGCAGCTCAGCGCGGGGCAGACGGCGGCCATCCAGCTGATCCTGGATGCGCGCAACTCCAATACCGCCGGCTCGGCGGCGGGTTACGTGAGCGCGGTGGTCGAGCGCTACAACGCCGAACTGCGCATGCGCGCAGGCGCGCCGCCGCCTTCGCTGACCGTCGAATCGCGCGCGTGGTTCAACCCGAATCTCGAGACGCGATGGAACCTGCTGCCCGGCATGATCGCCGCGCTCAGCATGCTGCAGACGCTGCTGCTTACGGCGCTTTCAGTAGCGCGCGAACGTGAACAGGGCACCTTCGACCAGCTGCTGGTGACGCCGATGTCGCCGCTCGAAATCATGATCGGCAAGGCGCTGCCGCCGGTGCTGGTGGGGCTGGTGCAGTCCTCGCTGATCCTGCTGGTGGCGCTCTTCTGGTTCCGCATTCCGATGGCGGGCTCGCTCGTCACGCTCTACACGGGGCTCTTGTTCTTCACGGTGGCGAGCGTGGGCATCGGCCTGTCGATCTCCGCCGTGTCGGCCAACATGCAGCAGGCCATGCTCTACGCCTTCGTGCTGCTGATGCCGCTGATGCTGCTGTCGGGCCTGACCACGCCGGTGCGCAACATGCCGCACGCGCTGCAGGTGGCGACGCTGGCCAATCCGCTGCGCTTCGCCATCGACCTGGTGCAGCGCGTGTACCTCGAAGGCGTCGGGCTGGCCACGGTCTGGCACAACCTGATTCCGCTGGCCGTCATCGCCGCCGTCACGCTGCCGCTGGCGGCGTGGCTGTTCCGCAATCGCCTTGTCTGAAAACGGGAGCACGCCATGTCCCATCCTCTTTCTTCCCTTGCCTGCGCCGCTGCATCGCTCTCGCTCGCCCTCGCTCTTGCCGGCTGTGCCGTGGGGCCCGATCACCAGTCGCCAAAGACCGATGCGCCCGCCGACTGGTCCACATGGCATGGCGGTTCGCCCACGCTGCTCGGCGCGGAACGGCAGAGCGCCGCGGGCACCGGCATCGCATCGGGCGACTGGAAGGCCTTCGGCGATCCGGTGCTGGACCGCCTCGAAGCCATGGTGCTCGCC
Organism: Variovorax sp. YR750; assembly: GCF_900109805.1. NCBI lineage: Bacteria > Pseudomonadati > Pseudomonadota > Betaproteobacteria > Burkholderiales > Comamonadaceae > Variovorax > Variovorax sp. YR750. Next base: position 268,344 of record NZ_FOBJ01000010.1, read on the forward strand.
AGCAACCCCGATCTGCAGACGGCCGCGCTGCGCTTCGCGCAAAGCCGCGTGCAGCGCACCACCACCGCCGCGCAGCAGGGGCCGCAGCTGAACGCGAGCGCCGGCGTCACCCGGCAGCGCCAGAGCGAGACCGGCGCCGCCACGCGGATGATCGACGCGCTGGGCTCGTCGGTCTCCAACCGCGACCAGCTCATCCGCACGCTCAGCGAGCCCTACAACCTCTACCAGGCCGGCTTCGATGCCTCGTGGGAAATCGACCTGTGGGGCCGCGTGCGCCGCGCCATCGAGGCGGCCGATGCCGACGCAGGCGCCTCGGCCGCGCTGCTGCGGCAGGCCCGGCTCAGCGTGCAGGCCGAGCTGGCGCGCAACTACTTCGAGCTGCGCGGCACGCAGCGCGAACTGCGCATCGCGCGTGCCGACAACGCGGCGGCCTCCGAATCGCTCGAGCTGGTTCAGGCGCGCGCCGACGGCGGCCTCGTGACCGACCTGGACCCGGCGCGCCAGCGCGCGCTGCTTGCCGAACTGCGCGCACGCATTCCCGCGCTGCTGCAGCAGGAGGCCGACGCAATGAACCGCATCACGCTGCTGGCCGGCGCCGCGCCGGGCACGCTGAACGCCGAACTGGCCGACACCGCCGCCGGTGACGCACTCGATACCCCCACGCTGCCCGCGCTCGCGCTGGGCCAGCCGGGCGAACTCGCGCGCCGCCGACCCGACATCGCGGCCGCCGAGGCGCAACTGCACGCGGCCACAGCCCGCGTCGGCGTGGCGGTGGCCGACCTCTATCCGCGCGTGACGCTGGGCGCCGGCTTCGGCTATGAATCGGTGGGCAGCGAGCGCTTCGGCGAATGGGGCAGCAGGCAATGGCACGTGGGGCCGTCGATCAGTCTGCCGATCTTCGACGGCGGCCGTCGCCGCGGCACCGTCGAGCTGCGCGAGCTGCAGCAACAGGAAGCGGCCGTGGCCTTCCAGCAGACCGTGCTCAAGGCCTGGCACGAGATCGATTCGGCCCTCACCGCCTACGCCGCCGAGCGGCAACGGCAAGCCGAACTGGCCGAGCGCGAGCGCCGCAGCCGCGACGCGCTGGTGCTAGCGTCGGCGCGCTACAAAGGCGGGCTCACCGACTTCGGCGTGGAGCTCGACGCGCGCCGCACCCTGCTGCAGGCGCGGCGCGACCAGGCACAAAGCTCCAGCCGGCTGGCGGTGGGCCTGGTGGCGGTCTACAAGGCGCTGGGCGGCGAAGCTGTGGCGCCGGAAGCACAAATGCAACACAATTGAAACCAATTGAACATGTAGACTAAAATACCTACCGGTTTCGGGGATTGACAGGCTTGCCCAGCCACCGGTTCGCCATCGGAAGGGCTCGAACGGATCTCCCTGCACCCCCTGCGTAGCGGGGTAGCCCGCTTGGGCACGGCCTCCCGCGGGGCCGACCGAAGCGCCGTCCGTCCGAGTCCTGCGCCCCGGCCTCCGGGGAAAACCGATGCGAGCTTTCTTCTCGCTGCGCACCCTGGCCAATCTGGCGTTTGCTGCCATACCAACGGTATTCGCACTGTCTGGAATCGCGACGCCCGCCTTCGCCGCCATGGACGAGGTCGGCCGGGCCGCCCCCAGCACTCATCGCCTGAAGTTCATCGTCGACCCCGAGCTCGCCGCCGACATCGGACCCGCCGAGGCGGGCCGCCGGCTCGCCCAGTACGTGGCCGACGTCAACACCGTGTTCACGCGCGAAACGGTGCGCAGCTTCGCCTTCGACCCCGCTGCCGACCTGCAGCTGCTCGCGCCCGCGAACGCGCCGCAGTGCAGCTACAACGGGCTGGTCAACGGCGAGGTGGTGGTGTGCGTCTCGAAGTCCACGCGCGGCTACAGCCACGGCGGGCTGTCGATGAGCTGGACCTTTCCGCAGAAGGGCGTGGCCTGGAACCTGAACTGGATCGCCATTCACGACCCGCTGCGCCTCTCGCGCGCGCCCACGCCGGGCGCGCCCGAATCCACCGAGAAGGACTACCTGGGCCGCCAGCTCAAGACGCTGATGCACGAGCTGGAGCATGTGTTCGGCGCCGGCGCGGGCGAGTACTACAACGGCATCGCCGTCGCCGACACCACCGGCGTCGCGCCAGTCACCGATCTGGCGCTGGCCAACGATGCCGACCGCTACTGGTGGACCCGTCAGCACTGGCGGCTCGACCCCCTTCTGGGCACCGTCTTCGAGCAGCGCCGCGATCCGGCGGCCAACCGCGTCGCCACGCTCGAGCTGATCCGCTTTACCGAAGGCACCAAGGCCAACATCAACACCGACTGGACCGACTGGCCCAAGCTCGGCAGCTCGAAGTTCATGGCCGGCACCACCGCCACCCAGGTGCGCGTGACCGATCGCGACACCGGCACCGCCCTGCCCGGCGCGCAGGTCTCGGTGTGGCGCAACCCGGGAGCCGGCAAGCCGCTGGTGATGCTGGTGACCGGCGTGGCCGACGCCTCCGGCCGCTTCGTGTTCGACTGGGACTGCGGCTTCAGCTGCTTCGCCACCGGCAAGACGACGCTGCTCGTCAAGGCCCGCGCCGCCAACCGCGCGCCCGGCGCGAGCTGGTTCACCATCTTCGATGCCTTCGAGCAGAAGGCGGTGCAGGGCCAGCAGATGTTCACCATCGACCTGGCGCTCGGCGGTGCCGACACCGCGCCGCCCACCGTGTCGGTGGCCGCGCCCTCCATGGCCACCGTCGGGCAACTCACGGTCATCGCGCCGGCCGTGGTGGACAACGCCGGCGTGTGGGGCGTCAAGGTGCTGGGCAGGGACAGCATCCCGATCTGTACCTTCACCGCCCCGCCCTACACCTGCAGCTGGACGCCGAGCGCGCCGGGCGTTCAGACGATCCGCGTGGTCGCCGTCGACGCGGCGGGCAACTCGGCCGTGGCCTCGGCCAACGTGATCGTCAATCCGCCCTCGGACACGGTGCCGCCCACCGTGGCGCTCTCCGCGCCCGCGAGCGTCGCGACCGGCATTGCGGCAAGGCTCACCGCCACTGCTTCCGACAACGTGGCCGTGGCCGAGCTGAAGTTCATCGTCGACGGCAAGACCGCGTGCACGCTGCGCGCCGCGCCGTACGTGTGCGCGTGGACGCCGAAGAGGCCCGGCGCCGTGAACATCGAGGCGCGTGTGGCCGATGCGGCGGGAAACGTTGCCTCAGTCTCCGCAAGCGTGCGCATCGAAGGATTGCGGGCCGAGGACCTGTAGCCGCGGCCGCTCGTCACCCAAGCGCATCGCGCGGCTCCTTCCTGTTCGTGAAAGTTTCACACCTCCGCAAGCAAGGAGTGAAATCTTGCGGTTTATTCGGAGTAATGAGGCCACCAGAATCCGTCGCTTCACAAGCTTCGCAGAGGCAACCGGAATGAGCACCCAGCCCCTTACTCCTGCCGCCGAGGCCTCCACGAGCCCGACATCGGCCGGCGCTTCGCCCCGCGTGTTCTCGCTGTTCTGCCTCGGCGGCTACCTGCTATCGATGTCCTATGGCACGACCTTCCTGCTGGCCTTGCTGGTCGCCTCGCGCGGCGGCAACGAGGGCGACACCGGTCTGATCATCTCGACGGCCATCGTCAGCACGATCGTGGCGGTGATCCTGTCGGGCCATGCCAGCGACGCCGTGGGGGCACCGCGCGCGGTGGGTGTGTCCGGCCTGATCCTGTCCGCCAGTTGCCTGGGTTTTGCCCTCGTGCCGGGCGTGGGCCAGAGCATGCGGATCTGCGGTCTTCTGCTGGGCTGCGGCTGGGGGGCGTTCTACACGCTCGGGCCGATCATCGTGGCTGCCATCGTTGAACCGGCACGGCGCATCCGGTACTTCGCGCTGCTGTCCGGCAGCATGATGAGCGGCATCGGCAGCGGGCCGATCCTGGGCCGGGGTGCGAAGCTTCTGGGCTGGCCGCTGGAAGCCACATATTGGCTTGCCGCGGCAACGAGCCTGTGCGGCGCATTGATCTTCTTCTTCCTGCACGAGCCGATCCGCCGCATCACGGCCACCCAGGGCGCGGCCAGGGCCACCCGGCTGTCCTGGGCAAGCCTCTTGCGGGTACTGCAGGCGAAGGCGGTCTTTCCAATCGCGATGGTGGGGCTCGGGGGCGCCATCTTCGGGGGCCTGTCGAGTTTTCAGACCGCCTACGCCGCAGCCAAGGGACTGGACTTCTCGATCTTCTTCATCGGCTTCATGGGTGCGGCCATCGGTTGCCGCATGCTGCTTTCAGGCATCGTCGTCCGCCAGAACCCCCACCTCGCAGCTGCCGTCCTCACCTTCCTTGTCGTCCTGTCGATCGCGATGTTCCGGTTTCTCGTGAGCGACTGGCCCAGCTATCTGCTCGCCTCGGTGACGCTGGGCGTGGGCTACGGCCTGACCTATTCGGTCATCAACGGACTGGCCGCCAACGAAGCGCCGCAGGGCGAGACGCCACAGGCGCTGCTGTTGTTCAGCCTGTCCTACTTCATCGGCGTGTTCGGCTATCCCCTGCTCGCCGGCCACCTGATCGTGGCCCAGGGCATTCCGGCCCTGCTGTCGGCCACGATGCTTATTGCGCTCGGCAACTTCGCCATCGCGCTGGGCCGCCTGCTGCCACGGCTGCGGGCCATGGCAAGACAGACGACGGGCTGACATCAGTCCCTGTTGGTGAAGCTCGCGTTGCCGAGCCCGGTGCCGATGGTCAGCACGCCCCAGTGCCGCACGTCGCGCATGAAAGGCAACTCGCTCAGGCCCTGCACCACCGCGTCGTTGTGCATCAGCACCAGCGTCGGGCCGGAGCCCATCATCGGCATACGGCGCCACAGCTGGCTGGGCAGGTGGAAGGCGTGGCCCTCCCAGTCGCCCGGCAGGTTCTGCGCTCCGCGGGCGATGGAGCCGTCGGGCCGGATCAGCCCCGGGCAGCCGATGCCGACGAAGGGCGCGAGCCGGATCTTCTTGCGCTCGCTGTAGCGCACCATGTCCTCGAGCATGCCGGCGATGTGGTCGACCATGCCGCCGCGGTTCGGGCCCTCGTCCGCGTGGCGCCACTTCTCGCGCCGAACCACCTTCGCCAGCGAGAAGTCGGGCGCCTTGCGGTGGCGCGTCTTCACGATGCCGCAGCGCACGTTGGTGCCGCCTATGTCCACGGCGAGGATCGCGTCGTGGCCCTTCAGCATGGCGGGCGGCACGAGGTGCGCCCAGCCGATCAGGCCGCCGTCGTCCACGTCGTGCGACAGGCGGGCGATCTGCACGTGCGGGCCAAGCTCCTCGAGGATGGCGGCGGCCTGCAGGATGGCGCGCTCGCCCACGTCGCTCTCGGGAAAGCCGCCGCCGATCACGATGCGCTCGACCTTCTTCCACGAGGGCTGGCGCATGAAGCGCTGGATCACGGAGGCCAGTTCCTGCGCGAACTCCTCGATGGCCACATGCATCAGGTCGGTGGCTTCGGACGCCTTCTTCTCCTGCAGCACGCGGTCGAGCTCCTTCTTGGCGAGGTCGCGCGAATGCGATTTGCCCAGCGGATCCTTGCCCTTCCTGCGGCGGCGCTTGCGCCAGTGTTCGAGCAGTTCGCGAAATGCGGTCTGGCTGGCCTGGTCGCCGACGAAGCCGTCCTTGTCGCGCAACTGCAGGCTGTAGCCGTCGACCTGCAGGCCTGGCAGTTCGCGCAAGCCGTGGACGTCGGGGCCGGGAAGGTCGACTTCTTCTTTCGCGGGCTTGGTCTTCTTCATCGCACCCGACTGTGAGCCTCGCCAGCCGCCTGCCCCATCGGCTCGGCGCACCATGGCGTGTAGGAGATTGGCGGGTACGCCGAACGGGGCGTTGTCTATACACTGGCCCGGATGCACCTGCCCCGCAGCCTCCTGCGCGCCGCCCTGCTCTTCGCCCTCGCCTGGCTTGCCGTCTGCGGCATCGCGCGGGCGGCGGACGAGACGCTGCGCGTCGGGTCCAAGCGCTTCACCGAGTCGTACATCCTGGCCGAGTTGCTGGCGCAGACGGCGGCACCGCACACGGCCACGCCGCCCGTCGTGCGGCAGGGGCTGGGCAACACGGCCATCGTGTACGAGGCGCTGCGCTCGGGCGCCATCGACCTGTACGCCGAATACACCGGCACCATCGCGCTCGAGATCCTCAAGGGCGCACCGGCCGACACGCGCGAAGCGATGAACGCCGCGCTCGCGCCGATGGGCCTGGGCGTGGCGATCCCGCTGGGCTTCAACGACGGCTATGCGCTCGCGGTGCGCGCCGCCGACGCCGAGCGGCTGGGCCTCCGAACGCTGAGCGACCTGGCGAAGCACCCCGAGCTGAAGTTCGGCCTGTCGAACGAATTCATCGGCCGCGCCGACGGCTGGAAGGGCCTGGCCGGACGCTACGGCTTCACGCAGACGCCCACCGGCCTCGATCACGGGCTGGCCTACGACGCGGTGGCCGCGAAGCAGATCGACGTGATCGACATCTACACCACCGACGCCAAGATCGACCACCTCGGCCTGCGCGTGCTGGAGGACGACAGGAAGTACTTTCCGCGCTACGACGCGGTGGTGCTCTACAAGCTCGACCTGCCCACGCGGCTGCCCAAGGCCTGGGCTGCGCTGCAGGCGCTGGAAGGCAAGGTCGACGAGCACGCCATGATCGCGATGAATGCACGCGCCGAACTGCAGAGCGTGCCCTTCGACGTGATCGCTCGCGACTTTCTCGCGAGCACGGGCAGCAAGGATGCGAAGGCGCAGCCGAAGGAAGAACGCCGGGGTTTCATGGCCAAGCTGTTCGGGCCGGACCTGTGGAAGCTCGCGCGCCAGCACCTGCTGCTGGTGGCGCTGTCGGTGGGCATCGCCGTCCTCGTCGGCGTGCCGATCGCAATCCTGGTGTTCCCTCATGTGCGGCTGCGCGCGGTGGTGCTGGGCTTCGCGAGCCTGCTGCAGACCGTGCCCTCGCTGGCGCTGCTGGCCGTGCTGATCTCGATGCTGGGCGCCATCGGCGCGCTGCCGGCGCTGATCGCGCTCACGCTCTATTCGCTGCTGCCGATCATGCGCAACACGGTGACGGGGCTGACCGAAGTGCCTAACGGCCTGCGCTTGGCGGGCACGGCACTTGGCATGACGCCGCCGCAGAGCCTCCGGCTGGTGCTGCTGCCGCTCGCGCTGCCCACGCTGCTGGCGGGCGTGCGCACGGCCACGGCGATCGCCATCGGCACGGCGACCATCGCGGCCTTCATCGGCGCGGGTGGATTCGGCGAGCGCATCGTGACGGGGCTGGCGCTCAACGACCGCGAGCTGCTGGTGGCGGGCGCGCTGCCTGCAGCCGCGCTGGCACTGCTGAGCGAAGGCGTGTTCGAGCTCGTCGAATACATCATGCGAAGACGCCGCCGCGCGCCGCCGTCTTCGCTTCCGCCCGCCTGAAGACCGGTCAGGCCAGCGTGTAGGCCGTCTTCACCGTCGTGAAGAACTCCTGGGCGTAGCGACCCTGCTCGCGCGGGCCGTAGCTGCTGCCCTTGCGACCGCCGAAGGGCACGTGGTAGTCGACACCCGCCGTCGGCAGGTTGACCATCACCATGCCGGCCTGGCTGTGGCGCTTGAAGTGCGTGGCGTACTTCAGCGAGGTGGTGGCGATGCCGGCCGAGAGCCCGAACTCGGTGTCGTTGGCCGTGGCCAGTGCTTCCTCGTAGTTCTTCACGCGGATCACGCTGGCCACCGGGCCGAAGATCTCTTCCTTGTTGATGCGCATCGCGGCGGACGATTCGCTGAAGAGTGCGGGCGACATGTAGTAGCCGTCGGTCTCCAGCTTCAGCAGCTCGCCGCCAGCGGCCAGCGTGGCGCCCTCGCCCTTGCCGATGGCGACGTATTCCATGTCCTGGTCGAGCTGCGACTTCGACGAGACCGGGCCCATGTCGGTGCCCTGCGCGAGCGCGTCGCCCACCTTGATCTTCGCCATGCGTTCCTTCATGGCGGCGATGAACTTCGGATAGATGCCTTCGGTGACGATGAGCCGGCTCGATGCGGTGCAGCGCTGGCCGGTCGAGTAGAAGGCGCTCTGCACGCTCAGCTCCACGGCCTGCGCGAGGTCGGCGTCGTCGAGCACCACCTGCGGGTTCTTGCCGCCCATCTCGAGCTGCACCTTCTTGTGGTTGGTGACGCACTGCACCGCGATGTTGCGCCCCACGCCCACCGAGCCGGTGAAGCTGATCGCATGGATGCCGGGGTGGTTGACCAGCGCATTGCCGATCACGCTGCCGCGCCCCATCACGAGGTTGAACACGCCCGCCGGAATGCCCGAGCGGCTGATGATCTCCGCGATCGCCCAGGCGCAGCCCGGCACGAGGTCGGCGGGCTTCAGCACCACGCAATTGCCGAAGGCCAGTGCAGGCGCGATCTTCCAGGCCGGAATGGCAATCGGAAAGTTCCATGGCGTGATGAGGCCGACCACGCCGACAGGCTCGCGCGTGATCTCCACGCCGATGTTGGGCCGCACCGAAGGCAGCACCTCGCCCGACAGGCGCAGGCACTCGCCCGCGAAGAACTTGAAGATGTAGCCCGCGCGCGCGGCCTCGCCGATGCCCTCGGCCTTGGTCTTGCCTTCTTCGCGCGCCAGCAGCGTGCCCAGCTCTTCCTTGCGCGCGAGGATCTCGTTGCCGATCTTGTCGAGCGCGTCGGAGCGCGCCTGCACGCTGCCCGTGGCCCAGGCCGGGAAGGCCGCGGTGGCGGCGGCCACTGCCGCGTCGACGTGCGAGGCATCGCCTTGCGTGTACTGGCCGATCACGTCCGACAGGTTGCTCGGATTGACGTTCGGGCTGTAGCCCGCGCCGGCACGCCATTCGCCGCCGATGAGGTTGTCGAAGTTCTGCATGTTGGGTTCCTTGCTGCTCGATGGATGAAAAGAAAGAAGCCGGAGCGAGGGCTCCGGCTGCGGGAATGATGAGAAACGGAGACTACGCCTTTACCTGACCATGCAGGGCTTCTTGTTGTCGAAGGTCCATCCCGGAATCAGGTACTGCATGGCCTGCGCGTCGTTGCGCGCGCCTAGGCCGTGCTTCAGGTACAGCTGGTGCGCCTTCTCGACTTCGTCCATGTCGAGTTCCACGCCCAGACCGCCGCGCGTGGGCACCTTCACGAAGCCTTCCTCGATCTGCAGCGGTGCCTTGGTCAGGCGCTGGCCGTCCTGCCAGATCCAGTGCGTGTCGATGGCGGTCACCTTGCCCGGCGCCGCAGCGGCCACGTGGGTGAACATCGCGAGCGACACGTCGAAGTGGTTGTTCGAGTGCGAGCCCCAGGTCAGGCCCCAGGCCTGGCACAGCTGCGCCACGCGCACCGAGCCCTGCATGGTCCAGAAATGCGGATCGGCCAGCGGGATGTCGACCGACTGCAGCGAGAGGCTGTGCACCATCTCGCGCCAGTCGGTGGCGACCATGTTGGTCGCGGTCGGCAGCCCGGTGGCGCGGCGGAACTCGGCCATCACCTCGCGGCCCGAGAACACGCCCTCGGCGCCGCACGGGTCTTCGGCATAGGCCATCACGCCGTGCAGGTCGCGGCACAGGCGGATCGCGTCCTGCAGCAGCCAGCCGCCGTTGGGGTCGAGCGTGACGCGGGCATTCGGAAAGCGCTCGTGCAGCGCACGGATCGCCTCGACTTCTTCCTCGCCGCGCAGCACGCCGCCCTTGAGCTTGAAGTCGGTGAAACCGTAGCGCGCATGCGTGGCCTCGGCCAGGCGCACGATGGCCTCGGGCGTCATGGCTTCCTCGTGGCGCAGGCGCAACCAGTCGTTGTCGGCGTCGGGGTCGCTCTCGTAAGGCAGATCGGTCTTCCTGCGATCGCCCACGTAGAAGAGATAGCCAAGCATCTGCACCGCGTCGCGCTGCTGGCCTTCGCCGAGCAGGGCCGCCACGGGCACTTCGAGGAACTGGCCCAGCAGGTCGAGCAGCGCGGCTTCGACGGCGGTGACCGCATGGATGGTCACGCGCAGGTCGAAGGTCTGCAGGCCGCGCCCGCCGCTGTCGCGGCCGGCAAAAGCGCTGCGCATGCTGTTGAGGATCGCGTTGTGACGGCCGATGGGTTGGCCGACGATGAGATCGCGCGCGTCTTCCAGCGTCTGGCGGATCTTCTCGCCGCCGGGCACTTCGCCCACGCCGGTGTGGCCGGCGCTGTCGGTCAGGATCAGCAGGTTGCGCGTGAAGAACGGGCCGTGCGCGCCGCTGAGGTTCATCAGCATGCTGTCGTGGCCCGCGACGGGGACCACGCGCATGCCGGTGACGACGGGGACGCCTGTCACGGCTTTGGAAACAACGGATTCAGGGCTTGTCATCTTCGGGCTGCGTGCTTCAGTCTGCGGTGATGTGGCGGGTGTCGATCAATGTCTTCCAACGCGTCCATTCGCGCAACTGGAAGGCGGTGAATTCATCGGGGGTGCTGGCGACGATTTCCAGGCCCTGGTCGAGCATGCGTTTCTTCGTCTCAGGGTCTTGCATGGCGGCGATGACCGCGTCGCTCAGCTTCTTCTTCACGGCGGGCGGCAGGCCCTTGGGCGCAGCCATGCCCTGCCACGAATAGACCTCGGCCCCCCTCACGCCGGCCTCGGCCAGCGTGGGCACGTCAGGCAGCACGGGCGAGCGCTTGTCGCCAGTGACGGCAATAGCGCGCAGCTTGCCGGCCCGGATGTGCGGCAGCACGGCATTGACGTTCTGGAACGAGAAGTCGACCTGGTTGCCCAGCAGGTCGTTGACCGCCGGCGCCCCGCCCTTGTAGGGCACGTGCACGCCTTCGGTCTTCGTCTGCTGCCAGAAGAGCTCGGCAGAGAGATGGTCGGACGAGCCGTTGCCCGAGCTCGCGAACGAGACCTTGCCCGGCGTCTTGCGCAGCAGCGTCAGCACGTCGGCCACCGTGTGCTCGGGCCGCGCGATATTCGCGACCAGCACGTTGGGCGCCTGCACGGGCACGCTGATGTAGTCGAAGTCTTTCGTCGCGTCGTAGGGCACGCTCTTCTGCAGGTGCGGCGTGACGACGAAGGCGCCGAGCGAGGACACCAGCAGCGTGTAGCCGTCGGGCGCAGCGCGCTTGACCTGGCCCGTGCCGATGGTGCCGGTGGCGCCGGGCCGGTTGTCGACGACGAAGCTTCCGCCGAGCCTGGTCTGCAGCTGCAGCGCGATGGCGCGCGCGACCATGTCGGTGGAGCCGCCGGCCGGGAACGGCACGACGATGGTCACCGGCTTCTGCTGCGGCCATGCATCGGACTGCGCCGAGGCGACCTGGGGCAGCAGCACCGCCGAGGCAGCCGCGAGGGCCGCCCCAAGAAGAACTCTCTTCTTCATTCGACCTAGATCCTCACAGCCTGCCGGGCCAACAGCTTCCAGCTGCCGCCCTGCTTCTGCCAGACGCCCAGGATCTTCAACGCCACCTTGCCGGGCTTGCCCGAGTCGTTGGTGTCCGCCGTGAGGGTGTGGCGCACGATGGCGGTGTTGCCGTCGACCACCTTGACGGTCTGGTCGGTGATGGCGATGGTCACGAAGTCGGACTTGCCGTCGAGCAGGTCGGCGATGAAGCTGGTCTTGGTGTCGACCTTGCCGCCGGAGTGGCCGTAGCTGAGGTCGTCGGCCACCAGCGCGCCCAATGCGGGAGCGGTGGGGTCGATCATCGCGATGCGCAGGCGCTCGGCGGCGGCGGCCACTTCGGGCGCGGCCGACGCGGCATTGCCCGAGGGCATCACCGAGCAGGCCGAGAACAGGGCTGCCGAGGCGGCGACCAGGAAGAGCTTCTTGAGGAACATGTTGTCTTGTCTCCGTTGTTGTGGTTTCGTCTTCAGGCTGGCGCGGCTTACTGCGGGCCGAGCGAGTCGATCAGCGCCTTGAGCTGCTCCATCTCGGCGGGCTTCAGGTCGGTGAGAGGCGCGCGCACGGGGCCGGCGTCGTGGCCGACGATCTTCGCGCCGGCCTTCACGATGCTCACGGCATAGCCGGGCACGCGGTTGCGCAGCTCGAGATAAGGCATGAAGAAGTTCTTCAGCAGGCGGTGCTGCGTCGGCAGGTCGTCGGCGGCGACGGCCCTGTAGAAGTCCATGGCGGTCTTCGGAATGAAGTTGAAGACGGCCGACGAATACACCGGCGTGCCCATCGCCTTGTAGGCGGCGGCGTAGACCTCGGCGGTGGGCAGGCCGCCCAGGTAGGCGAAGCGGTCACCCATCTTCTGGTAGATGGCGACCATGGCTTCGATGTCGCCCACGCCGTCCTTGAAGCCGACGAGGTTGGGGTTGCGCTCGGCCAGCGCGGCCAGCGTGTCGGGCTTCAGGCGGCTGGTGGCGCGGTTGTAGACGATCACGCCGAACTTCACGCTCTTGCACACGGCCTCGACGTGCGCAGCCAGGCCTTCCTGGCCGGCCTCGGTGAGGTAGTGCGGCAGCAGCAGGATGCCGTGCGCGCCGGCCTTCTCGGCGGCCTGCGCGCACTGGATGGCGAAGCGCGTGGGGCCGCCGGCGCCCGCGATGATCGGCACCACGCCGCGGCAGGTGTCGACCGCGGTCTTGATGATGCCGGGGTACTCGTCGCCGGTGAGCGAGAAGAACTCGCCGGTGCCGCCGGCCGCGAACAGCGCGCTCGCGCCGTAGGGGGCGAGCCATTCGAGGCGCTGCTCGTAGCCCTTCTTGTTGAAGTCGCCGTTGCTGTCGAAGTCGGTCAGCGGGAACGAGAGCAGGCCGGAGCCCATGATGGTCTTGAGTTCTTGCGGATTCATCGGGAACGTCCAGTGAAGATTCGAAAAAAGAAAAAGAGGGGATGAGGAAGCCGGTCAGTCGAGCCTGACGTTGGCCTCCTTGACGACTTGAGCCCAGCGCGCGCGCTCCTTGGCGAAGAACTGGTCCTGCTCGGCCGGAGTCATGGTCACGACCTCGGCGCCCTGCCCCGCGAGGCGGGCCCGGATGTCGGCGGTGCGGATGATGCGGACCAGCTCGCGGTTGAAGCGCGCGACCACCGCGTCGGGCACGCCGCGCGCCGCGACCATGCCCTGCCAGGTGCCCGACTCGTAGCCGGGAGCGCCCTGCTCCGCGATGGTCGGCACGTTGCCGATCAGCGGCATGCGCGTGGCCTTCGAAACCGCGATCAGCTTGAGCTTGCCGGCCTGCACCTGCGGGTAGGTGGCGAGCATGCCGTTCATGAGCACCTGCGTCTGGCCCGCGACGGTGTCGAGCACCGCCTGCACGCCGCCCTTGTAGGGCACGTATTCCCACTTGGCGCCGACCCGGCGCTGCAGCTCGATGCCCGCGAGGTGCGCGGTGCTGCCGCTGGCGGTGACGGCGAAATTGAGGTCGCTCTTCTTCGAGAACTCTACGAGCTCCTTCAGCGTGTTCGCCTGCACCGAGGGATGCACCACCAGCAGGTGCGGCGAGTAGGCCAGCATGGCCACGCTGCGCAGGTCCTTCGACGGATCGAAAGGCAGCTTGGGGTAGAGCGACGGGCTGATGGCAAGCGCGCCGAGGTCGCACAGCATCAGCGTGTAGCCGTCTGCCGGCGCCTTGGCCAGCAGGTCGGCGCCGAGATTGCCGTTGGCGCCCGCGCGGTTGTCGATGATGACCGACTGGCCCAGCGCCTCCGAAAGAGGCTGGCTGATGGCGCGCGCAATGATGTCGGACGAACCGCCCGGCGGGTACGGGACGATGATGCGGATCGGCTTCGAGGGCCAGTTGCCGGTGCCGCCCTGCGCGCCTTGGGCTCCCTGGGCGAGGGAGCGCATCGGCAGGCTGGCGGCCAGCGTCGTGGCCAGGGCGGCGCCCAATGCGCCGCGTCGGTTGATGGTCATGCTGCCTCCTGTTGTTCGATGGTCGTCATGGCTCGCACGACTGATGACTGATCGCACAAGTTATCAGTCATCGTACAACTAGAAAGATGACTTGTCCAGCATGGCGGACAAGAAAAATCAGCGGAGGATCAGTGCGAGGGGGTGCCGTCGGACGACGGCGCGGGCGCATCGCCCCCGGCGGAGGCATCGGCCTTCGCCTTCTGCTGCGCGGCTTCCTGAGCCATGCGCAGCCGCTCGCGGCTGTTGGTCAGGTGGATGCGCATGGCGGCGCGCGCCGACTCGGGATCGCGCCGCGCGATGGCCGCGTAGATCTCTTCGTGCTCGCGGTTGACGCGGCTCAGGTAAGGCGCCCCGCCCTCGTGCGTGCGGATGGCGCTGATGCGGGTGCGCGGAATGAGCGTGGTGCCCAGGTGCCGCATGATGTCCGCGAAATAGGGGTTGCCGGTCGACTCGGCGATCTGCAGGTGGAAGCGGAAGTCCGGCCCCACCGTGTCGCCCGCCACGACCACGTTGCGCTCGAAGTCGTCGAGCGCCTGGCGCATTGCGACGAGCTGCTCGTCGGTGCGGCGGCTGGCGGCGAGGCCGGCCGATTCGGTCTCCAGGCTGATGCGCAGCTCCAGCACGGCCAGCACGTCCACCGAGGCGGCGATCTCGCCCGGATCGAGGCGGAACACCCCGCCCGTGCGCGGCTGCAGCACGAAGGTGCCCACGCCGTGCAGCGTCTCGACGAGCCCGGCGGCCTGCAGCTTCGACAGCGCCTCGCGCACCACGGTGCGGCTCACGCCGTAGGCCTGCATGATGGCCGACTCGGTCGGGAGCTTGTCTCCCGGCCGTAGCGACTGGTTGCGGATCTTCTCGCCGAGGTCTTCCACCAGCCCGTGGGCCAGCCCCCGCGCGCGCTGGCGCGGACGCCCCACGAAGGAAGGAGCAGCGGAAGCCGTTTCCACCGGCGCCTCCGCCACCAAGGGATTACCCGCAGTCGACTGAACCATGGCCACGATGATAATCTCCAAACTAGTTGTACGACAACAGATAACTTATCACTCAACTCCCAGGAGTCGCAGGCCGATGCGCCGGCGGTTTTCCGGTCTTCACGACACCGACATGCAGCGCCCCTTCGACTTCGCTCCGTCGGCATCGTACCGGCCGCTTCAGGAAGTACGCCGTGACGGCAGCCCCTCGAAAACCATGACTCCCGCGCGCAAGGACGGGCAACCATGACAGACAACAACAAGATGAACCGCCTCCTGCTGACCGGCGCGGCCGGCGGGCTCGGCAAGGTGCTGCGCGAGCGGCTCAAGCCTTTTGCGAACGTGCTGCGGCTGTCGGACATCGCCGCGCTTTCGCCGGCCGCGGATGCGCACGAGGAAGTCGTGCCCTGCGATCTCTCGGACAAGGCCGCGGTGCACGCGCTGGTCGAGGGCTGCGACGCCATCGTCCACCTGGGCGGCGTGTCGGTCGAGCGGCCGTTCGAGGAAATCCTCGAGGCCAACATCAAGGGCGTGTTTCACGTCTACGAAGCCGCGCGCCGCCACGGCGTGAAGCGCGTGGTGTTCGCGAGCTCGAACCACGTGATCGGCTTCTACAAGCAGAGCGAGCACATCGACGCCCACGCTGCGCGCCGGCCCGACGGCTACTACGGCCTGTCGAAGTCCTTCGGCGAGGACGTGGCCCAGTTCTATTTCGACCGCTGGGGCATCGAGACGGTGAGCATCCGCATCGGCTCCTCGTTCCCCGAGCCGGCCAACCGCCGGATGATGAGCACCTGGCTCAGCTACCGCGACCTGACTTCGCTGATCGAGAAGTCGCTCTTCACGCCCGACGTGAAGCACACCGTGGTCTACGGCATGTCGAGCAACCGCGACGTGTGGTGGGACAACAGCGCCGCCGCGCACCTGGGCTTCATGCCGCAGGACAGCTCCGAAGTATTCCGCGACAAGGTCGAGCAGCAGCCTCCCGTTGCGCCGACCGACCCGAACGCCATCTACCAGGGCGGCGCATTCACCGCACAGGGCCCATTCGGCGATTGAGGCAATGCAAGCTGAACTCGTCCTCGACGCGCGCAACGGCACCGGCGAAAGCCCGGTGTGGCACGCCGCACAGCAGGCGCTGTACTGGGTCGACATTCCGGCACGCACGCTGAACCGCTGGCATGCGAGCGAAGGCCATGCGCAGTGGAAGGCCGACGAAATGATCGCCTGCATCGCGCCGCGCGCCGATGCACCCGGCGAGTGGATCGCCGGCATGGAAAGCGGCCTCTTCTCGGTGAAGCCGCAGGCCGACGGCACGCTGACCGCCGCCTCGCTCGCCCCTGTCGAGCACGCGGCACCCGCCATGCGCTTCAACGACGGCCGCTGCGACCGCCAGGGCCGCTTCTGGGCCGGCACCATGCTGCTCGACATGGCCGCCGGCTCGCGCGTCGGCCGCCTCTACAGCTACGGCAAGGGCGACAGCAACGCCACCTTGCGCCTCGACGACTTCATCGTGCCCAACGGCCTGGCCTTCAGCCCCGACGGCCGCACGATGTACCTCTCGGATTCGCACCCCACCGTGCAGGCCGTCTGGGCCTTCGACTACGACACGGAAACCGGCACGCCCGGCAACCGGCGCCTCTTAATCGACATGAAGCCCCTGCCCGGCCGCCCCGACGGTGCCGCCATGGACACCGACGGCTGCTACTGGATCTGCGGCAACGACGCCGGCCTGGTGCACCGCTTCACGCCCGACGGCCGGCTCGACCGCTCGCTCGAAGTGCCGGTGAAGAAGCCCGCCATGTGCGCCTTCGGCGGCGCAGGGCTCGACACCCTGTTCGTCACCTCGATCCGCCCCGGCGGCATCGACCTGAGCGACCAGCCGCTGGCCGGCGGCGTCTTCGCACTGCGGCCGGGCGCGCAGGGCGTTCCGGAACCGGCCTTCGGCAGCTGAACCTTTTTTCAACAACCACCAAGCAAGAGGACGAGACAAATGAAATTCGCCAAGAAGACCCTGATCGCAATTTCCGCGTGCGCAGCAGCCGCGCTGACCACCATGGCTGCACACGCCACCGAGTTCCGTTCGGCCGACATCCACCCCGACGACTACCCCACCGTGACCGCGGTGAAGTTCATGAGCGAGCGCCTGAAGGCGCTGTCGGGCGGCAAGCACAGCATCAAGGTGTTCAACAACAGTGCGCTCGGCAGCGAGAAGGACACGATCGAGCAGACCAAGATCGGCGCTCTGCAGATGGTGCGCGTGAACATCGCGCCGATGAACAACATCTGCCCCGAGACGCAGGTGCCGACCATGCCCTTCCTGTTCCGCTCGGTCGACCACCTGCACAAGGTGCTCGACGGCCCGATCGGCGAGGAGATCCTGAAGTCTTGCGAGAAGCAGGGCTTCGTGGGCCTGGCCTACTACGACAGCGGCGCGCGCTCGATGTTCACGGCCAAGAAGCCGGTGCGCAACTTCGCCGACATGAAGGGCCTGAAGGTTCGCGTGCAGCAGTCCGACCTGTGGGTGTCGATGCTCGAGGCCATGGGCGCCAACGCCACGCCGATGCCCATGGGCGAGGTCTACACCGGCCTGAAGACCGGGCTGATCGACGCCGCCGAGAACAACTACCCCACGTACGAAAGCGCGCGCGCCTTCGAAGTGGCCAAGTACTACAGCAAGACCGAGCACTCGATGGCGCCCGAGATGCTGCTGTTCTCCAAGCGCGCGTGGGACAAGCTCTCCGCCGAGGAGCAGGGCTGGATCCGCCAGGCCGCCAAGGAGTCGGTGCCCTACATGCGCAAGCAGTGGGAAGAGCGCGAAGTGAAGTCGCTGGCCACGGTGAAGGCCGGCGGCGCCGAGATCATCGAAGTGGACAAGGCTCCGTTCCAGGCGGCGATGAAGCCGGTGTACGACAAGTTCATCACCGACGCGAAGCTCAAGGACCTGGTCAAGCGCGTGCAAGACACGAAGTAAGCGAACCGATCTGCTGAACCAGCTCCTTCCCCCTCTGGGGGAAGGCCGGGATGGGGGCACGACGGCGTCGGAGTAGATACGCCGCTGCGCCCCCACCCTGCCCTCCCCCAGAGGGGGAGGAGGAAAGAGAGAAGAACCTTCATGTACACCAAACTTTGCCGCACCCTCGCGCGTGCATGCATGTGGTTGGGCATCCTGGGCCTCGTCGCGGTGATCTGCGCCGTGAGCTGGCAGGTGTTCGGCCGCTACGTGCTCAACAACACCCCCACCTGGGCCGAAAGCCTCGCGCTGCTGCTGGTGCTCTACGTCACCATGCTCGGCGTGGCCGTGGGCGTGCGCGACGCGGGCCACATCGGACTCGAATCCTTCCTCGTCCTCGCGCCCGACTGGCTGCGGCTGAAGATGGAATACCTCATCCACGCGCTGATCCTGGTGTTCGGCCTGGCCATGGCCTGGAACTGCGCCGAGCTGGCCGGTTCGGTCTGGGAATACCGCCTGCCCACGCTGTGGATCTCCGAAGGCTGGAAGTACGTGCCGGCCTCCGTCTCGGGCGTGCTGATCGTCCTCTTCTCCATCGAACACATCATCGCCTTGGCCCAAGGCCGCGAAGTAGAACCCGCCTGGGGATAACGAATGCACACCCCCAGGCTTCGCGCACTTCGTGTCGCTTCTCCAACTCCCTTGCAGGGGGCAATGCCTGCGGCCCGGCAAAGCCGGTTCCGCGGCATTCCCCGAACAGTCCATAGCGCCCCCATTCAAGGCGAGGCGGCCAGATCATGACCATTCCCCTGTTGATTCTCTGCCTCTCGTTCACGCTCTTCCTTTTGCTGGGCGTGCCGGTGGCTTTCTCCATCGGCCTTTCAGCCCTGGCCACACTGCTCTATGAAGGCCTGCCACTGGCGGTCGGCTTCCAGCAGATGACCTCGGGCATGGGCATCTTCTCGTTCCTCGCCATCCCGTTCTTCATCTTCGCCGGCGAGTTGATGCTCTACGGCGGCATCGCCGACCGCATCGTCAACCTGGCGCGCGACCTGGTGGGCCACGTGCGCGGCGGCCTGGGCATGTCGAACGTGGTGGCCTGCACGCTGTTCGGAGGCGTCTCGGGCTCGCCCGTGGCGGACGTCTCGGCCATGGGCGCCGTGATGATCCCGATGATGAAGAAGGAGGGCTATCACGCCGACTACGCGGTCAACGTGACGACCCACGCGGCGCTGGTGGGCGCGCTGATGCCGACCAGCCACAACCTCATCATCTATTCGCTGGCTGCCGGCGGAAAGGTGTCTATCGCGGCGCTGATCCTCGCGGCGCTGCTGCCTGCGGCGGTGCTCACCATCAGCAACCTCGTGGCCGCCTACCTGGTGGCGGTGAAGCGCGGCTACCCCGCCGGAACCTTCCCCGGCTGGGCCATCGTGGGACGCTCGTTCGCCGCGGCGCTGCCGGGCCTGTTCGTGGTGCTGCTGATCCTGGGCGGCATCCTGTCGGGCATCTTCACCGCGACCGAATCGGCGGCGGTGGCCGTGCTCTACGCGCTGGGCCTCACGATCTTCGTGTACCGCACGCTGAAGTGGGAGCACTTCGTCAAGGCGGCCTCGAAGGCGGTGCGCACCACCGGCGTGATCCTGCTGCTGATCGGCATCTCCAGCACCTTCGGCTATCTCATCAGCCTGTACGGCGTGGCCGAGCTCACCGGGCAGATGCTGTCGCAGGTGACGAGCACGCCGTGGGTGATCTTCCTGCTCATCAACATCATCCTGTTCGTGCTGGGCACCTTCCTGGACATGGCGGCCACCATCCTGCTGTGCACGCCGATCTTCCTGCCCATCGCGCAGCAGTACGGCATGACCTCGGTGCAGTTCGGCATCGTGATGCTCATCAACTGCGCGCTGGGCCTGAACACGCCGCCCGTGGGCACGACGCAGTTCGTCGGCTGCGCGATCGGCGGGGTGTCGGTGGGAACGGTGATGCGCACCATCTGGCCGTTCTACGGCGCGCTGATCTTCGCGCTGGGGGTGGTCACCTTCGTGCCCGCGTTCTCCACATGGCTTCCCAGCATGTTCATGGTGGTGAAGTAAGCAAGGCAAGGAAGATCCCGCGATGACCGAGACCACCCGCCCACCGCTCTACATCCGCATCCACGCGGCCGACAACGTCGCCATCGTCGCCAACGACGGCGGGCTGAAGGCCGGCGCGGAGTTCGCCGACGGCCTGCGGCTGGTGGACAACGTGCCGCAGGGCCACAAGGTCGCGCTGGTCGACCTGGCCGAAGGCGACGCCATCCGCCGCTACGACGTGGTCATCGGTTACGCGCTGAAGGCGCTGCCGCGCGGCAGCTGGGTGCACGAGCGCGTGATGCGCATGCCGACCGCGCCCGAGCTCGACGGCCTGCCCATCGCCACCGTCAAGCCCCCTGCCCTCGCGCCGCTGGAGGGCTACACCTTCGAGGGCTACCGCAATGCCGACGGCTCGGTGGGCACGCGCAACATCCTGGCCATCACGCAGACGGTGCAGTGCGTGGCGGGGGTCACCGAGTTCGCGGTGCAGCGCATCAAGACCGAGCTGCTGCCGAAGTACCCCAACGTCGACGACGTGGTGGCGCTGGAGCACACCTACGGCTGCGGCGTGGCTATCGACGCGCCGGACGCCATCGTGCCGATCCGCACGCTGCGCAACATCAGCCTCAACCCCAACTTCGGCGGCGAGGTGATGGTGGTGAGCCTGGGCTGCGAGAAGCTGCAGCCCGAGCGGCTGCTGCCGCCGGGGAGCATTCCCATCGTCGACAAGCGCGGCGAGGCCGAGGCCGACGCCGAACTCGACGTGGTCTGCCTGCAGGACGATGCGCACGTCGGCTTCATGTCGATGATCGATTCGGTCATGCGCCAGGCCGACGAGCACCTTGCCCGCCTCAACGCACGCAGGCGCGAGACCGTGCCCGCCAGCGAGCTGGTGGTAGGCGTGCAGTGCGGCGGCAGCGATGCATTCTCGGGCGTCACCGCGAATCCGGCCGTGGGCTTCTGTACCGACCTGCTGGTGCGCGCGGGCGCCACCGTGATGTTCTCCGAGACCACCGAGGTGCGCGACGGCATCGACCAGCTCACCTCGCGCGCATCCACGCCCGAGGTGGCCGAGGCCATGATCCGCGAGATGGCCTGGTACGACGCCTACCTGAAGAAGGGCCTCGTCGACCGCAGCGCCAACACCACGCCGGGCAACAAGAAGGGCGGGCTCTCGAACATCGTCGAGAAGGCGATGGGCTCCATCGTCAAGTCGGGCTCGGCGCCGATCACCGGCGTGCTCGCGCCCGGCGAGAAGGCCGCGCAGAAGGGCCTGATCTACACCGCCACGCCGGCCAGCGACTTCATCTGCGGCACGCTGCAGCTGGCCGCCGGCATCAACCTGCATGTGTTCACCACCGGACGCGGCACGCCCTACGGGCTGGCCGAGGTGCCGGTGATCAAGGTCGCCACGCGCAGCGACCTCGCGCGCCGCTGGCACGACCTGATGGACGTGAACGCGGGGCGCATCGCCGACGGCGAGGCCAGCATCGAGGACGTGGGCTGGGAGCTCTTCCGGCTGATGCTCGACGTGGCCAGCGGCCGCAGGAAGACCTGGGCCGAGCACTGGAAGCTGCACAACGCGCTCGTGCTCTTCAACCCCGCGCCCGTGACCTGAGGAGGCACGCTCGGCCGCAGCGGAGCAAGCGGCTGCGGGGGAAAGTCATTCTGGAAAGTCCGGCTGGGGAGCCGGGCCTGGTTTTTTCTACAACAGAAGGAGACAGAGGATGCAGAAACCCAAGCTGGTGTCGAGTGCGATCGCGGGCGCCGTCCTGCTTGCCGCGTGCGGCGGGGGCGGCGATGGAGGCACGTTCTTCCCGACGCCCGTGGCCGCCAACCCGCCCGCGCCGGCACCGGCACCACCCGCCGAAGCGCCCGTGGACCCCGAGGTGCTCGCCGCGCAGCCGAAGCTTTCGAACACGCCGATGGATGAGATCGTGCGCAACAACCTGCTGCCGACGATCGAGCGGCTGTTCCAGCAAGTGCGCACGCAGAAGCTCGACACCGAACTGCTCGGCGTGAAGGTCTTCGCGTCGAACAGCGGCGACAAGTTCCTGCCCGGCAAGGTGGCCATCGGTTTCTCGTACCTGCTGCTGAACGCCTCGCCGTCCGATCCCAAATACAAGGAGTACCTCGACGGCTACCGCGAGATCGCGGCGATGACCACCGGAGTCACCAACGAGAGCTGGGGCATCTACTACTACGTCTCCGCGCTCTGGAAGCTCAAGAAGGCCGGCCTGCTCGACGGCCCCGATGCCGCGGTGGACAGCGCCACGCTCGCCACGCTGCGCACCAAGCTCGACTGGCGCACCTTCGTCAACGAGGCCGACTACTCGCTCATCGGCCTGCCGACCAACTACTACGGCGTGGCCTTCAGCGTGGCCCGCCTGCGCTACCTGCTGGGCTGGGAAGGCCCGGAGGCCAGCGAGGCGCTGCTGCAGAAGATGATCAACCACTACAAGACCTTCTCGGCATTCGGCTTCTCCGACGAGACCGACGGCAGCGGCCGCTTCGACCGCTACAGCATCCTGCTGATCGGCGAGATCATGCAGCGGCTGATCGAGACCGGCATGACGGTGTCGGCGCAGGACGAGGCCTCGCTCAAGGGCTGGCTGCGCCAGTCGGTCGACGTGATCAAGCTGCGGCTGAACCCGGCCGGCAACGGCGTCGACTTCGGCCGCAGCCTCGCGGGCTATGCCGACACCGCGTTCGCCGAGGTGCTCTCGGCCGCAGAGCACATGAATGTGCTGAGCGCGGAGGAAAAGGACATCGCCTACGCATTCGCCACGCGCGTGACGGCCAAGTACGTCGAGTTCTGGTACGACTCGGAAACCGGCTCGCTCAACATGTGGGACAAGGGCCGCCGCACCGACAGCTACCGCGGCAAGGCGCGCATCCTCGGCGAGAACCTGAGCCTGTCGCACCAGCTCATCTACACCAACAACCTGTGGAAGTCCGCCGGCTATGCGCAGAAGGCGCCGGTCTCGACGCAGACCTTCCTGGCCTACCTCGACAAGCTGCCGCGTTCGACGCTGACGAAGTTCGCGGGCTTCGACGGCCAGGCCGCCACCTACGACCGCGGCCTCGTCACCTACCGCGACGGCCTGCGCGTGATCAGCCTGCCGGTGGTGAACGGCGCACAGACCTATCACCGCACCAACCCGTACTTCGCGATCCCGCATTCGTACAACATGCTCTCCGGCGTGGCCGACACGCAATGGCCGCAGCTGCAGCCGAAGTTCACGGTCGCAACTTCTTCCGACCCGCTGATTCCCGCGTCGTACCAGAAGAACCTGCAGATCGCGGAGGCCGGCAAGGTGCTCACGGTGAGCTACACGCAGGACGCGATGGACAAGGCCACCGGCGGCGCGCCCGTGAAGGACACGCGCATCACCTCGGCCACCACCTACACCTTCGAGCCGGGCCGGATCACGCGCGTGGACACCTACACGCCCGCCGCCGCGCTCGACATCGCCAAGGTCGAGCTGGAGTTCGGCACGTATTCCAGCGGCGCCACGGCCACCGGCACCAACAAGTTCAGCTTCGCCACCGGCGACGTGCAGGGCTTCGAGGTCGAAGGCCTGCAGAACTGCGCGCCTGTCGACGTGAGCGCGGACACCAACTACAACACGCCGAACGGCGCGTTCAAGACCAGCATCCGCTGCGACTCGCCAGCCTTCAACTTCGCCTCGCCGCTCACCGTCAAGTGGGTGCTGAAGTACCGCTCGCCCAGCGTGGCATCCATCGCGCCGCGTTGATCCTTCGAACTCATCAACGGAACCCCTCATGGAAGACCTCAAGGACAGGACAGCCCTCGTCACCGGCGCCAGCACCGGCATCGGCGCGGCGGTGGCCATTGCCTTCGCTGCGCGCGGCATGCGCGTGGCGGTGCACTACAACAGCTCCGCCGACGCGGCGAACCAGGTGGTCGACACCATCCGCGCGGCCGGCGGCACCGCCTTCGCGCTGAAGGCCGACGTGCGCGACACGGGCGCGATCCGCGAATGCGTGAAGCAGGCTTCGGCGCAGTTCGGCGGCCGCATCGACGTGCTGGTGAACAACGCGGGCAGCCTGGTCAAGCGCGTGCCGATCGCCGAGTTCGACGATGCGCTCTTCGACGAGGTGCTGCACATCAACGCGCGCTCGGTGCTCGCGTTCTGCCGCGAGGTGGTTCCGCTGATGCGCAAGAACGGCGGCGGCAACATCATCAACGTGACCTCGGTCGCGGCGCGCACCGGCGGCGGGCCTTCCGCCTACCTGTACGCAGGCTCGAAGGGCTTCGTGAGCACGGCAACGCACGGCCTGGCGAAGGAGCTGGTGGGCGACCGCATCCGCGTGAACGCGGTGGCGCCGGGCGTCATCCAGACGCCCTTCCAGGACCGCTTCTCGACGCCCGCGATGCTGGAGAACTTCCGCGCCAGCATTCCGATGGGCCGCATCGGCGAGCCCGAGGAATGCGTGGGCGCGTTCCTCTACCTCGCATCGGAGCAACTCTCGGGCTACGTCACCGGGCAGGTGATCGAGGTGAACGGCGGGCAGTACATGCCCTGACGCGCACCCACGCTCTTCAACACTTCAACACTCACCCACAACAACGGAGACAAGGACATCATGAAACGCAAGCAGTTCATTCGCGGCATCGCCGCCCTCTCGGCCACGGCCGCGCTCTCGCTCGGCCTGGCGGCACCGGCCGCCGCACAGGCCGATTTTCCGAACCGCACCATCGAGCTGTTGGTGCCCTACCAGCCCGGCGGCGGCACCGACGGCCTGGCGCGCGCCTTCTCGGAGGCGAGCCGCAAGCACATCTCGCAGAGCATCGTGATCGTCAACCGTCCCGGCGCGGGCGGCGCCATCGGCTGGACGGAAGTGATCAACGCCAAGCCCGACGGCTACAAGCTCGCGGTGCTCACGGTCGAGCTGCTGACGCTGCCGCACCTGGGGCTGGCCAAGTTCAACTACGACGACTTCCAGCCCATCGCGCAGCTCAACGCCGACCCGGCCGCGATCACGGTGAAGGCCGACGCGCCGTGGAACACCATCGAGGAGTTCCTGGCCGCCGCCAAGAAGTCGCCGGAGAGCGTGCGCGTGGGCAACTCGGGCAACGGCTCGATCTGGCACCTTGCCGCCGCCGCGCTGGAGGACAAGACCGGCGCCAAGTTCGGCCACATCCCGTTCCAGGGCGCGGCGCCCGCGGTGCTGGCGCTGCTGGGCGGCCACATCGAAGCCGTGGCGGTGAGCCCGGCCGAGGTGACGACGCACGTGCAGGGCGGCAAGCTCAAGGTGCTGATGGTGATGGCCGACAAGCGCGTGAAGGGTTTCGAGAAGGTGCCCACCGCCAAGGAGCGCGGCATCGACCTGTCGATCGGCACCTGGCGCGGCCTGGGCGCGCCGAAGAACACGCCACCCGAAGTGATGGCGAAGCTGCGCGAGATCACCGCGAAGACCGCCGCCGAACCGCTGATGCACGAGGTGATGGACAAGCAGAACCTGGGCTATGTCTATACCGACGGCGCGGTGTTCAAGGAGACGCTGGCGAAGGACAACGTGTACTTCAAGCAGCTCATCACCAAACTCAACATCAAGCCCTGAGCGAGCCGGCAGCCATGAAGAAGACGACCATCGCATCGCTGCTGTGGCTGGCCGCGGCGGTACCCGCATCGGCCGCCACCTGGGTCTACGTGTCGAACGCCGACAGCCAGGAAATCTCGGTGCTCGAGCTCGACCGCAGCCAGGGCGCGCTCAAGCCGGTGCAGACGCTGAACGTGGGCGGCACGGTGATGCCGATGGTGGTGAGCCGCGACAAGCGCGTGCTGTACGCCGCGCTTCGCTCGCAGCCGTTTCGCGTGACGGCGCTATCCATCGACGGCGCCAGCGGAAAGCTGCAGAAGCTGGCCGAGGCGCCGCTGGCCGACAGCATGGCCAACATCGACCTCGACGCGAGCGGCAGGTGGCTGTTCGCGGCTTCGTACCAGGGCGGGAAGATCACGGTCAACGGCATCGGCAAGGACGGTGCCGTGGGGCCCATCCACCAGCTGATCCAGACCGAGCCCAACGCCCACGCCATCCACGCGGACGCGAGCAACCGCTTCGTGCTCGCCACCAGCCTTGGTGGCGACAACGTGTCGAGCTGGCGCTTCGACGCGGAGAAGGGGCTGCTCTCGCCCAACGATCCACCGCTGACCCGCACCACGGCGAAGTCGGGCCCGCGTCACTTCGTGTGGGACAAGGCGCAGCGCCATGTCTACCTGCTCGACGAACTCGACGCCGCGCTGCACGTGTTCGCATGGGACGCCGCGCGCGGCACGCTCAAGCTGGAGCAGAGCACCACCACCCTGCCCGCAGGTTTCACCGGCAAGCCCTGGGCCGCCGACCTGCACCTGACGCCTGACGGGCGATTTCTCTACGCTTCGGAGCGCACTTCGAGCACGCTCTCGGCATTCAAGGTCGATGCCGCCACCGGGCAGCTGCAGCCGCTGGGCCAGACGCCGACCGAGAAGGGTCCGCGCGGCTTCGCCATCGATTCCACCGGCCGCTACCTGATCGCGGCGGGACAGGAATCGAACGGCATCTCGCTCTACGCCATCGACAGCGCCACCGGCGCGCTGGGCAAGCCCCAGCACCTGGACGTGGGCAAGAACCCGAACTGGATCGAGATCGTCGACATGCCCTGAGAGGCCGACGCATCACGACCACGTCCAGCCATCCGACAACCCAAGGAGACTTTCACATGCAACGCCGCACACTCATCCGCACCGCCCTCGCCTCTTCGCTCGCCACCGCGCTTCCGGTGGCCTTCGCGCAGGGCGGCGGCACCTGGCCCACGGGCAAGCCCATCACGTACCTCGTGCCGTTCCCGGCGGGCGGCACGACCGACGTGCTGGGCCGTCTGATCGGGCAGAAGCTCGGCCCGGTGCTGGGCACCACCGTGATCATCGACAACAAGGGCGGTGCCGGCGGCAGCGTGGGCTCGGAGATAGGCGCGCGCGCCGCGCCCGACGGCTTCACGCTGGTGGGCGGCACGATCAGCTCGCACGCGATCAACGTCAGCCTGTATCCGAAGCTGGGCTACGACCCGCAGAAGTCGTTCGCGCCGGTGACGCTGATCGGCACCAACCCGGTGGTGCTGGTGGTGAACCAGGCGAGCCCGTACAAGACGCTGAAGGACGTGATCGCGGCCAGCAAGGGCAAGGCGGGCGGGCTCTCGTCGGCCTCGGCCGGCACGGGCACCTCGCAGCACCTGGCGCTGGAACTGCTGGCCTACAAGTCGGGCGTGAAGTTCACGCACATTCCGTACAAGGGCAGCGGCCCGGCGATCCAGGACGTGATCGGCGGACAGGTCGACATGATGTTCGACACCACCGTGGTGGCCGGCCCGCACATCCAGAGCGGCAAGCTGCGCGCGATCGCCGTCACCTCGGCGAAGCGGCTGGCCTCGATGCCCGACGTGCCGACGGTGGCCGAATCGGGCGTGCCGGGGCTGCAGGACTTCGAGGTGGTGTCGTGGCAGGCGATCTTCGTGCCGGCGAGCACGCCCGCGCCGGTGGTAGACCGGCTGCACACCGAGATCCGCAAGATCCTCGCGACGCCCGAGATGCAGGACAAGCTCAAGGGCTTCGGCATGGAGCCGGCCGACCTGAGCACCGCGCAGATCGCGGCCTTCCAGAAGGCCGAGGTGGAGAAGTGGGCCCAGGTGATCAAGGCGGCGGGGATCAAGGCGGACTGACGGGCCCGCCGATGGAAGGCGGGCCGAACCAAGGGAAGCTTCCTACGCCCCGGGCGAAAAGCCCTTTATAGAATGCCCCTCCGATCCGCTTTCCAGATCCTTCCCACGTGTCCGACCGCTCTGCCGTACTGCCCCAATACCTGTTTCCCAAACAGGCCCTGACCAATTTCGCCGGCTGGGTCGCGGGCAAGGAGCGGGGGGCGGTGACGACCTGGATCATCCGGCGCTTCGTGGCCAAGTACGGCGTGGACATGGGCGAGGCGCTCGAGTCGGACATCAGCCACTACAAGAGCTTCAACCAGTTCTTCACGCGCGAACTCAAGCCTGGCGCCCGGCCCATCGCGCAGGCCGACCTGATCTGCCCGGTGGACGGCGCGATCAGCCAGTTCGGCGCAATTCAAGGCGACCAGATCTTCCAGGCCAAGGGCCACAACTACACGACAACCGCGCTGGTGGGCGGCGACGCCACGCTGGCCGCGAAGTTCGCGCACGGCAGCTTCGCCACGCTCTACCTGAGCCCGAAGGACTACCACCGCATCCACATGCCCTGCGACGGGCGGCTGGTGCGCATGATCCACGTGCCGGGCGACCTGTTCTCGGTGAATCCGACGACGGCGCGCGGCGTGCCCGGCCTCTTCGCTCGCAACGAACGCGTGGTGTGCGTCTTCGAGTCGGCGCGCGGCCCCTTCGTGCTGGTGCTCGTGGGCGCCACCATCGTCGGCAGCATGGCCACCGTGTGGCATGGCGTGGTCAACCCGCCGCGCGTGGGCGAGCTGCGCGAGTGGCACTACGCCGACCAGCAGATCGACATCCGCAAGGGCGACGAGATGGGCCGATTCTTGCTGGGCTCCACCGTCGTCATGCTCTTCCCGGCGCCCGCGCTGGGCTTCAACCCGCAGTGGTCGCCAGGCCGCGCGATCCGGTTGGGCGAAGCCATGGCCGAATACACCAATTTGTGAGGCTTTGTCTCACAACCCGCATCCAGATTGCCTTGACAGCTACAAAACTAGTAGCATCCTCATCGATTGAGCTATAGTCGCCGGCCAACGAGACGGTTCATACCAACCACAAGAACGCGAGGCGTCGCCCTGCCCCACAGGCCGACGGCCCGCCCAGCTTCGAGGAGATGATGTCGATGAGTACCAAGGAAAACGCAGCCGTCAGCCAGTTGCTCGCCCTGCTCGAAGCCCGCTATGCACTGCGCGTGCTCTGGGCGCTGCGCGACGGACACGCGCAGACCTTCCGGCTGCTGCAGGACAGCGTCGGCGGCATCACTCCCAACACGCTCAACACCCGCATCAAGGAACTGCGCGAAGCCGGCCTCGTCGGCCACGGCAGCGACGGCTACAGCCTCACGCTCAGCGGGCAGGACCTGCTCAAGCGCCTGTCCGACCTGCAGGCCTTCGCCGGCAAGTGGCAGCTCGGCCAGATGAAGAAGGCTGCCGCAACCGCGCCTGCCGCCGCCGCACCGACCACCTCGGCCGCCCCCGCCGCAGCCCCGGTTCCGCCTGCAGCGGCGCCCTCTCCCGAGCCACTCGCGGCGCCTGCGCCTACGCCCGCGGCGCCCGGCGACGACACCAGCCACGGCTGACGGACCGCAGGGCCGCCTGCCGGGCCTCGGTAAACTCCGCGCCTTCGATCCACGGATCTCACATCGACGCAAGGAGCGTTTCCCATGCCCACCACTCCCTCCGGCCTGCAATACGAAGACACCGAAGTCGGCACCGGCGCCGAAGCCAAGGCCGGCCACCACGTGCATGTGCACTACACCGGCTGGCTCTACAACGACGGCGTGCAAGGCGCCAAGTTCGACTCGAGCCGCGACCGCAACGACCCCTTCGCCTTCTCGCTGGGCGCGGGCCAGGTCATCAAGGGCTGGGACGAAGGCGTGGCCGGCATGAAGATCGGCGGCAAGCGCACGCTGATCATTCCCGCATCGCTGGGCTATGGCGCCCGCGGCGCCGGCGGCGTGATCCCCCCGAACGCCACCCTGAAGTTCGACGTGGAACTCCTCGACGCCCACTGACCGAAGCTCGCCCCCAGGCTTCGCGCACTTCGTGTCGCTTCGCCAACCCCCTACCGGGGGCAACACCTGCGGCCCGGCAAAGCCGGTTCCGCGGTGTTCCCGGCTGAATTGCCTGAGTTTCAGTGCTCCTGCGGCCCATTTGGCCGCATTTTTTCGCTTGAAATGCCTCTGGCCAGCCCCATGTGGCTGGCTGTTGTTTGTTTTCCGGCCCGTACCGGTTCTTTGAAAAATGTCTGACCCGCAACAATCCGCGAAGAATTCTCAAATGCTGCAAGGCGAGCCGAGCCCCGAAGAACTGGAGGCTGCGCAATTCGCCAATGAAGCCGAGGCGCTCGACGCCCTGGCCGTGGCACAAGGCGAACTCGCCGCCCTGCAGACCAAGAATGCCGAGCTTGCCGATCAGTACCTGCGCGCCCAGGCCGATGTGCAGAACGCCCGTCGCCGCGCCGACGAGGAAGTCAGCAAGGCCCGCAAGTTCGCCGTCGAGGCCTTTGCCGAAAGCCTGCTGCCCGTGACCGACAGCCTGGAAGCCGGCCTGGCCGTCAAGGACGCCACGCCCGAGCAGATCCGCGAAGGCGCCGAGGCCACGCTGCGCCAGCTCAAGAGCGCGCTGGAGCGCAACAAGGTGGTCGAAGTGGCCCCCGCACCCGGCACGAAGTTCGACCCGCACCTGCACCAGGCCATTTCGATGGTCCCCGCCGACCAGGAACCCAACACCGTGGTGAGCGTGCTGCAGAAGGGCTACACGATCAACGAGCGCGTGCTGCGCCCGGCGCTGGTCACGGTCAGCGCGCCGAAGTAACCGGCACACGGCGGCTCACAACGGCACACACGATTCCCACAGGAAATCCCCGCGTCATACCTTGAATCGCGACGGGTTATCCACAAGTTCATAACAACATATTTTTCAGGCTTTCAGGAGTAAGAACATGGCAAAGATCATCGGCATCGACCTCGGCACCACCAACTCGTGCGTGTCGATCATGGAAGGCAACACCACGCGTGTGATCGAGAACTCGGAAGGTGCGCGCACCACGCCGTCGATCGTCGCGTACCAGGAAGACGGTGAAGTGCTGGTCGGTGCCTCGGCCAAGCGCCAGGCCGTCACCAACCCCAAGAACACGCTGTACGCGATCAAGCGCCTGATCGGCCGCAAGTTCGAGGAAAAGGAAGTCCAGAAGGACATCGACCTGATGCCCTACACCATCGCCAAGGCCGACAACGGCGACGCATGGGTGGAAGTGCGCGGCAAGAAGATGGCCCCGCAGCAGGTCAGCGCCGACATCCTGCGCAAGATGAAGAAGACCGCCGAAGACTACCTCGGCGAAACAGTGACCGAAGCCGTGATCACGGTGCCGGCCTACTTCAACGACGCCCAGCGCCAGGCCACCAAGGACGCCGGCCGCATCGCCGGCCTCGACGTGAAGCGCATCATCAACGAGCCCACCGCTGCCGCCCTGGCCTTCGGCCTCGACAAGCAGGACAAGGCCGACCGCAAGATCGCCGTGTATGACCTCGGCGGCGGTACCTTCGACGTGTCGATCATCGAGATCGCCGACGTCGACGGCGAGAAGCAGTTCGAAGTGCTGTCGACCAACGGCGACACCTTCCTGGGCGGCGAAGACTTCGACCAGCGCATCATCGACTACATCATCGGCGAGTTCAAAAAGGAACAGGGCGTCGACCTGAGCAAGGACGTGCTCGCTCTGCAGCGCCTGAAGGAAGCCGCCGAGAAAGCCAAGATCGAGCTGTCGAACAGCGCGCAGACCGACATCAACCTGCCGTACATCACGGCCGATGCCTCGGGTCCGAAGCACCTGAACATCAAGCTCACCCGCGCCAAGCTCGAGAGCCTGGTCGACGAGCTGATCGAGCGCACCATCGCTCCCTGCCGCCTGGCCATCAAGGACGCCGGCATCAGCGTGGGCGACATCAACGACGTGATCCTGGTCGGCGGCATGACCCGCATGCCCAAGGTGCAGGAAAAGGTGAAGGCCTTCTTCGGCAAGGATCCGCGCAAGGACGTGAACCCCGACGAGGCCGTGGCCGTCGGCGCCGCCATCCAGGGCCAGGTGCTCTCGGGCGACCGCAAGGACGTGCTGCTGCTCGACGTGACCCCGCTGTCGCTGGGCATCGAGACCATGGGCGGCGTCATGACGAAGATGATCGCCAAGAACACCACGATCCCGACGAAGTTCGCGCAGACCTTCTCGACCGCGGAAGACAACCAGCCTGCCGTGACCATCAAGGTGTTCCAGGGCGAGCGCGACATCGCCGCGGGCAACAAGCTGCTGGGCGAATTCAACCTCGAAGGCATTCCGCCGGCATCGCGCGGCACGCCGCAGATCGAGGTGAGCTTCGACATCGACGCCAACGGCATCCTGCACGTCGGCGCGAAGGACAAGGGCACCGGCAAGGAAAACAAGATCACCATCAAGGCGAGCTCGGGCCTCTCGGAGGACGAGATCCAGAAGATGGTGAAGGACGCCGAGCTGAACGCGGCCGACGACAAGAAGAAGCTCGAGATCGTGCAGGCGCGCAACCAGGGCGAGGCCATGGTGCACAGCGTGAAGAAGTCGCTGGGCGAGCATGGCGCGAGCCTCGAAGCCGCCGAGAAGGACGCGATCGAAGCCGCGATCAAGGACCTCGAGGAAGCCCTCAAGGGTGAAGACAAGGCCGCGATCGAGGACAAGACCAACACGCTGATGACCGCGAGCCAGAAGCTCGGCGAGAAGATGTATGCCGAATCGCAGGCCGCCGCGGCGGGTGCATCGGCAGCCTCCGGCGCCGGTGGCGCGGAAGCTTCCGCACACGCGCAGGCCGACGACAACGTGGTCGACGCCGAAGTGAAGGAAGTCAAGAAGGGCTGATCTTCAGTCCCCTGGACAAGGCTGGAACACCTGAAAAGGTGCTCCAGCCTTTCTCGCTTCAAGTTACCCGAGTTCCCGCTGCTCCCCTGATCTCCCGATCGACCTGTCATGGCCACCAAACGCGACTACTACGAAACCCTCGGCGTCCCCAAGAACGCGAGCGAGGAAGAAATCAAGAAGGCTTATCGCAAGCTCGCGATGAAGCACCATCCTGACCGCAACCACGGCGATACCTCGAAGGAGGCCGAGGCCAAGTTCAAGGAGGTGAAGGAAGCCTACGAAATGCTGTCCGACGGGCAGAAGCGCGCGGCCTACGACCAGTACGGCCATGCCGGCGTCGACCCCAACATGCGCGGCGGCCCGGGCGCGGAAGGCTTCGGCGGCTTCGCCGAGGCCTTCGGCGACATCTTCGGCGACGTGTTCGGCGGCGGCCGTGGCCGAGGGGGCGGCGGCCGCCAGGTCTTCCGCGGCAGCGACCTGAGCTACGCGATGGAGATCACGCTCGAGGAAGCGGCGGAGGGCAAGACCACCGAGATCCGCATCCCCACCTGGGACGAATGCGAGACCTGCCACGGCTCGGGCGCGAAGCCCGGTACCAAGCCCATCACCTGCACCACCTGCCACGGCGCGGGCGCGGTGCAGATGCGCCAGGGCTTCTTCAGCGTGCAACAGACCTGTCCCACCTGCCACGGCAGCGGCAAGATCATTCCCGAGCCCTGCACCGCGTGCCATGGCCAGGGCAAGATCAAGCGCAACAAGACGCTCGAGGTGAAGATCCGCGCCGGCATCGACGACGGCCAGCGCATGCGCGTGACCGGCAGCGGCGAGCCCGGCGTCAACGGCGGCCCGCCGGGCGACCTGTACATCGAGATCCGGCTCAAGAAGCACGACATCTTCGAGCGCGACGGCGACAACCTGCACTGCGTGGTGCCCGTGAGCGTGACCACGGCGGCGCTCGGAGGCGAGATCAACGTGCCCACGCTTAAGGGCGCGGCTGCCATCGACATTCCCGAAGGCACGCAAAGCGGCAAGCAGTTCCGCCTGCGCGGCAAGGGCATCAAGGGCGTGAACTCGAGCTATCCGGGCGACCTGTACTGCCACGTGCGCGTCGAGACGCCGGTGAAGCTCACGGAGTTCCAGCGCAAGCTGCTCAAGGAACTCGACGAGTCGCTCAAGAAGGGCGGCGAGAAGCACAGCCCGACCGACAAGGGCTGGTTCGACAAGGCGAAGGAATTCTTCAGCTGACGGATCGGAAGGCACCAAAGATGTGCGAAGAGGGGCAGCCCGAGGGCTGTTCCCGCGTGCCATCGGGTGCCGGCGCAATGCGTCGATCCTCCTCCCCATCGGAGATGTAACACCGGGGACTTCACTCCCCAGGGACGCATCCCCCTCCAGCAAGGGCCGCACTGCGGCCCTTTGCCGTTTCAGGGCCTTCATGTTGGTGCATGCGGGCCTCCCCGCCTCATGGCGAGCACGCCTTCAGTGCGCTTCGCACCTTCGCGAAGCATGCCGGCACTCTCCCGAGCCAGCCTCCCACGCCGGTTCGCGCAAGCCGCCCACCCAAAAGTGGCGCGAGGATTGCTTTTATATTTTTTTGGGCTGAGCAATAAACCGAACGGCAGATCGCGCGTTATTGCAGCAGGAGACGCCTCTTTTTTGAGCCTCGAAGCTCAATAGGCGATTTTTTCCCGGAGAAAAGCCAAAGACGGACGATGGCCATTCGGCATAGGTGTTTTCACCCGGAGAGAATTGGGAAAGCGAGCCTTTGAATTTACCTGAAATCCGGAAATTTGTTCCTTGTTTTTTGTTGAACTTTACTTGCTGGCGTGGTTCTGAATTAACAAATGATTTGCCGGGTTCAATCTTTGCTTTATGCTGATTGTTAGCAGATTGTTGTAAGGGAGTTTTCCGCGGCATGCAGCCATGGGCAGGCACACCTTTTAATGTTGCGCAACGCCTTTGCTGCACGCCATCGGGCACAAAGCCCATCGACCTGAAGGAGGCGTGACCATGGATGTGATCAGCAACTTTGCCGCCCGCTACGAGCGCACCCGCGAGGAAGTCATCTCGCTGCAGGACTACCTGGACATCTGCAAGCGCGATCCCATGGCTTACGCCACGGCCTCCGAGCGCATGCTCAAGGCCATCGGGGAGCCCCAGCTGGTCGACACCCGCAACGATCCCCGGCTTTCGCGGATCTTCGCCAACAAGGTCATCAAGATCTACCCGGCGTTCAAGGAGTTCTATGGCATGGAAGACGCCATAGAGCAGGTGGTGTCCTATTTCCGCCACGCCGCGCAGGGGCTGGAAGAAAAGAAGCAAATCCTTTACCTCCTGGGCCCGGTGGGCGGCGGCAAGAGCTCGATCGCCGAGCGCCTGAAGCAGCTCATGGAGCACGTGCCCTTCTACGCCATCCAGGGCTCGCCGGTGAACGAATCCCCGCTCGGCCTCTTCGACACGGTCGAGGACGGCGAGATCCTTGAAAAGGAATACGGCATCCCGAGCCGCTACCTGAATCGAATTCTCTCGCCCTGGGCCGTCAAGCGGCTCGAGGAGTACGGCGGCGACATCCGCCAGTTCAAGGTCGTCAAGCGCTACCCGTCGGTGCTGCGGCAGATCGCGGTGGCCAAGACCGAGCCGGGCGACGAGAACAACCAGGACATCTCCTCGCTGGTCGGCAAGGTCGACATCCGCAAGCTCGAGACCTTCGCCCAGGACGATCCCGATGCCTACTCCTACTCCGGCGGCCTGTGCCTGGCCAACCAGGGCCTGCTGGAGTTCGTGGAAATGTTCAAGGCGCCCATCAAGGTGCTGCACCCGCTGCTGACCGCCACGCAGGAAAGCAACTTCAAGGGCACAGAAGGCTTCGGCGCCATCCCCTTCGATGGCATCGTGCTCGCGCACAGCAATGAGAGCGAGTGGAAGGCCTTCCGCAACAACAAGAACAACGAGGCTTTCCTCGACCGGATCTACATCGTCAAGGTGCCCTATTGCCTGCGCGCCTCGGAGGAAATCAAGATCTACGAGAAGCTGGTGCGCAACTCGTCCCTGGCGAAGGCGCCCTGCGCCCCCGGAACGCTGCGCATGATGGCCCAGCTCTCGGTGCTCACCCGCCTGAAGGAGCCGGAGAACTCCAGCACCTTCAGCAAGATGCAGGTGTACGACGGCGAGAACCTCAAGGACACCGACCCCAAGGCCAAGTCGATCCAGGAGTACCGCGACTACGCGGGCGTCGACGAAGGCATGAGCGGCGTCTCCACGCGCTTCGCCTTCAAGATCATCTCGAAGGTGTTCAACTTCGACAGCTCCGAGGTGGCCGCCAACCCGGTGCACCTGATGTACGTGCTCGAACAGCAGATCGAGCGCGAGCAGTTCCCGCCGGAGGTCGAGCAGAAGTACATCAGCTACATCAAGGAGTTGCTGGCGCCGCGCTATGCCGAGTTCATCGGCAAGGAGATCCAGACCGCCTACCTGGAGAGCTACAGCGAGTACGGCCAGAACATCTTCGACCGCTATGTCACCTACGCCGACTACTGGATCCAGGACCAGGAGTTCCGCGACGTCGACACCGGCGAAGTCTTCGACCGCGCCTCGCTCAACGCCGAACTCGAGAAGATCGAGCGGCCGGCCGGCATCGGCAACCCGAAGGACTTCCGCAACGAGATCGTCAACTTCGTGCTGCGCGCGCGGGCCGGCAACGCGGGGCGCAACCCGGCGTGGACCAGCTACGAGAAGCTGCGCTCGGTGATCGAGAAGAAGATGTTCTCCAACACCGAAGAGCTCCTGCCGGTGATCAGCTTCAACACCAAGAGCAGTGCCGACGAGCAGAAGAAGCACGAAGACTTCGTGACCCGCATGGTCGAGAAGGGCTACACGGCCAAGCAGGTTCGCCTGCTCTGCGAGTGGTATCTGCGGGTGCGCAAGAGTTCATAGAAAAAGCGTCGTCCCGTTCGTTTTCTCTTTGCAAGGAGCGTTGACAACATCGTGGCCATCCTGCAGCAGATCATCGACCGCCGGCTATCGGGCAAGAACAAGTCCATTGGCAACCGTGAGCGCTTCCTCAGGCGCTACAAGGGGCAGATCCAGGAAGCGGTGAGGCGCGCCGTCAGCGGCCGCAACATCCGCGAACTGGAACAAGGCGAAGATGTGACCCTGCCGCGCCACGACGTGTCCGAGCCCGTGTTCGGCCACGCCCGGGGCGGCGACCGCGAGTACGTGCACCCGGGCAACCAGGAGTACCTGAAGGGCGACCGCATCAAGCGCCCCGAGGGCGGCGGCAACGGCGGCTCGGGCAGCGGCGAAGCCAGCGACAGCGGCGAGGGCGAGGACGACTTCGTCTTCCGCCTCACGCGCGAGGAGTTCATGCGCGTCTTCTTCGACGACCTCGCGCTGCCGCACCTCATCCGCACGCAGATCGCCGACGTGCCCGAGTGGAAGAGCCACCGAGCCGGCTTCACCAGCGACGGCTCGCCCAACAACCTGCACGTGGTGCGCTCGATGCGCGGGGCCCTCGCCCGTCGCATCGCGCTGGGGGGCGAACCGCGCAAGGAGCTCAAGCGGCTGGAGGCGCACCTCGAAAGCCTGCAGCGGCATCCGCAGGTCGAGCAGCCCTTCATCCAGAAGGAAATCCGCGAGACGGAAGAACGCATCGCCGAGCTGCGCCGCACCATGCGGCACGTGCCTTACATCGACCCCATCGACCTGCGCTACCGCAACCGCGTGAAGACGCCGGTGCCCAGCGCCAAGGCCGTGATGTTCTGCCTGATGGACGTCTCGGGCTCCATGGACGAGGCGCGCAAGGACATGGCCAAGCGCTTCTTCATGCTGCTGTACATGTTCCTCACGCGGCACTACGAGAAGATCGACCTGGTCTTCCTGCGCCACCACACGCAGGCACAGGAGGTGACGGAGGAAGAGTTCTTCCACGCCACCGAGACTGGCGGCACGGTCGTGTCGAGCGCGCTGGTGCTGATGGACGAGATCATCAAGGCGCGCTACCCCAGCGGCGAATGGAACGTGTACGGCGCGCAGGCCAGCGACGGCGACAACTGGCACCAGGACAGCGGCCGCTGCCGCGAGCTGCTGGTCGAGAACATCCTGCCGGTGGTGCGCTACTACGCCTACGTTCAGGTGGCGGAGACCGAGCAGAACCTGTGGCAGGAATACCAGCAGCTCGAGGGCGTGGAGCCCAACTTCGCGATGCGCAAGGTGTCCGACGCACAAGACATCTACCCGGTCTTCCGCGACCTGTTCAAGAAGGAAGGGGTCACGTCATGAACCTCGCCGTCTCCGCTCCCCCGCCTGCCACCAGCCTGCCGCGGCTGGAGCGCCTGCCCAGCCCTTCCGACTGGACCTTCGAGCTCATCGAGACCTACCACTCCGAGATCGCGAAGACCGCCAGGGGCTACGGCCTCGACGTGTACGCGAACCAGCTCGAAGTCATCACGGCCGAGCAGATGATGGACGCCTACGCGAGCGTGGGCATGCCCATGATCTACCGCCACTGGTCGTACGGCAAGCAGTTCATCTCGACCGAGAAGAACTACAAGCGCGGCCACATGGGGCTGGCCTACGAGATCGTCATCAACTCCGATCCGTGCATCGCCTACCTGATGGAGGAGAACACCATGGCCATGCAGGCCCT
Organism: Variovorax sp. YR750; assembly: GCF_900109805.1. Taxonomy (NCBI): domain Bacteria; kingdom Pseudomonadati; phylum Pseudomonadota; class Betaproteobacteria; order Burkholderiales; family Comamonadaceae; genus Variovorax; species Variovorax sp. YR750. Next base: position 306,356 of record NZ_FOBJ01000010.1, read on the forward strand.
GGTGATCGCGCATGCGGCCTACGGCCACAACAGCTTCTTCAAGGGCAACTACCTGTTCCGGATGTGGACGGATGCCTCGTCCATCATCGACTACCTGGTCTATGCGCGGCACTACATCGCCGAGTGCGAGGAGCGCCACGGCCTCGATGCAGTGGAAGAGCTTCTCGATTCATGCCACGCGCTGATGAACTACGGCGTCGATCGCTATCGCCGTCCGCAGAAGCGCTCGCTGGCACAGGAAAGCGCGCAGCGCGCCGAGCGCGAGCGCCACATGCAGCAGCAGGTCAACGACCTCTGGCGCACGCTGCCGCGCAAGAGCGAGCAGGCGGCCGAGGCCGATGCCGCCAAGCGCTTCCCCTCGGAGCCGCAGGAGAACCTTCTCTACTTCATCGAGAAGAACGCCGCGCTGCTCGAGCCGTGGCAGCGCGAGGTGGTACGCATCGTGCGCAAGATCGCGCAGTACTTCTACCCGCAGCGCCAGACCCAGGTCATGAACGAGGGCTGGGCCACCTTCTGGCACTACACGCTGCTCAACACCATGTACGACCGCGGCCAACTGGCCGACGGCTTCATGATGGAGTGGCTCAGCTCGCACACCAGCGTGATCTTCCAGCCGCCGGTGGGCCACCGCGCCTACAGCGGCATCAACCCCTATGCGCTGGGCTTCGCGATGTACACCGACCTGCGCCGCATCTGCGAGAAGCCGACCGAGGAAGACCGTCGCTGGTTCCCCGACTTCGCCGGCACCGACTGGCTGCGCACGCTCGACTACGCGATGCGCAACTTCAAGGACGAGAGCTTCATCGGCCAGTTCCTGAGCCCGAAGACGATGCGCGACTTCCGCCTCTTCGCGATCCGCGACTTCCAGAGCGAATCGGAACTCGAGGTGTCGGCCATCCACGACGACAGCGGCTATCACGCGCTGCGCGAATCGCTGTCACGCCAGTACGACATGGGCAGCCGCGAGCCCGACATCCAGGTGTGGAACGTGGCCATGCGCGGCGACCGCTCGCTGACGCTGCGACACACGCAGCGCAACAACCTGCCGCTGCACGACACGGCCGAAGAAGTGCTCAAGCACGTCGCGCGGCTCTGGGGCTTCGACGTGCACCTGGAAAGCATCGACAGCCAGGGCCGCATCAGCCGCAGCTGGAAGGCCTCGGCGCCGAAGCAACTCTATTGATTGATCGATCGAAGGCGAAGGGTCAGGTCGCCAGCGCCGTGATGGCGAGGATGTAGCCCTTCACGCCCAGCCCCACGATGATGCCCTTCGCCGCCGGCGAGATGTACGAGTGGTGGCGGAATTCCTCCCGCGCATGCACGTTCGAGATGTGCAGTTCGATCAGCGGCACGCTCGCGCCCTTGATGGCGTCGTGCAGCGCGATCGAGGTGTGGGTGTAGGCGCCCGGGTTCATCACCACGCCGATCATGTTGCCCGCCGCCACCTCGCGGCCGGCTTCCTGGATCCAGTCGATCAGCACGCCCTCGTGGTTCGACTGGCGGCATTCGATCTCCACGCCGTGCTTCGCGCCGGTTTCCTTGCACAGCCGTTCGACGTCGGCCAGCGTGTCGCGACCGTACTGTTCGGGCTCGCGCGTGCCGAGCAGGTTGAGGTTGGGGCCGTTGAGGACGAGGATCTTCTTCATGATGGTTGTCGGAGTCTGGCAAACGGAGGCCAATTATGTTCTCGCGGCCGTCCTGCGCCTGCGCGCGGCGGTCGAGCCGACGTAGTAGTTGTACGAATCGATGTCGACCACGCAGCGCGCCATCAGGTCGACGAAGGAGCGCAGCTTCTGCCCCATGTAACGCTGCCGCTGGTAGGCGCAGTAGATGCGCCGCGGCTCCGGCTGCCACTGCGGCAGCACCGGCACCAGTACGCCCTGCTCCAGCTCGGGCCGCACGAAGAAGACCGGCAGCAGTGCAATGCCCAGGCCATCGATGCAGAAGGTCTTCATCACCCAGTGGTCGTTGGTCTCGAAGGCGGGCTCGGGCCTGAAGGCGAAGCTGGCCGTGCCCGACACCAGCAGCGCCTGCGAACGCTCCGACGGCTCCTTCATCACGATCGACTGGTGCGCTGCCAGCTCGCTTGGCGACGAGGGAGTGCCGTGCCGCGCCAGGTACTGCGGGCTCGCGTACAGCCCGTAGTTCAGTCGCCCCAGCAGCCTGGCCACGAGATTCGGCGCGTCGGGCGGCTCGGAACACACGTAGCAATCGACATCGGCGATGCGCGGCGCATGGAAGCCGTTCGCCACGTCGAGCTGGCAGCGCACCTCCGGATGAGCCTCCAGGAACAGCTTGACCACGTGGCAGACGAAGGAGGTGCTGAACTGCGTGTCCGACAGCAGCGAGAGGCTGCCCGACACGCCCGTGGTCAGTGCATGGATCTCGGTGCTGGCCTCTTCCAGCCGGCCCTTCACTTCGTCGAGCAGCCCTTCGCCGCGCGCGAGAAAAGCGTGGCCGGCCTCGGTCAACGAGATTCGGCGCGGGCTGCGCAGCAGCAGCTGGGCGCCCAGCAATTCCTCCAGCCGCGTGAGCTGGCGGCTCAAGGTGGCCTTGGAAACGCCGGAGAGGCTTTCGGCCTTCGTGAGGCTGCCGCTGCGGGCGATCAGCACGAAAGCCTCGACCAGGGCGAGATCGATGCGGCTCATGCGGCCCAGCGTTGCAGGAATGAAAAGCAGCGTCTCTTCATGTGACTTTCATCGGTGCGGCGGAAACGGTACGGTATCACCGGCGAACAGCCGCCCTTTCGGCGCATTCCCCACGATCCATGAACACTCCTGAAAACACAGCCCCGTGGCACCCCGTCGCGCGCTCGGCCGACCTGCGCCCGGGCGCCAACATCGTCGCCGGCTTCGCCGAAGGCCAGGAACTCGCGCTCTGGCGCGCCGCCGACGGCACCGCCCAGGCCTGGGAGAACCGCTGCCCCCACCGCAGCGTGCGCTTCACGCTGGGCCAGGTCATCGACAACCGCCTGGCCTGCGCTTACCACGGCTGGCAATACGAGGCCGGCAGCGGGCAATGCGCCAGCATCCCGGCGCATCCGGCCATGCAGGCACCGCGCAACGTCTGCGCGAAGACCTTCGGCACGACGGAGGCGGCAGGAATGCTCTGGGTGCATCTCTCGCCCGAGGCTCCGCCCGCGCCCGATACGCTGGGTGGCGCCGTTCCCGCCGGCTGGCACTTCTGCCGCACGCTGACAGTCCGCGCGTCCGCCGGTACTGCACGGGAAGCGCTGGCACGCAATGGCCTAGCCGAAGGGCCGGCCGCTCCCGGCTGGCGCGGCCGGCTCGGCGGCACGGAAACCGTCGCCCTCGTCCTCGATGCCCAGCCCCGGCTCGCCTTCATCCACCTGTGGACTGAAGCCCCCCCCGGCTCGGCCGCCATGAAGGCCTTGCACGCAGCAACCCGCCAGCTGCGCACCGAAATCGAAGCCATGCCCCAAGGCTGAAAGAAGAACCATGCCCTTCGTCACCGACGATCCCAACATGCTCGACGACTGGCTGGTCGTCGGCCCGGCGCCGGCGCCATCGGCCTCGCGCGCCACCCGCCTGCTCGGCGAGGCAGTGCTGCTGTCGACCGACGCCGAAGGCATGCCCCACTGCAGCCTCGGCAGCACACAGCTCGCCGTGCAGCCGCGCTACGGCTACCTCTGGGTCTGCCCCAGCGGCCGCCCTGCCCGGCCGCTCTTCGACTTTCCCGAATACGGCGAACCCGGCCGTCGCCTCGTCGACTGCGGCGGCATCGGCGTCGCGGTGTCGGGGCTGCGCGTGATCGAGAACTTCCTCGACATGGCGCACTTTCCCTTCGTGCATGCCGACTACCTCGGCAAGGTTCCGCACACCGAGGTGGCGCAGTACCAGGTGCAGGTGGAGCCCTCCACCGGCGAGATCTGGGCCACCGACTGCCGCTTCTGGCAGCCGCGCGCTTCCGCAGCCCACGACGCTTCGGGCAGCGAAGTGCTCTACAAGTACCGCGTGATGCAGCCCTTCTCGGCCATGCTCTACAAGTCGAGCTTCCGCGCGGGCGAGCTCGACGCGATCGGCATCTTCCTGCAGCCGGTCGACGACGAGCACGTCATCGCCCACACCCTGCTCGCCTGCTACGACGACGGCTCCACCGACGCGGAACTCATCGCCTTCCAGCACACCATCTTCGGACAGGACAAGCCCATCCTGGAGAACCACGCCTTCAAGCGCATGCCGCTCGAAGGCCGCGCCGAGACGCCGACGCGCGGCGACACCTCCTCCGTCACCTACCGGCGATGGCTGCGCGAGCGCGGCATGCGCTTCGGCGTGAGGGCCGCGGCATGACGATGCTGAAGCTCTACGACTATCCGCTCTCGGGCAACTGCTTCAAGGTGCGGCAGATGCTGGCCTGGCTGGGCGTTGCGTACCAAACGGTGCCGGTCGACTTCTTTCCCGGCCGCGAGCACAAGTCGGCCGCGTTCCTCGCCAACGTCAATCCGCTGGGCCAGCTGCCGGTGATCGACGACGACGGCTTCGTGCTGCGGGACGCACAGGCCATCCTGGTCTACCTCGCGAGCCGCCACGACGCGGAGGGCCGCTGGTATCCCGCCGACCCGAAGCTGCGCGGCGAAGTCGCCCAGTGGCTCGCCACCGCCGACGAGATCACGCGCACCGCATCGGCCGCGCGGCTGCACGACGCGCTCGGCTATCACCACCTCGACATCGAGGCCTGCCGCAGCGGCGCGCGCGCCGTGTTCCGGGTGCTCGACGACCATCTCGCCGAACGCGCCGCCGAGGACCTGCGCTGGCTCGCGTCGTCGCCCGGGCCCACCGTTGCCGACCTCGCCTGCTTTCCCTACGTCGCGCTCGCGGGAGAAGGCGGCATTTCGCTCGACGAGTTTCCCGCGCTGCGAAACTGGGTCTGGGATTTCCGCCACTTGCCCGGGTTCATCGGCATGTCGGGTATCTTCCCTGCTGGCCCTGCCTGAGAATCCTCCCCCATCCCCCGCTTTCGAGACCGAACATCATGAAAACCAAAGCCGCCGTCGCCTGGAAATCCGGAGCCCCGCTCACCATCGAAACCGTGGACCTCGAAGGCCCGAAGTTCGGCGAAGTGCTCGTCGAGATCAAGGCCACCGGCATCTGCCACACCGACTACTACACCCTCTCGGGCGCCGACCCCGAAGGCATCTTCCCCGCCATCCTCGGCCATGAAGGCGCGGGCATCGTGGTCGACGTCGGCCCCGGCGTCACCACCCTGAAGAAGGGCGACCACGTCAT